>NZ_JBEZDR010000032.1:0-176017 GCF_040648415.1 Nonomuraea sp. NPDC049141
CTCGGGAGGGTGTGGGAGAGTAGGTCACCGCCGGACAATTTTTGTTCGGGAAGGGCTCCACGTTTACGCGTGGAGCCCTTTCTGCGTTTACGGGGCCTTCTGACGGCCATGGCCGGTCCGCCGACAGGACTGGCCGGCGGTGGGAAGGCCGACTCTACGGAAGCCGGCCTCCGAGGCGCCGGCGTGCTCCGTGCCGTCAGGCTTTCAGCGGCGCCTGGCCGACCGTTCGAGCGTTTCAGGGCGGGGCTTCGCCGTTGGTATGGCAGAACCTGCGGGTGTACCGACCGAGGCCCGCCCGGTCGGTACACCCGCAATGTAGTAGAGCATCGGTCATGTAATCGACAGGACCTCCTCGCCCCGCCGTACGACGTGCGCGTTGGATCTAAAAAGCTCGCGGGTTTTTGCACCTGGGAATGGCTCTCTGTGAGATTCTGATTACATGGCGTTGAAGGGTCGGCGAGCCACATACGACGAGCGACTGCACGCAGTTCGACTCCTTGAGCAAGGGGAGTCCGCGGATGAGGTCGCTCGGATTCTCAACGTGTCCCGGCGGTCGTTGTTCGGCTGGCAGCGCGATTACCGCGAGCGCGGCGAGGAAGGCTTGCGGACGAAGAAGACGCGCGGGCCTGACTCCAAGCTCACCGCCGAGCAGATGTCCAGCCTGTATGCACTGCTGGTGGGCTGTGATCCGCGCCAGTTGAGCTTCGGACTTGCGCTGTGGACCCGCAAAATGGTCCAGGAGCTGATCTGGCGGCGCTTTGCTGTCAGGCTGAGTATCGCGAGCGTCGGGCGCGTGCTGGCGAAGCTCGGAATGTCGCCGCAGAAACCGTTGTACAAGGCCTATCAGCAGAAACCCGAATTGGTCGCCCAATGGAAGGCCGAGGACTACCCGAAGATCGTCAAGGAGGCCGAGGAGTGCAACGCGATCATCTTCTTCGCAGATGAGGCGGCACTGTCCACGCACTACCACCGAGGCACGACCTGGGCGCCGACCGGACGGACGCCGGTCGTCACGCACACCGGCGCCCGAAGGTCGGCCTTCATGCTCTCAGCGGTCGAACGGCAAGGCACGCTGCGTTTCCAGATCTTTGAGGAGAGCATCAAGGCCACGCACTTCATCGCATTCTGTAAACGCTTAATGTCAGACAGCGACGGCCGCCCTGTGTTCCTCATCCTCGACAACAGCAGGGTCCATCACGCCAAGATTCCCAAGAAGTTCGCCGCCGACAGCAACGGCATGCTCAGGCTGTTCTACCTGCCCGCCTACTCGCCGGAACTCAACCCCGACGAGTGGGTCTGGAAGAACGTCAAACACGACAGGGTCGGCCGCGCGGCCGTCGACGGCATCCAACAGATGAAGAAGCTCATACTCTCGGCACTACACAGCCTCCAGAAGACCCCGGCCCTCGTCCAGGGCTTCTTCCACGACCCCAGCCTCGCCTACATCACCCACGCGCACCGATAGTGCAAGAATCCATGATCTCCTTAGATCCTCCTTAACCGTCCTCGGCGCATGCGCCGGACCGGGATCTCCACAGCCCTGTGCATATGACGGCATGCGACCGTGGATTGTGCCGTCCGCCGAAACCCGCCCGTCCCTCAGGATTGCGCTGGAGAGCCTGGAATCGGCCGGCAGAGCGCGTTCGGTGTCATATTTTCGTGATCACCATGATCTGCCCGTTGCCGAGGCCTTGTTCGCTCATGCCGTTATCTTGCCTGGCACGGGGTGATTGACCGTCCGAGGCAGCGCGGTCATCAGCGCTACCAGGACGATGGCGGCCGGCACTCCCCAGAGGAGGACGTCGGGGATGGCCGCGGCCGTCGCCTGCGGGCTGGGGGCGTGGCCCTGGAGTTCCCGGGTGAGCAGGTTTCCGAAGGCCGAGACACCGAGCGAGAGACCGAGGCCGCGGATGGACACGGTGGCGGAGGTGGTGGCGGCCAGGTCCGCGGGGGAGGCCGCGTTCTGTGCGACGACCACCAGGTTCTGCATCAGCAGCCCGAAGCCGGCGCCCAGCACACCGAGCTCCAGGGCGAGCAGCGCGTAGGCGGTGCCTGCATCAAGCTGGCTCAGCAGGGCGAACCCCAGTGCGACGATGGCCGAGCCGACGAGCAGGTAGGGCTTGAACCGGCCGCCGGCACCGATGCGGGCACCGGCCAGAGAGGACACCATCATGAACGTGATGACGTATGGATTGAGCGCGAGGCCGGCCTGGGTGGCCCCCATGCCGTACGCGGTTTGCAGATACGTGGGCAGGTAGACGATCGAGCCGCCGAGCAGCGCGCCGAGTAACGCGGTGGCGGGCAGGACCACCCGCAGAGCGGGGTTGGCGAACAGCCGGAGCGGGATCAAGGGGTTGGCCGCACGCCGCTGTCGCCATGCGAACAGCGCCAGCGATGCCGCGAAGACTCCGATCAGGATGAGGATCACGCCGGATGTCCACGGGCGGGTCCGGCCGCCCCATTCGGCCACCAGCAGCAGGCTGACCGTCGCGCCCGTGAGCAGGACGGCCCCGGCGACGTCGACCTTGCCGTCCCCGCCTGACTTGGGCAGCCGGAGCGCGTAGGCGATGAGGGCCATGCTGAGCAGGCCGAGGGGCAGATTGATGTAGAAGATCCAGCGCCAGCCCACGGTGTCGGTGATCAGGCCGCCGGCGAGCGGGCCACCCACACTGGCGACGGCGAAGACGCCGCCGGTGAGGCCCTGGACCCTGCTGCGCAGGCGCTGTGGATACAGCTCTGACAGGGAGATCGTCGGGAGGACGAACAGGGCGCCGGCGCCGATGCCTTGCAGGGTCCTGGCGGCCACCAGTTGGGACATCGTCTGTGCCACGCCGCACAGTGCGGAGCCCGCGACGAAGACGGCTACCGCGGTGATGAACACGGCGCGCCGGCCGAACCGGTCGCTGATGCGGCCGTAGAGCGCGCCGGTCGCGGTCGAGGCCAGCACGTAGGAGGTGATGATCCAGCTGATCGCGTCCATGCCGCCCAGGTCCGCGGCGATGTCGGGCAGCGCGATGGCCACCACCGTCTGGTCTAGGACCGACAGCAGCATGCCGATCAGGAGCCCGGCTGTGGTGAGCGGAACGTTGCTCGTCGCCTGCGGGGTGTCGGACGCGGTCTGGGTGAGTTCTGCGGACATGGCCCTCAGCCCTTCGCCCGCGCGAGCGGATTGGGCAGGTCGAAGTCGGCACAGAGCAGATCCTGGTCGATGACCGAGCCGGTGACGGTTCCGCTGGCCGCGGCGGCGATGACCGCGGCCAGCGGCATCGGTACGGTGGCGCGCCGCGCCATGTCGCCTGCCGCGTAGACGCCCGGCACGCTGGTCTGGCCGAACTCGTTCACCTCCACGCACCCATCGGCGAAGAACCTGCAGCCGAGGCGGATGGCCAGGTCGGAGCGCTGGCGCGGCACGTTGACGACGAACACCGCGTCTCTGGCGAGCGGCGGGCCGCTCTCGAACACGATCTGCTCAAGCCTGTCGCCCGCCGCCTCCAGGCGGGCGATGGGTTCGCATCGTACGGTGACGCCGTTCGACTCCAGCTTCGCCCGCGACGCGGGGTCGAGCGGTTCGCCGCCGGTGCAGAGCGCGACGTCGGCGGCGAAGCGGCTCAGTTGCAGCGCCAGCCGTACCCGGGCCGGTTCCGCGCCGATCACCGCGACCGGCTTTCCGGTGCATTCATAGCCGTGGCAGTAAGGGCAGTGGAAGGCGGATCGGCCCCACAATGCTTCGACCCCGCGCGGGCCTGGAAGCTCGTCGCTCAGCCCGGTGGCCAGCAGGAGCCGCCGGGAGTTCGCCGCACCGCCGTCGGACAGATCCAGCTGGAAGCCGCACTCGTCGACAACGCGGACGCCGGTGACCGTCTCGGCGCGGAGCTGAACGGCCGGATAGGCCGACAGCTCCTCGCGGCCGAGCTCGCGCAACGCGGAAGGCGGCATGCCATCCCGGGTCAGGAAATTGTGCACCGCCTCGGCCGGGGCGTTGCGGCCTTCCCCGGCATCGAGCAGGAGCACCGAACGGTGGCTCCGTCCCAGGGTCAGGGCGGCGGCCATCCCGGCCGGGCCGCCGCCGACTATGACAACGTCGAACATGTCTGCCTCCAAGAGTGGTCGTGCTTGACTCGGAGGCAAGTCTGCAAGTTAATGTCAACATGAAGTCAAGCGATACCATGCGCATCGGGGAGCTCGCCGAGCGGTTCGATCTCGCGCCGCACGTGCTGCGCCATTGGGAGGCGATGGGTCTGCTGACTCCGGCCGCCAGAGTGAACGGCCGCCGCCGCTACACCCGCGATCACGTCATCCGCGTCATGACGATCATCCGCGCCAAGGGCGGAGGGATGAGCCTGGAGCAGATCCGGGAGGTGCTCAACGTCACCGGCCAGGCCGAGCGCCGGGCACTCCTCCAGCGGCATCACGCGGAGCTGGAGCAACGGCTCGCGGAGATAGCGGCGTCCAAGAAGCTGATCGAGCACCTCATGGAGTGCGGCGCGGACGACTTCACCCAATGCCCCGATTACCGGCGCATGGTAGAACGCGCGGCCGGGCTCCAGAGCCTCGACGAGGCCGACTGCGTGATCTGAACGGTGTCCTTCGTCCGGCAGCACCAGAGCCGTTGGGCGGTGCCGCGCGGCTGGAAACCGGCTGCTGTGACCGGCAACTATCCGCCGCGTCCCGCTCGCTGATTCGGATGTGACGTTATGCCACCCGAGAGGTTCACATCTCGAGGTCCTAGCATGGAACTCGAAGATCAGAGCTAGGGGAGAGTGACAGTGACGACCGAAACCGACCTACGGCACCTGCGGCGATGCGTGGAGTTGGCGACGAAGGCGTTGGAGGTGGGGGATGAGCCGTTCGGGTCCGTGCTCGTTTCGGCTGACGGGATCGTGCTCGCCGAGGACCACAACCATGTGGCCTCCGGCGACAACACCCGGCATCCGGAGTTCGAGCTGGCTCGCTGGGCCGCGGCGCATTTGACGGTGGACGAGCGGGCGGCCGCGACCGTCTATACCTCTGGGGAGCACTGCCCGATGTGCGCCGCCGCTCACGGGTGGGTCGGGCTGGGCCGCATCGTGTACGCGAGCTCGTCGGAGCAGCTTGCCGGGTGGCTCGCCGAGCTGGGTGTCCCCGCGCCCCCTGTGCGGACGCTGCCCATCCAGCAGGTCGTGCCCGACGCCGTGGTGGAGGGGCCGGTGCCGGAGCTCGCGGCGCAGGTGCGCGAACTGCACCGCCGTCGTCACAGCGCCCCCTGAGGCGCCGGGACGGTACAGGCTCGGCGGGCCCCCTCGAACGTCTCGGCAGGCTCCCTCAAACGTGGAGTTCTCCCGACAGCACCGTGACCGCTCGCCCCGCGAGGTGAACGCGGTCCCCGTCCAACCGCACGTGCACCAGCCCGCCCCGAGCCGACAGCTGCGCGCCCACCATGGTGCGCAGCCCCAGCCGCTCCCCCCAGTAGGGCGCCAGCGCGCAGTGCGCCGATCCTGTGACCGGATCCTCCGCCACCCCTACGTTCGGTGCGAAGAAGCGTGACACGAAGTCGGTCGAAGACCCCTTCGCCGTGACGATCACGCCACGGGCCGGCACTTGGGCCAATGCCGCGATGTCCGGCGTGAGTGCCTGTATCGCCGCCTCCGATTCCAGCTCCACCACCAGGTCGAGATTGCTCGTCCCGACCTGCACCGGTGCAGCTCCGAGCGCTTTTTCCAACCCGTCGGGAACGGCTGCCGGCGTCACTTCCTTCGTCGGGAAATCCATCGTGATCATGCCGTCGGCCATGCGATTCACGGTGAGCGTTCCACTGGCCGTACTGAATTCGAGCTGACCGCCGGCCGCACCTGTGGAATAGAGCACATGTGCGGTGGCCAGCGTGGCGTGCCCGCAGAGGGAGACCTCGACGGCGGGGGTGAACCAGCGGAGCGAATCGCCGAGCAGGAAGGCGGTCTCCGACAGGTTCATCTCCGTGGCCACTGCCTGCATCCATGACTCGGGAGCGGGGGACTCCAGCAGGCACACCGCGGCAGGATTGCCCCGGAAAGAAGTGTCGGTGAAGGCATCTACAGTGAACACGCGCATGTATGGAGGCTATCGGGGGAGAGATATCCAGGTGAAACCGGGACGCTAGCCGTACAAAATGGAATTAGTTGTGGGCGTGTCGCATGGCGAACTTCTCGGCGTCGGTTACCGTCCAATAGTGGGACGAGCCGATTGCGGTGAGTTCCTGAGGAAAGGACAAGCCGATGGGGGCAGTGCGCAAGGTGGTGAGCTACCTTGGCCTGGGTGGGATCGACCACTACGACGACGGCTACGACGACGAGCAGTACGAAGAGGAGTACATGCCGGCGGCGGAGCGGGCGGCGAGGCGCTGGCGGTCGACCGCCGACTCGTCACGAATCGTGATGGTTCAGCCGCTTAAGTATAACGACGCGCCGATGATCGGGCAGCACTTCCGTGATGGCCAGACGGTGATCATGGATGTGACGGGCATGCCGATGCCGGAGGCGACCAGGATGGTCGACTTCGCGGCCGGTCTGGCCTATGGCTGCGAGGGGCGGATCGAGCGCATCGCCGACCGCGTGTTCCTGCTCGCGCCGGCCCACGTGGAGATCGAGAGCTCCTAAGCCGCGCGCGGGCCGCGACGGATCAGCCGAGTGAGCTCGGTTGAGTCGTCCGCGGCCTGCTCCGCACGGGTGACCGCCTCTCGCGCGTATCCGTGCAGCGCCCAGACCGCGCCGTCGGCCAGCTCTTTCAGCTCGGCGATCTGCGTGGTCACGTAGCGGGCGTCCGATTCGATGGCCTTGCGGCGCCGCCAGAGTCGCCAGCCCGCCAGGCCGAGCAGCACCACCCCCGGACCAGCGAGTACGGGCACCCCCAGCCCGTCGGCCAGCAGGGCTCCGAGGAGGAGAGCGACCCCCGCCACGATCAGCGCGATGGCATCCCATGGCGGCCGTCGCCGCATGGTCCCCTGGACCACGATCTCGCGCTCGGCAGCCGCGAGCGAGCTCTCCTCGGGCCCCTCGGGGTGCAGTTCGATGCGGTGGCCGAGCAGTGACACCGTCACGGTGGCGGGCGGCGCCATGCTGCTGTCGGATTCGAGCTCCTCGGCGACACCGCGCAGTATCGGGCCCGCCACGTGCAGGGCGAGCGCCGCCAGATGCGGATCGGCACCGGGGCGCAGGTCGTCGAGGAGGTGCGAGGTCAGCGAGGCCATCGGCCCGGCGGGGCCGCCGAGGCCGATGAGCGAGCGGAGCACGGCGAGCGGCTCGTCCTCCTCCCACGTGCCGGCGGGACTGCCGGAGCTGTTGGTGAGCGGGGTGGAGGCGTCATGCTCGGCCTGCCGCGCCGAAGTGATCTCCGCGCACCGGGCGCGCAGCCGGGCGAGCCGCGCGGCGGCCTGGACGGGCTTCGCCAGTGCGGGGATCTCCGCCATCTCGGGGAAGTCGAGCAGCGAGGCGGGTACGACCACCGACGGCTCACCGGGGAGGAGCGCCTGCGTCCACTGCGCCGCGTCCGCGTGCTCGGGTACGCCCACCGTGTCGAGCTTGCGAAGCACGAAGATCTTCCCGGCGGGACCGTAGGCGCCCCTGGCCGCGGCCAGCCAGAGCGAGCGCTGGCCATGGGTGACCGGCTGGTCGAGCGACAGGTCGCCGAAGGCGGTGCCGAGCCAGGAGGCGTGGATGCGGCTGCCGTGACCGGCGACGGCCAGGGCCAGCGCCAGGAAGAGCGCGGTCTGCTGCTGGTCGCGCCCGGCGGCCTTGCTCAGCGGCGCCAGCGGATCGTCACCGGTGAGTATCGCGACCAGCGCCTCGACGGCGGGCGGCAGCCAGTAGCCCGGTTTGTCGGGAAAGTCGGGCGGAGCCGGAGGCACGGTGCCGTTGGCGGCCAGGTGGGACAGCAGAGCCTCGGCATAGCGGTGCAGCTCGGTCGCTGCTTGGGGGTCGGCAGTCAGGTCCGTGCTCAAGGCAGAGAACTCCCCCATAGTGGCCTCAGTTCATGACCGCGTAAAGCCTAGCCGGGGGGCGCGCCGTCCAGGTGGAGGCGCGCCCGCGACGTGCTACATGCGCTCGGGCACCGGGACCCCGAGCAGGTCGAGCCCGGTCTCCAGGACCCGCAGGGTCAGCGCGCAGAGAGCGAGCCGGTGCGCCTTCGTCTCGGCGTCGACTCCGTCCTTGGCCACCGGGCACTCCTCGTAGAAGGTGCTGAAGAGGCTGGCGGTCTCGAACAGGAAGGCGCAGAGCCGGTGCGGCTCCGACAGGGTCGTGACCTGCTCCACCAGCCCGCCGAAGCCCAGCAGGTGGAGGGCCAGGGCCCGCTCGGCTGGATGGCCGAGCACGATGCGGTCGGTCGCGTCGGCCGGCGCCACTCCCGCCCGGCGGAAGATCGACCGGATCCGGGCGGTCGCGTATTGCATGTAAGGGCCGGTGTTGCCGTTGAACCCGAGCATGCGGTCGTAGTCGAAGACGTATTCGCTGTCGTGGCTGACCGCCAGGTCGGCGTATTTCACCGCGCCTATGCCCACGGCCTGCGCGATCTCGGCCCGCGTGGCCTCGTCGTAGCCGCGGTCGGCGATGGCCGCCGCGGCCCGGTCGACCGCCTCCTGCAGCAGGTCCATCAGCTTGATGGACTCGCCGGACCGGGTCTTGAACCGGCGCCCGTCCTTGCCCAGCATCATGCCGATCTGGACGTGCTCGGCCGAGACCGTGTCGGGCAGCCAGCCGGCCAGCTCGGCCGCCGCGAACACCATGCGGAAGTGCAGCGCCTGGTCGGCGCCCACCACGTAGAGCATGCGGTCGGACTTGAGGTCTTCGACCCGGTAGCGGATGGCCGCCATGTCGGTGGAGGCGTAGCCGTAGCCGCCGTCGCTCTTCCTGATGATCAGCGGGAGCGGCTTGTCGTCGGAGCCGATGAAGCCGGGCGGGAAGACACAGAGCGCGCCCTCGCTCAGCACGGCGACCCCGGCGGCCTCCAGGTCCTGGCAGGTCTTCTCGAGCAGCGGGTTGTACATGCTCTCGCCGGCGATGTCGGCGTCGGTGAGCGTGACGCCGAGGATGCTGTAGACCTTGTTGAAGTAGGTGATCGTGGCGTCCATGAAGACGTGCCAGAGCCGGAGGGTCTCCGGGTCGCCCGACTGGAGCATGGTCACCCGCTTGCGCGAGCGGACCTTGAACTCCTCGCCGCCGTCGAACTGGCTCCTGGCGGCCTGATAGTACTCAGTGCCCATGCCGGCTTCGAGCTGCGCGACCGCGGCCTCCTCGCCGATGTCGAGCAGGTGCTCGATGAGCATGCCGAACGGCGTGCCCCAGTCGCCCAGGTGGTTCTGTCTGACGACGGTGTTGCCGAGGTGCTCGTGCAGGCGGGCCAGCGAGTCGCCCACGATCGTGGTGCGCAGGTGGCCGACGTGCATCTCCTTGGCCGCGTTGGGCGCGGAGTAGTCGACCACCACGGTCTGCGGAGGCGTGGCGAAGCCGACGCCCGTGCGCGGGTCGGCGAGCATCCTGGCCGCCTTGGACTCGACCCATGAGTCGTCGAGCGTGATGTTGAGGAAGCCGGGACCGCTGACCTCGACCGTGCCGGGGAAATCGGACAGCTCCGTCCTGATGGCCTCGGCGACCTCCCGCGGTGCCCGTCGCAGTCGCTTGGCCAGGCTCAGCGCGACGTTCGCCTGGAAGTCGGCGAACTGGGAGGGCCGGATCAGCGGATCTGCGTCGGCGTACTCGGAGCCGAACGCGTGCGCCAGCGCCTGCTGGACGCGCTCGGTGAGCACTATCTGCGGGTCGGTCATGGTCTAAGGGTACCGGCGAGCTTGACCGCCACGCTGATCGCCGCGGCAGCCACCACGGAGATGCCGACGGCGGTCAGATCGTTGCTGAGATCGCCGGGTTCGAGGGCGAAGAAATGCCGGACGAAGGGGATCGCCAGGGACAGCCCGAACAGCCCGGCCATGGCGACGATCATGGCCATCCGCCCCAGGGTGAGCGGCTTGGTGATCAGGATGAGCACCCACCACGTGGTGAGGAAGAGCGCGATCACCCCCGACGTACGATCCTCGGTCAGGGTGGAGGTGCCGGTGTGCGCGGCCCAGAACGCCAGGAACACCGCGGCCGCGCAGAGCACTCCGGCGGGTACGGCGAAGCGCATCACGCGGGGGACGAACCCGGGCTTGGCCCGTTCGAGCGTCGGTGCGAGCGCCAGCACGAACGCCGGGATGCCGATGGTCAGCGCGTTCACCAGTGTGGAATGGCGTGGCGCGAACGGGAACATCAGCCCGAGGACCCCGGTGAGCAGCGAGAGAGCGATCGCGTAGAACGTCTTGGTGAGGAAGAGGTTCGAGACCCGCTCGATGTTGGCCAGCACCCGGCGGCCTTCGCCCACCACGTGCGGCAGCGAGGCGAACTTGTCGTCGAGCAGCACCACCTGGGCGACGGCCTTGGTGGCGGGACTGCCCGCGCCCATCGCGATGCCCAGGTCGGCGTCCTTCAGCGCGAGCACGTCGTTGACGCCGTCGCCGGTCATCGCGACGGTGTGGCCGCGCGACTGCAGCGCGCCGACGAAGGCGCGTTTCTGCTGCGGGGTGACGCGGCCGAACACGGTGTGGGTGTCGAGCAGCTCGGCCAGCTTGCCGGGGTCGTTCTCCGGCAGGGTACGGGCGTCGATCGCGCGATGGCCGCCCGGGATCTCCAGGCCGGTGGCGATCGCGGCGACGGCATCGGGATTGTCACCGGAGAGCACCTTGACCGTGACGCCCTGCTCGGCGAAGTAACGCAGGGTCTCGTGCGCGTCGGGCCTGATGCGCTGCTTGAGCGTGACGAGCGCGACGGCCACCGTCTCTGAAGTCGTCGCCCTTTCGAGGCTGTCCGTACGGCATAACGCCAGGACCCGAGTGCCGGTCGAGGCCAGTTCGGCGGCCCGCTCATAGCCGTCGGCCGTGCGGTCGAGCAGGACGTCGGGGGCGCCGAGCAGCCACACCCCGTGGGGGCCGAAGTCGGCGCCGCTCCACTTGCGCGCCGAGGAGAACGGCACCACCTCGCCGGCCGTCCACCCGTCGGCCGCCGCCCGGTAGCGGGCCTGGATGGCCTTGGCCGTGGCGTTGGGCCGGTGGTCCACGTTGGCCAGGGCGGCGAGCGCGTGGTCGACCGGCTGGTCCTCGCGCAGGGGCAGTACCTCGCCGAGGTCCATGCCGCCCGCGGTGAGCGTGCCGGTCTTGTCGAGGCAGAGCACGTCCACCCGGGCCAGGCCCTCGATCGCGGGCAGCTCCTGGACCAGGCAGTCGCGGCGGCCGAGCCGTACGACGCCGACGGCGAAGGCGATCGAGGTCATCAGCACCAGGCCCTCGGGGATCATGGTGACGATGCCGGCGACAGCGCCGGTGATGGCGGTGCCGAAGTCGGTCGAGTTACGCAGCTGGCTGTAGAGCAGCAGCGCGCCGATCGGGATGACGAGCCAGGTGATGTACTTGATGAAGTTCGTGACGCCGTCACGCAGCTCCGAGCGCGCGAGGTGGAACCGGCTCGCCTCCTCCGCCAGCCGTACGGCGTAGGCGTCGGTGCCGACCTTGGTCGCGACGAACGCGCCCGAGCCCGCGACGGCGAAGCTGCCCGACAGCACCTCGTTGCCCGGCCGCTTGTGCACCGGATCTTCCTCGCCCGTCAGCAGCGATTCGTCGATCTCCAGCCCGTCGGACTCGACGACCTCGCCGTCGACCAGCAGGCGGTCACCGGGCCCGAGCAGGATCAGGTCGCCGAGCACCAGCTGGCGCGGCCGGAGCTCCTGGTCGCGGCCGTCGCGGCGGACCCTGACCGGCGATTCGTTGATCACCGCGAGCTTGTCGAGCGTGCGCTTGGCCCGTAACTCCTGCACGATGCCGATCAGCGAATTGGCCACGATGACCAGCCCGAACAGCCCGTCCTGCCACGCGCCGAAGATCAGGACCAGCGCCCAGAGCAGGCCGATGACCAGATTGAACAGCGTGAACACGTTGGCTCTGATGATCGCGCCGAACGACCTGCTCGATCGGCGCGGCACATGGTTGGTCTTCGCCCCCGAGACCTGTGCCGAAGTCAGCCCGTCCACGCAACCCCCAGCTTTGTGGATCTGCCACAGACTATGAGGTTCTCAGCCGATGCGGGCGTTGTGTGGCCGCGATTCTGTCGCCGATGCGCGCGACGACGCCCTGCGCGGACAGATCGGCGGCGAGCCGGCAGGCGGCGCTGATGCCGGCCGCTCTGGACGAGCCGTGCGCGATCACCACGGTCCCGTTCAGTCCGAGCAGCACGGCGCCGCCGTGGGCTTCGGCGTCGAGGCGGCGGCGCAGCTCGCGCAGGCGTGACCGCTGCATGAACGCCCCCAGCTTGGACATCCTGCTGCCGTCGATCGTCTGCCGGAGCTCGCTGAACGCGTAGCGGACCGCGCCTTCCATGGTCTTCAGCGCGACGTTGCCGGTGAAGCCGTCGGTGGTGATCACGTCGGCGACGCCGGTCAGCAGGTCGTGGCCCTCAACGTTGCCGATGAAGTGGAGGCCGGGGGAGCCTTGCAGGAGTTCGTGGGCCCGCTTGACGATCTTGTTGCCTTTCTCGGCCTCGCTGCCGATCGTGAGCAGGCCGACCTTCGGCTTGGCGATCTCGTAGGCCAGCTCGGCGTAGACGGACCCCAGATGCCCGAACTGCAGGAGCATTTCCGGCTTGACCTCAGCGTTGGCGCCCGCGTCGAGCAGCAGTGTGGGCTTGGGCAGCGTGGGCAGGGCGACGGCGATGGCCGGCCGGAGCACCCCCGGCTGGGCCTTGAGCCGGAGCCGGCCCGTGGTCACGATCCCGGCGGTCGAGCCGGCGGACACCACCGCCGACACGTCGCCCCGCCGTACCAGATGGCAGGCGATCGCGATGCTGGAGCGGGGGCGGCGCAGGCTGGCCAGCGCGCCCTCGTCCATCGCGATGGTCTCCTCGGCCCGGACGATCGGGATCTCCTTGGTGGCGTCGTGGTCGGCGAGCGCCTCGTAGAGCACCCGGGGCGAGCCGACGAGTATCACCGACAGCCCGCGCTCCCGCACGGCGTGCACGGCCCCCGCCACGATCTCGTGTGGCGCGTGGTCGCCGCCCATGGCGTCGAGCGCGATCGGCTTGGTGTCGGACAAAAGGTCACCTCGTACGGCTCGCGGTGCGTTCCTGTGGCGTGGCCGGAACGCGGTCGCGATGCGGTCGCCCCCCTGTCCGCATCGTAGGCACGCTGCGCACCGGGCCGGTCGGCGGGTGGCCGGCTCAGCCGACGCTGCGCAGGTTCCAGTCGGAGACCTCGCGCGACACGATGACCTTGGAGAACATCGACCGGCCCGTGACCCGGATGAGCGGGCCGTCCTCGCGGGTGCCGCCGCCGGTCACGTGACGCTTGCCGAACATGGAGCCGCCCTCGTCGATCACCTGGGCGTTGTCGGGCACGAGCACGATCAGCTTGCTGAAGCGGGCGTCGGCCTCGATGGTGATCTCCCGGCCGGGCAGCACGGCCTCCGACAGGTCGATGATCAGCGCGCCGAACCTCGCCGACAGCCTGGTGTGGCGGGAGGCGACCCAGCGGCCCTTCCTGATCACCTTGCTGAACTTCGAGTCGATCGTCTGCTGCTCGATGGTGAGAGAGCCGATGTTTGGCGCCGTCACGTCGGGCAGGTCACGGGTGATAGGTGTCAGGTCGCCGACGGTCTTGGCCGAGTAGGTGGCGTCGAGGCGGTCGGCGTGTTCGAGGCTGGTGAGCATTCCGGTGGCGAGTGCCTCGCTGAGCACCGCGGCCACGCGGTCGCGGTCGGCGTCGGAGGCACGCAGGACGGGGTCTGAGGTCACGATTCATCATTCTATGCGCAATCGCGATATGTCGCGAGTGGTCAAACCTCAAGGAAAACTTGGAGCCCAAGGGAACCGGGGACGCTGTGCATAGCGTCCGGGTATAAGAACCGTAGACGCATGACAGGCGCCAGAGGTTTACAGCGGATCGAACAAAAAAGATGGGAAAGGCCTAGTGATCTTGAACCAGGCGGGCACGCGCCGCTTCCGGGCGTACACGTCCAAGCACCTCGACGAGCTCCTGCAGCGTGCGGGGCTCGACGATGAGCAGCGGCTGCGGGTACGCGCCGTTGCCACGGTGCTGCCCTTTCGGACGAACGCCTACGTGGTGGACGAGCTCATCGACTGGTCGGCGGCGCCCGACGATCCCATATACCGTCTCGTCTTTCCCCAGGAGGACATGCTTCCGTCCACGGACGTCGCCCGGCTGGCCGACCTGCTGAAGGCCGAGGCGCCCAACGTGGAGATCCAGGCCGAGGCCAACCGAGTGCGCGCGCAGCTCAACCCGCACCCGGCCGGGCAGAAGGAGCTCAACGTTCCCCGGATCGGCGAGGAGCCGGTGCCGGGACTGCAGCACAAGTACCCCGAGACCGTGCTCATCTTCCCCAAGCAGGGGCAAACCTGTCATGCATACTGCACCTACTGCTTCCGGTGGGCACAGTTCGTCGGGGACGCGGACCTGAAGTTCGCCTCCGACGACATCGACCAGATGGTCTCCTACATCCGCCAGAATCCATCGGTCACCAGCGTGCTGATCACCGGCGGCGACGCCATGATCATGGGCGAGTCGGTGATCAGGCGTTATATCGAGCCGCTGATCGGCCTGGAGCAACTGGAGTCGATCAGGATCGGCACCAAGGCGCTGGCCTACTGGCCGCAGCGGTTCGTGACCGACCCCGACGCCGACGCCACGCTCGAACTGTTCGAGCAGGTCGTGGACGCGGGTAAGAACCTGGCGTTCATGGCCCACTTCACGCACCCGCGCGAGCTGGAGTCGCCGCTGGTCGAGTCGGCGGTCAAGCGGATACTCGGCAGCGGGGCGACGATCAGGACCCAGGCGCCGTTGATCCGGTCGATCAACGACGATCCCGCCATCTGGTCGAGCATGTGGCGGCGCCAGCACACGATGGGGATGATCCCGTACTACATGTTCGTCGAGCGCGACACCGGCCCGCAGGACTACTTCGCGGTCCCGCTCGCGCGGGCGCACGAGATCTTCAGGGAGGCCTACTCGACGGTCTCCGGGCTCTGCCGGACCGTCCGGGGGCCTTCCATGTCAGCCACCCCTGGGAAGGTGTGCGTCGACGGGGTGGCGGAGATCGCCGGGCAGCGGGTGTTCGTCCTCCACTTGATTCAGGCCCGCGACCCCTCTCTGGTCGGCCGGCCGTTCTTCGCGGAGTACGACCCGTCCGCGCGGTGGCTGACGGATCTGCGTCCGGCGTTCGCCGATCGGTTCCCCTTCGAGATCGCCGCGGAGAACGTGCTCGTGCCGGCCTGAGCGGTCAAGCGCGTGTCCCGCAAGCGGAAAAATTGAGCCCCCGGCCCGTGACAATTGTTTTCCCGGCCGTTGTCAACGGGCCGTTGGGGTGCACCTTCCGAACGCGGGTGACGTCAACGGAATATCCGGAATAGGCCCCTGCTATTTCGCGATTTGTCTCCCGACTCGCTGCCTGTTCCATGATCGCTCCCAGGGCCGGGAAGGCCGTGTGACACGGACTTTCCGCAGTCTGCGCCCCGCCGGTCGCGGTGATACAACTGCGTCGGTAGCTCAGCCGGGACGGCGCGCTTCGTGTGGTGCCCATAGCGTGTACGCCGCGGCAATCGGGGGTTATCGATACGCGTCTCCGCTGTATTCGAGAGCGATCGATCACGAGCCGGGAAGGCAAATATGAAACCTGTAATAAAACTGGCGGTCGCCGTCGCTGTATTCGGACTGGCCGCGGTGCCGGTCGGGCCGGCGGCCCAGGCCGAGGCCCGCGACTCCGCGGTCGGGACCCTGCCGGGTGGCGGGGATCCGATCGGTGGTCTGAGCGGTCTGTTCAGCGGCGTCGGCGGGAGTGGCCTGCTGGGCGGGCAGTTCGGGGCTGCGGACGCGGCCAGGCGGGCCGGCCTCGGGTCCAACGTCGAGTACCTCGGACGCCGCCTGAACCCCCCGCCAAGCGAGCGCACGGGCGACCGTGCGAACAAGGCGCGGGTCACGGGCGACCGTACGGGCACGGTGCGGGTCACAGGGGACCGTACGGGCATAGTGCGGGTCACGGACGACAGTGCGGGCAGGACACGGGTTACGGACGGCCGCACGGACAAGGCGCAGGTTACGGGCGGGGTGCCCGCTGCGTCGCGTCCGGTCGAGGGGCGTACGGGATCGACGCGGCCCACGGGCCGGGTGCCCAGGGCGTCGCGTCCCGCCGAGAGCCGCACGGACGAGGCGCCGGTCGCGGGCTGGCGTGCGGACAAGTCGCGGGTCACGGGCGGGGTGCCCGCTGCGTCGCGTCCGGCCGAAAGGCGTACGGGATCGACGCGGGTCACCGGCGGGCTGCCTGACGCGTCGCGTCCGGTCGAGGGGCGTACGGGGTCGACGCGAGTCACGGGCCGGGTGCCCAGGGCGTCGCGTCCCGCCGAGAGCCGTACGGACGAGGCGCGGGTCACGGGCTGGGGGCCCGCTGCTTCGCGTCCGGCCGGGAAGCGTACAGGGTCGACGCGGGTTACCAGCGGGCTGCCTGCTGCGTCGCGTCCGGTCGAGGGGCGTACGGGGTCGACGCAGGTTACGGGCCGGGTGCCCCGTGCGTCGCGTCCGGCCGGGTCGGTCGCGTCCATCGACGAGATCGCCCCGCTCGTCGAGGGCGCGTCCCGCGCGGTCTCGACCGCCGGGACGAAGGCCCCCGCGGGCCGCAGTGACACGGTGATCCCGACCGCTGAGGCGGGAACCGCCGTGAGCCACGGCGACGCGGTGGTCTCCGCCAAGGGGGCGGGCAACACGCTGCTCCCGGGCGCGGGGGCAAAGGCCGCTGTGAGCCGCAGGGACGCGATGGTTCCGGCCACGGGGGCGAAGGCCTCCGTGAGCCGCAGGGACGCGATGATCTCGACCGCCGCGCGATGACGGGCGAGATCTCGGACTACTTGCCCCACGACTGATCGTGGTGCCTTCCGGATGCCGGCCGCTCGGGTCGTGGCGGAGGTTCGCGGGCTTCAAGGTGCCGGTGCCCGGGAACGGGCCGCGGCGGCGACGAGGTGTCGCGTCCGGCGAGGCGCATGATCGAGGGTGGTGCGTCCCCAGACACACCGCCATAGAACCGGCGTGGCCGGTCGGCGAGCCCCCAAAGGTGCCGGGTGCTCGCTACGGCCGCCGCGCACAGGTCACGAGCCGCCCGCGAGAGCGGGTGGTCTCATGACCGGCCCGGGAGCGCTCGTGCACCGCGCCACACTGCAGGGCTGAGGTGCCGCATGAGTCGCACCCGCCGCCGGCCCCGGATCTCCGGGGCCGGCGGCATCGTCATGTCTAAGGCAGGCGTACGCCGGTGCGGCGGGCGATCTGGGCCTGCAGTCTGGCCATCTGCCAGTGAAGGTCGACGAGTTGCTCGGTCAGTTGGGCCCAGGGAACGTCTGCCACGTCCTCGACGGCCAGGTGGTCGATCGCGGCCGCAAGCTCTCCCATCGCACGCTCCCGCTCCATCGGCATCCTCGTATCGAAACAACGTTCGAATGATATCGGAACACCGGCCACGCTGTCAGTCATTTGCCCCGCGAGTCGCCCGGGCATGACAGATCCGCGAACGCCTGAACGCGGCGTTCGCGGAGTGCGGTGGGGGATCAGCCCTTGTTGTAGGCGGCGAGGACTTCCTTCGGATCGCCGTCCATCTTGATCTTGCCCTTGTGCAGCCAGATGACCCGGTTGCAGGTCTCCTCGATGACCTTGAGGTCGTGAGCGACGAGGAAGACCGTGCCGGCCGACTCGCGGATCTGCCTGATGCGTTCCTCGCTCTTGCGGCGGAACTCGCGGTCGCCGGTGGCCAGGGCCTCGTCGATCAGGAGCACGTCGTGCGTCTTGGCCGAGGAGATGGCGAAGCGCAGCCGGGCGCCCATGCCGGAGGAGTAGGTCGACATCGGCAGTTGAACGAACTCATCGATGCCGGAGAAGTCGACGATCTCCTGGTATTTCTCCCTGACCTCGCTCGGGGTCATACCCATGGCGTAACAGCCGAGCACGATGTTGCGCTCGCCCGTGAGCTCGCGCATGAGCGCCGCGTTGACGCCGAGCAGCGACGGCTGACCGTCGGTGTAGACGGCGCCCGCGTGCGGCGGCAGGAGGCCGGCGATGGCGCGCAGCAGCGTGGACTTGCCCGAGCCGTTGCGGCCGACGACCCCGATCGCGTCGCCGTGATAGGAGACGAAGGACACGCCCTTGACGGCGTGCACCTCCTTCATCTGCGGGCGGCCCTGGCGCTTGACCAGGCGCGTGAGGGCGTTGACCGCGTTGCCCTTCTCGTTGTCGCTGGCCGCGCCGTAGACCCGGTAGACGATGTGGAGGTCGTCGACGATGACCGTGGGCGTGCCCGTGGGGACGTCCAGAGGCCGCTTGCCGGCGGGGGCCGGGTTGGGGTGCACCCTGACGTCCTTGTTGGGCACGTTCTTGTCGGGAACGGCCTCGTTGGGGACGGCGGGCTCCTGGCCCTTCACCTGTGACAGCTCCTTGGTCAGTTCAGCCACGCCCGTACCTCTCCTCAGCCCGCCAGAAGTACCAAAAGCCGAAGCCGAGTGCGAACACTGCCCAGAATACGCATGACACCAACACCATCGTCGGGGGGTTGTGCCCGTTCTCGGGATGGTAGGTCTTGATGAGGATGTCGCGCATCCACTCGATGTACGAGGCCGCGGGGTTGAGATACATCACGTTGGCCACCCATTGGGGCAGCTCCGCTGACTTGACCACCTTGTCCTGGATCGAGAAGAAGACGCCCGAGGCGTAGAGCCAGGTGCGGGTGATGAACGGCAGCAGCTGGTTGAGGTCGCGCATGGAGGAGCCCAGCCGCGCGATCACCAGGCCGGCGCCGATGTTGAACAGCGTCTGCAACAGGAGCACGACGGGGATCAGCAGCCAGAACCAGTTGGGCGGCTCACCGGTGAACATGACGAGCACCAGGAGCACGCCCATGGAGATGGCGAGCTGCTGCAGCTCCTGGATCGTGTAGGCCAGCGGCAGGGAGGCTCTGGGGAAGTGGAGTGCCCGGATCAGCGACAGGTTGCCGGAGATCGACTTGGCGCCCGCGGTGACCGTCCGCTGCGTGTAGGTGAAGATGAACATCCCGGTCAGCAGGAAGGCCGGGTAGTTGGGGACGTTCTTGCTGCCACCGAGGATCAGGCCGAACATCAGGAAGTAGATGGCGGCGTTCAGCAGCGGGGTCAGGACCTGCCACAGCTGGCCCAGGGTCGAGCTGGAGTACTTCGAGACGTTGCGCGAGGTCGCGTACGTCAGGATGAAGTGACGCCGCTCCCACAACTGGCGCACATAGACAAGAAACCTCGGCCGTGCGATGGCACGACGAAGCCCGTATCTCGCGGCGAGCTTGGCCAGCGGCTCCTGCCCGCTTCGGCCGCCCGCCTGGGCGTCCGCTACAGCGGATTCCGGCTGGCTCATGGCAAGGACTCTATTGGATCCGGCTCGGTGAGGTGTCTGTCGCGGCGGTTCGCGACAGACTGTTGGACGGTGTCCCGCTCTGCCCGGTTCCAAGGCTGGTCCCAGGGCATGTCAAGACTTGCCCAACCGTAACTCAGCGACACGCGGGATGGCGGCTAGGGCGTGACTAGTGGCAGCAAGGAGGTATTTTTCATCCGCTGTTCACGTCCCATACTGTCCGCTTTAGGGGTTCCTCTGTGGGTTTGGTGCTCTCTGCGAGAAATGACTGTGACGTTGGATAAGCGCACGTGTGACCGAACTGCAACGCACCAGAGACTCGCTGGTGGCAAGTAGTAAGGGATAGTCGCGATCGACTGGCAGGGCGTCGGCTGGTTTGACCAGGTCAGCCAAACCCGGGGGACGACAAGGCACCCCCGTCAGGCTGCTCACGATCATCGCAGCTCAGCGCTTACGCCCACCTGTTTGAGGGAGGAATCTTTTTACCATGCGTGTTACTAAGGGCGCACAGATCGTCGCCGGTACCGCGCTGCTAGCCCTCGCGGTCGCCGCGTGTGGCGGCGGCGGAGCCACGACCGGCAACCCCGCGTCGGGCGGAGCCGGCGACACTCCGGTCCGCATGGAACTGGGCGAGCCGCAGAACCTGCTGGTCCCGTCGAACACCACGGAGTCGGAGGGCGCCGAAGTCCTCGCCGCGGTGTTCGAGCCGCTCGTCAACTATGACGAGAACAAGCAGGTCGTCCTGGCAGCGGCAGACTCGATCGAGAGCACCGACAACAAGGTGTGGACGATCAAGCTCAAGCCCTACACGTGGCAGGACGGCCAGCCGGTCGTCGCGCAGAACTACGTCGACGCGTGGAACTACGCGGCAAACCAGGACAACGCTCAGGGCGCCGGTTACTTCTTCGGGCGCGTCGAGGGTTATGCCGACCTCAACCCGGGCGAGGGCAAGAAGGTCGCCACCAAGGAGATGAAGGGCCTCAAGGCGGTCGATGACTCGACGCTGCAGGTCACGCTCACCGCACCGTTCTCCCAGTTCAAGACCATGCTGGGCTACACCGCGTTCTACCCGTTGCCCAAGAGCGCCTTCGGCGCCGACGGCAAGGTGACGCAGGAGTACGGCGAGAAGCCGATCGGTCAGGGCCTGTTCAAGCTGGACAAGCCTTACAAGAAGGGTACTGACCAGGCCATCGATCTGACGGTCTACGACAAGTACCCGGCCAAGAAGCCGACCGGCTGGACCAAGCTGCAGTTCAAGCTCTACAACAGCTCTGAGACGGCCTACAACGACCTCCAGGCCGACAACGTCGACATCCACGACTCGCTGCCCGCCTCGGCGATCTCCAGCGCCAAGACGGCGCTCGGTGACCGCTACCAGGACCAGCCGGA
The DNA here is from genome assembly GCF_040648415.1 of Nonomuraea sp. NPDC049141. NCBI lineage: Bacteria > Bacillati > Actinomycetota > Actinomycetes > Streptosporangiales > Streptosporangiaceae > Nonomuraea > Nonomuraea sp. NPDC049141. Next base: position 20,836 of record NZ_JBEZDR010000032.1, read on the forward strand.
CGCCGGCGTCGGGTACATCGGCTTCCCGCTGAAGTACAACGACGAGTACAAGGACGTCAAGGTTCGTGAGGCCATCTCGATGGCCATCGACCGGAAGACCATCGCCGAGACGGTCTTCACCGGCACCCGTTCGCCGGCCGACGACTTCATCAACCCGGCGATCGACGGTTACCGCCAGGGCGCCTGCCAGGCCTGCCAGTACAACCCCACCAAGGCCAAGGAGCAGTACGCCGCGGCCAAGGGCCCGGCGAAGCTGGAGCTCGGCTACAACGCCGACGGTGGCCACAAGGAGTGGATCGAGGCCGCGGCCAACAACCTCCGCGCCAACCTCGGCGTCGAGGTGACGGTCAAGCCGTTCGAGAAGTTCGCGAGCATCCTTGACGCCCTCGACAAGAAGGAATACAAGGGCATGTTCCGGATGGGCTGGGCGATCGACTACCCGTCCGCCGAGAACTACCTGACGCCGATCTTCTCGACCGGCGCCATCAAGACCGGCTCCAACTACGCCGGCTACTCCAACAAGGAGTTCGACGAGACGGTCGCCAAGGGCGACCAGGCCGCGACTCCGGAGGAGGGGCTGAAGTTCTACCAGCAGGCGGACGACATCCTCATCAAGGACCTTCCGTACATCCCTGTGTACTTCTACCGTAATAACTCGGGGTACTCGACCAAGGTCAAGAACGTCAAGATCAACCTGCTCAACCAGGTTGAGTGGGCCGACGTCGAGAAGGCCTGACGCTGTTCGCGGGGGCGGGCGCCTAGTCGCCCGCCCCTCGAGAGCCCGCTACGAAGGCAGTCATTGGGGGCCGTGAGAACCCCAGGTCCCGGCGACTGCCTTCTTGGCATGTACGGGAGGCTTGAATGGGCCGTTATGTTATCCGGCGCCTGATCCAGGCGATACCAGTCCTGCTGGGCGCCACCCTCTTCATCTTCGCCATCGTCTTCGCGCTCCCTGGCGACCCCATCGCGGCGCTGGCCGGCGAGAAGAGGCAAGACCCCAACATCGTGCTGATCCTGCGGGATCAGTATCACCTCAACGATCCGCTGCTGCTGCAGTACTGGTACTACATCAGCAACATCTTCCTGCACGGAGACTTCGGCAAGACCTTCGCCGGTGTGCCCATCACCCAGTTGATGGCGGGCAAGTTCCAGGTCACGCTGAACCTGGCGCTCGTCGCCCTCGTCATGGAAGCGATCATCGGTGTCCTGCTCGGCCTGTGGGCGGCGCTGCGCCGCGGCCAGGCGATCGACACCATGATCCTGGCCGCGACGCTGCTGCTCATCTCCGTCCCGCCGCTGGTGACCGGCTTCGTGCTGCAGCTGTGGCTGGGCGTCTGGCTGAAGCAGACCGTGGGCGCGGAGATCTTCCCGATCGCGGGAATCAGCGCGGGGCTGAAATCGTACTTGCTCCCCGGATTCGTGCTGGCGGGTACGTCGATCGCGTATCTCACCCGGCTCACCAGAACGAGCCTGGTCGAGACGCTGAGATCCGACTACATCCGAACAGCGACCGCGAAGGGGCTGTCCAGACGAAGAGTCATCGGCCGGCACGGGTTGCGTAACGCGTTGATCCCCCTGGTCACCTACCTGGGCGCCGACCTCGGCACGCTCATGGGCGGTGCGGTGATCACCGAGACGATCTTCAACATCCCGGGTATCGGCCTCCAGATCTATCAAGGCGTATACCTACGAGAGCAACCTATCGTCGTAGGTATCGTGACAATCCTGGTGCTGGTCTACATCGTGGCGAACCTGGTCGTGGACCTGTTGTACGCCGTGCTCGATCCGAGGATTCGCTATGAGTAACGACCCACAGGTCGGACCTGTGCAGACCGCCACCGCGCCGACCCCTCCGGACAAGCTCAAGAAGGAGGCGAAGCCGGCGAGTCTGTGGAGCGACGCCTTCTATGACCTGCGACGTCGGCCGATGTTCATCCTCTCGTGCGTCCTCATCGCGATCCTGCTGGTCATGTCGTTCTGGCCGTCGTTGTTCACCTCGATCAACCCCTTCGACGCCAAGACCTGCGAGCTGGCCACGGCCAGGCAGGGGCCGAGCGCGGGCCACATCTTCGGCCGCGACAGCCTCGGCTGCGACGTCTACGCCAGGGCGATCTACGGCGCGCGCAACTCGATCGTGATCGGCGTGAGCACCACCATCATCACGGCGATCGTCGGCGGTCTGCTCGGTCTCCTCGCGGGCGCCCGCGGCGGAGCCGTCGACACGGTCACGTCCCGGGTCACGGAGGTCTTCTTCGCGATTCCGTGGATCCTCGGCGCGCTGCTCATCTCGGCCACCTTCAGGGATGCGGACCTGGGCATCTGGATCGTGGTCATCGCGCTGGCCGTGCTGGCCTGGCCGATGACGTTCCGCATCATGCGGGCCGCCGTCATCACCGCCAGAAACCAGGACTTCGTGGTCGCGGCCCGTGCCCTGGGCGCAAGTCAGAGCCGGGTCATGTTCGGGCACCTGCTGCCGAACGCGGTCGCCCCGGTGATCGTCATCGCGACGATCAACCTCGGCGGGTTCATCTCGGCCGAGGCGGCGCTGTCGTTCCTGGGAGTCGGGGTCCAGTCCCCGGACATCTCCTGGGGCCTGATGATCGCCGACGCCCGCAACCGGTTCCTGGAAGCGCCGCTGCCGCTGGTCTTCCCGGCGGTGTTCCTGAGCATCACGGTGCTCGCGTTCATCATGCTGGGCGACGCCGTACGCGACGCTCTCGACCCGAAGCTCAGGTAGGAAGGGGGTTCAAGTGAGAAAGGCATCTACGGACGTGTTGCCCGCCGAGGGAGGGCTGGGCAACGAGCCGCTGCTCGCCGTGGAAGATCTGCACGTGGAGTTCGCCACCCGCGCGGGCGTCGTGCGTGCGGTCAACGGGGTGAGCTACTCGCTCAGCCCCGGTGAGACTCTCGCCGTACTGGGGGAGTCGGGTTCCGGCAAGTCCGTGACCGCTCAGGCGATCATGGGCATTCTGGACGTGCCGCCGGCCCGCATCCCCAAGGGTGAGATTCGCTTCCGCGGCACCGACCTGCTGAAGCTCTCGGACGAGGCACGCACCCAGGTGCGTGGCCAGCGGATCGCGATGGTGTTCCAGGACGCGCTGTCCGCGCTCAACCCGGTGTTCACCGTGGGCTGGCAGATCAGCGAGATGTTCCGGGTGCACCGTGGCCTGTCCAAGCGCGAGGCCTACAACAAGGCGATCGAGCTGATGGACAAGGTGCGCATCCCGGCCGCCAGGCAGCGCGTCAACGACTATCCGCACCAGTTCTCCGGGGGCATGCGGCAGCGCATCATGATCGCCATGTCGATCGCGCTGGACCCCGAGGTGCTGATCGCGGACGAGCCGACCACCGCGCTCGACGTGACCGTTCAGGCCCAGATCATGGAGCTGCTCGCCGAACTCCAGCGAGAGAGCAACATGGGCATGATCCTCATCACGCACGACCTCGGCGTCGTCGCCGACGTCGCCGACAAGATCGCGGTCATGTACGGCGGGCGGATCGTCGAGAACGCCCCCGTTCACGACATCTACAAATCCCCGGCCCACCCCTACACCAAGGGGCTGCTGGAGTCGATCCCCCGGGTCGACCTCAAGGGCCAGGAGCTGTACGCGATCAAGGGCCTGCCGCCCAACCTGCTCGACATGCCGACCGGCTGCGCCTTCCACCCGCGGTGCCCGTATCGCCAGGACAACTGCGTGACGGACAACCCCCCGCTCTACGAGATCAGCGGCACGCGCGGCAGCGCCTGTCACTACTGGAGGGAGGTCCTCGATGGCGACCAAGGGTGAGCGCATTCTCGAGGTCCGTGACCTGGTCAAGCACTTTCCGCTGACCCAGGGCATCCTGTTCAAGAAGCAGATCGGCGCGATCAAGGCCGTCGACGGCGTCTCGTTCGACCTCAACAGCGGTGAGACGCTGGGCATCGTGGGCGAGTCGGGCTGTGGCAAGTCCACGCTGGCCAAGGTGCTCATGGCGCTGGAGCGGCCGACCTCCGGCTCGGTGACGATCAACGGCCGGGACATCGCCAAGGCCAAGGGCCCTGAGCTCAAGCGGATGCGACGCAACATCCAGATGGTGATGCAGGATCCGTACACCTCCCTGAATCCCCGGATGACCGTCGGCGACATCATCGGCGAGCCGTTCGACATCCACACCGAGGTCGCTCCCAAGGGAGACCGCCGCCGCAAGGTGCAGGAGCTGCTGGAGGTCGTGGGGCTCAACCCCGACCACATCAACCGTTACCCGCACCAGTTCTCGGGCGGGCAGCGTCAGCGCATCGGCATCGCCCGCGGGCTGGCGCTCCAGCCGGAGATCATCGTCTGCGACGAGCCGGTGTCCGCGCTCGACGTGTCGATCCAGGCCCAGGTCATCAACCTGCTGGAGCGGCTGCAGAACGAGTTCGACCTGGCGTACATCTTCATCGCCCACGACCTGTCGGTGGTGCGCCACATCTCCGACCGGGTCGGGGTGATGTACCTCGGCAAGATGGTCGAACTCGGTAAGGACACCGAGATCTACGACAAGCCCGCCCACCCGTACACGCAGGCGCTGCTGTCGGCCGTGCCGGTCCCCGACCCCGAGGGCCGCGAGCAGCGCGAGCGGATCATCCTGCAGGGTGACCCGCCGTCGCCCGCCAACCCGCCGTCGGGCTGCCGCTTCCGCACCCGCTGCTGGAAGGCGCAGGAGATCTGCGCGGAGGAGGAGCCGTTGTTGCAGATCAGGCCGGGGACGGCGCACGAGAGCGCCTGCCACTTCGCCGAGACGCACGACGTGGTCCACGTCGGCTGACCACCGGCGCCAGGCCCTCCGCGGAAGCTTTCCGCGGAGGGCCTTTCGCGTGCGGTCTCTCGTGTACGGCGGGTGGGTCAGCGGGTCGCTATGACGGCCGAGCCGTGGCCGAACAGGCCCTGGTTGGCGGCCAGGCCGACCCTGGCGGCTTCGACCTGGCGCTCGCCCGCCCGGCCGCGCAACTGCCGGGTCAGCTCGCAGACCTGGGCGATGGCCTGGGCGGGGATGGCCTCGCCGAATGAGGCGAGCCCGCCGGACGGGTTCACCGGCACGCGCCCGCCGAGCGCGGTGTCGCCCGCCCGCAGCAGCTTGCCGGCCTCACCGGGGGCGCAGAGGCCCACGTCCTCGATCCAGTCGAGTTCGAGGGCCGTGGACAGGTCGTACACCTCGGCGAACGACACGTCATTCGGCCCGATGCCCGCCTCCTCGTAGGCGGCGTGCGCGATGGCGGCCCTGAAGGGACGTTCCGGAGGGGGTACGGCGGCGGACGAGTCGGTCGCGAAGTTCGGCAGCTCCAGAACCGTGTTGGGGAACGTGGGCGTCACCGTCGAGACGGCGGCGATGCGCACCGGGTCCGTCACGCCCAGCCCGCGGGCGTACGCCGGCGAGGCCAGGACGAGGGCGGCGCCGCCGTCCGAGGTCGCGCAGATGTCCATGAGCCGCAGCGGGTCGGCCACCATGGGCGAGGCCAGAACCTCCTCGGCCGTGACGGCCTTGCGGTAGCGGGCCATCGGGTTCAGCGAACCGGCGAGGGAGTTCTTGACCTTGACGGCGGCGAAGTCCTCGGCGGTCTCGCCGTACAGGGCCATCCGCCTCCGCGCGTAGAGCCCGAAATATGCGGGATTGGTGGCGCCGAGTAGCCGGAACCGCAACCAGTCCGGATCATCCGGGCGATCGCCGCCGACCGGCTTGAAGAAGCCCTTGGGCGTGGCGTCCGCGCCCACCACCAGCGCCACGTCGCAGAGTCCCGCCATGATCCGGGTGCGCGCGATGTCAATCGCCTGCGCCCCCGACGCGCACGCCGCGTAGCACGACGCGATGCGGGCGCCGGACCAGCCGAGGGCCTGCGCGTAGGTGGCTCCGGCGACGAACCCCGGATAGCCGTTCCTGATCGTGTCGGCGCCCACCAGGAACTGGACGTCGGTCCAGGCGATCCCGGCGTCACGCAGCGCCTGCCTGGCCGCCGCCACGCCGTACTCCGCGAACGGCCTACCCTGCTTGCCCCACGGATGCATGCCCGTGCCCAGCACCACGACGCTCACGAGGCGCGCCCCCACATCCACACCAGCGGTCCGTCGGCCAGCGGGCCGTGGGTGAGCTCGACCTCCATGCCGACCTCCAGCTCGTCCGCCGTGAGGTCCTTGACCTGCCCCAGCACCACGATGCCCGCGCCGGCCAGCTCCACCGCCGCCAGCGTCACGGGCGTGTACGGCTCGGCGGCCACGAACGGCTCGGGCGGCGGGTAGGAGGCGCTCGTGTACGACCAGATCCGCCCGCGCCTCGGCAGCCTGGTCTCCTCCATGGACTCCCCGTCGCAGTGCGGGTTGCGGCAGAACCCGCGTTGCGGCGGGAAGCAGACCGTGCCGCACGCCGCGCACCGGGTGCCGATCAGGTGGGTGCCGTCCTCTTCTATGGCGAACCAGCCGTCGATCGCAAGGCTCATAGGCAGGAGTATCACACAAGCGCTTGCTAGGTTACATCCCTGCCGCGGCACCGGTGCCGTACGAGCACCCGGGCCGACATGACCGCCGTCAGCAGCACCATGGCGAACACCACCGGCAGCCGCGACGACGGCGGCTGGGACGGCCGGGAAACCGGGCCATCGCCGAAGTAGCCGCCGGGGCCCACGCCGGCCGCGGCCGCCGTGGTGGCAGGATTCGCCAGGCGGTCGGCCGCGCGCAGGGCGAGCAGCGCGTTGGCCACCCCGTGCCCGGACGCGCGGCTGTAGCCGTCGGCGGGCCGCCGTCTGGTGCCCTGCTCGATGGCCGTGCGTACGTGGTACGGCGACAGGTCGGGGTGGGCCGCCTTGATCAACGCGGCGATGCCGGCCACCATGGCGGCGGCCGAACTCGTCCCGTCGCCCACCACGTACGAGTCGGCGCCGTCGGCGGTCACGATGCCCGTCCCCGGCGCGACCACCGAGAGGTAGTCCTGCCGGTTGGAGAACGCCGCCACCTCCAGCCGACGGTCGACCGCGCCGACCGCGATCACGCCGGGGTAGGCGGCGGGGAAGTTCTTCCTGTTCGTGGTGTCGCCGTCGTTGCCGGACGAGGCCACGAGCACGGCGCCGCGGCTGATCGCGTACTGGACGGCCTCCTCCTCGGCCGCCGAGCCCTCCCAGGCGCCGCTGCCGCCGCCGAGCGACATGCTGATCACGTCGGCGCCGTGGTCGACCGCGTACCGGATGCCTTTGGCGAGGGCGTCGCGGCCGCCGGCGCGCTGCTTCTCGCGGAGCGGGTCGCCGTTCTCCAGCGTGACCCTGATGGACAGCACGCGGGCGGCGGGCGCGACCCCGATCACGCCGCTGTCCGCCGGTCCGCTCCGTGCGGGGCCTTCCGTCGCGATGGCGCCGCTCTGCGCGGCATCGCCCACTGCCAAGGCGCCGCTCTGCGTAGCATCGCCCGTTGCCACGGTGCTGTGCCCGCTTTGTGCGGGATCGGGGGTCGGCGGGGTGTCGCGGGTGCTCTGTGCGGGTTCGCCGGTTGTCGAGGTGCTGTGGCCGCTCTGTGTTGCATTGCCCGGTTTCGAGGCGCTGTGGCCGTGGCCGGCGATGAGGCTGGCCATGGCGGTGCCGTGGTGGCCCCACATGACCGGCTCACCGGCGTCGCCGGTCAGGTCGGGGCCGGCGATCACGGAGCCGGTCAGATCGGGGTGGCGGGCGTTCACGCCGGTGTCGAGTACGGCTACCAGAACACCCGAGCCCCTGCTCAGCCGCCACGCCTCCGGCAGGCGCAGCGTGGCAAGCTGCCATTGGGCGGCCCGCGCCACCGAGCCGGCGTCGTCCGAGGCGGACGGCCCCGCCGCAACCACCAACAGCCCCGCCCCGAGCGGCCCGGCCACCAGGAAACCGGCCAGCAGCGACCCGGCCAGCGGTAGCCGCGCTGTGAGTGGCTTGATCAGGAAGGCAGCCAGTGGCCCGGTCATCTGGTCAGGCTCCGGTACAGGACCGTGGCCAGGCGGCCGGCGGTGTCTCCGAGGCGTCTGGCGGCGAGGTCGCCCGGCTTGTACGGCCGGCCGTCCGCGTATCCGGCGGCCGTCGCCACGACGTAGGTGTCGTTCGACGAGATCAGCGCGCCGGTGACGTACTGCGACTCACCGAACCGCTCGGCCGGCCCGTCGGGAAACGCCACGGGCCGCACGGTCGGCGGCCGTCCCACGACGGTCCTGGACCGGTCAACCGGCGCATCGGCCTGCGCGCCGGCTGTCGCCCCCAGCCCCGGTAAGCGCCTGGCGCCCGTCTCCGGCAGCGGCCCGCTGGTCTCCGGCAGACGACCAGCGCTAGTCTCCCGCCCCCGGCCCGGCAAGCACCCGGTCCCGGTGCCCGTCTCCGACGGTCCGCTGGGCAGGCGGCCGGTGCCCGTCTCCGACGGTCCGCTGGGCAGGCGGCCGGTGCCCGTCTCCGACGGTCCGCTGGGCAGGCGGCCGGTGCCCGTCTCCGACGGCCCGCCGGGCAGGCGGCCGATACCGGTCCCTGACGGCCCGGCGGGCAGGCAACTGGTGCCGGTCTTTGACGGCCCGCTGGGCAGGCGGCCGATACCGGTCGCTGACGATCTGGCGGGCAGGCAGCCGGTGCTGGTCTCCGGCGATCCGGCAGACAGACGGTCGTTGCCGGTCTCCGGTGGCGTGCCGGGCAGATTGCCCCCGGGGGCCGGTAGGCGGGCGGCTGGGGTGGTCAGGACCGCGATGCCGACCGTCGCCACGAACGTCTGCGTGCTGTCCGCGTACGTGGCGCGTAACGCCGTGACGCATCCCCGCAGCAGCCGCAAGACCCCAGGCTGGAAGGCCACCCGGCAGGGGGCCTCAGGGGCGACGCCGGCCAGGACATAGGTCACGCGGGCCCCAGAGGGGCTGGTGCCGGGTACCGAGCCCGGGAACACCCTGGCCACCGGCCACGCGTGCCAGCGCTCCGGCACGGGTGGCTCCGCCGACGGCAGGGCCGCGAACAGTAAAGAGAGCAGCGCAACAGAAAAGGGGAACAACGTGCACCTCGCGGGCAGGGGAGGGGTCGCCCGATGCCCGTGCATTCTGACATGCGATCGCCGGTTCAATCTGACGCTTCGGTAAACAGACCGATACGCGGTGTAATTTCCCTTTGGTGGCTTTCGTCTTAGGGGGAGGGAGAAAGCCGTACATGGGCGCCGGGCGGCAGGCCGAGGCGCTGGGCCGCGTCACCCGAGTTCACCGCTATCGCGATCAGCCCCGCCGAGTCGGCGAAGGCCACCAGTTCGCCCGGCGGCACGGCCGCGAACGTCTCCCGGTACGGCAGGGCCAGCTGCCTGCGCCCCAGCCAGACCCCGATCGTGTCGCCGATCCGCACGCCCAGCGCGGCGAGGTCGCCCGCGGCGATCGACAACTGGGTGTTGCCATAGCGGTCGACCGAGACCACCTCGCCCTCGACGGAGCCTTCGCGCAGTTGCGAGGTCGGCTCCGGCAGCGAGATCAGCCGTGAGAGCGGAACCTCGGGTCCCAGGTCGGCCGGTTTGAGTCCGACGCACAGCCGCCCGGCGACCGGCGAGAACACGTCCCGCCCGTGGAAGGTCGGCGAGACGGGGTGCAGGAAGTACTCGGCGTTGCTGATCTCGTAGGCCGCCTCCGCCCCGCCGCAGGCGTGCATGGCCCACGAGAGGAGCCCGTTGTCGGGGCCGATGAACACCCGCCCGCCCGCCTCCACGGCGACCGCCCGCCTGGCTCCGCCCGCGCCGGGGTCTACTGCCCCGATGTGCACGCCTTTCGGGAGATATGGGATGGTCTGGGAGAGGATCGCGGCGCCGCGCCGTACATCGCCTGACGGGATCAGATGGCACACGTCGATCACCCGGGCCTCGGGGGCGATTCCGGCTATCACTCCATGACAGGCCGCTACATAGCCATCTTCGAGCCCGTAGTCGGTGAGAAGTGTGATGACTGAGGTCACATTTCGTGACTGTACGTCTCTCAATCCGCCGTGAACACCCGCACTCCGCACATTACGATTGGCACGGGCCCGCGTGCCCTCGATGTGATCGTCGCGCGCCCTCCGAGGAGGACACCATGGACACTGCACCGGTCAGCGGTGACAGTGCTGCCCAGGAACCGTCCCGACAGCCCCTCTCCGAACGCGATCTCGAACTCCTCGCCTTCGAGCGCCACTGGTGGCGTTACGCGGGTGCGAAGGAGCAGGCCATCAAGGAGACCTTCGGGTTCTCCGCCACGCGCTACTACCAACTCCTCGGCGAACTCATCGACCGGCCGGAGGCGCTCCAGCAGGATCCCATGCTGGTCAAGCGGTTGCGCCGGCTGCGTTCCACCCGCCAGCGCGACCGCGCCGCCCGGCGGCTTGGCATGCGCCCCTGACCTGCTGGGTAAGGCAGGCGCGTGAAGAACATCAGACATACGGGATCACCCGGCATGGAAGCGATCTTGAAGGATCCGGCGGGAGCCGTGATCGGGCTCGACTTCGACGGCACCCTTTCGCCGATCGTGGCCGATCCCGCCTCCGCCAGGATCCACCCGGAAGCGCCCGCCGTCCTCGCCGAACTCGGCGGGCACGTCGGGGCCGTGGCGATCGTGACCGGCAGACCGGTGGCCACGGCTCTGGAGCTCGGCCCCGGGCTGGCCGACGTACCCGGCCTGGTGATTCTGGGGCACTACGGGTTCGAGCGCTGGGAGGACGGCCAGATCTCGGCGCCGCCGCCCCCGCACGGCGTGCTCCAGGCCGAGGCGGAGCTGCAACTGCTGCTCGGCTCGCTCGGCGTGAAAGGCGCGACGATCGAGGACAAGGGCCGGGCGGTCGCGGTGCACACCAGGCGCAGCCCCGACCCCGAAGGCACCCTGGCGGTTCTGCGCGAGCCGCTGGCCGCGCTGGCGGACAAGCACGGCCTGGTCGTCGAGCCCGGCCGCCTGGTGCTCGAACTGCGGCCGCCGGGCATGGACAAGGGGCACGCGCTCGGCCTGTTCCTGGCCGAACGGGCCGCCCGGTCGGTCATGTTCGTCGGCGACGACCTCGGGGACCTGGCGGCCTTCGACGCGGTCAAGAACTCGGGGCTGCCGGGCGTGACCGTGTGCAGCGGCTCGGCCGAGGTGACCGCGCTGGCCGAGCGGGCCGACATCGTGGTGGACGGCCCCGACGGCGTGGTGGCGCTGCTGCGGGAGCTGGCTTCGGCCTACAGCCGGCCCTGAGTTTCAGCCGGTCCCCATCTGTCTGCAAGTGCATGTCGGTACATTCGCGAAATGTCGAAGAGAAACCTTGCCGTGGCGGGTCTCGCCGTGGCCGCCGCCGTCCTCGTGATGGCCGCCCCCGCCTCCGCTTCCGCGAGCGCTGCCGGTCATCCGCTCAAGCTGCGCAACGGGCTGACGCTGTCCCTGCCGAGCTCATGGAAGGTGTACGGGAAGGGCGACTGGCTCCATGTCGTCACCGGCAAGTGCGCCAAGCCCAAGGGGGCATACTTCACTCCGGAATGCGATGGTTTCTGGGTGCTCGGGCCCGCGGCCATCAAGCTGGGGCACGAGCTCAACCCGTACACGCCCGACCGGCCCTTCTACTCGGCGACCGATGTGGAGCCCTGCCCGGTCAACCACAAGTGGGGCCAGGTGCTCAACGGCGCGGCGGCGAAGGGGCTGCGCCAGGTCGGGCCGGGCCACAAGGCGTACTACCGCGCGTGGAAGGGCACCTGCGTCACCGGGACGGGCAAGGTGCGGGCCCGTTTCGTCCAGCGGGAGTGGTACCTGCCCAAGAGCGGCGTGCTCGTCGTCGACTCATGGAACACCCCCGGTCTGCCCGGCGTGCTCAAGCACGCGACCTGGCGATGAGCACCCCGCCGGCGGCCAGGCAGATGAGGACGGGGACCAGCAGGAACGCGTTCCAGGTGCCGAAGCCGTCGGCGAGCGCGCCGAGCGCGAGCGGACCGACGGCCATCGCGGACCCGGCCCAGATCGGGGCGGCCGCGCCGGCCCGGTCCGGCCGGTCGCCTGAGTGCGTGATGAGCCCGGCCAGCGCGAGCGGGAAGTGCAGGGCGGCGCCGACCCCGCTGAGCGCGAGACCGGCGTAGGACAGGACGGGCAGGGTGCTCAGCCAGAAGAGCAGCCAGCCCGCCGCGGTGACTGCCAGCGCGCCCAGGAAGAGCCGTGCGGGCGGCAGCCGTAAGGCCAGGTACGCGCCGCCGAACCGGCCCGCGCCCAGCCCGGCGAGGAACGCCGTCAACCCGGTGGCCGCGGCGGCCGGGCTCAGGCCGGTGCGCGCCGCGAACAGCTCGGCGGCCCACAGGTTGAACGTGAACTCCAGGGCCACGCAGCAGAACAGCACGCCGCCCGCCACATGGAAGCGCCACCCGGGCCGCACGGGCCGCTCGCCGGTGGACGGGGCCGCCACGGTCGTGGTCCGGGTCCAGACCCGCCCCAGGGTCAGGGCCAGCAGCACGGTGAGCGCCGGGGTGAGGAGCAGCGCGGCCCGCCAGCCGAGCGTGGTCTGCGCGATCGCGCTGAGCAGGAACGTCGCCGCCACGCCCACCACGACGCCGACGGCGTTCGCCTCGCTGATCGCGGCCGGGCCCGCCGGTCCGTGGTGCTCGCTGAGCGCGGCCATGGCGGTGTAGAGGGCGACCGAGCCGAAGCCGCCGGCCACGCCGTAGCCGAGCAGCGTCAAAGGCAGCGCGGAGGTGAGTACGACCAGGAGCACGCCCGCGTTCATCCCGGCGAGGCCGACCCAGGTGGTGACCCGCCTGCCGTAGCGCCTGGTGAGGAAGGTGAGGGAGAGGCCGGCGAGGATCGTGCCCACGGCCATCGCGGTGCCGTGCAGGCCGGCGACCATGCCGGAGGTCCGCTGGTCGAGGCGCAGGAGCGGCAGGGCGCCGCTCAGGCCGTAGATGAACGTGGCGAACGTGCCCAGCTGCAGGTAGATCAGCCAGGTCGGCCGGTCCCTGACCAGGCGGACGCGCTCTGAGATCGACGACATCCTAGGCCAGCGCGTCCAGCTGGGCGGCGAACCACTTCTGCGGCGGGAGCGCGGTGGCCGCGACCTCCAGCAGTTCGCGGCGGCGCGTGCGCTCCTCCTCGGGCATGACCAGCGCGTCGTGCAGCGCGACGGCGGTGCCGGTCACGTCGTAGGGGTTGACCAGGAGCGCGTGCGCGCCCAGTTCGGCCGCCGCGCCCGCCTCGCGCGACAGCACCAGTGCGGCCCGCGGCGACAGGATCGGGCCCTCCTTGGCCACCAGGTTCATGCCGTCGCGGATCGGGTTGACCAGCAGCACGTCGGCCAGCCGGTAGGCGGCCAGCGAGCGCGGGTAGTCGTCGTTGACGTTGAGTATCAGCGGCTCCCAGTCCTCGGTGCCGAACTCGTCCTCGATCTCCTGGGCGCAGCGCTGCACCGAGGCGGTGTATTCGCGGTATTCGGGCAGGTCGTGCCGGCTGGGATAGGCGAACGCCAGGTGCACCACCCGGCCGTGCCACTCCGGATGCGCGTGCAGGAACTCCCGGTAGGCCACCAGCCCGCGGACGATGTTCTTGGACAGCTCGGTGCGGTCGATGCGGACGATCAGCCGGCGGTCGCCGACCTGCTCCCTGAGCGCGGCCATGTTGGACTCGACGTCGGGCTCGTGGGCTCGTTCCCACAGCGCCGCGCCGTCCACACCGAGGCCGTGCACGCCGATGTGGGTGGTCCTGCCCTCGTGCGTGACCGTACGGCCGGTCAGATCCACCTCGGCGCCCAGCAGAGCCCGGCAGCAGTCCATGAACGCGCCCGCCCAGCGTTCGGTGAGGAACCCGGCGTGGTCGGCGCCCAGGATGCCCTCCAGGACCTCGCGGGCGACGTCGTCGGGCAGCAGCGAGAAGTATTCGGGCGGCGCCCACGGCGTGTGGCTGAAGTGCGCGATGCGCAGGTCCGGCCGCTCGGCGCGGAGCATCGCCGGGGTCAGCGTGAGGTGGTAGTCCTGGACCATCACGCGGGCCCCGTGCCCGGCCTCCTCGGCCAGAGCCAGCGCGAAGGCGCCGTTGTAGTCGCGGTAGGACTCCCACTCCCGCTGGAACCTGGTGCCGAACAGCGGCGCGTTGGGGATGTCGTAGAGCAGGTGGTTGACGAACCACAGGGTGGAGTTGGCCACGGCGTTGTAGGCGCGGTGGAAGGTGGCCGGCGGGATGTCCAGCATCCGCAGCGCGCCCGTGTCGTAGCCGGCCTGGTCGAGCCGGCCGCCGGGCGCCTGGCGTACGGCGCCCCGGTCGCCGTCGGACAGGGCGGCGCAGATCCACAGCACGCCGTCGTCCTTCATGACCCCGGAGAGCCCGGACACCAGCCCGCCACCACCGCGCTTCATGGTCAGCACACCGTCGTCGGAGACGGTGAACGAGACGGGTCCTCTGTTAGAGGCGACAAGGACGCTGTTCATTAAAGTTCCCTCCGACCATAGGATCCCAGCTATGGCGCTTGATGAGCTAACCGAGGAACTGGCCCGCTCCGCCGCTGCCGGAGATCATCGCGCACTCGGTGAGCTCCTGAAGCGGATCGAGCCGGACGTGATGCGGCACTGCGCCCGAATCCTCCCCTACCACCAGGATGCGGAGGAGGCGTCGCAGGACACCCTGCTCGCCGTTGCGCGCAACATCGGGCGCTTCGAGGGACGGGCCAGGTTCAGCACCTGGCTGCACATCGTGACGGCCAACTGCGCGCGTACGACGTACCGCACGCTGAAGCGCCGCTCGGCCGAGCAGACCTCCGACGAGTTGCCCATGCAGAAGCCCGACGCGCGGCGGGTCAGTGTGATCGCCGGGTCGCGGCTCGACCTGCTCGACGCGATGGAGGCACTGGAGGCCGACAAGCCCGACCTGGCCCAGGCGCTGGTGCTGCGTGACATCGTGCAGCTCGACTACAACGAGGTCGCCGAGCAGCTCGGCATCCCGCTCGGCACCGCCAAGTCACGCATCCACCAGGCGCGCAAGTATGTTCAGGGAGTGCTGGGCGACGACTATCGCTGAGATCGTACGTCTCGCTTCCTGAGACGGACGGTCGCTTGACGGGCCTGGCCAGGTACAGTCAGAGCAAACAACTGAATATTGCTCATCCAGAGGGGTGGAGGGACCGGCCCTGCGAAGCCCCGGCAACCCTCCCGGATTCAGACTCGCGACCTGGCGAGGCCGACCGGGACAGGTGCCAATTCCGGTCTGCGGTCAAGGTGGCCGCAGGCGAAGATGAGGGAAGGCCTCGCTTCATGTCGCACGATTTCGGACCCGCCGTAGCCCTCTCCTGCCGCGAGTGCGGCGCCCGCTACGACCTCGGCCCAAGTTTCGCCTGTCTGGAGTGTTTCGGGCCGCTCGAAGCGGCCTACTCCTTCGGTGACGTCACCCGGAAGGACATCGAGTCCGGCCCCGCCAACATCTGGCGCTACCGCTCACTCCTCCCCGTCCCCGTGGACGTCGCCACCAAGCCGAACATGAACCCCGGCTGGACCAAGCTCGTCAAGGCCGGCAATCTCGGCCGGGCGCTGGGCATCAAGTCCCTGTACGTCAAGGACGACTCGGGCAACCCCACCCACTCCTTCAAGGACCGGGTGGTGGCCATCGCCGTCGAGGCGGCCCGTAACTTCGGCTTCCACACCCTGTCGTGCTCCTCCACCGGCAACCTCGCGGGCGCGGTCACGGCCGCCGCCGCCAGGGCCGGGCTCGACGCCTGCGTGTTCATCCCCGCCGGGCTGGAGCAGGCCAAGATCGCCATGGCCCGGGTGTTCGGCGGCAAGCTGGTCGCCATCGACGGCTCCTACGACGAGGTCAACCGGTTCTGCTCCGAGCTCATCGGCGACCCGCTGGGCGACAAGTGGGGCTTCGTCAACGTCAACCTGCGGCCCTACTACGCCGAGGGCTCCAAGACGCTCGCCTACGAGATCGCCGAGCAGCTCGGCTGGCGCCTGCCCGAGCAGATCATCATCCCGGTGGCCTCCGGCTCCCAGCTCACGAAGATCGACAAGGGCTTCAAGGAGCTGGTCGCACTCGGCCTGGTCGAGGACACCCCGTACAAGATCTTCGCCGCGCAGGCCAACGGCTGCTCGCCCGTGTCGACCGCCTACAAGGCCGGCCTCGACGTGGTCCAGCCGGTCAAGCCCGACACCATCGCCAAGTCGCTGGCCATCGGCAACCCCGCCGACGGCCCGTACGTGCTCGACATCGCCCGCCGCACGGGCGGGTCGGTGGAGGACGTCACGGACCCCGAGATCGTCGCCGCCATCAAGCTGCTGGCCTCGACGGAGGGCATCTTCGCCGAGACGGCCGGTGGCGTCACCGTGGGAGTGCTGAAGAAGCTCGTCGAGACCGGGCAGCTCGACCCGGAGGCGGAGACCGTGGTGCTCAACACCGGCGACGGGCTCAAGACGCTCGACGCCGTCGCCGACGACGCCGAGCCCACGGCAGTGATCCGGCCCTCTCTCGACGCGTTCCGCGCGGCTGTCTGACAACCAGGAAAGGCGAGTTAATCATGAGCGTTTCTGTGCGGATTCCCACCATTCTGCGCACCTACACCGGGGGTAACGCGGAGGTGAGCGGGGAGGGTGCGACTCTCCGCGACGTGCTGGCGAAGCTCGACTCCGACTACCCGGGGATCGGCGCGAGAATTCTGGATGAATCGGGCAAGATTCGTCGTTTTGTCAACGTTTACGTTGGCGAAGAGGATGTCCGTTTTGCCGATGGTCTTGACACGGCAGCCCCCGAAGGCACGCAGATCTCCATCATCCCGGCGGTCGCCGGAGGGTGACCACTCGCTCACGTCAGAAGGCGCTCCCATCTGGGGCGCCTTCTGTTTTTTCCGACAATTCAATGTTGAACTACTCACTCACGGATGAAATGCGTAATTTGTAGATTGACTCTGTTGCCAAACGCTGTGCCACAGGTATGGTCGAGGGCGATCGCCTGGTGATATCTCCATAAGTCGGGCGATTGAGGGTCTCGCGTTGGAATGGGCGGGATCTATGAGCCCAGTAAGAGGAGTCGGAAGTGGCGCAGGGCACCGTCAAGTGGTTCAACGCGGACAAGGGCTACGGCTTCATCGCGGTAGACGGTGGTAAAGATGTATTCGTCCATTACTCAGCGATCATGATGGACGGCTATCGCTCCCTCGAACAAGGCCAGCGCGTCGAGTTCGAGATCACCCAGGGCCAGAAGGGCCCCCAAGCGGAGGCCGTGCGAGCGGTCTGAATCACGAAGTTGGCAAGTACCGGCAGGTCGCACGGCTCCGCAGTCCGGGCGAAACCGCCACTCCTGCTTCGTCGACTCGGTTGCGGCGGGTCCATGACGGGCCCGCCGTACTGACTGACCTGGGCATGCTGGTGTCTCGGCTTGCACTCGGCAGGGTAGAGTGCTAAACAGTTCGTTGGCACTCTCTGTTCGAGAGTGCCAGCACTGGATCGGGACGATGGGGTCTGCCGAACGGAGATGCAGGCCCATGCCGTCGCGGGCGTCGGCTCGGTCCATTGAAGCCACCCTGCATCTGGGAGGTCTAGCCTTATGGCAGCCAAGATGATCGCGTTTGACGAGGACGCCCGGCGCGGTCTCGAGCGCGGCATGAACCAGCTAGCCGACGCCGTCAAGGTGACCTTGGGCCCCAAGGGCCGCAACGTCGTGCTGGAGAAGAAGTGGGGCGCTCCCACGATCACCAACGATGGCGTGTCCATCGCCAAGGAGATCGAGCTCGAGGACCCGTGGGAGAAGATCGGCGCAGAGCTGGTCAAGGAAGTCGCCAAGAAGACGGACGACGTCGCGGGTGACGGCACCACGACCGCCACGGTGCTGGCCCAGGCGCTGGTGCGCGAGGGTCTGCGCAACGTCGCCGCCGGCGCCAACCCGATGTCGCTGAAGAAGGGCATCGAGTCGGCGGTCGAGCGGGTCAGCGAGGAGCTGTCCAAGCTGGCCAAGGACGTGGAGACCAAGGAGCAGATCGCTTCGACCGCCTCCATCTCCGCCGCCGACCCCGAGATCGGCGCGCTCATCGCCGAGGCGATGGACAAGGTCGGCAAGGAAGGCGTCATCACCGTCGAGGAGAGCAACACCTTCGGCCTCGAGCTCGAGCTCACCGAGGGCATGCGCTTCGACAAGGGCATGACGTCGATGTACTTCGTCACGGACTCCGACCGCATGGAGGCCGTGCTCGAGGACCCCTACATCCTGATCGTCAACTCCAAGGTCTCGGCCAACAAGGACCTGCTGCCGCTGCTCGACAAGGTCGTGCAGTCGGGCAAGCCGCTGCTGATCATCGCCGAGGACGTCGAGGGTGAGGCCCTGGCGACCCTGGTGGTCAACAAGATCCGCGGCCTGTTCCGCTCCGTGGCCGTCAAGGCCCCGGGCTTCGGCGACCGCCGCAAGGCGATGCTGGGCGACATCGCGATCCTGGCCGGTGGCCAGGTCATCGCCGAGGAGGTCGGTCTCAAGCTCGAGAACGCCACTCTCGACCTGCTCGGCCGCGCTCGCAAGGTCGTCGTGACCAAGGACGAGACCACCATCGTCGACGGTGCCGGTGACCCCGACGCGATCGCCGGCCGGGTCAACGAGATCCGCGCCGAGATCGACCGGACCGACTCCGACTACGACCGCGAGAAGCTCCAGGAGCGGCTGGCCAAGCTGGCCGGCGGCGTGGCCGTCATCAAGGCCGGTGCCGCGACCGAGGTCGAGCTGAAGGAGCGCAAGCACCGCATCGAGGACGCCGTTCGCAACGCGAAGGCGGCCGTCGAGGAGGGCATCGTCCCCGGCGGTGGCGTGGCGCTGCTGCAGGCGGGCGCCAAGGCGTTCGACAAGCTCGAGCTCACCGGCGACGAGGCCACCGGTGCCGCGATCGTCCGCAAGGCGCTCGAGGAGCCGCTGAAGCAGATCGCCGTCAACGCCGGCCTCGAGGGCGGCGTCGTGGTGGAGAAGGTCCGCAACCTGACCCCGGGTGAGGGCCTCAACGCCGCTACGGGCGAGTACGTCAACATGTTCGAGGCGGGCATCATCGACCCGGCCAAGGTGACGCGCTCGGCGCTGCAGAACGCCGCTTCCATCGCGGCGCTCTTCCTCACCACCGAGGCGGTCATCGCCGAGAAGCCCGAGAAGAACCCTGCCGCTCCGGCCATGCCGGGTGGCGGAGACATGGACTTCTAAGGTCGCTTTTCATCAGACCGGCCCGGGCGCGTGTTGCCCGGGCCGGTCTGTGTTTTCTGCGGCGAATGACTACTTGAGGGGTTTGACCCAGCGCGACCATTCGGGCTGCGGTGTGTAGCCCGCGGCGGACCAGGCCCCCTGGGCGGAGACGTTGGAGTCCAGGACCATCGCGTCGGCGCGGAAGGCGCCGAAGGCGGTGAAGCGGGCCTCGGCCGCGGCCAGGAGCGTGGTGGCGATGCCCTTGCGGCGGTGGGACGGGTGGACGGCCAGGCGGTATAGGTGCGCCCGCCAGCCGTCCCAGCCCGCGATGAGCGTGCCTGCCAGTTGCCCGTCGAGCTCGGCGATTAGTAGAGCCTCCGGGTCGCGTTCGATCAACGCGACCACCTTGTCGGGCGAGTCGCGCCGATCGGTGCCCTCGGCGGCCAGGAGCCAGAAGTCGAGCACCGCGGGCACGTCGCCGAGCTCGGCGTAGCGGATCTTCATCCCAGAATCGACGGCCATCACACGCCGAAGTGGGCGACGATGTGGCCGCGCGCGAGCGTGTTGGCGGTGATGTTGAAGCCGACCACCGCAGGGCTGGCGTCACTGGGGACGCCCAGCTCCGCCACACCCAGCGCGTGCACCGTGTAGACGTAGCGGTGCGGGTCGCCGGGCGGGGGAGCGGCGCCGCCGTACTCCTTGCTGCCGTAGTCGTTGCGCGCGTGGGTCGCCCCCGCGGGCAGGCCCTTGAACTCGGGGGCGGTGCCCGCGCCCGTGGGGAGCTCGGTGACGGAGGCCGGGATGTCGAAGAGCACCCAGTGCCAGAACCCGCTGCCCGTGGGCGCGTCGGGGTCGTAGCAGGTCACGGCGTAGCTCTGGGTCTCGGCCGGGGCGCCGGACCACTGCAGGTGAGGTGACAGGTTCTGTCCGGTCATGCCCCAGTCATTGAAGACATGGAGGTCTCCCAGCCTCTCCCCGTCCGTGATGTCGTTGCTCTGGACCGTGAGCGCGGGGACCGACGGCAGGTGCTCGTGTGGAAGCGGTGCGGGCACGGCGTCCTCCTTGGTTGAGATCCTCCACTACCCTCGCCATCCTAGGAGCTCGGGAGAGGCCGGGCCCGCTCGCGGTCAGGCGGTCAGCTGGGCGGGCAGTGCCTTCCCGTGCAGGACGGTGAGCGAGGTGACCGCGCGGGTGAGCACCACGTACAGCCTGGCCAGGCCGCGGGGCTCGGCCGCCACGATGTCGGCCGGCTCGACGACGATCACGTGGTCATACTCCAGGCCCTTGGCCAGCGTCGCCGGGACGATCAGCAGCCGGTGCTCCTCGGTCGTGTCGGGGTCGAGCACGGCGTGGGCGAGCCCGTCGAGCTGCCTCGACACCTCCTCCACCAGCGTGTCGGGCACGATCACGCCGATCGAGCCCTCCCGGGCCAGGGCCTCGCGCGCCGCGTCGGCGACCGCGCCGCCGGGGCGTACCGACAGCGAGCCCACGCCGGGACGCAGCGAGCGCGGCGGAGCCAGCGCCGGGGCGATCGACGGCAGCAGGCGGGCGGCGTAGTCGAGCACCTCGCGCGGCACGCGGAAGCCCAGCGTCAGCTCGGTGACCTCGCCCCCGTCCTGGCCCAGATGCCTGAGCACGGTCTCCCACGAGCTGGTGGACCACGGGGTGGTGCCCTGGGCGAGATCGCCGAGCACGGTGGCCGAGCCGTTGCGGCAGCGCCGGCCGAGCGCGCGCAGCTGCATCTCCGACAGGTCCTGCGCCTCGTCGACGACCAGGTGGCCGAGCGAGGGCGTGCGCTCGATCAGGTCGCCGAGCTCGTCGAGCAGCGCGGCGTCGGCCGCCGACCACTTCGCGGACTTCCAGCCTCGGTACGGCTTGCGCCAGAGCAGCTCCTGCTGCTCCTCGGGCGACAGATCCGACTTGGCGGCTCGCGCGAGGAAGTCGGGGTCCGAGAGGAGCTTGAAGAGAACCTGCTGCGGCACCAGTTTGGGCCAGACCGCGTCGACGAGCTGCTTGACCGGCTTGGACCTGGCCACGGCATCCTGGACCCGGTCGTCGGGCGACTCCCCGCGCTGCTCCATGCGTACGAGCACCATGTGCGCGAGCCGCTGCGCCAGCGCCGCCCGGCCGGGTCCGTAGCGGGTGGTGCCGCGCAGCGAGGCGACGATCTCGCGTACCTCGTAGTCGGCCACCCGGAAGCGGTAGGCGCCCTTGCTGTAGACGACGCCCTCCTCCGGCTTCACGATGTGCAGCCACAGCGCCCGCTCCAGCACGGCGGCCATGCGGGTGTCGCCCTTCAGCGCCGACACCATCGGGTCCTCCGGCGTGGCGTGCTCGCCGAGCAGGCCCGCGACGGTGGTCTGGTCGACCTTGACCTCGCCGAGCGCGGGGAGCACGGAGGAGATGTAGGACAGGAAGGCCCGGTTGGGGCCGACGATCATGACGCCCGACCTGGCCAGCCGCTCGCGGTGGGTGAACAGCAGGTACGCGGCCCGGTGCAGGCCGACGGCGGTCTTCCCGGTGCCCGGCGCGCCCTGGACGCAGACGGTCTGGGCGAGCGTGGCACGGACGATCTCGTCCTGGTCGGGCTGGATCGTGGCCACGATGTCGCGCATCGGGCCGGTGCGCGGGCGCTCGATCTCCTCGGTCAGGATCTTCGAGGGGCCGATGTCGGCGCCCTCGCCGAGCGGCTCGTCCTCGAACGCGGTCAGCAGGCCGCCGTGGTAGCCGAACCGGCGCCGCCGCGCGACGTTCATCGGATCGGCGGGGCTGGCCTGGTAGAACGCCCGGGACACCGGCGCGCGCCAGTCGATCACCAGCGGGCGGCTGGTGCCGTCGTGCACGTGGCGGCGGCCGACGTAGATCGTGCCGGGCAGGTCGTCATCCGCCGAGCGGTCGAGGCGGCCGAAGAACAGCGGGGTGTCGGGGTGGTCGGCCAGCGCGGCCACCCGCTTGTCGAGCAGCGACTGCAGGATCTGCTGCGACACCCAGTCGCCGGCCGCGTCGGCCGACAGCGATTGGGCGTGCAGGCGCATGGCCTGCAGCGCGGCTCTCGACTCGGCCAGATGGGCCTGCTCGGCGGCGAGGACGTCGGCGGGTATGTCGGGGGCCAACTGGTGTGCGGGCATGCGGAAGTGCCTCCCTGGTGAAGGTAACGGAGGTGGTGTAGGCAGCGAATCGACCAGTTTAGTGGGGCGCCCGGCAGGCTTCCACAGCATTTACCCGGGGTAGGGAGAGACTGTGGCAAGGGTACGGATCGGTATCTCTCCGATCATTCCGACGGTCGCCAGCTTCCTGCTGGCGGCGTTGTGGGCCTTGTCGGTGTTCGCGGGGTGGGGGCTGGAGGCGTTCTGCGCGGGTGGCGAGTCCGCGTCGGACTGCTCTCAACGGCTCGATTCGGTCTCGACGGTGTCGGGGCTGTTCGCCGTGGCCGCCGCCTGCTGCACGGCCGCCGCCTGGTTGGCGCCCTCGGCCAGAAACGATCCACGGGTGTTCACCCGATTCATGGGCGTGAGTGTGGCCGCCTGGATCGCCGCCGAAGGGGTGCTCTTCCTGGGCGGCATGCTGGCAAGATAACGACAACCTGCCAATAACCGAGAATTCGGGCATATCAGGTGGATTTGTCGGATCATGGGGGTATGTCGCTGGCTACTTGAGAGGTGCGGCGGCGATAGCACGCTGGTGAGGGGGGTGGTTCGATTGTCGACAGCCCGCGGAGTCTCGTGGACGTAATCGACGTCGGAGCCTGGCCGCTCGGAGGGTGAGCGGCCGGGCCTTCGCCTCACATAGCTTTACACGCCGCCGAGCACGTCGTCGGCGTCGATGATCTGGTACGCGTAACCCTGCTCGGCCAGGAACCGCTGCCGGTGCGCCGCGAACTCCTGATCGACCGTGTCCCTGCTGACCACCGTGTAGAAGCGGGCGCCTCCGCCGTCGGCCTTGGGCCGCAGCACCCGGCCGAGCCGCTGCGCCTCCTCCTGGCGCGACCCGAACGTGCCCGACACCTGGATGGCCACGGCCGCCTCGGGCAGGTCGATGGAGAAGTTCGCCACCTTGGACACGACCAGGACCTGGATCTCCTTGTCGCGGAAGGCCTGGTAGAGCCGCTCGCGCTCCTTGATCCGGGTCTCGCCCTTGATCACCGGCGCGTTGAGGTGCTCGCCCAGCTCGTCGAGCTGGTCGATGTACTGGCCGATGACCAGCACCTGCTCGCCCAGGTGCCGGCGGACCAGCGCCTCGGTCACGCGGGTCTTGGACGGTGTGGTGGCGCAGAACCGGTAGCGCTCCTCGGACTCGGCCATCGCGTACGCCAGCCGTTCCTCGTCCGTGAGGGTGACCCGGACCTCCACGCAGTCGGCGGGGGCGATCCAGCCCTGGTTCTCCATCTCCTTCCAGGGCGCGTCATAGCGCTTGGGGCCGATCAGCGAGAACACGTCGCCCTCGCGGCCGTCCTCGCGCACCAGCGTCGCGGTCAGTCCGACGCGCCTGCGAGCCTGCAGGTCGGCGGTCATCCGGAAGATCGGCGCGGGCAGCAGGTGCACCTCGTCGTAGACGACCAGGCCCCAGTCGCGCGCGTCGAACAGCTCCAGATGGCTGTAGACGCCCTTCCGCCTGGTCGTCATCACCTGGTAGGTGGCGATGGTGACCGGGCGGATCTCCTTCTTGCTGCCGGAGTATTCGCCGATCTCGTCCTCGGTCAGCGAGGTGCGCTTGAGCAGCTCCTGCTTCCACTGGTGGGCGCTCACCGTGTTGGTGACCAGGATCAGCGTGGTGGCCTGGGCGTGCGCCATCGCGGCCGCGCCGACGATCGTCTTGCCGGCCCCACAGGGCAGCACGACCACGCCGGAGCCGCCGTGCCAGAAGGAGTCGGCCGCGTCCTGCTGGTAGGGCCGCAGGCTCCAGCCCTCCTGCACCAGCTCGATCTTGTGGTGCTCGCCGTCGACGTAGCCCGCGAGGTCCTCCGCGGGCCAGCCCAGCTTGAGCAGCGCCTGCTTGACGTTGCCGCGGTCGCTCGGATGCACGGCCACCGAGTCGCCGGTGAGCCGTTCGCCCAGCATGGGCTGGATCTTCTTGGACCGCAGCACCTCTTCGAGCACGGCCCGGTCGGTGGAGGTCAGGACCAGGCCGTTGACCGGGTCCTTCTCCAGCTTGAGCCGGCCGTAGCGGTCCATGGTCTCGGCGATGTCCACCAGCAGCGCGTGGGGCACCGGGTAGCGGCTGAAACTGATCAGCGCGTCGATGACCTGCTCGGCGTCGTGCCCGGCCGCGCGCGCGTTCCACAGCGCCAGCGGGGTGACGCGGTAGGTGTGCACGTGTTCGGGGGCGCGCTCGAGCTCGGCGAACGGTGCGATGGCCTTGCGGCAGTCGCCGGCGTTCTCATGGTCGACTTCGAGGAGCAGCGTCTTGTCCGACTGGACGATGAGCGGGCCGTCGTTCACGGACATCCCTTCTACGGTTGACGCCTATCCAACACTCGCGACGGCAAGAACAGTCCCCGAACAGGTAATCAGTCGTCGAGGTAGCCGTTGACGCCGAGGAAGACGAAGGTGCCGAGCGTCAGTGCGAAGCCCACCCCGAACAGGACCCAGCTCCATACGAGCAGGTTCTTGGCACTGGCCGGCTCCGTGCTCGACCGGCCGAGCGCCAGGCCCGCGAGGACGGCTCCGGGGATGGCCAGGATGTTGCAACAGCTGACGATCGCGAGCAGATTGAGCACCAGCGCGACGATGGCGGTGGCCCTGGGCCCCTCGGACGGCCGAGGCGGCGGGGGATAGCCGTAGCCATAGCCGTAGCCATGATGCGGTGGCGGCTGCTGGCCGTATGGTGCGCCGTAGGGCTGGTACGGATATTCGCCCGATGGATCTTGCTGGCTCATGCCACCTCCCAACAGGTCAACATTTATCACGGAATGGCCACGCGCCCGGCCAGGTCTGCGGTCTCGCCATAGATATGGACCCTCTCACACGTCTCTAGAGGGCGAGACCCAGAGCAGGGAGGCGTGTTGCACCCGGACGACCTACGAGTCTTCACGGCGTTCGTCACGACGCGATCGGACAGCCTCATTCGTCTGGCGTACGTGCTCACCGGCGACCAGCACGCCGCGGAGGATCTGCTCCAGAGCGCGCTGGCCAAGGCCGCGGACCGATGGCGGAGCATCAGGGGCGATCCTGAGGCGTACGTCCGCCGAGTCATGTACCACGAGCAGGTCGGCCGGTGGCGCAGCCCGCGCTGGGGCCGCGAGCGCGTGGTCGAGACGCCGCCCGAGCGGATCGCCGGCGACGACACCGCGCAGGTCGACGACCGGCTCACGCTCGAACAGGCGCTGCGCAGGCTGCCCGCCAAGAAGCGGGCCGTGCTGGTTCTGCGTTACTTCGAGGATCTGCCGGAGTCCGACGTCGCCAGGATCATGGGGTGCTCGATCGGCACCGTACGAAGCCAGACCCACCAGGCCGTGAAGCGGCTGCGCGGGCTGGTGGGCGAACCCGTCAATCTGGAGGCCTGAGATGCCAGTCGACGAACGTTCGGTCGCCGAGGCCCTGACCAGGCTGGCCGACCGGGCCCGGCCCGTGGATCCCGAGCTGCTGCTGACGCGTGTCCTACGGAGGCGGACACGGCTGCGGTGGCCGAGATGGGGGCTGGCCATGGCGGCGGCAGCCTGTGTGGTGGCCATCGGGGTGGTGGCGCTGCGGACGCACGACCAACTCGCGACCCCTCCCGCGGCCTCCTCTCCCGCCACCTCACCCGCGAGCACACCGACGGCGAGCGCGCGGTCCACGAGCCCGGCCCCCACCGCGCACGTCCCGGACATCCCCGGCCTGCCGCGGAACACGATCGCGCAGTTCGCGACCGTCGAGGACTGCATGCCCAAGGGCGGTCCGGTGCACAACATGGACGGCGACCGGCGGCTGCCCAGGTACGGGGGCGTCAAGGACTACCGCTGGCTCGTGGAGGCCAAGGACAAACTGGGCGTGACGCGGCTGGTCGGCAGCCGCAAGGGGTTCGTCCTGTGCACCCCGGGCATCCGGCTGGTCAGCTACCCGACGGACCCGATCTTCTCCTACTGGGGCGAGGACCCGCCCGGCAAGCTGGCCCTGCGCGGGGCGCTCAGCGTCGACGCCTACGACATCGAGACGCAGTCGGAGATCAACCCGGGCCGGGACGGCGACCCGTCCTTCCTGGTGGTGGCCGGTCGGGTCGCTCCCCGGGTGGCCCGGGTGGAGGCCGAGTGGGCGGACGGGCGGAAGATGACGGCCAACGTGCGGAACGGCTTCTACATCGGCCGATCGCGGGTGTACGCCGACAAGGATCATTTCTTCCGCCCGGCCGTGCTGAGCAAGGTGACCGCCTATGACTCCGGCGGGCGGGCGCTGGGCGAGCTCAAGAACGTCAAGTCGCACCCCATGGGAGCCATCGACGAGAACGACTAGCCGAGCCTCGACCGCAGCGCCTTGCGGTCGAGCTTGAGCACGCTCGTGACCGGGATCGAGTCGACGAACATCACCTCACGGGGATACTTCACCCGGCCGACCCGGTCACGGGCCCAGGTCATCAGCTCGTCGGCGGTGGCCGTGGCGCCCGGCTTGAGCTGCACGAAGGCCACCACCTCCTCGCCGACGCGCGGGTCGGGACGGCCCACGACGCCGGACATCACCACGCCGGGGTGCTCGTTGAGCACGTCCTCGACGTCGCGCGGGAAGACGTTGAACCCGCCGCGGATGATGAGGTCCTTCTTCCTGTCGACGACGTAGAGGTAGCCGTCGTCGTCCACGCAACCTAGATCGCCGGTACGCAGCTCGCCCTCGGTCAGCGCGGTGTCGGCGGGGTCCGTGGCGTGCTCACCCCAGTAGCCGAGCATCAGCGAGTCACCGCTGACGCAGATCTCCCCGACGTCCCCCGGCTCGGCCTTGTCGCCCGAGGAGTCGCGGATCGTGATCGTGTAGCCGGGCAGCGGCAGGCCCACGCTGCCGATCCGGCGCCGGCCCGGCGGGTTGAACGTGGTCACGGCGCTGGTCTCGGTCATCCCGTAGCCTTCGAGTATCTGCACGCCGGGCATCCGGCGCTCGAACTCCTCCAGCGTCTCCCTGCCGAGCGGCGCCGCGCCGCAGGTGAGGAAGGCCAGGTCGGGCAGGGGGTGCGACTCCAGAGGCTCGGCCAGCAGCATCTGGAGCATGGCGGGCACGACCGCCCCATACTGGGCGCGCTGCGCGGCGGCCAGCTCCAGGAACGCCTTCGGGTCGAACCAGCGCATCAGCACCGCCTGCTGCGGCTCCGTGGCGTGCATCCCGGCGACCGTGAGGATCAGCCCGTACGCGTGCGAGAGAGGCACCGGCACTATCGCGCGATTTTTCCCCTCTTGATGGGACATCTCGTAGGCGTCCTTGGCCACCTGCCAGAGCCCCCGATGGCTCAGCATGACGCCCTTGGCCAGGCCGGTCGTACCTCCGGTGTACATGAGCGCCGCCAGATCGGTGGCGTCCCGCTCGACGGGTCCCCGCTCGGCCGCCCGCTCCAGCTCCACCGTGTCCACAAATATCGGGACCGGTACGTCGGTGGCCCGGACCGTCTCCACCAGCTCGGGCGAGGTGACGACGGCGGTGGCGCCGCTGTCGACCAGGATGTGCCGCAACTCCTCGGCCCCCACCAGGAACACCACGGGCGTCACCACCGCACCGGCCGCCCAGATCGCCTGGTAGATCAGGCCCACCTCCGGCGAGTTGGCCATCATCACCACGATCCGGTCGCCGGGCCGTACGCCCGCCTCGGCCAGCCCGCCGCAGACCTTGCGCGCCCGCTCGGCCAGCGCGTGGCCGCGGTGCCAGACCCCCTCGTAATGGACCGCGTCGAAGTCGTCGAACCTGCCCCAGGACTCCTCGGCCAACCGGCCCAACGTCAGCTCGCTCACGGTCCCAACCTCGCCTGATCAACACCTGACGTCAAGACAGGTCGGCGACCCCGGTGATGCGATGGAGGGCGAAGCGGTGGACGGCGGCCCTGGTCTCGTCGTACGCCGTCAGGTAGCCGCCCTCCATCCGGGCGGGCTCCAGGATGCGCGAGGTGGCGTTGCCCTGGGAGTCGAGGTAGCCGATCCACACGCGTACGCCCTGCCTGATCGCCTCCTGCAGCGCCGAGATCGTGGCGGTCGCGGGGCCGCGCGGGATCTGGCCGTCAGGGGCGTCGGCGGGCTCGCGCCGCGTCAGGTGGGCCGCGTCGCCCGCCCGCAGCGCCCGTACGGCGGCGGCCGTCACCTCGGCGTCGAGGCCGTTGGGCGGGGGCACGGACCGGGCCGGCGGCAGGCCCTCGGTGCGCCTCTTGTCGAGCTGGGAAATGATCACATCGCCGTCGAGCGACTCGGCCACCGGGGCGTACCCCATCGCCCGCAGCCCGTCGACCAGCGCGGCGCGCGACGAGCGGGAGGCGATGACCGTCGGAGCCAGCCTGCGCAGGCGGAGCGCGGCCGAGCGCCGGTCGGCGGTGATCTGGTCGAGCAGGGCCGGGTCGTCGCAGCGGACGTAGGCACTCGCGGTGCCGACCCTGATCCGCCCGTGACGGCGGGCCACGTCGGCGACCAGGTACGACAGCGCCTGCGGGACCGGCGTGGCCGAGTGGCGCTCCAGCATGGCCAGCAGCTCCTCGGCCCCCTGGCCCGCGTCGAGCGCGCGGCGGATCGAGCCCTCGCCGAACCGGTAGACGGTCGCGCCGCCCTTGGACTCGACATCGGCGGCCAGCGTCATCCAGCGGTTCAGCTCGCTGGTGAGCGGACCGGGCGCGACGGCGGTCAGGTCGGCCTGGAGCAGCACATGGTCGACCGGCTCGGGCAGCAGCGGCGCCAGCACCGAGGCGGCGTCCTCGCCGGCCAGCAGCGCCCGGCCGTGTCCCGACAGCACGCCGAGCCCGGTGACGCCGACCTGCTCGGCCTCCCGCAGCGCGAACTCCGTCAACTGCTCCCGCAGCGGCCCACGGCGGCGCGGCTGTTCCCACGCCAGCCGATCGAACACCGACGCGCGCGTGGGCGCCAGACCGGGCGCCGACGCGAGCACGCCCAGCGCCGCCGACCTCACGGCCGGCGCGGACGAGCGGCGCAGGTCGGTGTGCAGCGCGTTGAGCGGCCGGTCACGGTCGTCGCGCTCGCCGACCAGGCCGGGGACGCGGTCGGTGTGCAGCCAGGTGACCGCCAGCGCCGCCCACCGGTCGGCGGTCGGCCGGATCCGCCACAGGTCGTAGCCGGTGGTCGGCAGCCACTCGCCGTCGACGCTGCCGCCCGCCGCGATCAGCCCGGCCGCGTGCGCGACCTCCACGGTCAGCGCGGCGGCCCACTCGGGCACGTCCAGCTCGGTCGCGGTGCGCTTCAGATCGCGTACGCCCAGCCCGCCGGTACGCAGCACGCCCGGCGGCTCGGCGCTCCACCGCTCGCACAGCTCCTCGACCGTCCGCACGAACGTGAACGCCTGCCCCGCCGCTGTGCGGTCGGCCAGCTTCTGGTCCCGTGTGGCCCCTTCCAGGGCCGGGGGCACGGCGTACAGGTCGCGGTGTACGAGGCCGTTGCGCAGGTGAAGGCCGACCTCCCGAGGCAGGGCCACGCTCTCCTCACCCGTCGCCGCCAGCAGGCCGCGGGCGAGCAGCTGATCGATGGGCGAGCGGGCGGAGGCGATCCGCACCTCGCGCCTGGCGTTGGGCACCCGGCCCGTCGGCGGCCCCCAGGTGAGCTGGTCGAGCGCCGCCCTGGCCTCGGGCGAGACCTCCTCGATCAGTTTCCCGGGGTGGATCAGGGCGGCGGCCAGACGTTCCTTGCCCGAGCCCTTGGTGCCCGGCGCGATGTCGTCGGCCATCTCCTCCAGTTGCTCGGGCGCGTGGTGCCGGAACGCCTCGACCGCCGGGGGGCCGAGCCCCGCCGGGTCGTCGAGCACCTTCCGCACACCGGGGGCCAGGCCGAGCGCGGTGTCGGGGCCGTAGACGAGGGCCAGGTCGCGCAGGTGGTCGAGCGCCGTCGACAGCGCGGGCTCCGGCTTGCCGGTCGCGAGCGCGCCACGGATCAGCTCGCGCAGGGCGGCCTTCGTGATGGGCTCCGGTCGTACGGGCTGCGTCTCGGCGAGCGCTGTTTCCGCATGCGCCGCGTTCGCGTGCGCTGTTTCCGCGTGGGCGGCGGCGGTGGCGCGTGTCTCGGCGACGGCCAGCGTTTCGAGGACGGCGAGCGTGAAGCGGTCGAGCCGGTCGAGCGCCCGGCCGATCGCCGAAGGGCTGCCCGCCCGTACGGCGAGGCCCTCCAGATGCGCGGGCACCGGGGTGATCAGCTCGGGACGCGCGGAGACCAGCGCCCGCAGCTGCTCGTCGGTGCGCCCCCTGATCCACTCCGTGAACTCCATCGTTGCCATGGTATGTCCACCCTGATTGGGGCAGCATGGCTCACGTGATTGAGCGAGCCGACCAGCTCATACTCAACTACGTCAGCGCCGCCGCCGACGCGGCTCACGGCGTGCTCAAACCCGACCAGCGGCTCGACTTCGCCAAGCGGCTGCGGGCCAGGATCGAGGTCGAACGGCAGGGCAGCCAGAACCCGCGCCAGGTGGTCAAGCTACTCGCCCGCTTCGGCGACCCGGTGGCGCTGGTCGAACGTGAGGCCCGCAGGCTGGCCGAGACGGCGCCGGACACCGCGTCCGGTGTCCCGCCGGGCACCCCGTCCGGAACGGCGCCCAGGGTCGCGCCCGGGGCCGCTCGGGGAACCGTGACGCCGGGCGCTGTGGCCAAGGCGGAGCGGGTTGCGGAAGCCGGAGGAGCGACGCCGTTTTTCCCCAAGATCGTCGACGACGTGGCCCCGCCCCCGGGGGTCCAGCTCGGCCGGCGCCTTGCGGAGGACCGGCTGATCGGGTGGCGTCGCGCGGAGGACGGCCTGACCGGGCGGCCCGTACGCGGCCTGCCGTTCGCGGGGCTGCGTCGGACGGCCATGTCCAGCGCGAACCCGATGGCCACCGGCGGTCGGGACGCCACCAGCATCGTCAAGGAGTATCCGCGCGAGACCGCGGCGATGGCGATCCTGGTGCTGGCCGCGCTGCTGATCCCGTTCGGCCTGCCGGCGGTGGCGATCTTCCGGGTGCCGGTGCTGGTGTGGGCGTTCGGCTCGTTGCTGGTGGCGTTCTCGGAGAGCTGGGCGCTGCGCGACCGGGTGATCGGAGTCGGCGCGCCGCTGCTCGGCTACACGCTCGGCGGCGCGCTGGTCGGTGGCCTGCGGGTGGGCGCCGAGCCGGGGGTGCAGGCGTTCGTCGTCCAGTTCTTCGACGTCAGCGGCGTGATGTTCATGATCGGCACAGCGTTGGGCGTGGCCTGGCTGGCCTACCGGCTGCTGGGAGCCGACTGAGCGCTGTCCGGTATCGGGAGGATCGGCTGAGCGCTGTCCGGTATCGGGGGGATCGGCTCAGCGCCGTCCGGCCGCGGCCTGGTCGGCTGAGCGCGCGACCGGGTCAGCTGACCGGGGCGGGGCTCGGTAGCAGGCCGACGGCCAGGCGTACCCAGGCGGTGACGAACTGGTCCTTCTCCGCGTGTCCCGGCGACTCGCCGACCGTCTCCTGGAACAGCCGGTAGTGCACCACGGAGCCGCCGAGCACCGCCGCGATGCCGTTCCAGTCGAGCTTGGCGTCCTCGTACTCGGGCTGGGCGCGGAACCAGGTCGTGATGGCGTCGAACATGGGCTGCAGCAGCCCTTCGCGCACCACCGCCACCAGCTCGGGGAACTGGCTCAGGTCGCGGAAGAACACCCGGGTCAGCTCCGACTCCTCGCGTACCTTGGCCAGCCCGGCCCGGCACAGGTGCGAGAGCCGCGCCTCCAGGTCGGCCGAGGACTCCATGTCGCCGAGCTCGGCCAGGCTGTCGGCCACCTGCGTACGGGTGCGCGTGGCATGCTCGTTGATCGCCGCGGAGAGCACCTCGTACTTCGACTTGAAGTGCCTGTAGAGCCCTCCGGCGCCCGGCGAGAGCCCTGACGCGGCCTCGATCTCGGCCACCGAAGTGGCGGAGTAGCCCCGCTCGGCGAAGAGCCGCAGAGCCTCGTCGATGATCCGCTCACGCGTCGATCTGGTCATGTCTTTCCTGATACCTCCGTAAAGGAGCGTAGCCGTCACGGCGCGGCGCGACGGATCAGCCCCGCGACGACCGAGCCGACGATCAGCCACACCAGCGCCGCGAGCCCGTAGTTGACCAGTGTCGTCCACCGTATGTCGGCAAGCTGGAACAGGTTGGCCAGCCCCACCGACAACGACGAGGCGAGCGAGGCGACGAACTGGTACCAGATGTTGGCCGGGTTGGCCCTGAACACCGTGAAGATCGCGTACAGCGCCAGAATCAGCGCGGCCAGCCGCGACGCCAGCCGGACGGCCGAGGCCAGGAACGCCACCACGCCTCGCCACACCCTGACCGGTCCCGTCACCTGCCGTGGCAGTGCGGGCCGGTGCGGGCGCGGCTGGGTGAGCGAAACGGGCCGTTCCAGCGGACTGGGCCGGTTGGCGGCGGCGACCAGCCGATCTCCCGCTTCCGGCGGTTTGGGGGGCTCTGTCACGGCCACTCCTCCCGATAAGTAATTCCTTTCTTCCCACTCCCAACCGTCCCACAACAAGGGCCCGTTACCCGTAATGCGGACTCGTTTGGCATCCTCCACCTTGTGCAGACATCGGTGGGTTTCGACCTAGACATGACATTGGCGGACACACGGTCGGGCATCGCGGCCGTCTACGACGAGCTATCGGCGCGCCTCGGCGTGCTCATCGACAGCAAGGCGATCATCACCAGACTCGGCCCGCCGCTCGAACAGGAGCTGGCGAACTGGCTGCCGCCGGCGGCGATTCCCGAGGCGGTGCGCCTTTTCCGGGAGATCTATCCGGAGCTCGGGGTGCCGGTGCACACGGCCATGGCCGGAGCCGCGGAGGCCATCGAGGCCGTACGCGCGCAAGGAGGCAGGATCATCGTCGTGACCGGCAAGAACCTGCGTGACGCGACCAGCACCGTCGAGCTGCTCGGGCTCGCCGTCGACGAGGTGGTCGGGGCGGTCTTCGGGGCGGACAAGGGTTCGGCACTCGCGCGCTTCGGCGCCGCCGCCTATGTTGGTGACCATGTGGCGGACATCGAGGCCGCGCGGGCCGGGGGAGCCGTCAGCGTGACGGTCGCGACCGGGCCTTACACGCTGGGAGAACTTCGGGACCATGGAGCGGATGTGGCGCTTGGGGACCTGACGGAATTCGCCGACTGGTTCGCCGGTTGGCGTTCGGCCGGCCAACTCTGGTAAATGCCACGAATATTCCTGGTCGCTACCGAGCCTCGCGGGGCATAACCTACATCCATTCATCTTTTACGACTGTTTGAACGAGGTTCCTCCTGTGCCGAGTGGCAAGGTCAAGTGGTACGACGCCGACAAGGGTTTCGGCTTCCTCACCCGCGACGACGGCGGTGAGGTCTTCGTGCATTCCTCCGCGCTACCCACTGGCGCCGGTCCGCTCAAGCCCGGCCAGAAGGTCGAGTTCGGCGTGGCCGAAGGACGCCGCGGCCAGCAGGCCCTCTCGGTGCGGATCCTCGAGCAGCCGCCGACGCTGGCCAAGCCCAAGCCCAAGGCCAAGCGTAAGAAGCCGGACGAGATGGTGGTCATCGTCGAAGACCTGATCAAGCTCCTCGACGACGTCTCGACCTCCTACCAGCGGGGCAAGCACCCTGACGCGGCGCACGCCAAGAAGATCGCGCAGGTGCTCAGAGCGGTGGCCGACGACCTCGACGCCTAGCCGTGGGGGTTGGTCAGCGGCTTGGTCGAGTCGATGGTGTCGACGCGCTGATCCCGCCGGTCAGCGCGCTGATTCTGCGCGCTATGGTCCCAAGCGCCCTGGTCACGCACGTCGGTGTCCCGCTCGTCGGGGTCCTGAAGGTCCCGCGCGTCTAGGTCCCGTACGCGTTGGTCCTGGGCCTGGCCCCCGACGCCGGCGCCGAGTTTGGCCGCGCGGATCCGCTGACGCCGGCGGACGATCAGCCAGCCGAACGCGCCCGTCAGCGCCACGGCCAGCGTGATCAGCCCGGCCGCGCTGCTCTCGGCCAGTGACAGCACCAGCCCGACCAGCCCGCCGAACACCCAGGCGAGCTGCAGCACCGCCTCGACCACGCCGAACGTGGACGAGCGCACCTCCTCGCCGATCTCCCGCTGCACGATCGCGTCCAGCGCGAGCTTGCCGAGCTCCTGCGCGAACGCGGTGACGAGCGAGACCGCGACCGCGGTCCAGAGGCCGAAGAACACCGCGGCCACGATCGTGGTCGCGCCGGTCACGGCCAGCGTCAGCAGCGTGATGAGCTGCGGGGAGTGGTTGCGGGTCCAGTTCGCGACCATCGCGCCGACCAGGCCGCCCAGCCCGGCCGCCGCCGCGAGCAGCGCGATCGTCTTGGGGATGTCGAAGAACGGATCGCGTACGGCCAGCCACGGCACGCCCTTGTCCTGCACCAGGAACAGCAGGAAGAACAGCAGGAAGCCGGAGAACAGGCGGATGGCCACGTTCGCCCAGACCGCCTCGGCCACCGCCGGGCCCACGTTCAGGAGGGTCCGCCAGCGGAGCGGCCTGCCCCCCGCCTCCTCTTCTTCCAGCTCGGGAGAGTCGACGTGGCGCGGCAGCCGTACGGCGAGCACGCCGATCAGGAGGAAGGCGACCATCGCCGTACGCAGCACCGCCGCGCTGCCCAGCCACGCGGTCAGGCCCGCGGCGACCGGCACCATCACACCCGCCGAGACCAGCGAGAACAGCGCCACCCGGGCGTTGGCCGAGACCAGCGTGATGTCGGCGGGCAGCACGCTCGGCATGATGGCCGCGCGTGACACGTTGTACGCCTTCGACAGCACCAGCACGCCCAAGGCCCCGACGAACAGCGTCGGCAGGTCGCCGGGCCCCACGGCGGCGGCCATCGCGAAGCACAGCAGGCCGCGGCCGAACAGCGTGCCCGCCATGACGTAGCGGCGGCCCGACCTGAACCGGTCGAGTATCGGCCCCACGAACGGCGCCAGCAGGGCGAACGGCAGCATCGTGATGACCAGGTAGAGCGCCACGGGGCCGCGGGCCTCGCCGACGGGCACGCCGAAGAAGACGGTGCTCGCCAGCGCGACCGTGACCAGCGCGTCGCCGCCGCTGTGACCGGCGGTGAGCTCGATCAGGCGGCCGAGCCCGGTGCGGTCGGCGCCGTTGGCGTAGGTGAGGCGGCGGGTGGCCTGCCCGACCTTCTGCGCCCCCCTGGCCGTGGCCTTGCCCGCCCGCGCGGTGCCGCCGGCGGTCGCCTTTCCCGCGCGTACGGTGGCCCGGCCGGCGCGTGCGGTGGCGCGGCCCGCGTCGGCGACCCCTCGCCCCACGCGCCGCGAGATCTCGCGAGCGGCGTCCCAGCCTCCTTGCACGCTTACCAGTCTTACCCGATCCGCGCTCCATCACGGCGGCGGATCGCCCGGGGATGGGCGTTTGATGAGTCTCAAGTGGGTCCGGGATGGTCGGTGTGGGCACCTTCAGGTCCGGCCATGGGTGAGAATGAGGTGTGAGCCAACAGCACCTTGCGGCGGAGGCGGACAGATGACCCGCACCCGGACCCGCGTCTCCCCGCCCGACCAGGCGTGCGTCGCCGCGGTGGACCTGGCGCGCGCCGCCGCGGAGGAGCTCGCGCGGCCGGGCGAGCCGGGTGAGCACCTCGGTTACGAGGGCGAGGGCGACCGCATCGTCACCCATTACTTCGCCTGTCTCGACCGGGCCTACCGCGGCTGGCGCTGGGCCGTCACCGTGACCCGCGCCTCGCGGGCGAAGAACGTCACGGTGAGCGAGGCCGTCCTGCTGCCAGGGGCGGGAGCGTTGCTCGCGCCTGAGTGGCTGCCCTGGAGCGAGCGCCTGCGCCCCGGCGACCTGGGCGTCGGGGACCTGCTGCCGAGCCCGGAGGACGACGACCGGCTGGAGCCGGGTTTCGCCAAAACGGACGACGAGACCGATCATCAGACGATTTTCGAGTACGGCCTGGGCCGGGCACGTGTGCTCTCGGTCATCGGCAGGGACCGCGCTGCCAGACGCTGGCACTCGGGCGAGCACGGGCCGCATACGCCGATCGCACACGCCGCACCCGCGCAGTGTTCCACCTGTGGTTTCTACTGGCCGCTCGCGGGTGGGCTCCGGCAGGTGTTCGGGGTCTGCGCCAATGAGTACGCCCCCGACGACGGCAAGGTGGTCGCCGCCGACCACGGCTGCGGGGCCCACTCGGAGGCGGCGGTCATGCCGCCGTCCGTCGAGCAGGCCTTGCCCATCCTCGACGACATGGGCTTCGACCTGATGGAGGAGGAGGCCGGTTCCGTCGACGGAACGGCCACCGAGGAGCTCGGCCACTCCTGACCGCGAATGTCGGTGAGGGCCGCTAACCTACGGTGGCCCCCCATCGGTGGGTCCCGGACATGCGCCGGTGCCCGCCACACCTGCGACCAGGATCGTGACAGATGACCGACACCTTTGGCACCGACCGGACGCGAGCCGCCGTGCTCGCCGCGTGGACGGCCTCGACCGCCCGGTTCCGCGAGGACGCCAACGCCGAGGAGGACTTCGCACTCGGCGGCTACCGCGACCGGCTGATCGTGGAGCTGGCTCAAAACGCCGCCGACGCGGCGCTGCGCGCCGGTGTGCCAGGGGTGCTCCGGCTGACCTTGCGCGACGACGTGCTGACCGCCGCCAACACGGGCGCCCCGCTCGACGCGACCGGCGTGGAGGGGCTGTCGACGCTGCGGGTCTCCGGCAAGCGTGACGAAGCGGGCGCCGCGGGCCGGTTCGGCGTCGGGTTCGCCGCGGTCGTGTCGGTCTGCGATGAGCCGTCGATCAGCTCGCGCGAGACGGGCGCCGTCCGCTGGTCGCGCACGGAGACGGCCGCCGCGGTGGCCTCGGTGCCGGAGCTCGCGGCCGAGCTCGGCTCGCGGAGCGGACACGTGCCGCTGCTGCGTCTGCCGTTCGCGGCCGAGCCGTTCGACGTGCCACAGGGGTTCGACACGCTCGTACGGCTGCCGCTGCGCGACGACGCGTCGATCGCGGCGGTCCGGCGCATGCTGGCGGAGACCAGCCCCGCGCTGCTGCTCGGCATGCCCGCGCTGACCACCATCGAGATCGACCTCGACGGCTCGGTGCGCCAGGTGACGGCCGACGGGTGGCACGTGGTGTCGGAGTCGGGCGAGTTCACTCCCGACGAGGTGGCGGCCCTGTTCGCCGACCGGCCCACCGAAGAGCGCGCCCGCCCCTACTGGTCACTCCGCTGGGCCGTTCCCGTCGCGGGCGCGGAGCTGCAGGAGCCCCGTCCGCTGCCCGCCGGGGTGCCGCCGGTGGTGCACGCGCCGACGCCCAGCGACGAGCCGCTCGACCTGCCGGCGCTGCTCATCGCGTCGTTCCCGATGGCCACCGACCGGCGGCACGTCGCCAAGGGGCCGCTGACCGACTTCCTGGTCGAGCGGGCCGCCGACGCCTACATCCGGCTGCTCGGTGAGCTGCCGCGCACGCCCAAGCTGCTCGACCTGGTCCCCGCCCTGATGGGCAAGGGCGAGCTCGACGCCAGGATCCGGCGGGCCATTCTGCGCCGCCTGCCCGCCACCCCGCTGCTGCCGGCCTTGTCCGCGCCGGCCCCGGCCGTGCACACGCCGTCGTTCGCCGAGGCCGAGGTCTACGAGCCCGACGCCGAGTGGCAGGTCGAGCACCCGGCCAAGGAGCCGCAGGAGGACGGCTGGGTCGTCGCCGGCCAGGAGGCGGCCGTGGTCGCCGGGTCGAGCGAGCTGCTGGCCGCCATCGCCGACTTCGTGCCCGGCCTGCTGCCCGCGGGGTGGCCCGCCCGGCATCCGGCGATGGGCTCGCTCGGCGTGCGCCGGGTCGAGCTGGCCGACGTGGTCGACCTGCTGTCCGGTGAGGCGGTCGAGGCGCGGGATCCGTCGTGGTGGCGTTCGCTCTACGAGGTGCTGCCGGCCGACGATCCCGAGTCGCTGGGCGCGCTGCCGGTGCCGCTCGCCGACGGCCGCCTGGTCCGCGGCCCGCGTGGCACCCTCATTCTCGACCTCGGCGGCACCCGCCTCGACCTGTCCGGAGACGGGCTCGACCTGACGCCGCTGGGGCTGCGGATCGTGCATCCGGAGGCGGCGCACGCGGCGCTGCTCCGGCTCGGCGCCGCCGAGGCCACGCCCCGGACGATCCTCGAGGACCCGCTCACCAAGGCCGCCGTCCGGGAGTCGCTCGACAGCGCCGACCCCGAGCCCGTGGCGCGGGCCGTGCTCTCCCTGGTGGGAGCCGCCTCGCTGGCGCCCGGAGAGGCGCCGTGGCTGGCCGAGCTGGCGCTGCGCGGCAGCGACGGCGAGCTCTACGCGGCGGGCGAGCTGATGCTGGCCGACGGCGCGCTGGCCGGGTTGCTGGCGCCCGACACGCACCTCGGCGTGGTCGCGCCGGAGCTGGAGGAGACCTACGGCTCGCGGGTGCTCGAAGCCGTGGGCGTGCTCGACGGGTTCGCCGTGGCCCACGATTCCGACGTGCTGCTCGATGGCGACGACTGTGACCACGACCTCGACGGCGAGGACGACTGGCTCGACCACGTGCTCCACCTGCTGCCGGAGCTCGACGTGCCGCCCGTGGTGCCGGAGTTCGCCGCGGTGCGCGATCTGGAGCTGGTCGCCGACTGGCCCGCCGCGCTGGCGCTGCTGACCAGGCCGCCGCTGCGTGCCGCGCTGCACCCGCTGCGGGTCGAGGGCGTCGAGGTGCCGTCCTACACGGCGTGGTGGCTGGCCAACCACCCCGTGCTCGACGGGCACCGGCCGCGCGAGCTGCGGCTGCCCGGCGCCGACCCGCTGCTCCAGGGCCTCTACGGCGACGCCCCCGGCGGGCTCGACGAGGTGGCGCTGGGGATGCTCGGCGTCCGCACCACGCTGGCCGAGCTGCTCGCCGGCCATGGCGGCCCCGAAGAGCTGCTCGACCTGATGGCGGACGAGTCCATCGAGGTCGACAGGGCCCAGTTGCGGGCCCTGTGGATCGCGCTGGCGGCCGTGGAGCCCTCGCGGGTGGCGCCACCTGGCAGGGTGCGGGCCGTGCTCGGTGGCGACATCGTGGTGGCCGCGGCCGAGGACGCCGTGGTGGTGGAGGCCCCCGACCTGCTCCAGCTCGTCACCGACCGGCCTTTGGTGCTGGCTCCGTACGATCTGGCCGAGTCGCTGTCCGAGCTGCTCGACCTGCCGCTGGCCGGTGAGCTGGCCCAGGGCGAGGTCACGTCCGAAGGCGAGACGCGGCAGGTGCCGGCCGAGGTGCGCTCCCTGCTCCCGACGGCCCCCGAGACCTACGTCGAGCACGAGAAGCT
Organism: Nonomuraea sp. NPDC049141; assembly: GCF_040648415.1. Classification (NCBI taxonomy): domain Bacteria; kingdom Bacillati; phylum Actinomycetota; class Actinomycetes; order Streptosporangiales; family Streptosporangiaceae; genus Nonomuraea; species Nonomuraea sp. NPDC049141. Next base: position 60,238 of record NZ_JBEZDR010000032.1, read on the forward strand.
GCTGGTGGACGGTGTCGCCTGCGCGTGGCGGTTCTTCGAGGGCTCGGTGCACTGCACCGGCTTCGACGGCCTGGCGCGCGGCCTGGCCTGGGCGACGGGCCAGTGGAACGACCGGCTCGCGGTGGCCGCGCTGCTGCACGACCCCACGGCCGTGCCGCTCCTGCTGGCCGAGGCCGACCTGTCGTAGCGTCACGATGGTTCACGCCGCCGGGCAGGTGGCGTTCGCGCCGGGGTTCTTGCCGGTGAGGAAGTAGGCGTCGACCAGGCGGCTGACGCAGGTGCTGCCGCTCAGGTAGGCGCCGTGCCCCTCGCCCTCGTACGTGACCAGGACCCCGGTCTTGAGCTGCGCGGCGAGCTTGGGCGCCCACTGGTACGGCGTGGCGGGGTCGCCCTTGCCGCCGATCACGAGGATCGGCGCGGAGCCGGTGGCGTCGATCTTCTTGGACTCGTCGCCGCCGGGCGCCGGCCAATGCGCGCAGATCGCGCCGAGACCCCCGGACCGCATGAGCGGGAAGATCTTGCCCGTCTCGCGTTCGACCTTGTCGATGTCGGCCGGGCTCGGCCGTTCGGCGCTGTCCACGCAGTCGATCGCCAGGACACTCGTCATCAGCGTCGAGTACGTCCCGTCGGGCTTGCGGCCGGTGTAGCCGTCGGCCAGGGTGAGGAGTTGCGTGCCGTCACCCTTGGCCGCGGCGGCGACCGCCTGCTCCAGCATCGGCCAGCTCAGCTTGGAGTAGAGAGCGGCCAGGACGCCGGTGCCCGCCAGGCCCTTGGTGAGTTCCCGGCCGGCCACCTTGAGCGGCTTGTCCTGTAGGCCGGCCAGCAGCGTCTCGACGCTCTTCCGCACGGCGGCGGGGTCCGCGCCGAGGTCGCAGCTCTGCTTCACGCAGTCGGCGGCGAACGCGTCGAACGCCTGCTTGAAGCCGGCCGACTGCGTCTTCGCGCGCTCGGCGAAGGTGACGGTCGGGTCGAGGGCGCCGTCGAGGACGAACCGGCCGACGTTCTTCGGATACTGGGTGGCGTACACGGCGCCGAGGTGCGTGCCGTAGGACATGCCGAAGTAGTTGAGCCGCTCGTCGCCCAGTGCGGCGCGGATGCGGTCGAGGTCCCGCGCGGCGTTCACGGTGCCGACGTGGGGGAGAAGCTTGCCGGAGTCCTTGGCGCAGGAGGCCGCGAACTCCTTGGCGATCTTGTCCATCTCGTCGCCCGCGGGGTCCACGGAGATCCACTTCTCGACACTGTCGCCGCACTTGACGGGTGCGCTGCGCTCGACGCCGCGTGGGTCGAAGCTGACCAGGTCGTAGCCGGCGCCCAAGCCGCCGAAGATCTTGGCGGCCATGCCCAGCATGTCGACCCCCGAGCCGCCGGGGCCGCCGAAGTTGAAGACCAGCGAGCCGAGCCGGTCGCCGGAGGCCTTGACGCGGATGAGGGCCAGGTCGATCTGCTCGCCGTCCTGCTTGGCGTAGTCGAGTGGCACCGCGAGCTTGCCGCATTCGACGGCCGGGTCGGGCGCGGCGGGCTTGCCGTCGGGACCGGTCAGGTCGGTGCAGGGGCTCCAGGCGACGGTGCCGGAGTTCGTCTGGGTGGGCTTCGTGGCGGCGGGCTGCTCCGCCGATCCGCAGCCCGTGAGGGCGGTGCTCGCGAGAGCCGCCGCGCACAGCAGCGCGGGGAATGAGGTTTTCTTCATGCCTCCAGCATGATCAGCCGGCTTTTCCCCAGGTAGTGGGGTAAAACAGCACTTTCAGCTGACTTCGGGGATCGGCCGGAGATGACGAATGTCAGCTCCGGGACGCCCGCCTGTGCACGTACCAGAGGCCCATCAGCCCGAGCACGACCCCGGCGACGCAGGTCCAGATCCACCACGACTGTTCGGCGGCGGGGCGGAAGATCAGCAGCACGACCAGCGCGATCGCCCACACGACCGTGCCCGCGGCGACCGTCGCGATGTCGTTGGTCTCGATCGGCTCCGGGTCCGGACGCCATTCCTGCTTCACGGGATCCAGCCTAGCTTCCAATCAGGTCTCGATCCGATCACCGCCACTTTTCGCAGATGACGCAGACTGTCACTCTTCGCCCGTGAGTGACACAAATAGCGGTATCGACAGGTTCTTCGCAATTTCCGCACGAGGCTCGACGATCTCCCGTGAGGTCCGTGGCGGGCTGGCCACGTTCTTCACGATGGCCTACATCGTCGTGCTGAACCCGATCATCATCGCCACCGGCAAGGACGTCCAGCACCAGTTCATCGGCGACGGCTCCTCGCCGAACCTGCCCCTCGTGGCCGCGGGCACGGCGTTCGTGGCGGGGGTCCTGACCATCCTCATGGGAGTGATCGGCCGGGTGCCGTTCGCCATGGCGGCGGGGCTGGGGCTCAACGCCTTCGTGACCTTCAACATCGCCTCGGTGATGAGCTGGGAGGAGGCCATGGGGCTGGTCTTCCTTGAGGGCGTCATCATCGGCATCCTGGTGCTGACCGGTTTCCGGGTGGCGGTGTTCAACGCCATCCCGAGCCAGCTCAAGACCGCCATCAGCGTCGGCATCGGGCTGTTCATCGCGCTGATCGGCTTCGTGGACGCGGGCTTCGTCCGCCGCGTGTCGGCGGGTCCGCCGCTGGAGATGGGCATCCACAACACCCTGACCTCCTGGCCGATCTTCGTCTTCGTCGTCGGGCTGCTCGTGACGGCGGCGCTGGTGGCCCGCCAGGTCAAGGGCGCGATCCTGATCGGCATCGTCGGCACCACCGTGCTGGCGATCATCGTGGAGTCGATCGCGAAGGCCGGCCAGGTCTCCGACAAGAACCCCGGCGGCTGGATGCTGAACGTGCCCACCCTGCCGGACCAGATCATCGGCTTCCACAACCCGCTGGTGCTGTTCAAGGAGTTCGACCCGTTCGGCGCGTTCAGCCGGGTCTCGGTGATCCTGGCCGTGCTGTTCGTCTTCACGCTGCTCATCACCGACTTCTTCGACACCATGGGCACTGTCGTCGGGGTCGGCCGCCAGGCCGGTCTGGTCGACGCCAACGGGATGCTGCCGCGTACGCGGGAGATCCTGCTCGTCGACTCGATCGGCGCGGCGGTCGGCGGCGCGGGCTCGGTCTCGTCGAACACCACCTACATCGAGTCGGCCGCGGGGGTCGGCGAGGGCGCGCGGACCGGACTGGCCAGCGTGGTCACCGGGCTGCTCTTCCTGGTGGCGATCTTCTTCGCGCCACTGGTCGAGATCGTGCCGTACGAGGCGGCCGCGCCCGCGCTGATCGTGGTGGGCTTCCTGATGATGACCTCGATCCGCGAGATCGACTTATCCATCTCGCTAGAAACACAACCAAGGTAGCTGGCATGATTCGATCATGCAAACGCCCAGCGTGCTAGGCACTTTGACCGGTCTCCCGCTCGCCGAGCAAGTGATCATCATGGGGCGGACTCACACGTCCATGGCGCTGTCACTGCGGCAGATCGCGGACAGCATGGCGGCACTCGTGGGTGAGGCCAGCAGTGAGGACCTGGAGGGGCTGGCGCATGCCCTAGACGGTCAGGTGGACGTCGTCCAGGCCGTGACTCGGGGGGTCAACGTCGTGACACTCCTGCAAGGGCTGAAGGTCCTCGAATACCTGGAGGACCTGCCCATGTCAGGCGTTGCGGACGTGGCTGAAGCGCGCCAAGCGCGCGGCGCACAAGCATGGGAGGCCGTGGCGCGCTGTTTGCTCAAAGCTTCCGAAATTGCACCCCTAGATGGCCCAGCCTGGGAAAAGGCGACGCCAAGCGAACGAGCTACCTTCGCTGAGGCATTCGCATACGCACAAACCATCGTTTCGCCAGAGTAAAGAAACGGGCACAAGCGAACATTCAGTTCAATAGTGGTCATATCACGATTTGACCTACCATATACGCTCATAGCAGAGTGCCTGAGTGGATTTGGAGTGGTACGAAAAGCAGATCGAACAGCTCCGCGAGTCCGACGATTTGGTAGAGGTTGGCCAGATCGTCAACGTGATCAAGGCGCGAACGTCCATGGATCACGACTTCCTCGACGAGCTGTTCGGGATGGTCGTAACCGAGCTGATCAGGCGCGGACTTGAGCCCGTCCAGATCACGCACATGGTCGGCCTATCGACCAGCGGCATCAGTCGAGCCAAAAAGCAATGGTTCGACATCCTCGAACGTCTCCAGGATTACCCGCTACCTGAGCCAGTCGACCAGATGTCGGCAGGTGAGGTCATGGCTCACTACGCCAAGACCTACCACGAGGAGCGGGCCAAAGATCCTGCTCTCAATTCGGAGCAGCGGCGAACCTCGGCGCATCGAGCGCGACTGTACGGCAAGCTCACTGCTCGAAGTGTCATGCAAAGTGTCATGGCGCTGCCCTTCATACCGGCCATCCTGCTTCTCAAGAAGGCGGGGTTCGGTGGTGCAGCGGGCGGTACGGCGGCTGGTGCCGCCGCAGGAACGAGTACAGCCGTAGCCCTGCCAGCGGTAGCGGCTGGAGCTACAGGCTTCGTAGGGATGATCTCAAGCGGCGTAGCGGCGGTTACAGGGGTTGTGGCTACAGTCCCTCAGATCGTGGCTGGCACCGCTCTGACTGTGGCGGCCGTGGCGGCGCCCATCACCGCGTCTCAAGTTCCCCCAGCCGCCCCCGATCCCATCGCGTATCAAATCGTGACTGACACTCGGCCTACGGAAGGGCTGGGACCGCTGTTTTCGGGGGAGTCTCCGACTCCTGAATTAACACCTGTGGTGGAGACGCCTATAGGCGTGCCCGAAACTAACGAACCAACCATCACAGACCGCCCTTCGACCACGAGCCCCTCTTCGACGCCTACGCAATCGGTGGCCACACCTACCCCCAAGCCGAGAGAGGTGTCTGGGCCGACTGCTGAAGCGACCAAGTCTGCGGCGGTGAACACGCCCACGCCCACGCAAGACGTGACGCCGGCCACGGACTCGACAATCACACAGGCACCCACGGAGACGCCTGCGACCATGCCATCCCCGACGGTAGCTATGAGCGCGACACTTAGCCCCACCACGCCATCCCCGGACACTCCGGGCACGCCCACGCCGTCGCCGTCGCCCACACCGTCCCTGACTGATGACTCAGATTCGGGCGGAAATGATGCGCAAACCATGGCTGAACGGGTCGTGGATGCTATAGCTTTCTGGCGTAGTTACTAGACCGGGATACACACGGTCAGTCTCGGCGTGAGGGCCTCGCTGACGGCACGCGAGGTCCTTCCCAAACTCAGATGATCTTGTCAAGAGTTTGCGTCTGCACATTTTTTCGTGTCTGAAATGAGATGATCATTCCGCCCCCTTTCCCTCTACCCTCTGCTTACTGTTAACTCTCTTTCGCGATGACCGGGCGGTCAGTGTCGATGGCCGCAGGGGGCCACGCGAGGCGGCCAGGCTGGTGCAGTCAATGGCGCCTCGGTCAGCACGCTCTGTGATCATGCTCGACAAGTTTGACGGGGGTTAATGAGACATGCCAGGATGCGACGAGACCCGACGCTGCACTGAACCCTCAGGCATGGAGGCATCTTCGCCATGGCACGCAAGCTTGAGATCTCCGACCAGGAGGTTCAAAGACTCAGGCGTGAGGGGCTGGGCGCACCAGAGATAGCCAAAGCCCTCGGCAAGTCACGTGCAACAGTCTTCAGAGCGCTTCAGCGCCTTGACGAGGTGCGTGAGTACGTGAGGCATGACGACGTCTTTCCTTGGCCTGTCCACCAGATGCACGGTGGGACGCTTCCAACAAAGTACATCCGCACCCTGAGCCGAGCTGCCAAGACTGGCGGCGGGGATATGGACTACTTGATGGCTGCGTTCCGGTGGGCGAACGGGATGATTGAGCGAGGCGTGGACATCGGATACGACCCTGACTATCCGGGCACGGACGTGACTCCGGAGGGCGGGTACTACGAGATGCCCGAGCCTGTTGGCGGCGGCTTCATACGGCGACTCCGCGACGCAGCCCTAGAAGCCGGCCGCAGAAGAGAGAGATAGCAGCGCCGGAAACAGGGGGCAGTGAGGCCCTCTGACTCATCGGGAGTTCCCTTGTACAACACAGCCCCCGCTCCGTCATGGATGGAGATAGTTGCGTTCGGTAGTGCTGAGATTATCTACCGTGACGGGGGGGTCTGGATCACAAAGGCCACATACCAGGGCTGGTACGCCCTGCAACTCAAGTGGAGTCGGCATGTTGAGTACGAGACCGTAACAAGGGCGATCTTCCGGGTAGTGCCCAAGGAGGCACGCCTTCGCTCGGAGATCGAAGCGCCAACTCACAACGGATACGAGTGGGTGTACGACGAGCTTCACGCGCGCAACTACTTGCAGTGGGAGCCCCTAGCAGAGGAAGTGGTACTTGCACAGGTCAGCTAGCCAAATCGAGAAATTCCCCCGATGCCCCTTGGCCTACAAGCTGGAGCGCATCGACCGAGTAGACCCCTTACCGGCCGCGTGGAGTTTCCAGGGGACAGCCGTCCACGCAGCAGCCGAAGCCTACGAACGATCGATGCGCACCATGAGCATCAGGAAGGCACAGGACGTTTTCGAGGCCGTATGGCTCGACAAGATCGACGAAGCCAAAGAGCGGCAGCCCAACCTCAACATGTGGCTCCGCGGCGGCCGGAAGACAACTGAACGGGACATCGCCGAGCGGTTCGAGGCGGGCCTGACGCAGGTGGCCGACTATATCGACTTCACGACCACCGAGCCGTTCATCCTCTGGGTACTGCCGGACGGCAGCCCAGCAACAGAGGTCGGCTTTAGGACGACGATCGCCGGGGTGCTGATGGTGGGGTATATCGACCTCGTCCTGGAAGACCCCTGGACAGGCGAGATCCGTATCCGAGACCTCAAAACCGGTGCCAAGCCGTCGCACACTCCGGTGCAGCTCGCGATCTACGGTCGAGCCGTCCAGCGGGTGTTCGGCATCAAAGCCCGATACGGCGACTACTACATGGCGCGCGACGCGGCCCCCACCAAGCGCGTAGACCTGACCAGGTTCAGCGACGAGCTTCTGGGAACATGGATCCGCGGCGTTGATGTGATGGAGAGCGCAGCCTATGAGGCCGGCGCCTACCCGCCCAGCCCCAGCGAGGATCACTGCTGGTCATGTGCTGTAAAGCACCACTGCCCCGTGCCAGCCTTAAAGAACTAACGAACCAACCTCGCCGCTGCCGCAGCAGCGGGTTTTTTAATCGAGGTTGTGAGACAAGCCAGGACGTGTTAACTTGGAGAAGTGCCCCCGAGGAACGCCCCTTAAAGGCAATTAGTCGGGGAACGCGCTTGCTGGTTTTGAGACAAGCCAGATTTGATAACTCAATAGTGGAAACGAACTAACGACCTAAGGGCCTGCGTGTATTTGATAACGAGAGCACGGGCTAGGGCGCGAACGGCGGGGGCACCTTTGCCTACCGTCTTTCGGACCCTGGCGAGCGCAGGAGTGCACTTCAGGCGAGGGCAGCTCGCTCTAGTCGCCGCCGCTCCTGGCGGCGGCAAGAGCGCCCTCGCCAGCACAGTCCTGCTCAAGTCGGGGGTTGACGGGCTGTACTTCAGCGCGGACTCAGACGAGGCCGAGCAGTACAGCCGCTCCGTCAGCATCCTGACCGGAAGACCTCTGACAGAGGTCCAAGAAGCGATGGAGCGAGATGACACAGAGGAGTTCGATGACGAGCTGACGGCACTCAGTCGACTGCGCTTCGACTTCAACTCTTCAATATCGCTCCATGACATCGAGAACACTGTTACGGCCTACGCCCATCTTTATGGCCGATATCCGACTGCAATAGTCGTGGACAACTTGCGCGACGTTACCTCTGACGAGATTTCAGAGGGATATCTCGTGCAAGACAACATCCTCGCCTACCTCAAGGACCTGGCGCGGCACACGCGTGCGTGCGTGATCGTCCTTGCCCATGTCACGGGCGAGTACGAGAACGGCGACAGCCCGATCCCTCTGGGAGGGCTCAGGGGGAAGATCGGCAAGATTCCACAGCTCGTCCTCACGCTCTACCGGGAGGAGAACCTCCTCGGCAGTGAAGACATGGGTGTGGCGATCGTCAAGAACCGCGGCGGCCGAGCCAGCAGTGCCGGCCGCTACACAGTCGCCCTCGACTGTGACCTTTCAACGATGACGATCAAAGATCACGAAACAACTCCCGTCACCGAAGGAGGTGATGGTTACCGACGACTGTATGAGGAGCAGATGTAGGCTTCAAGCAAGAACAGCCTAAGGAGACAGATGGCAAGCAAGTTTGATGTGTATGGAATTGAGTTCACTATTCTGAGCTGGATTCCTGACGAGGTAGTCGACGCTTTCAACCTGATCTATACACAGGCGTACGCCAAGGGTTTGGAAGCCGGTAGAGCCGAGGCGACTAAGGCGCCGGCCAAGCCCAAGAAGGCGAAGGCCCCTATTGAGCGAGCAGAGTAAGCGGAACCGAGCCAACAAGCGCAAGGGTTACTCCTGGGAGTCGGAGACCTGTAAGTATTTCAAGGGTGCAGGCTTCGCCTGGAAGCGCAACGGCCAGAGGCACGGCGGGAAAGACCAGGGCGACATAGACACTGGCGACCTGCCGCTAGCAGTACAGAACAAGGACGTCGAACGGATCTCGATATGGAAGACCGCTAAGGACGCCCAGGAGCAGGCCGACAACAAGCAGGTTCGGGATTGGGTGATCCTGCTCAAACGTCGCCGCATGCCCACAGGCGACGGCTTAGCCGTTCTGCCAATCTGGCTGTATCGGGACATGGCTCGGACATATTACGGGAAGTACCTTGATGGACATCCCTCTTCGCTCCGTACTTGAGCACTACGGAGTTTTTCTTAAGCCAATTGTGAGACAAGCCAGATGGGTGGCGATGTTATGCCCTGTCCATGACGAGGACAATCCGTCAGCCAGAACCAATGGGTTCGGATGGAAATGCCACTCATGCGGGGCCAAGGGAGACGCCATCGACCTAGTGATGCAGAAGGAGGGCCTTGAGTTCACTGGTGCCGTCCGATTCCTTGAGGAGCTTCTTGGAGCAGACCTCCAAGAGATATGCGAAGAGCCTGAAAGGCTCGCCAGCACATCGCTACCTCGTGGAAGAGCGCGGGCTAACAGACGAAACGATAGAAAGGTTCAGCCTCGGGTACGTCGACGACCCTTTGCCGGGTCATGAGACCTACAGAGGGTGTATCAGCATCCCGTATCTCACCCCTGACGCCTCGGTTGTGTCGGTCCGTTTTCGCCGACTGGATAATGACGGGCCGAAGTATCTGACAACACCTGGCGATATGCCCAGGCTTTACAACACGTCGGCGCTCGTCATTCCTTTCGCCAAAATATGCGTCACCGAAGGTGAGATTGACGCGGCAACCGCAGAACAAGACGGATTACCCGCTGTCGGCGTGCCTGGCGCGAATAGTTGGCAGAAGGTTTGGAATCTGCTCTTCCGCCAATATGACGTCGTTTACGTCCTCGTGGATGACGACAAGGCTGGAGCGGAATTTGGGGCCACGATCGCACGTGGCCTAGAAACAGCTCGAATCATCACCATGGACGGCGGTGATGTGAACTCATACCGCCGTGAGCATGGATCTGGTTCTATTAAGGAGAAAATCAATGGATCTGCCCTATAACGTCAGCGAGGCTGACCTCGCCGAGTATAGCCAGGCTCTCGACGATGACGATTGGGGCGACGAGGAGGAGGTCGATTGCCTGGTCTGCGGCGGTCCTTGTCTTTGGCCGGAGGACTACGAGGACGACGATGACCAAGATTAATGGGGAGTGGGACCTAACGCCCGACGAGCTGGCGCTGATATTCGCTATCAAGGGATGGCAGTACGCGAATAGTGAATTCGGCTACGGCGCACCCAGCGCCGACTCAATCGCGTCTGTCCTCAATGCTCTCGTCAATATGTGCACCGACGATGGCGCTAAAGGCTCGTACGCCACCATTGGCCGCTTCCTGGTCGTCAAAGACAACGACCTGCCGAACTCGTACGACATCTATTTGCGGGTCGGATACGTGTGGGACGAAATGGCGTTGATGGCGGCGGCAAGTGACTGATACCACCTACAGAAAGGAGCCGCTTGCATCGGATCGTAGTAATCAGTGACACTCAGATTCCGTACGAGGACAAGAAGGCGCTTCGGAACGTCATCGACTACATCCACCGAGCGCAGCCAGACGAGGTAGTTCAGATCGGCGATTGGATGGACTTCCCCCAGCCGTCACGCTGGAGCAAGGACACCAGAGCCGAATTCGAGGGATCCGTCTTCAAAGATGCAGAGGTCGGTAAGAAGTGGCTTGCCGAGTTGCGCGACGACTACGCGGGTCCAGTCAAGATCATTGAAGGAAATCACGATTCGCGGCCAGCGGATTACTTGAGAAAGTGGGCGCCCGCGCTTGCCGAGTCTCAGGAGTTCGACCTAGACAGGCTGCTTGATTTCGACACCTACAAGGTTGAGCTGATCCGCGGCTTCTATGACTTCACGACCTCCTGGACGATGACGCATGGGCATCTCGGATTCAGCCTTTCGCAGATAGCCGGCCGCACTGCCCAGAATGCAGCCAACAAGATTGGCAAATCGGTCGTCATGGGCCACACGCACAGGCTCGCACGCTCCGCTGAGAGTTACGGCAAGGAAGGTGTTCTCTACACCCGCGTAGGTGTAGAGGTTGGCCATCTGATGGATGTGAAAAGGGCTGGCTACCTCAAGTCTGGAGGAGCCAATTGGGAGAAGGGATTCGCAGTTGTGGACATCGACGGTAGCAATGTAACCGCAGTACCCATTCCTGTGGCTAGGAATGGCTCTTTCATCGTGGACGGGAAGACGTACGGTGGAAAGTGAGTATGATCCGTCCGCCTATTGGAGCGAGGTTCTCAAGGCTGCTCGCGTAGTTGCCAAGGCTTACATGCGGTGGGAGCCGGAAGACATCGCTCAGGCCATCATGGTGGACATGTGCGAGAGCCCTAAGCGCTATAAGAGCATCGGTGGAAAGCTCTTCTTCGAGGCGCTGAAGCGGGCGGGATACCGGTACTGCCAAGACCAGGCAAGTCGCCTCTTGGCGACCGATGACGAGTACACCTATTCCGGCGAGGAGATCAAGACTCTCCTACATCGGTACTACGACCCTTCCACTTGGCCGAACGGCTGGACACAGCCGCTCTATGACGGCGGAGACGTAGGAGAGTACTCGCGCGAGTTGGAGCTCTGGTCTGAAAATACGCGGATTCACATAGACCATTTCGATCTTGAGTTGGCTATTAAAAAACTGCGACCCGCGCACCGCAAGGCCATTGAGAAGCGATATCGCGACAAGGAAGAACTGAGCCGGTACGAGGCAAAGAACTGTAGCCATGCCATCAGGCTCGTGACCTTCTACGTTAATGAAAACGCATATCGTACCTACCGCAATATCCCCTGGGACTACGAGGGACCGGGAGCGCGACAAGCGATGACCAACGCGGGCGCTATCCGACTGACCAGCTACGAGGGCGGGTTCGATGGCGTAAGGAGGTCGGGGTATGCGAGAGCCTAGCCCCTTGGCTGGGTGCCTCATTCTTATGATCTTCGGTATCCAGATCTATTTGCTCATCATGACAACAATTCTGATTGCTCGATAGGAAAGGCACAGCAGATGACTACTGAGATGACTGCATCGCAGGCCCGCGAGATCGCTGAGAAGGCGCTCGATGCCCAGTACGCGGCGCACAGGGAGAAGCTCACGGACTGGCTGACCAAGAGAATCGAGGAAGCGGCTGAGGATGGCCAGTCGATATTCCTCTCTGGCGACGCCGACCCCTGGAGCGGCAGCGACTACGTGGGGATTGGCTTCACAGTCCAGGCATTCCGCGCCGGCCAGAAACTCATTTGATGGAGCCTTTGCCCACTGGCCCCATGCTGCGTGTCCGAGTCTATGAGGACATGGCCGTCGTGGTTCTAGCGACGGCGGACGAGGCCGGTTCTCATCTGCTGCCGCCACGACTTGTTCAACGCCTCCTGGACGCATGGCAGTCGGTAGCGGAAGCAGAAGACGACATTGTGGGTTGGCTGGAGACCTCCCAGCAATACCCCCCGGAGGCCCTATGACCGAAAGCTTTGATGTGTCAGTAGACGTGACAGATCAGCTCCCCTACGGAACAGTTTTTAACGGGTCCGGGCAGGGCTTTGACACCTTCTACTACGTCGTCATGTCCGCGAGCGTGGCCGGAATCCTCGCTGAGCGATTCGACAGACAGAACGACAGGTTCGTTAAGTCGGACAAGACCTTTTTCATCACGTGGCAGTATGCCGCGGCCCTCGAAATCTACAACGGCTGAGAATAGGAAATTAATGAACGAGAACAGTGATTTCAATACGTTCCTCGACGCTCTCATCTCCGGAATGGTCGACGAGCCGCACGTGACGGCGGCGAAGGAGCTGAGGCGCTTCTACGACGCGCTGATCAACGTGGGCTTCGCCGAGTATGAGGCGTTCGAGCTGCTGCGCGAGATGCTGCGGGGCGGCGTCAAGTCTAATCCCAGCTAATGCGGCTCAATCCGCTTACAGTCCTGCTGTGCCTCCTTGCCGGCTACGGCACCTCGGAAATCATCAAGCACATCCTTTCTAGCCTTTATTAGGGAGAAGACATGAAGGTCACGGACAAGTACGAGAACCGCGTCATTACGCTGGAGATGACGGAGGACGAAGCCAAGCTTTTGAACGGGCTCCTGGTCTGGTTTCCGACGGACAGTGGGGAGAATCGCACTTATGCGGCACAGTCTTTCGCGATGAAGCTCTCTGACCTCCTCGACGACAACAACGTTCGGTTTGGTGACCGAACCTCGGTTATCCGCAATTCTTACTGATCTGGAGCACCTTTGGCAGTAGACCCCTTTGAGAATGACCCCTTCGCTGACGAGGCACAGGCCAAGCCTGCCCCCAAGGCGAAGACCACCAGGAAGAAGGAGAACAAGACCCTGAGCGCTGAGAACGAGGCAGCGAGCTACACCGGCACCTTCAAGGGCGGGAGTGGTTTCGATGCCCCCTGGCTGGTGGTGCGTGGCAGCTCCGCGGTCGAGTACAAGGAGCTGGTGGAAGCGGCCGACGAGGAAGGACTCTTCGAGCTGACCGCAGAGAAGGCCAAAGAGTTCGCGGCGAAGTATGGGCCTCCGGCCAAGCCTGCCGCAGCGAGCAGCTCCAGGCCCGCCGCACGCAAGGCGCCGAGTCGATCCAGCAGTGATGCGCCGACGTGCGATTGCGGCGAGCCTGCCGGCTACACGGAATTCCAGAGCAAGGCTGGCAAGACCGTCAAGGCGTACAAGTGTCAGGTCAAGATCGACGACTACCGCGCTACAGACGGCTGCGAGTTCTTCCAGTGGGCCAACTAACGAACTAACGAATAGCTGAGCAGGGAGGCCGACCACTGGCCGGCCTCCCTTTCTCATGCCCTGGGAGGCAGCTATACGGCAGATTGATTACAAGATCGGCCAAGCACCTGTCCGGATCAACGTTGTCGAGCAGCGCGAGGATTTAGATGCCTTCGTTGCGTGGGTGAAGCGCAACCCCCGGTTGGGGTTCGACCTGGAGACAACAGGTCTGAACACCTTCAGTGGCGACCGGATCAGGTTGGCCCAGTTCGGGACGACCCGAGAGGCATGGGTTCTGCCGATCGAGCAGGGAGACGTCTACGCCTGGTATGCCAGGCGAACCCTGGAAGTGGCGGACGAGCTGGTCTGTCACAACGCAACCTTCGACCTCCTCAACGCAGACGAGCACCTCGGCGTCCCGATAGAGACGACCTACAGGAAGACGACGGATACCCGCATCCTGAGTCACTTGGTGGACCCAAGAGCCGCCCACGAGGGCGGCACCGGTCACGGCCTGGAGGACCTCACTGCGGCCTACATAGATCGCACGGTGGCGGAGGCGGTCAAGGGCAGCGTCCGGGAGATGGCCAAAGATCTGAAGGTCACGAAGTCGGCCTTCTTCTCTTCAGTGGACATCGATCACCCAGGGTTCAACCTGTACGCGGGGATGGACCCAGTTCTGACGAGCATCCTCGCCCAGCAGCTCGACAGGCGCGTACCAGCAACGGCACGCAAGTTGATCCTTTATGAGCACGACCTCGCGCGTGTGTGTGCGTCGATGGAACGCACGGGGTTCTTGATCGATGTGCCCTACCTCGAACAGCTCAGCGCCGAACTGTTGGAGGAACAGGAATTCTACGAAGAGCGGGCCGCCAGGCTGGGCCTAGACAACGTCAACGCACCGCAGCAAGTAGCCGCGGCGCTCATGGCAAGCGGAGTGGAGATCACTGGCCGCACGCCAACCGGCAAGCCCCGAGTGGACAAGCGGCTCCTGGAGCAGCTCGCCGACGACGGGCACGAGCTGGCGGCGGCCGTCATGAAGGCCAAGCGGGCGAACAAGTGGCGCGTCTCTTACGTGGACAGCTTCTTGGAGCTGCGGGACGACCAAGACCGTATCCACTGCGGCATCCATAGTCTCCAGGCCCGTACGGCCCGCATGAGCATCACCAGGCCGGCACTCCAAACTCTCCCAAGCAACGAGCACATGATTCGTTCTGGGTTCCTTGCAGATGAGGGCGAGGTCGCCGGTTCCATCGACTACATCGCCATGGAGCTAAGGGTCCTGGCGGCTCTGTCCGGTGATCCGGTCATGCGCCAGGCGTTCGCCGAAGGTGCCGACCTTCATTGGATGACGGCCCGAGCTGCTTTCGGGCCTGACGCCACAGAGAAGCACCGCAAGACGGGCAAACTTGCGAATTTCCAAAGAGTTTATGGCGGAGGCGCGAAAGCCCTCTCCGAGGCCACAGGATTGCCCCTGGACGTTTGCGAGAATGTCGGTAAGGCATTCGACGGCACGTACAAGGGTGTTGCGAAATACTCCCGTCAGCTTCAACTACAGGCCCGTAGAGATGGCTATATCACCACCGTGACAGGCCGTCGCCTGCCCGTCGATAAGAGTCGTGCATATTCGGCTCTGAACTACATGATCCAATCGTCGTCGAGGGATGTCCTCGGACGGTCGCTCATATCCATGGACAAGGCAGGGCTCACGCCGTATCTGCGGCTGCCCGTCCATGACGAAGTGGTTGCCTCCTTGCCAAAGGGCCAGGCGCAGGAGATAGCCGCGGAGATGGCAGCGCATATGCGTATGGATCTACGCGGCGTAGATATCGCGACCGATTCGGAGATCGGCGGTCGCTCGTGGGGAAGCCTCTACAAGTAGGAGACAAGTGTTTTACACGTACCGACAGAACAACTCAGGCGGCGTTTTCGACTTTGACGAGAACGGCATCAGTGTCTATGTGATTGTCGAAGCGGAATCCGCCAGTGAGGCGGACCGCAAAGGCCAGGAGATCGGCCTATATTACGACGGGCGCGGCGATTGCTCCTGCTGTGGCAACCGCTGGTCATCCGTGGCCGACTCTTGGTATGGCGACTCAAAGGGCGATGAGGTGCCCTCCATCTATGGGACGCCTGTTGAGCAGACAGGGGACCGCTGGCCATGGATGGGGGATCGCCCGGAAGGCTTCATCCACTACAGCAACGGCAACATTGATTCCATCCGTGCTGTAGGTGGCAACTTCC
Source organism: Nonomuraea sp. NPDC049141 (assembly GCF_040648415.1). Classification (NCBI taxonomy): domain Bacteria; kingdom Bacillati; phylum Actinomycetota; class Actinomycetes; order Streptosporangiales; family Streptosporangiaceae; genus Nonomuraea; species Nonomuraea sp. NPDC049141. The sequence continues at coordinate 75,820 of NZ_JBEZDR010000032.1, forward strand.
AGGTAGAGACCTGGCGAGAGGTAGTAAAGGCGGAGCCGAAGAAGGTTTATGTGGCCACCTCCGGTTGCTACTCCGATTACAGCGTTGAGGCTGTTTTCCTCCACAAGGAGGACGCTGAGGCGTACAGCCTCGCTGACGACGTTCTGGAGATGATTCTTCAGGAAGGACCAGCAGACGTGCGGCCTAACTACTTGGCGACCTGGACCAAGCACAACGGCGACTCGGATTGGTCGTATGACCAGCTCTACGACGGCGATGACACCGTCAAGGCAACAAGCGGGAAGACCTACCTCGGCGATCCGTGGGTGAGGGTCACTGGCTGGGACAAGGAACGCGTACTCAAAGTGCTGGGTGAGCGCAAGGCCGAGCTGCTCGCCGAAATGGCTGGCGTCGCCTAAGCGCAAGCGCATCGTGTTGTTCAACTACTAACTTAAAGGGGCTGGACGAATGAATAGCGAAGTCAAGACCGAATGGCTTGCGGCGCTGCGCAGTGGCGAGTACAAGCAGGCAAAGGGAAAGCTCTACGACCTTAAGACGGATGGATACTGTTGCCTCGGTGTTCTCTGCGACCTTGCCGAAAAGCGTGGTCTGATCAAGCGTGTGGTTGACGAGAGCGACGGGACTGTTTGGTTCGGCCCGTCATTCACCGTCGTGGAGGACGAGACTGTTCGCGCGTGGGCGGGGCTGGCTGATAGCAATCCCAGTCTACCGGACCCGGATGACGATTTCTTCGGCTATTCGGCTGCCGGCCTGAACGACGAGGGGTATACGTTCGCGCAGATTGCCGACCTGATTGAGAAGCATCTCTAGATCTTGAACTCTTACTACCACGCCAAATCGGCGGCTCGTCGTTGGGGAGGTAGCACCGATGACTACCTCCCCATCCATGAATTTATAGACAGCTCGAAACAGGTCATCGGCGACGCGAGGCACCGCAGCCTCTACCACCATACGCTAGGCGTGTTTCTGTGCGAGCGAATCTTTGGCAAGACGATCAGCGTGCAGAAGAACATGAAGAGCGTGGAAGTCCCTACGAGGCTCATCGCCGAGCAGCACATTCTAGAGGATCTCGGCTGGCTTCCATCGCCGAGCGACTATATCGAGGGCATGCCTATCAAGGCTTGGATGTCCGGAAGCGTGTTGAAGGAAGTTCCCCTTTCTGTCCTACTGAAGGAGCGAAGCAGTGGCGAGTAGCACGATTCTTGGCTTGCCCATCGAGGGCGAACCGGTGTTCCCCCGTAGGGACAGCGGAATTGAGCAGTGGGGCGAAGACAAGTTCAGTGAGCTACTGAAGCCACTGATCGAGTCTTCTCGGGTCGAGGCCGTCCAGTGGACCCAGTACACGCCGTATTTCAATGACGGAGACGTGTGTGAGTTCTCCGTAGGGGAAGCCGAAATCAAGGTCAACGACCTTCCCGAGGAAGCCAACGAGGATGCTGGCTTCCACGCTGTCTACAGCGAGTGGATCGAGGGAGGCTATCGCATGCGATGGGTGCGAAACCCGACTTCCTGGGGAAGCATGTATGAGCCGTATGGCGACCCTCTTCCTGAGCATAAGGACTATGAGGCGTTCTGTGCTCTGTCTTCGGCCATGAACCGTGGCTACTTTGAGCAATTCCTGTACGACAAGTTTGGCGACCACGCTGAGGTGACGGTTTACAAGGACCGGATCACTGTGGAGTGCTACGACCATGACTAATCGCCTCCTGGTTAAGGCTGACGGGGTCGTACGGATCATCCAAGACCTTTCGGAGTCCTGGAGCGGGTCCCAGTGGCTCGGTGGCGGTGAATACCTTCAGATCAGACCGCCACATACTGACCAGCTCCGCGACGACGGCTATGTGTACGTGACTCTGACGAGGCGTCAGGCGAGACGCCTCGTGCGCCAAGTCGAGATCACCGATATTGCGAAGCGATACGATGCGAGGCTAATTGACTTTGACTACTGACATCACTTTCGCGGCTTGGCCCAAAACTCCCCGGCTTTTCGATGTCAAGGGCGTTACCATCACGGAGAAGCTCGACGGCACCAATGCAGCCGTCATCATCACCGAGGATGGTCAGATCGGCGCCCAGTCGCGTAAGCGGCTCCTGCCTATGGGTCCGCGGGGCATGGATGACGTGAGCTGGCAGAAGGAAGACAACGCCGGCTTCGCAGCGTGGGTTCGAGCCAACCGTGACGGCCTGGTCGCCGAGCTGGGCCCTGGCCGGCACTACGGCGAATGGTGGGGCTCAGGCATCCAGAGGGCGTATGGCCTGGCAGAGAAGAGGTTCAGCCTCTTCAACACGGCTAAGTGGTCGCACTTTGAGGCGGGCAGCTCCGTGCCGGGCCTGGGCGTCGTGCCGGTCCTTTACGACGGCCCCTTCACGCTGCTCTCCGTGGAGATCGCCCTGTTGGAACTGGCGCTCAACGGTAGTAAAGCCGCGCCTGGGTGGGCGCGGCCAGAGGGCATCTGCGTGTATCACAAGGCCGCGGCACGAGTCTTCAAGGTCCTGCTCGACAAGTAACTAACTAACGAATGGGGCCGGACAGGTTGTCCGGCCCCCACCTTCCGGAGAGCGCGCATGGATCTCTTGCTTGGACTACTCATCCCGCCTTACGCCCTGGCCCTCATCGTTGGGTTCGTCTGGGCGCTGACGAAGGTCTTCGAACAGTGACCATCGACGAGGCTGTCATCGTGCCGTGCCTGATCACCTTCATACTTGGGCTACTGGCGGGCTTCAAACTGGCCAAGTAGAAGGTCGGCATTGCCGAGCGCACGGCGCCACTGACGGCGGCTGCGCTCGTGATCCGCTCGTGCCGGCATGAGGAGGCCCCCATGGACCTTCGGGACCATGGGGGCCTTTCGTGTTACTAGGGCCAAGGGGGCACGCTCGGGGCGGACCGTGGGCACCTTCTGCCCGCCCGCTAGCACTCCGACTAGCCTCTCCGCCTACAGCGCCCAGGGTCCCCAAAGAAGAGGACAGGCGCGCTCACTGGGGTCATGCCGGGGTCGGACGTCTGTCCGGACGTGGACGCCGCCCCGCCTGCCGCTCGCACGGTGCTTCCGTGCACAGGCTCTCGCCCGCGCAAGAACCACCGCCTTCGTGGCAGTCACCGCCCTGCCGGGCCGACAAGTCGATCCCGAAGTGCTGGTAGAACAGCTCGTGCGTGTCGGCGTAGGCGGCCCGCCAGGCGGCTTCGTCCTCGGGACCACCCAGCCCGAAGTAGGGGTAGTGGTGCAGGAACCTCCCGATCAACTCGCAGTCCTCGGCGTACTTGGCCGTGTCGAGGACGTGGTTGTGCCATACCTCGTCGATGTCCTTGGACGGCACGATCTTGGCGTCGGGATACCAGACGCACAGCTTCAGGAAACATCTGTAGGCGGCGATGAGCTGGTCGGCCTCCGCCAGCGTCATCACCGTCTCGCCCGGATGCGGGTGCATGAGCTTGAAGGCGATCGGGTCCAGATCCAGAGCGTCAATCAGGGCGGCGAGCTGTTCCTGCTCAGGCGACAGGGTTGTAGTCATGCTCGTTCGATTCCTCTCGTGGTGTTCGGAACTTTCATGGACAGGACAAACCGCGTGAGGGGATGACCCAGCGGTGAACGGAGTGACCTCCTTTCGTGGCTAGGTGAAGGTGGCCGGGGCCGCACATGTGGGGGAAGGCGGGCCCCGGCCGTGCCCTGCCGGGCGCGAACGGCAGGGCGGGATCCGGCAGCGGGCCATGCAGGGTCAGGCTGAGGCCCAGGCGTGCCGGACGTCTGTGGGCTTATCAAGCCATAAGAAGAGTGGCGATGGTCATAACGACATCGACGATGCCCGCCAGCCAGTACAGCCAACTCGGGCATTGATATCGGTCGATAACGCACAGCGCTAGGAGTATTAAGAGCACGATCTGCGCGAGCATCCCAACCGCGAGAAACCATTTATACAGCCCAGGAGGCTCCGCCTCGTAGCTGATAACGGCTGGAAGCGTCGTCACTACCGCAGTGACAAGAACGGCACCAGTGACGAGCGTCGCGATTACTGCGTACGCCTCCTGCCGGAGGCTGGCGTGCGTCATGGTCTGTCCTTCTTGGGATAGGTGCCCGCCTCTGTAGCGGTGTGAGGGCCCCCGGTTGGATGCACTTTCCAACCGGGGGCGACCTCATCCGCGAACACCAGGGACGGAGGCCGCGGATGAGGGAAGGCCCCGGTTGGGAACGGCGGACGGGTCTCAACCAACCAGGGCGAGGCTTGATGCGGCCTTCGTCGTTACCGGATTCAACGACGAAGGCCGCCCCCAAGGCCCACTTCAGGAGACAATATGGCGGCCTGTCTCCCTTTCCCGCCGCTCGGCGGAGGGACCAGGGGGAGCGTGACCAGCCGTGGCGGTGGCACTCGGCTGGTCACGAGGATCAAGGAATAGAGCAGTTTGGCGCTCTAGCTTGGCGGCCAACTGGTCGAGATCACTAGCAACGAGCACTAGGAGCATTCCTCTTCGGTACTCCTTATCCGTCATAGTGGGCTGCTTCCGAGCTGCCCCCACGCCGATGGCTATATCTGGATAAATCGCCCACTGACCGAACTTCTCTGCGAGGTGTTGGGAGGTCATCTTGGCTCCTCGACGTGCAGGGAGTGGGGAATCTCTAGGTCGCACCACACAACGCGCCGTCCGAGCGGAGTGACGTACGTGCCGCACCGCATGGAGAGCCTGCTGACGATGTCGAGGCCGCGACCCGAATCGGCCTCCAAAGGCGGAGACTGGCCAGGGATGAATCTCGGCTCTGGCGCCGGGGTACCGGGGTCAATCACCTCCAGGCGAATGAAGCCGTTTCCGAAGCCCAGCCGCAGTTTGAGCCAGTCGCGCTGCTGGCCTTGCGGCACGTGCACACAGGCGTTCGTCACCAGCTCGGAGACGACTTGGAGTACGTCGTCTCGTACCGGGTCACTGGCGGCAAGCCATATCTTGATCGCTTGCCGCGCCTGCCAGGGCGTTTTGGCAGTTCGACGCAGTGTTGTGAACCTCGATACGACAATGTCCTCTATCTGAGCTGGCACAGAATCACCGACCGATTTGTCTCGATTGCGTTGCCCTCTTCAGCGCGCACGATCTTGATTTGCTGCTCGTTTAGCAATCTCGGAACGTACACGATGCATCCGTACTTGTGTGGTTGCGTCAAGCATGGCCCTGACTGCCATGGGTGTCTCTAGAAAAGCCCCTCCAAAATCCTCACAAGCTGTGTTTGACTCTGTGTGTACGGGTGTGCGGAGGCAAAGAAAGGGTGTGGTATGGCAGAGGATGGGAATAACCATGCCAAAGCCGCCAGGGAGGAATATGGGCGACGAATGCTCAAGTATCGGACTGCAAAGGGCCTCACTCACGCCCGGCTCGCCCCTCTGATCCCTTGTAGTGAAAGCCTGATAGGCGCGGTGGAGCGCGGCACCAGGTCACCGACGGAGGGTTTCACTCGGCAGCTTGAGCGGGTTCTAGGGCTGGATGGGGAGCTGTTGGATCTGCTTCCGGCCCTCAGGGCCCTGAGCCCAAAGTGGTTCCGTCGGTGGCACGAGTTTGAATCCTCAGCGCGGGTCATCCGCACCTACGAACTGGCGTTGATCCCCGGTCTGCTCCAGACCGCCGACTACGCCAGGGCCATCTTCCAGGGAGAACCAGGCGTGACGTCGGAGGGGGTAGACAAGGCCGTCAAGATGAGACTCCAACGACAGTCCATCATCGACAGGCCGAACCCTCCTGCGCTGTCGTTCATCCTTGATGAGGGCGTCATCCTCCGGCAGATCGGCGGACGCGAGGTGATGCGGGCCCAGCTCGGATATCTACTGGACATGATGGCCCGCCCGTGCGTTACCGTGCGAGTGGTCCCCCTGGCGACTGGAGCGACGGTGGGCCTGATTGCCCCGTTCGTGATCGCACAGGATGACAGCACCCACGCGGCGTTCCTGGAGAACGCCGAGAGCGGAGAGGTTACCCAGGAGGCCGACATGATCCGGAAGCTGAACGAGCGCTGGGAACTGCTGTCTGGCCTGGCACAACCCACATACGAGACGGAAAAAATCATCCGGGGAGTGATGGAAAGCTATGACGCCTGAACAAGAGTTGGCAACCGCCGCGTGGCGGAAGGCAACAGCCAGCGGAGGAACTGGGGGCAACTGCGTCGAAGTGGCGCCCCTCACCGGTGGTCGTGTTGCTGTGAGAGACAGCAAGGATCGCAGCCGGCATGCCCTGGTGTTCACCGAAGCGGAGTGGGCAGCCTTCAGGGACGGCATGAGCAAGGGAGAGTTCGACTTCTAGTCGGACGACAGGCAGGGGGTTGCCCATCGGGCAGCCCCCTGCCTCGTTCCCGCGATCCCTACACGGGGCGTATGGATCCACACATACACGCCGGGACTGCATGGAGACGTTCGCCTGCGGGGATGCCAATTTGCACAACCCCCTCTACGTGGAGGCTCAGATGACCTTGACGCAAGATCAGCCCGTACGGCCATGGGGCATGAGCCGGACGACAGAACGTCTCCCGGCAACCCCGCTTCCGTACACCACGGTCCAGCTCGATCCCGGCAGTCAGGTCACGCGTTTCTATGACCATCAGGGGGGGATCGTAGACATGGGCACCTTCGCAACAGTCACCATGTCAAAGCCGGGGGACGGCGCGGCGAACGCTCCCAACGTAGCCGACGACTCCAACACCGATCAGAAGTAGCATGGTGAGGTCCCCGCGGAGCACCGTCATAGTGATCACATCGGCGGAGGACGTCACCGCCAACCTGGTGATCGAGGCACTCAACGAGCGTCGGGTGCAGGTTGCGCGCGTAGACCCTGCCGATATCGGCGATGCGCTGTCGTTTGGTGCTTGCATGGGTGCAGGGGACGAACAGTGGTCAGGCCGACTCCGTACGCTGAGTCGTGAGGTTGTACTGGAGGGGGTCGGGGCGGTGTACTATCGCCGCCCCACCCCGTTTTCTGCCCGATTCGCTCACCTCTCTGCGATGGAGCGAGAGTTCGCGGTCACAGAGGCTTGGCATGGACTCGGCGGAGTCCTCTACAACCTGCACGGCGTCGCGTACATCAATCATCCCTCGGCGATCAACCGAGCCGACTTCAAGCCTGCCCAGCTCCAGATGGCTGCCCAGCTCGGGATGCCTGTGCCGCGTACTCTGATAACCAACGACGTGGCACAGGCGCGCAAATTCGCCGCTGAGCACGGCCCCATCGTCTACAAGTCGTTTCGAGGAGTTCCACACGCCTCAGACGGTCACGTTGCGGCGATATGGACGCAGACTGTGGCCGAGCACGAGCTTGATGACTCGATCTCGGCGACTGCGCACATGTTCCAGACGGAGGTATGCAAGGACTCGGACGCTAGGGTAACCGTGGTCGGTCGACGCATCTTCGCCTACCGGATCACGTCACCCGATGGCGCGCTGGACTGGCGCGAAGGTAATTGGGACGCGCTGATTCACGAGCCGGTCGACGTTCCCGAGCCGCTCACGGCAGCTTTACACGACTACCTGGACAGCTTCGGCCTGGTCTTCGGCTGCTTTGACTTCGCGGTCGAAGCAGAGACTGGGCAGTGGATCTTCATCGAATGCAACCCCAACGGGCAATGGGCTTGGTTGCCCGCAGCCGAGACGATGGCTCACGCCTTCGCTGACGAGATACTAGAAGGGTGGTGGCCGTGAACACTACGGCCGCGAAGCTCCGCCACGTACTGGCGGAGAACATCGGGTCTCCCGGTTGGCGCGAGGCGCTGGAGACGGTGCCGCGCGAACTCTTTCTGGGCGATGCCGTTTACCGCCTCGATCCTGAGCGTGGGTGGGTTCCGGCGCATCGCTCCGAGATGAGCCCTGAAGAGTGGCTCACTCTCGCCTACACCGACGAGACATGGGTTACCCAGATCGACGGAGTGATGGCGGAGGACGCGACCGAGCCAGTCCAGATCTCGCGGCCCACGTCATCGTCTACCCTACCTAGCCTGGTCGTGATGATGTTGGAGGCCGCCGGCATCAGCGAGGGCGACAGAGTCCTGGAGATAGGCACTGGCACGGGCTACTCCACGACCCTGATGTGTTACCGCCTGGGCGCGGACGGCGTCACCTCGATCGAGTACGATCCCGTGGTTGCGACTCGCGCGAAGCAAGCCATCACCAGGGCTGGCTATTCGCCCACGCTCATCGAAGGGGATGGGCTGATCGGTTACGAAGCGAATGCTCCTTACGATCGGCTCATCGCCACCTGCGCAGTGCGCACGATCCCGCCCACGTGGGTACGGCAAGTTCGCGCGGATGGCACGATCACGGCGCCCATGCTGGGTTGGACGGGAGGCGCGGCGTTCGCCCATCTCCGGGTCGCCGACGACGGAACAGCGAGTGGCCGATTCGTCAAGGATGACGTCTACTTCATGCCAGCGCGAGCACATGCGGCGCCGCCGCGGCCGACCTTGCACATGGGCCTCGGCGAAGTCAGCGACAGCAAACTCGATCCCGAAGTCCTGAAGGACGACACGGCCCTCTTCGTGGCCCAGCTCGCCGTACCACAGGCCCACCACGGGTGGGCAGAGGACACATTTGTTCTGCATGACCCGACTTCGGGCTCTCAGGCCGATGTGAGGCCGTTGCTTAGCGGCGGTTGGGTCGTTCATCAGCAGGGGCCTGCCCGCCTGTGGGACGAGGTAGAGAAGATCATCACAACGTGGCAGGAGAGTGGCCGGCCTCATCAATCTGGATTCGGCCTCACCGTGACCGAAGAAGAACAGCGGGTTTGGCTCGGCGACCCTAAGGGGCCGAGCTGGAGATTGCCGGCGTAGCAAGAAGTCAAAACTTATACCCCTGGTAGTGGCTAGAAAGCGGCCTGCTACCAGGGGTTTCATTACGTAGCGGCCTAATACTCTCTGTATTCCAAACCCGTACTTAATCGGAGGACCCTACCCCCTGGTGGGGTCCTCTAATAGATAGGTGTGCATTACCCCTATGGGCATAAAACGGGCAATCAGGATTACATGTGGAGAATCTGGCTTAGGTAAGGCTTACCTTTGCTCTACAGATGGTAGTGCTGGCACGAGCTGGACATAGGCAAGGCTTGCCTAACTAACGAACTAACGAACCGCTGGCAGGAAGCGGGCGCGCGAGGTTAGGGAAGAACCGCGCGCACATGTGCGCATGAGCGCGAGAGCCGCTAAGCGGACATTAAGCGTATTTGGTTGAAAATGGGGGATGCTCTACAAGGCGTAGAGCAAGGACTTTACGAGAAACCCGGCTCTACGTGCTGTAGAGCAAGCCCCTACCAGGGAAAACACCCTTCCGGGAAGCACTCAAAAGGCTCTGAGAGAGCGCTCTCTAGGGGAGCTGAGAGACGACACTACGGAAAGTAGTTGACTTTCTTTTTAAGTAACAAAGCGCAGCTTAAGCATTATGAGACAAGCCAGGAATTCGCCAGATGGCTTGAGTTAGAGTTGTGAGACAAGCCAGAAAGGTGTCTACTTCCGTTTGTCGCCACCACGGGACGCCGAACCGGGTAACCGGATCGGAGCAAGACAAGTCCCGGCCGGTAAGGCGGGCAGGCCCCACAAAGGCCGGTATCCGAACCAGTGGCATTAGGGCCACCGAATCGGCATCAGGGCTAGTGAAGGGAGGAATTCAGAGCAGGACGCGCTAGGCGCACGGAAAAGCCGGAGGTGCGCTTAGCGGAGCCCCTGAAGGGCTCGCAGGCTGGGCTGTTGCTCCCATGCGAACTCGTAAGTGTCTCAATGCAAGGCGAGACACGGGCCGTTTGAACCGGGTGATCGTGACCGGGAGGCCGCTTGATAACTGCATAAATGCCTGGAATCCGCATGTCGCACTGCACCTTGGGCGTAAGCGGTAGGTCCACTCTCGGCTCATCGGAAACGGTGGGTGCCCTGGTAAAGGGCTGCGAGGACGGGAGTGTGAAACCGCCGCATGATGTAGCCATATGGCCACCCCTTGGAGCGGTAACGCATGCCGATAGATGCCAGGAAGAACGGCGCAAACGGCTCTGCGCCAAGGGTGGCGAGATGTCAGAGTCTCGCCACTTACTAGGCGCACCTTTTCCAATAGCTAATAGCCCAGCTAGGGGTGTGCCGAGAAAGGGGCTCTACATGAGTCCGCCAGAATCACCAATCGTATGCATGACACAGGGGCCGGACGGCTCTTGGTCATACGTGTCCTGCCCAACGGTCACGATCGTTGAGCCAGGGCCAACCGTGGTCATCGCGACTCCAGGGCCAACTGTCACCGAGACGACTCCAGGCCCCACCGTCACAGCGCAGCCAACGGCTACGCCCACAGTCACGGAACGGGAGGTCGTGCCTAGCCCTGTGCCAGGCCCGACCATTCGGGAGACCGTGAAGGAAGTCGTGGACAAGCCGGTTCCAGGGCCCACGGTAGAGCGGCTGATCACCCTGACGGCTGTGCCGTCGACCAGCTCGACACCACCGCCATCGGTTCAGGCGAGCAGCACGGCTCGTGACTTGCCCGGCCCGGTTATCACGCTTCACGAGACTGGGCCAACGATCACGATCTCCGTGACCATCACACAGCCGCAACATTCCGCTGTGTCTATCTCGCCGAGGATCACGCCCGTCCCGGCTCGCGTCAATGACGCGGGCTCCTTCTGGGGCATGTTCTGCCTTCTCATGGTGGTGTTACTTGCCCTCTGGGCTGGCCTCGCCTTGCACAAGCGCAAGCTTGCCAAGGAAAAGGCAAAGCAGGAATCCGATAGCGCGGACTAATCGCTAAGCCCTGCCGGGTCTCATGGCCCGGCAGGGCGCTTATTTATGCCCAACTCGTTCGTTCGTTAGGAGCGATCCATGCGCATCTACTTCTCTTCCGTTTCTCATAGCCCCTACCGCGACTGGGCTTGGGAGCGCTACACGAACGACGGCAAGGCCGTCGACCGCTCGGACCCTGCGTGTGAGTGCGGCAACCGATTCGTTCTCTGCCACCCGGAGGCTTGATATGCCCGCGTACGAATACGGCCGCACTCATGAGGCCGAGATGAATTACTACCTGGCTCATTCCAGGCTGCGCCTTCTTGACGCCTGGGGGCGTCCTCTGGTCCGAGCATATGACGGACATGGCGCGTGGAACTGTAATAACCCTTCGTGCGAGGAGCACCCGAATTCGTTCTATGGAAGGAACTGAGATGCTTAGCGAGTCTCTCCAGAAGCTCATAGATGCGAAGGTGGCCATCCCGCGCCGCTTCAGCGAATACGAGTCCGTTCGTCCCAGGCAACCGCTTGAGAGCGGTGACCGCTGGTATATGGGCCACATCTACTACGTGTGGAATGACGATCTTGCCGACGCCGAGCTCTTCGATCTCGCTGGCCCGTGGGGAGGCTCCGACTACAGCGGAGACGACGTTACCGAGTCCAACCACCGATCCCTGATCAGGGACTGCCCGAAGTCGTTCATTGACCTGTACGGCGGTCACTCCTCTTACGGCCTGGCCATCTTGCCCGACTTCGACGATGACGATCTGGCAGACGAGCTGCTCGCCCTGGCCCGTGGCGAGCGCACCTATTACGACGCGGATGACAACTCCAAGCTCATCGACGAGCGGGCCGAGGAGGCTTGGGATAGCTACCTTCGCATGGATCTCCGATCGGAGATTGGCAAGTACACCGGTGCCGCCATCTGCATGGACGACACAGAGCAACTGTTCTGGAAGCTCCTCTGCGAGCACGAGATCTACCCCGAGGCTGAGGGTCACCGTGGCGTGACGTTTCCCGGTATCGATGAGCCGGAGTTTCTTGCTGACATGGCTCGCGCCGCCATCGCCGATGGTGGGCTAGACGGCTGGCTTCTATATGACCTCACGCCCGAGGGTTACGAGATCGTCGGCGCCTGGATGGCCGAGGACATTCAGCTCGTGCATCCCAATCAGCTTCCACTCTTCGAGCTGGTCTAGATCTTGCCGTTTGGATGCGGACACCTTCAGGTGAAGGTGTCTGGTCCAACCTGTAGGGCCTAGAGAGGAGAAACCAATGGTTAATGCCCTGACTGTCCTCCTAATCTTGTCCTGGGCGGAGTCTGCCGAAAAGTTCGACGGCTACGGACACCCGAATGCAGGTGAATACCTGCTCCCGCATTCGCACGCCTACGAAAAGTGCGAGCACATCAGTGCGTGCCCGTGGCCGGTCAGAGAGTACCCGTTCGGGCCGGAGGACCAGGCTGAGGCCGGCCTGCCTCCAAGAGGACAGATCCCGTGCCAGGCGTATGAGCACTGGGACGAGAAGTGTTGGGACTGCCGCTAACCAGATTGGAGCTGTGATGCCGGATTACACCGCTCGATACATTTTTACTTGGGGAGAGAGGGGGCCGCAGAAGACCTACGCCGTCAATGCGTGGGTGGATGCCCTCTACAACTTCAACGGCATGGCTGCATGGGACCCCGTCTGGCTCAACCCCGCTGGCGAATGGAAGCAGGGCGAAGACGGGTCTTGGAGTTGGACGGCTGGCTACGACTATGAGCCTGACCAGCCGATCAGAAAGCATCACGAACCGCGTGAGGTCACTCGTTACGACTTCTGGGAGGACATCCCTTACTGGGAGGACTCTGAGCGCGGCGATACCGTGCGTGTGCTTTTCGAGGGGGAGGAATACGCAATTGAAGCGCTCCCGCGTCGTTGGTGGGAGATATGGAAAGCCGATGTGACCGATCAGACTTTCGGCAAGGTCAATCGTGGCCACTCTGGCGAGTACTGGGCGGGCCCAGTCACGGGCTGGGAGAACAACGTCGCTGGCAACCTGTACAACACCCTGTACAAACTGAAGCATGGGAAGGATGCGGAATGATGAACGAGTTTCGTGAGATTGCTGAAAATATTGCTCGCGAGATGGGCGGCTGGGAGGCCCGTCGCGAGTTCGACACCGGGCCGTACATCATCCAGAAGGATGACCAGTCGTTCTACCTGAACTTCGGCGGCTGGAAGAATGAAGGCAAGGTTTCTATTAGCGCCCGATACCCCGAGCGGGCGCGGGAGCTATACAGGGTTGAGCATCCCGTGATCAAGGTCTCTTACTCGCGAGGTGCCGCCACAATCGCGAAGGAGATCAACCGCAGGTTGATGCCTAGTTACCTAACTGCGTTGGCCGATGTTCAACAGCGCCTCAAGGAGATGGAGACTGCTGAATCACGGCAAGAGTCCATAGCTTTTGCTTTAGCTGACGCTCTCGGGGTATCCAGGCCGAACAGGGAAAAGTACAGCCGAAGTTCACAGATTGAGGTTCGCACGGGCTGGCACGGCGACTACTCAAAGAAGCTGCGCGCCGAGTTTGAGGTCATGTACGGCGGAGACGTGAAGATCGAAGTCAACACCAAAGACGCTGACATCGCCGTGAAGATTGCGGAATTCCTTCGCACGCTTAAGGACTAGGCCGGTTGGCCCTGGCCCCCTTCGGGGGGCTTTAGCGAACTTGCCTCATCCTATATTGAAAGGTGGAGTAACCATGGCACGTAAACACACCATGTGGTCTGCGTCCGGCGCTGGATTGTGTGGCAAACCCGTGCTCGCCACGGGTCCGAAGGACTTTGCTTGTAACCACTGCCAGGCAATCCAGGGCGTCATGAGGGCGGTTGAAATCGGCGCGCGGGAGAGCGGCCTGGTCGTCGAGCGCTTCCCATTCGGCAACAACGCATGCCGTATCGAGTGCGACACCACGACGCCCGAGTTCCGTAGATTTGCTGCCCTCATGCGGCGCGGCTTGGACCTGCACGGTTCGGGAAGCCTGTATGCCTTCAGCGTGCGAGGCAAAACGCCAACTGAAGCATTCATCCGCCACAGCGGGGCGTGAGGACGGCGAGTGAAGAACAACTACAGCGGGATCTTTCCCGCCATCCCGTTCGAGCTTGCCCTGTCCGGTATGCGGGAGCGCTCGCCAGACGGCTGCTGGCTCGTCGGCCGGACCAACACGCACAAGCGCTATGCCCAGCTACAGGGCAAGGGCATCCGCTACGAGCTGGAGCCCGACACCGGTTGGGGACAGATGGCCGTGGAGATCTGGCCGGAAGCCCTCGACATGTTCCTTCGCATGTTCTCGGAGAAGCGCCCTGACCTCGTGAAGGTCTTCGCCTATGACACGGACCTAACGATCAGCCCCTACACGCCTGACGGCGCCAGGTCGTCACCCTGGTTCACCGCTGTCCGCTAGCGGAGCATGACCGCCGCCAGTCTCGCCGGCCAAGGGAGAAGTGTGCCTGCGGCCGGCTTGGGCCTGGCGGCCTTCGCATGCCCAACTAGAGGAGGAGATCGTCATGTATGACGAGTACGAGACCATCTATATCGGCGTCATTCAGTGGAACGAGAGCCAGGAGTTCACTGACCCCGATAATGATTTGACCGTTCTTACAGCTCTCAATCTCGCGAGCTGCCGTGCCTCGATTGTCGACCACGTCCAGGTGTGCGCTGTCAGCCGTGGATTCTTCGCGGAGTGGTTCCCGAGCTTCGATGAGCCGGGCGTCGACGTGAACGAGTCTAGGCATGTCGACCAGGCTCTTGAGGACTTTTGGAAGAACGGTCACGGTGACTATCTTCCGAAGATCACCTTCTTTGAGGGCGACGTCAGTGGGTTTACAAGCGAGATGCCTAGGGACGCATAGAACCGATTGAGAAAGGACTCAAGTGAAGACGTATACCGTTACTATCGCCGGTCCCGAGCGCTTCGACGGAGAGAAGCCGCACACGTGGGTCGTGAATGCAGCGGACATCTATGAAGCTGCGGGCAAAGCGCTGCGCGAACACTGTGAGGCGCAGGAGCAGAGCATTGAGGACATCAAGATTATTGGCGCGGAGAGCTTTGAGGGCGTTCCTGCGCCGGATTGCGGCTACAACTGGAATGACATGCGCAAGGAGACAGCGTGAGCGAGCAGGATTTTCCGACCATTGACGAGCGTATTTGGCGTGTAACCGGTGCCCTCTCGACATACGTCGCCGCCAATCCTGACTATGTCTGGGATGAGGAGACGGAAGCCCCGTGCAACGTGGAAGACGCTTTCGTGGATCTCTTGGCTGACATCTTCCACCTGGCAGCGAGGTTCGAGATCTCAGACGAAACCTTGTGCGACAGAGCGCAGATGCATTTCCAGTTTGAGGCTAGGGAGGCTAACTGATGAACCGAGATGAGATAGCGGCAGAGCTTGAGCGGCGCATCGGCCGCATAGCCGTTGAGCGACACAGGCAGCACACCTTCGGAGGCTTTGTACCTCTGCCCGAAGAGCGTTCGATTGAGCTGGGCATCTACGAGCGCGCTTACCTCTGGGCGCACAAGCTTCTGACCAATCGCAACACGTTCGATGAGCAGGTCAGCAAAGCATTCCTTGTTAATGGGGCGCACGGTGTGGTGCGCCAGTACGAGACGGCAATCTCTTGGGGCAACGCGGAGGCTGACAAGCAGAACGCCCAGCACATTGCAGCATACAAGGAGATCGTGCCTCTCTTTGAGAGTCTTGTGGAGAGTGAAGATGCCTAAGCTCATCGTGACCGTGACTGAGAACGTCACTTACGATTTCGAGATCGACGTCGATGACCTGCTGGAGGAGTTGATAGAGGACAGCGAGGTTCCTCTGGTTCTCAACTTTGGCAATCCGGATGTGCTCGCCGAGTGGCTGGACGTGGACAGCGATCTCATTGCAAACGGATGCTGCGACGAGAACTTTTCCGGTTGTGAGGACCGGGAGATCATTGACGTTGTACGGGTCGATCGTCCGTACCGGAAGCCTGTGATTCAAGGGCACGTCATCACGCAAGACGCTCCTGCGCTGGAGGCGGCTGGGGTTCGTTAGTTCGTTAGGTTCGTGCGCTGGCCTCGGCTTCGGCTGGGGCCTTGCGCGTTCCTACCTAACTAACGAATCGACGAAGGGAGGGCGACGTGGGGAGATCCCCGCAGGAGCGGTTCGCATTCGAGATATTGGAGCTGATCACGGATGTAGGGGGATATCCCTACAACTACATCCTCCGCGCCCCTGACGGTGAGCGCCGAGTGTTGCAGACGTACATCAGCCCTACGACCTGGCCCAGCCATTTCCCGGAAAAGTGGTATCGGGTTGGGGGCCGGTACGTCACAACCTGGAAAGACTGGCGGCACGACTATCTTCCGCTGCGCCTATGGAAGCAACGGCTGGCGGAAGGGGACAGTGGGCCAGAGCCTGTAGAGCTATGGCGCTGCGACGTCTGCGACGTCATCGTGCGCGAGTTCGGCGGAGACATTGAAAAGGCTCTCCGGCTGGTCAATTGGGGCGACTGGAAGCGCCTCGACGACGGCCAGGGCGAAGCGCTGGTAATGCGGTGCGGGACATGTGTGAGAGAACACGGCACTGAACCACGAAAGGAGGAGACCATGCTGTACCCAGATCCATGGGCCGTGCAGTGCCACTTGTGCAACTGGGACTTCAGCCACCAGAAAGAGCACCCCGACCACGACTCTGCGGCAGGCGAGGCGGCGCTTGAAGGGTGGGTGTATCGCGGGCGACTTCCAGGCGGTAAGCCGCGCATGCGTTGTCTGCGCTGCTCGGCCTGGAAGAAGAAGCCAACGCGCAATCATGTGGTGTCGTGCTGGAGCTGCCGCAAGAACTTCAGACACCAGTTCGCCCAGTGGATAGCGGCCTCCGCTGTCATGGAGGCAACAGAGCACGGCTGGGCCGAGGTCGACGGCACCGTCAACGGCCGCCCTGTCAGCACACCGGAGCACCCCCAGCTTCGCTGTCCAAGCTGTGTGACCAAGTCTTCAGGCACCGCGAAGCCAGAACGGCGCACGACCTTCCATGTGATGACCGTGGTGTCTCTGGCGTGGGCTGTTGTCGCAGAGGACGGCTGGGTGTCGGCGAAGGATGCCGAGAAGCTCGGTAAGCCGGGTACCGCGGCGAGGGTCGCAGCGATCCTCAAGGGAGAGGACCGGAGCCGGCCGAAGGTGACCCAGGAGCACGTGGACCTGGCGCACGAGGCGGTTGCATGGATCAGGGCCCGGTTCATGGGTCCGGACATCCGAGGCCGCACACGGTTCGAGAGGCTCGTATGGGAAGCGATCCACTACGACAAGCGCGTCAATGCTGAGAGCTATTCGCCAGACCACAATGCCGCCGTGCCGCAAAACGTTGTGGGACTGCTTGCAACGGCTCCCTTCGTCTTCCGGGAAGGGCAGCGTAGAGCGGCCAAGAAAGAACGCTGGCAGAGCCTCAAAGGCTCCCGCCCCATGGGCACTTTGGGCGGACAGCTACCCGCCACGCGAATGAGGGTTACACACTCGAACCCTGCCAACAAGACCTTCCCGAATCCGAGGAACCCGACCGACAGTCACACTAAAACGGTGCATAACTACAAGCTTGTTGACGAGCACGGTAATGCCTATAAGTGGTGGGGCACCGACAAGGTGCTTGCCGTTGGCGCGGAGATTCACGTCAAAAGCGCCCGCGTTACTCATTATGAAACCTATGACGGCGTGACTTTCACCGTGATCACGCGATGCCGGATTGAAGACCAGATGAGAAAGGTTAGTTAAATGTACATTTGCGGACCCTGTGCCACGATGAAGCCCGACAACATCAAGATCACGCCACTGCCGCCCTCTAATGAGTTTGAGGTGCCCTTGGGTGACAGAGAGGGCAGTGTCATCGCGACGTGTGAGCCTCACTATGTGCCGACCCTCCGGTCCCTGATTATGTTCAGCGCTGCGGCCGGTGTCGGCCGCCCCGAACTTCAAGAGCTACTCGATGTGCACCTCTCGGAGCATCGCGTGGACGAGCTGGGCGACAGTGAGAGCGATGAGGAGGAGTCCGAGCCGGAGGAGGAAGAGGAGGAGGAAGAGGAGGAAGAGCCGCAGGCCGACAACCCCCACGGCCGCACTCTGGAGCAGGTGAACGACGAACTCGACGACTTGGAGGAGCCTGAGGGGCCCGATCTCTACGAGGCCCTGAAGAGGTACCCCTGGACCTACACCAACGACTGGACCGACGGCGGCAAGTCGGCTCTCCGCGCATGGATGGTGTCACAGGGGATGTCCGATCGCGGCAGGGTGACGCCGGAGACTCAGACCAAGTTCGCCCTACTACATGTGGGGAGTGGCGCCCTCAGCGCCCTGCTCGCGACGAAGGCACATGCCCGCTTCACGCGGGCCGTGGAGAGGGCTTCCGCCTAGACACTGATCTCAAGCCCAGGGTGTGACCGCGCCCTGGGCTTTGTTCTGCCCCAATCCCTAAGTGATCTTCTCCGAAGGAGGCAAGCATGACCCTTATCGGCAGGCCCGTGCCTGACCCTGTAATCTTCCGTGGCCCTCTTGGGGAGATCACGAAGGCCATTGGGCCCCACACTGATGCCGATCCTGTCGGCATCCACTTGAGCCTTTTAGCCCTGACGGGCGCCATCATCGGCAGGGACACCTACGTGTTCTACGGGAAACGCCAACCGCTGCTTGTCTGGCCGATCCTCATGGGCCGTACGTCACTCGGGCGGAAGGGAACGGCGACCGACCAAGCTGCGGATCTGTTCGAGGCCGCGTTCCCCAAGTTCATGCGCCAGAGAGTCGTCAACGGCATGCAGCAGTCTGGGGCCGCAATCGTCGCTGGACTGACGCGACGAGCTGTTCGCCTGGACGGGCGTGGGACCGATGCCTACGACGAGGAGGACGCGGGCCTCCTGGAAGAGGAAGAGGAGGAGTCGCCCAGCGAGGGAGGTGTGAAGCGCTTCATCTCCAAGCCGGGCTATCGCGGGATCATCATCGAGACCGAGATGAAGAAGTTCTTGGCCCGCGCCAAGCTGGACAGCGACATGTCTCCCATCCTCCGAAAAGTGTGGGAGGGCGGTGTCATCACCAGCGAGACGAAGAAGGAGACGTTCACTCTCACGAACCCGAATGTCTCCTTGGTATGCCATATCCCGCCGAAGGAGTTCGTCTCTGTCTACTCGGCAAGCGATGCAGCAGGCGGTTCCATGAACCGTATGTTCTGTGCCTTCGTCTTCAGGTCCAAGGTCATGAAGCTACCGAAGCCCGTGCCTGAGGCCGTGATGGAGCGAAACGTCCGAGCCATCTCGGACATCGTCGAGTTCGGCACCGACCTGGGTGAGCTGAAGTTCGAGGCCGATGCCGAGGCCCTGTGGGACGCACGAATATGGGATGAGATTGACGAGGTGATCAACGAGAGCGAACTAATGGAGGAGTTCGCAGGCCGCGCGATGCCGTACGCCTGGCGCATCGCCGGTCTGTACGCCATCGCCCGCAAGTCGCGCACGATCAACGCGGCCGACCTCGAATCCGCCTACGGCCTGGTGCGCTACATGCTTGACTCGGTTCGCTATGTCTTCAGTGAGTACGCTGCCGAGGCTAACCGCCCGCAGGGGCGCAAGATCGAGGAAGCCCCCTTTGCGGGCGACCCGAGGTTGGCCAAGCCCAACCACGTGCAGCGCTTGATCGACATCGCCCGCGAGGCTGGCGAAGAGGGCCAGAAGTCCGGGAAGTTCTTGCAGAGGATGAACGTCTCAAGCGACCAGCTCGGCCACGCTGGAGCTGCCGCAGAGGCGCAAGGGCTCGTCAAGAGGTACAAGGCAAGTGGGCAGACCGGTGCTCCGGCATACTTCATCGTCTACATGGGCCCAGACGATGTGCCCAGCGTTCCGGTAATGGAAAGTATTGGCAGCCGTACGGAGTTGCCGGCCAAGGCTCCCGTCGCCGCGAAGTCTGCCGCCGCGGCGGCTGAGCGACGTAGCCCCGAACTGGTTGCCACCAGTCGCGAGCCGAGTGTGAAACCGACTCCGCCCAGGCTCAAGGTCCCCACCAAGCCAATAGCTAAGCCGAAGCCCGTGATCAAGGTGAACGTCAGCTCTGGCTCTGACGACCTATTGGCCGGATTCTTCTAGAGAGAGGAGTAAATTGGTCTCTCTGACATCGGCCCTCGATCGCCCTACCACAGAGAGCGTGCTTGATCATTGCGTGCGCATTCCGGTGTGCGCTTGGTCAGATCGCTGACCCAAAACGACCTAGATAGTGTGACGCGCTCTTCCAAGCGCTACAGTACTCGCAACCTCGTAACGAAATTGGAGCACCAGAACATGGCCAAGCAGATCGTTGAGTCTTTCATTGACGACATCGACGGAAGCGAAGCGGAGAAGACCACAGCGTTCGCCCTCGACGGCACGAGCTACGAGATCGACCTGTCCGGCAAGAACAGAGAGAAGCTTGAGAAGGCTCTCGCGCCCTTCATCACCGCCGCCAGACCTGTTCGCGTCGAGCGCGCAGGCCGGGGTCGTCGTGGGGCTGGTGCCGCTAGGCCCCGAGCCATGAGTCGTGAGCAGTCGGCCGACATTCGGCAGTGGGCAAAGACTGCCGGTCTGCCGGTAAGCGAGCGAGGCCGGATCGCCGCCACCATCGTGGAGAAGTACGAGGCTGCGCACTAGCGAGCGCAGCAGATGTCATACGAACCAACCGCTTCCGACCCAGACGCCATGGATGTTCGATGTGCGTCTGGGTCGGACGGCACTGAGTATCTCGTAATCGACCAGGCTGTTATTCAGTTCAACATCCGCGATGAGGACTCGCTTCTCGCAGCCACCGAGACCCTGGCAAGGATTGCGCGTGAGGCGCAGCAGCTGAACAGCGAGCTACTTCGGAAATATCACAAGCGCTACGAGTAGAAGCCCCCTTCGAGGAGGGTGCTTAGTCCTAAACGACAAAAGGCCCTCCTGGAGGCTTTACCGAAGCGACAGCTAATATGTGAAACGAAAGTCGCCAAATATCACTATATTGTCGCGCTGTCTCTTTTTGGGGCTATCTTCACAATTCTTGTAGACGACAAGATCCAACTGGGCTTGATTGGTGACATTGACGTTAATCTTGTTGGGGCCTTCGAGGACCGCCGTAGTCTCGATGGCAATGATGTCGTCAACATAGACTTCCGCGGGCACTGCATTAGGCGAATCCCTGCGTAGATCTATCCATCCCCGTAGGGATTTAGCGCTCGATGGGATTCGGTATGTTACCGAGAAGCTCTCGGTCTCCGCATTGTAGTTTTCGCTCTTTTTGTTAACTGTGCAACTGCTCCGCAGCATAACTGAGTCTTGATACGCACGCGTTCTGCTATATGCCAAACCGGCAATTACTTTTCCCCTAACGGGCTCCTGGTTTGACAAGTACGTGACCATCGGCATGCTCGGGGGTGGCGGTACAGGCTCACGAGATGCGGTGACTTGATTCGGCTGGCGTGGCGGCACATCATCCCTATTCGTAACAACCAGAAATACCCCCGCGATTATCGCAGTTAGGATAGTGGCGCCGCCGGTGATCCAACCGACCCTCTCGGTTGGGGTAAGCGGCGTCCACCACTGACGGAGACGGCTAGGGATCAAGGGCACGATGTCTTCTTTCCCGCGACGCCCCTCGGCCGTAGAAACAGCATCCTAGAAATGCGTAAAGCCCCCTCCCGTGAGGGAGGGGGCTTCATGCTGTCCGGGAAAGGGGAACCGGACAAGATCTAGTTACTCCAGGCCGTCGCCGTTGAGCGTGCGATGCACGAACGAGGCCAGGGCGGCGCCACCGGCCTGGAGCACAAGAGCGCCATACGCCGCCCAGTCAGGCAGGGCACCGTCAGACAGGGCAGTGCCAGTCACGCCGGCAACGGCCAGGAGGACGGCCACGATCGCACCCTGACCCAAGGTGCGCAGGGAGCGCGTCTTGGCGTCGGCCTTGACCTGTCGTTTGGCCTCCTGCTCAGGAGACACGCCGGTCGGCTCGTCGGGAATCGGATCAAAGTAGTCAGTCATCAATACTCCTCAATGGTTAGTTCGTTAGGTCCAGCAAGAGGTCTCTTCACAGGTGACCGCGGCAACCCTCGTGCCCGCGACGCGGGAGCCGAGCGAGCCCTTCATGTCCTCGACGGCATCGGCCAGAGTCGACCAGGCGGAACCCCAGCCCACGACAGAGGCCGGCGTGGGCCCGGCATGCACGTCCACATGCCAATGCGTTGCGTCTCGCGGGACGACCAGCTCCCGCGTGATGACGCGGTATGCATCCAGGAGAGGGCGTATGGTTTCCAGCGCTCGGGCGTAGACCATCAGGTCGGCCTCGTCCTGGTCCTCAGCGATCACATCCCAGACGTGCGTCTGAGTCTCACCCGCCGAGCCCTGCGTGCCGTCGCGGTAGACCTCAACTGTGTATCTGTAAGTGCGGTGGCCACGAACGGCCATAGGCTTCTCCTTACTTCGTCGACCAAGCGGCAGCCCAGGTCGAAGGGCCGATCACGCCGTCAGCAGCAAGGCTGGCCTTGCGCTGGAACGTCTTGACCACAGCGAGCGTCTTAGGGCCGAAGACGCCATCGGCCGCCAGCTCGTAGCCGAGCTGCTTCATGCGCTTCTGGAATTTGATCAAGAACCGCGACTTCGAGCCGAGCTTGAGCAGCTTGCCGGGATAGCCGGGAGGGTCGTAGATGGGGCCCGTGACGGGGTTGACCTCCGCCGTGTATCGGGGGTGGCCATAGCCGTAGATGCGGCTGCTGCCGCGGTTGATCGTCTTCCGGTAGACGCCGTTGCCTTCGTGGTACTTGCCGTCATAGCTGCCCGAGGTGTTGCCACCGATGGTCTTGATGTAGTCGCTACCAACCTCGATCACCAGCTCGACGTGCGTACCGCCACCAGGCCCATAAAATACCTGGCTGCCGACCCTGGGCGTCTGATTGAACCTGTCTCGCTGCTTAAACCAGCGCACAGCGGTGAGGCACGAAGCGGTCCACGGGATTAGTTCTTTAGCGTGTCCAAGTGGCTCGGGACTACCGGCCTTCTTGTAGGCCCTCTTAACGATGACGGACTGGAAGATCTGGCACCATGCCACACCATTCCAGCCGAACTCTTGCCCGAATTCTGTTCGGTTGTTCCCGGACTCTCGATAGCCCTCGTATCGCTTGGCCTCCTGGATGACGTCGGAAGCTCTTAACAAACTAATGAACCCCCTTCCTACTTGATGATTGTCAGCACCACCGAGGCGATAGCGGCAAGGATAGAAATGGGTAAGCCCCACATCCAGCGCTCAAGAACACGGATGCGCCGCTCATGGTCGTCGTCGGTTCGGCGCGACTCTTTGAGTTCAGAGGTGAGAGTCCTCACCTCGTTTGTGAGGTCTCTCATCTCCTCATAAATGTCCCTGATCGTGACTACGAAGCCACCTTCGTCGTTTGGGCTTATGGCGCTACCCACCTCACGCTGAAGAGCGATCCGGGATAAATTGCATAGGTCTGCGCGGTTGAGTTGTCCACTTCGACGCGGACGTAATCGCCCACAGTCAGATACAAAAATGAAGTGGTGGAAAGGTAGAGCGGGTTTCCGTTCGCCATCGCCTTGACGTTGCCTGGGCAGTCATCGACAGACACAGATTCGTTCTTCCGAAATTGGACTTCGACGCTGCTCGTGGTGGCTGTGCATGTTCCGCCTATGTTGGCGACAAGCTGATACCAGCCGCTCTGCTGTACCGTGTACTTCCAAGGCTCCACGGAATTGCTGTGGCCGTTCTTGTTGTCGATCAGCTCGGTATTCCACGGCACCGCAAACTGTGGCGTGTTTGCTACAACAGGTGCGGCGCTTGAGAGCTTGAGAACCGCGAACGGGTCACTGGTCTCCTCCTTGCCGATGAGGCGCCAATCTCCACCGGAATACACATAGGCGCGTCGGGTGTCCGTCTCGTAGATGAAGGAACCGTTTGTTGACCCGCTTGTAGGGCGCGTCGTGGAAGTGACAAGGAATGGGACTTCATTCCGGAGCGCAAGCGCTTGCGCCACATCGCTAGCGAACATCGCAAAGAAGCGCTTGCTAAATGTGCTGTAATATAGCGAGCCTTCAGGAATTGCGCTGGTAGAGCCGTTGACAAAAGTGCGTACTCGCTTGCCCTTGAACTCGCGATAGTCCTCAACGCTACCCGCCTGCACGCTTGTAGCGTTGGCCGGAAGGCTGATTCGTGCGAGCGGGAATTCCCGCGTTTCCCACGAACGATCAGGGGTGGGTACGGCACCGCCGGGAGTTCCCTTCCTGATGCCCAGTTCCACTCGATTCGCCGAACGGTTAACCCGGAGGACGATCAGATCGTATCTGGTCTGAGAAGCCGTATTGCCCTCAAAGGTTAGGCTCGCCTGGCTATCCAGGTAGTAGTGAAATCCGGAAACGAATGCTCGCCCTGGCCTCACGTACAGCGTGAAAGGCTCATTGTTAGAGAAGACCTGTAGGTCCGTCTGCCATGGCCCGTCTGCATTAACGCCGTCGTCTT
Organism: Nonomuraea sp. NPDC049141; assembly: GCF_040648415.1. Lineage (NCBI taxonomy): Bacteria > Bacillati > Actinomycetota > Actinomycetes > Streptosporangiales > Streptosporangiaceae > Nonomuraea > Nonomuraea sp. NPDC049141. The sequence continues at coordinate 100,042 of NZ_JBEZDR010000032.1, forward strand.
GCCACGTCTCCGCCATTCGTGACCACATATCTTCAGTGACGATTGCGCCAGAGCCGGACTCAAAGGGGTAGCTAGTCTCTGTCAATTTGTCTACCTTCGTGCTTCAAGTTTGCGGAGCGAACTCCAAAGCCTTCGGATTTCGCGATAAATGTTCGGCGTTGCGCTCGCGCCATCACTGCCGATAACTGGCTTGATAGACGGGCCTTCGGCACCATCCGACAGGCGTACCTCGCGCAACACGTCCGTGATGGTCTGGCCGTCGATCTGGACGGACACCACGTCGCCCACCTCGTAGTCGTGGCCGTAGCGGACGGTCGGAGTATCGATGGGCGTGATGCTCAGTGCGGCCGTGGCGGCAGACTCGGTGATGGCCTCGTCCGCGGCCTGGTCGAGCTGCGTCAAAGCCGCTGGGTCAGCCGGCGCCCCGCTGTCCGGGTTGATAGGTGTGCCGTCGTTGCCACGCTGGACGGGGATGTCTCGGCGGTCGACGAACCGCTCAATGGGTGTAGAGGACCACTCGTATGCGACGCTCGGCAGGCCGGTCACGCGGAAGGCGTCGACCACGAGTCGTTTGGTCGACGTGTTGACGATCTCGACGACGTGCTCACCGAAGGCAAGGTTCTGCCTCTCCCAGCCGACTACCTGATACTGCGGAGTCGCCTGGTTGAAGGTCGGCGACGCCACGAGAACACCGTCCAGATAGATGTTCACCGGTCCTGCATCGGGTGACCGCTCAGTGATGAACTGGATGCCAGTGCCCGTGAACGAAAACCTCGCCGAGCTGGAGATGTTAGGCGTGTAGTGGACATCGTTGAAGTAGTCGCCGAGTTTGCGGTTGGGGCCGTACGTCCAGCCGGACCCGAGATACTGCACCTGGGGATTCGTGTCGTTGAAGGTCTTGGCTTGGCCGTCGTCATACTGGGTCAGCCATCGGAACCGTCCCTCTCCCTGAGCGGCCACTACGAAGCGCGTCGCTGTCGGCGCCGTTAGGGAGTAGTCGAATGCCGCGAGGTTGCCATCTTCTGGAGAGAAGCGGACAGCTCCGCTCTCGCCGGACTTAGGCTGGTAGGATTCGAACGACACCCGATCGGCGAGGCCCTGACGAAGGCGCCAGCCAATTCCAGCCGAAGCGGCGATCTCCTGAAGCTTCGTCCCCAAAACGTCGAAGCGGGTCGACACGTCCACACGCCGGCCGAAGCCGTAGGTGGGCACATCCAAGCGCGGAATGATCCGATCGGCGCGGGCGCCAGGGCCCGCGTTTACGTACACCAGGTGCCCGAGCGCCGTGGCGGCCTGGGAGGAGTAGGTGTAGCGGTCCTGCGTCTGCTCATAGATGCTGGCGCCCGGCACGGGGAGCGTGACCCGAGACCACAGCAGCGTCTCGTCACTGACGCCGGTATAGGTGATCTGGCCCTTGCCAGGCTGATCGGCAGACCACGCGTGAGCCACGCTGGTGATAGGCCCTGACATGACAGGCCGGGGCAGACCGTCAATCCAGACGATGATGCCTCCGCCGGGAGCGAGGCGAGCGGCCTCCGGAGTGCCTGACGGCACGGTTAGAGACCAAGACCCAACAGCGTTGTATCGGGTGATGACATCGAGGCTCGTGTACTGTTCGACGACTCCAATGCGCTCGTACTGCGCGTTGCGCGCTTCTACCAGGAATCTAGGCACCTAGATACCTCGGCGTGTAGAGCAAATTTACAGCCGTCTCCGCCCCAACATCAGCAACACTGATGATTACTTCGTTGCTGCCGGGCGATATAGGCCAAAGCTGCGGGCTAGGCCCGAGCCGCGGCCAGAAGTTCGCTCCTGTCGTCCTGTTTATAACGGACTTCATACCGGGCCGCGTGTCGATGACGACTAGATCGGTAGGGGCGAGATTTAGAGCCGCAGAGAAGACCCGATCAGCGACACCCATCGTGCGTCGCGTAAAGCTGACAGTGCTGCACGGGCCGTGGATGAACCAGATGGGCCACGTGTCCACATCGCCCGTTACGGTGACCTGAGAGACGCCGTTCAGAGTGTGATTGCTATTAAGCGGGAAGTCGCCGAGAAAGAGCCCGTCGAAGAAGCTTTTCAGGTTAAGTGCTCCAGGAGTGAACTCGATCGCCTGCGCCTCGCCAGAGTAGAAATAGGGGTCGAAGGCGCGAAGAACCAAGCCGTACTTGGCCCAGTGAAGCCCGGTCAGGGTCTTCCCCTCATCGCCTTCCGCGCCGCTCGCGTAGTACACCTCAATGTGCCGACTGGTACCGTCCGCCTCAGTGAGGCGTAACTTCCCAGCTCCATATGCCGGATCTAGGCTAGATAGGAACGCGCGCTTAAGCTGTAGAAGCTGTGGCCTGTCGGACGCCAGCAGGAAAAGCGGTAGAAAGAGTTCCCGTGATTGACGGCGAATGTGCCTCAGGTACGCTCCATCGAGCGCGGGCAGCTCGTCGTAATTCATCTGAACGGGCGGCGCGTCGAACCCCTTCATGCCAGGCATGGTGTAGATGCCATCCATACCGGACGTGAGATTATAGGAGGGGGAGACCCCCGGCTTTGCCGGGGGAATCCATTCAACGGTCGTGCGGGACGAGGACAGCGTTAGGTCCTCAAGAGTCGTTAGAGACAAGCAACCGCCTTATCCATAGAGCGCATCTGCGTAGCTGAGGGCGTTGACAAGCTGCTTCTCGCTAGGAACATCTGGCGCGGCATTCAAGGTGACGTTGTATGTGCGGCCAGAGGCAACTAGACCGTTGCGAGTGAGCAACTCGGCTGTGCGGCGAGGGTCCGACAGCGGGAGAACCAGCTCGGGGCCGGCCTCGCCGATGAGTGCCCGCGTGGGAGAAGTGACAAGGCCGCCATTAGCCATAGCCTTGTCAGCCCAACCTGTGATCGCATCGAGGAACTTCAAAGCGATTCCGCGGACCAGACCATTCGCTCCACCGGTTTCTGTACCGAGGACAGAGTCGATGAATGGTCTCAGGATCTCGTCACGAACCATCCGCACGACAACCGCCAGACCATTACCGCTCTGGAACGCCGAGACGATGCCGTCCCAGCCATTCGCAGCCTTGACCACGCCACCACTGGCGTAGCCGCTTATAGCGCCACGCTTGCCGTTGAGACGTCCAGTCTTTGCCGCGGAATTCAGGGCGTTGATAGTGTCTGCGCCAAGGAAACGCACCACTTCCGGACGGAGAACCGCCTCGCCTGGAGACAGCATTGCCGGAATAGTGTCCCGACCTGGGCGGTAGCCAGGCAGCACACCGCCATCAGCGAAACGAACGATGGGGATTCGAGGCAACTGCCATGAAGCGCCGAACCAACCGCCGATACCCTCGATGACCGGTGCAAGGGTTTCATTCCAAATACCGGCAATCGCGTGGGCGATCGTGAAGAAGATATCCTTGATCCTGCTCCAGGCGCCTTCCCAGTCGCCTTGGAAAATATCGATCACGATGCCGATGCCCTTGAAAACGGTGTTGAAAGTTGAGCCGAGCAGCCCGAGCACGGGCTTGGCCACGTGATCCCAGAACCATTGCAGGGCTGGGCCGCCGTCTTCCTTAAACCACTTGCTGAAATCCTTCAGTAGAGGGATTCCAACGTCGCGGAGCCAGTCGGCTAGATCCTCGAAGATCGGCTGGCAGGCTTCCCAGAAGGCATCAGTCGTCTTCTCGATTTCCTTCCAAGCGTCGTCCCATGCCTTCTTGAAATCGTCGTTCTTCTGGTACGCGGCAATCAGCGCACCCACGAGCACCGTGCCGATAGCGCCAGCTATAGCCGCGACGGGATGAGCCCGCATGATGCCGAAAAGCCCGCTCAAGCCATCAGACAGGCCCCCGGACTTGCCCTTGGCATTGTCGAAACCGTCGCCTGCCTTGCGGGTGGAAACGTCCAGCTCGTCTAGGCCGCCCTTGAGATCGCGGCTCTTGCCGTGGCTCAACCCCAGGGCGTCAGTGAGCTTGGACAGACCTGTAGCTGCTTCGCCGGCCGAGCCGATAATGCCCGCGCCAAACTTGACCAAGGCGAGCGTTCCAGTGAGCAGCAGGATCTTCTCGAAATGCTCGACAATGAACCCGAGAACCGGAAGAACATCCTCGCGAAGCACACGAACCATGTCGGCAAAAGAGGTGTCGCCAGCTATGTCCTGGAAGGTCTTAACGACCTCCTGGGCAAGAAGCCACAGCTCGTGAGCTGCGTCCATTCCGTCCTTGAACCACTGCTGAATCTTGTTTTGGCCCTCAACTGAGCCAGTCCACTCAGCGAACTTTTCGGTGATCCGGTTGATCGTGTCCAGCATGGTTTGGCCTGACGGCTGACCAAGCTGGAAGATGTGGGCGAAAGCGATAGCCACGTTGCCGCCGATAGAGATCAGCGTGCTGAGTGTCTGCCTCACGCGGTCAAAGAAGACCGCCAACTCGCCAGACTGGCGCTTGTTCTCCAGCCAGACGGAAGTCAAACGAGCGAATCGCTCGATGCCCCGCGAAGCCCATTCGAGCAACGGCAGTGACGCCACCACAAGATGACGTGCCCCATCCGCGGCATAGAGACTGGCATTGCCCAGTGATTCCAACGAACGATTGTTGGACTGCATGACAGTCGTGATGTCTTGCTTCCATGCCTCCGACGCCACCAGCTCGCCGAGGCGAAGGGCGGTGTCTCCTGCGATGGAGCCGGTATTCGTTAGTTCCTTGCCAAAAATGCGAAGCGACGGCAGCGCTAAGCGAACCCCCTCCTGTACACCAGGAAGGAAAGCGTCCTGCACCGAGAACTGAACCTTCTTCAGCTCTGGAATTACCTCGTCACGAAGGAAAAGAACGAACTCTCTGCCAGCCGGTGACAGCTTGGACAGAGCAATCTCGGCGTTCCGTGCCTGCTTGTTGGTCTTGTCGAGAGCCTGGTTCTGCTCGTCGAGGGCCTTCGCCAGGTCTTTCTGCGCCTTCTCGATATCCTTCGCGCCGTCGACGCGGGCCTCGTTGATGGCGGCCTCTGCGTCCGCTACGTCACGAGCTGAGTCGCGACGTGTCTTCGCAAGATCAGCTTCGCTTCGGTTGATCTGTTCAAGGGCGTCCTGCACGTCGCGAGCGCTGTCGCGGCGGGCCTCGTCTACGTCCTTCTCGGCTCGTGCAATGTCGGCCATGGCATCGGCGACTGACCGCGCCGACTCCTTGCGGGCGTCGGCAAGGGCCAGCTCGGCGTCACGGATGGACTCGGCAGCCTCTATGCGGGTATCGGCTAGCTCGCGCTCGGCCTCAAGTTCAGCCTCTTGAGCGTCACGAAGCCGGTCCTTGGCGTCGATGACCTTGTCAGTGCCGTCAATACCCGTCCGGTTGTACTCGTCCAGCTCGTCACGGAGATCGCCGTTCTTCTCCTCCAGTTCGCGGAGACGCTGGAGGGCCTGGCGGTGCTTTAGCTCCGCGGCCTGCCGCTCGGCGGCCGTCGCATTCGGGTTGTTGTTGGCATACTCAAGCTCACGCGCGGCTTCCTCGATGGCCTGCCGTGCGGCTTCCTCGTCGAGGACACCGCCCTCCATCTCTAGGCGGAGGTCTTCTAGCCGTTCCCGCGCTTCTTCTCTGGCTCGGTTGAGGTCTTCCAGCGCGTCAGCGCTGCGCTTGTGGCTGTCCTGGAGCCGCGTCTCGGCGGAGGTGACACGCTGGGCTGCTTGCTCCTGGGCGTCTACTACACGCTTCTGCGCGTCCTCCACGCGGCGAGCCGCCGCCTCCTGCACATCAGCGAGACGCGTCTGTGCCTGAGTGACACGCTCCTGAGCATCGGCAATCCGCTCAAGTGCCTGCTCCTGGATGTCAGCAAGCCGCGCCTGGGCGTCCGCAAGACGCTCCTGGGAAGCAAGAACCCGCTCCGCGGCCTGCTCCTGTACATCGGCCAGTTGGCGCTGTGCCGACTCGACACGGTCCATGGCCGCTGCCTGCGCATCCGCAAGACGCTCCTGTGCCGACGTCACTCGCTCGGCCGCCGCCTCGCGGGCAGTTGCCGCGGCTGCGCCGTTGGCCGCTGCCTGATCGTCTTCCTTCATCAGAGCCGACAGGGCGTCCTGGACGCCCCAGAAGCCCGCCGTGAGGGCGGCGACTCCCTGACCGATAAGCGCGAAGACGCCGGGAAGCGCGGCCAGTGATCCCACCGCATAGGCGGCTGAGGAGCCAAGAGCTGTAACGATCGCGGATAGCTCAGAAACGGCCGAAATGATCAGAGGGAGGAGGGCGATTACTGAGCCCAGGCCCAAGAGCATGCGGGCCACAAAGAACCTGACCGTCGTGGCCGCCGCAGAGAGCAGACCGCTGCCAAAGCCACTACCGAACGCTGAGCCGGCCTTCTCACCGCCTTGCTTGAACTCACGCTCGACACCGGAGATCAGCCGGCTTAGCTCGCTCACCGAGCCACGCAGATTGCCAACCTGCCCGAGCTTCAGATTCGCGGTGTCCTTGGACAGGCGCCCGTACTCCTGGCGGACCATGCCCAGGAACTTGAGAACCTCGGGGTCCTTGAAGCTCTTGTAGCCAGAGCGGACCTGTAGTTCTACTTCCTGAACCTTGCGCCTGAGGCTGGATAGGTGGTCGTCCCAGGCGCTCGACTGGCTAGAGACGGCATCGGCTTCAGCCCGGCTGATCTGCACGGAGAGGCGGCGTACCTCAGCCAACCCCGCACGGACGGAGGCCAACTGAGTGTTGGTCAGCTTCTCTTGCTGGTCGTGTAGGACGTTGAGGCCAAGGCCCAGTCGGGTTAGCGCCTGGAAGACCTCGGGGTCCTTCAGATCCTTGAACCCGGCAGCAACCGACGTGCTTAGCTCAGCGAATCCGCGCCGCAGGTCGTAGATCAGATCGTTGTAGGTGCGGGACAGGGTTTGCGCGCTCTTGCGCTCCTGCGCAGAGGTCGCCTGTGCGGCCTTCTCACGCTCCGCAAGGATCTTCTTCTGAGCTGCTGAATACTCAGCGAGGCCGGTAACCTCAATCTTGGCGGCGACCTTAATCTCAAGGCCGCCGAGCTTCTTCAGTTCGCGCTCTACCTGGATCTTTAGTTTGCTCGCAAATTGCTTTTCCAGCGCGGGGGCGATGGTGATTTCTCCAACGCCTTGCGCCTTCAGCTTACGGCGGATTTCGCGAGTTAGCTCGCGGTTGAAGCCCGTGACCTTCGGGCTAATCTCGATATACCCTGCGCCGACCTTGATTGCTGCGTCAGCCAATGATCACCTACCCTGATGAGAGGTTGGAGAAGAACGTCGCCACCTCGTGTGGACTCGCGAACTCTTGTTTTTTCTTCTCGCTCGCCACACCAGCGCCAGGTCTTGGATGTGGCTCAGGGAATGGGTTGTCCGACTCGGCGGATTTGTTGACCTGTACGACCATCCAGTTCGCGATATTCAAACGGTCGACGACGTCGGCGAGGAGATGTTCCTTGTAGCCCCATCGGGCACGTTCGCCGAACTTGGCCTCTGCCAAGGAAGACTCGCCCGGCATGCTGAGCAGGCGTATGACTAAAATGGAAAGGCGGCGGAAGCTCACCCTCCGCCGCCAGTAGTCCAAAAGGTCTACACCGAAAAACTGGAGTAGATCCGCCTCAAGCTCGTCGGGATAATCCCGCATGACTCGGGCGAGCTGGATTAGTTTCCCAGCTCACCACTGCCCGAAGCAGCCGCAATGGCCTCCATCAGCGCAACAGCGTCACGCACACGGGGCTTAGTGCGACGGAACATCTCAAGCTGCTCCTCGCCCAGCAGGCCGGCCACGGCCTGACTAACCTTGCCCTCGGCAAGGTGGTCAAGGGTTTCAAACGGCCAGTCCAGCGGGCCGGGAACCTCGTAGGTGTGGTCACCAAACGGCACGGTAAGCGTGTCCTCGGTGGCTTCAGCAGCAAGAGCCTTAAGGCTGTCAGTCATGGATAACCCCTTTCAAACGAACTAATGAAACAGATGGTTCGGCTTAGGCAGCCGCGGAGATGCCGGAAGCGTTGGTGAGGATGAAGCCCAGGCGGCCATTGCTGTCAAGAGCCTCGAAGGTCACGCCAAGGGACTGCGCATTGGTTCGGGTCAGCTTCAGGCCCTCGCGCTCCGAAACCATGCCGCGCGGAATGATCAGGCGCGAGGTGGAGTTAACATCGCCCCACTCGACCGCGATGGCTTTCTCCGCCAGCTCGGGCGTGCTAGCCAGGTCCAGAACGAAAACACCTGGAATGGTGGTTCCATCCGTCTTCTTGGCCGGTACCCAATCGCTACCGAAATAGATGGCGGTTGCGTCACTGTCGAACTGCATGAGCGTGAACTTGAGCTGGCAACTTGCCGCGTTAACAACGTACTTCACGGGCGTCGCGGACTGCCAAACCTCTACGGGCTGGGAGTCAACGGAGGGGGTAAGCTCACAGCCGTCAGGGCTGACGTAACCCAACTCCTTCCACGCGGCGGTAAAAGGCGTAGCCACATCTTCCGGGGCGGGCGTAGTGATAGACGCCACGAGGATGCGACCCTTGGGGGCAAAGCGAATAGTGCCAGGCTGGTTAGCAGCCAAAAATAACTCCTAGTTCTGTGTGAGATAAACATCCACCGAGAACATGAACCGGCTAAAAGTGGTCTCAAGCTCGGATAGATCGGTCAGGCCGATGTCCTCGACGACATCGAGCACGAGAACCCCGCCCGTATGGGCTGTTTGGGGCATGACCTCTAGCACCACCTCGCGCACCGCTAGCGCGCTGGAAAGGGCGATGGAGCGAGTAGTGTGAAAGACATTGAGAACGAGATGGGCCATCTCCTGACGCCGCTCAATGCGGCGCTCCATGCCCTCCAACTCAACGGTTACATAGGGAACGACCTTGTCGGTTAGACCGGAGCGCGTGTCCGAGACAGTGGGCTTCGGAGTGGGAGATGGCCTGTAGTACTCGGTGAGGTAGCTGACTACCGTCGACACCGGGTTAATCTTCAGGCGGGACTACCTCCTATCGTTTGCGATGTCTGCGAAGAGCTTGCCGAAACACGTAGCGGCCGGCGTGATGTCTGCCGTCCAAGTCAGTCCAGCCGAATTCGTTGACCATTTCGTGCCGGTCGGCGATGACATAGCCATACGGCTTGAGTCGACTGGACGACATGACAGCCTTGAAGCTCGGCGAATAGGTTGGATTGCTCGTGTCGTACTGCTTGGCCATGGTCTTCGCAGCGGATGCGATGGATTCGGCAATGCCCTTTGTGTGCCGCCGATACGTAGAACTCTTCGCTACGATCAGATCAATGGCGGACCAATCGGTCTCAGCGCGGGCTGCTGACTCGGCTATGGCACGGCCCCCTCACGATCTGCTGTGACCTTGATGTGGGGCATGCCGCCGAACCGCCAGGTCTCCGGATCGCCTTGGATGTTCCAGCGCCGTTCGCGAATGCGGAGGAAGAGCCCAGGATTCGGCTCCGTCTGCCCCTCTCCAGGAGGAGGCGGTGACCAGTCGAACCGGGCAGCGCTCGGGAAATAGACGGCAACGGTAGAGATGGTGGATGCGTGTGCAGGCCAGTCCCGTGTGCTGATGGGCTTCACGGGTACGCGGTGCGTCTCCATGACCACGGGGTCATCCCAGGTCCACCCGCCGCCAAAGTCACCCGGAGGAATCCACTTGGGAAACGCGATGTCCACGAACTCCAGGCCCTTCCTGAAGCGGATACGCCGAGTCACAGAGCCACCGTCCGTATGAGAGGCCGGTAGCGGCGAAGGGTCTTCTTGGCGTCCCTGCTGAGGGTGGGGACGCTCATGGAGTAATCAGTGAGGAGGTCACCGATCTGTTCCTGCGACACCCCAGGTTCAGCGTTGAACTTGTAGAGCGCCTCACTCAAGACCACGGCCTGCACGTCTCCCGGCACCTGGTGGTAGCCGTAGGAGACAGTGACGGTGACCTCGGCCGCGGGACGGCCAGTGAGCGCCAGGCCAGCAAGGGTGACTGTGAAGTCCGTGTACGGCTGTCCGTCCACGGTGACGCTGTGGACTGCGGACACAGGCCGGAGGCGGTTAGGCCAGGCGACGCGACAGCCGTCCACAGACAGCGTCACCAGCTCGTTGTCGTGCCAAGCGAAGTCACGGCCACAGTACGCGACCACGAGCGCGCTCACGTCCTCAAGAAAGACCTGAGCCTTGGCCTGCTCAGCGACCTCTAAAGTGCCGCCTGTCGCGGCAGTGAAGCGTTCAATAGGAACGAGAGAAGGAATGGGCGCCTCCAAAGGAAGGGGCAGGCCGACCTCAGTCGGCCCGCCGTCAGCAGGAGGTTAGGCGGTTTCGATAACCACGTTGCCCGCCAGAACAAGGGCCTCCGGGCGCATGATCTTTACACCAAAATACATACGGCCCTTCACGGCCGTCGTGAATTTCTTCTCCGGCTGATAGCTGGACAGCTCGGAAAGCTGGCCAGCATATGAGACCGCCATCTGGTGGCCCATTGCGACATGAATTCCCTTAGCCGCGTTATGGGGGTTCCGCACGCCCTTCTTAGTGGGCAGGCCGGCGCCATCAAGGTGTGAACCAATCGTGTTAGCCACGATCACGGGCATACCCAGTATCGTGCCGACCTGTCCGTTGATGAGGACGCTAGAGCCGCCGTACGCGGCGTTGTTGATGAACCGCGGATCAAGGAGAAGCTGCGAATACTCCTTTGGGCCAACGATGATGTATCGGCCCGCAGTGGGGACGTTGTTGATATCCAGCTCTACGGTCATATCGACGAGAGTTTCGTAGAGCTTCCCAGCAGCGGGCGGCGCAAGCTGCTTGATGCTGCCGTGCAGCGAATTCAGCGCACCACCGTTGTTCAGGTCCTTGCCGCTGATGGCCTTGATAATGGTCGCGGCTACATGCTTGTCAATCGACTCAGCAAGGTTGCGGCCGGACTGGGCAACCAGTTCACTCATCAGGCTAATGCCTTCCTGAGTGCGGAGCTGGTGCAAACTGTCCACTTCAAAATGGAAAGTCCGAACCTGGTCGATTCGCATGATCAGCGCGTCAAGCTCAGCACGGTCGGCAGTGCCGATCTCAGCGTAAGCATCGAACGAATTGCCGATCTGTACCGTATCGAGCACGTGCGGGACGCGAACGGTGTCGCCTTGCCGCTGAATGGAACCTTCGTAGGTTCGATTAGTTACCGTGGGGCTGGATAGAATGACACCGGTTTCCAGGTCTCGCCAAAGCTGCGAGATCCAGATTTCCGGGATAAAGGTATCCAGGCCAGCCGGCATGTGAAGCATGGCGGTCTGGTTGTGAATACCGTTGGTTACAGTGATGGGCAAGAATTACCTCGTGAAGATTACGGCTCCCCGTACAGGAGCGAATTGAGGCGGCCGTCCTCTCGGGCCGCATTGATTTGGTCTGGCGTCATACGAGCCAGGTCTTCACGAGTGAGCTGTGAGATTCCTGCGCCTGAGCCCTGCGGGCCAATGCCGACGTTCTGAGGGAACTTCGGGCCTGTGGGCTGGAGGCTGGCTACAAAGGCGGAAATGGCTTGCGCGTCGGGATCGCCGTTCTCGCCAATGAATCGCGAAGCATCGAGATACTGAGAAACCGTCTCGGGAATCTCTACGCCGGCCCACGCCGCGGCTGCACGCAGCTCGGCGGTAGCCAGGCGGGAACCAATTTCAGCAAGCGTCTCGGAGCGAGCCTTTTCCTTGGCCTCCGCGATAGCGCGCTCTGCGTCCGGCAAATTCGCCTTGCGAAGCGCGTCTAGTTCCTGCGTGCTGGTCTTCCAGGCGTCCTCATGCTTACGAGCAAAGGACTTCCACTTGTCTCGATCGGCGATCAGCTTCTCGACGTCTACCGTTTCCGGCTGCGTCTCGATCTTGGGCTCCTCGACCGTGGCGGCCTCTGGAGTCGGAATCTGCTCACTCATGTGTTGCTCCCATGTCGGGGTTGGTTAATCGGTCCCATTCGGGCATAAAAAAAGCCCCGAATGGGGCTCGTCAGCGTGCGCCTATGTCAGGCGGCTTTACCGCCGTTCTTGCGATTGTCATTGCCGCTATTGCCCTGCTGGGCCTTCGGCTTAGCGCCAGGTTGTCCAGGGGCGCCAGGCTGCTGAGGCATGGCGTCGGCCATCGCCTTCTGCTGCTCAAGCTGGAGCTTGAATTCGGCCTCTTGCATTTCCTCAAACCTTTGGATCTGCTGGGGCGTATAACCGGCGTCTTCCTGGAGTTGACGCATCGGCACGCCAAGCTGATTAAGCTTGAGCAAGCCGTCGATCTTCTGGCCCTCGCTGCGATACTCGGGGTCGGCCCAGATGGTCTCTGCTCGGGTTTCTTTGGCCTTAGCCTTATCGCCCTTGACCAGGAACGCGAGTCTCATCGACTTCTCCCAGCCCTCGCCGAAATGCAGCTCTCGGTCCTCGACCTTGTTGACAAGGCCGGCCTCACGGGACTGGGTGAACTCGCCGCTATTGGAAGACATGCCGCCACCACCAGCGAAATAGTGGCTGGGCGTGCGGCTAATACTGGCCAGGTGCATCACAAGCATTGTGATTGCGGTCTCATAATTCGCCAGATCCGCTGCCGAAAATTGGCCCCATTTGACGTTCTCCTCTTCAAACAGGAGAAGCCTGTCAATGGCGGCCTGGATGGGGGCGACGGTGTTGCCCTCTTCATCCTCGTTCAGCTCAATGCCTGAGATTATCCGTTGCGGATAGGCGTTGAACTCACTGGCCGTAATCAAATCTGCGGCTATCTTTGAGATGGCCTGCTGGATGGGAAGGATCGGCTTTAGCTCAGACCAAGGTTTGGTTCTCGACAGCCTGGGCCGATTGACGAGCGGTACCACAGGCACGACCTTCAGCGGGTTTTTTGCCGTCTGAGGCTCTCCCCAGAGGGAATCCTTATGCCCCCGCGTAGTCACATAGACCAGGTCGGGGGTCCAGAGCGTGACGTGCTCCTGCCCCCAGTCGTCGCGCTTTTTGGACAAGGCCGCGGCGAGCTTGCGCCTGCTGCCAGGCTGGTACTGCACGACCATCTCAAGGGCGCTCTCAGGCGTGATGGTCGGTTCGTCGTCCTCGTCGCCCCAAACAGTCAAATAGCTGATGCCGGCCACGAGAGCGTCTGTATGGGCCTGCGTGGACTCGGAGTCCAGGAAGTTGGCCTGCCAGATCTTTTGCGCGTCCTCGTCGGCATCAGGAGAGTCTCCCCATCTGAAACCGTCAATGCGCATTCGCTCTGTCATCGAGTCGATGACGACGCCGCAGAAATTATCTCGCCAATCGGCGAAAAGATAGCCGAACTCTTCCTTGAACTTCCTCTGCGCGAAGGCGAGAACCTGTTCCTCGGCGTCGTAATACGTGTTGTAGTACTGCGCCTCAGCGGCTTGAGCGCCTAGCTTTCCTTCAAGGTATGTGATCCACTCGGTTGGAGTGGTAGGGGCAGCACTAATGCCCGGAGTAGGCAATAGCCCACCCCCCTCTATATGTAGGTAGGGTCGGCCGCTACAGGCCGAGCATCTTCTTTCGCTTCCTCAAACGCCCGTCCGCGAGCGCTTCGGCTCGGGCTTCGTGCGCCAGGATGGCGGCGATTGCGCCATCAATCTTTTTCTTGCTGCGCTGGCTTTCCTTCTGCAAGACATAGCCTGTGCGCGTTTCTCTGGTGCGGCAGTTGGCGATGTGTCGCGCTAGGTCACGGTTGCCGTCGTGTTTGAGGGCCTGGCCCATCCCATGGGCATCGGTATGAAAGCGCTCGATGGCCTCGACCATTGGGCGGTCACGGTTGGTCGGAAATTCGTAGACCACCTTGTCGCCGTACTCCATGGCCCACTGATTGACTGTCGTCTGCCAGTAATAGGGGTCAGCCATCATCCATTCAACGCGGTATTTCTTGAAGACCTCGTGTACGCGAGCGTCTACCGCAATCGCGTCCACTTCCCAGCCTGGGCGGCCGTCGTCTTCCCAGAGGCCCAAGAGGAAGAGCTTGCCATCTCGGAGGCGGGAAGCTACCAGACAGGTCGCGTCGTTTCTGACACTGCCATCGAATCCAAGCGCTATCTGCTCTCGCGGCAGGAGAGGGTCATCCTCTTCGGCTAGCGAATCCCAGATGGCCTTTTCAATCCACGTATCGGCCGTCTCCTGAATTTTGTTCAGGTAAAATCGGTAGGCCACCGCGGCAGGAGTTCGAGGATCCTGAATAGCCGTGAGAATGCCGTCCAGGTCCACCCAGTGGGCATCGGCGTACGCCTCGCGCAGGCCCGCCATGACGGCCTCAGGGTCGTTGAGATCGATGTCCCCGCTTGCCTCAACACAGTCGTAGAGGAGGCTGCTCGTGCCAGCGAGCATCGCCTCATAGGTGCGCTGCGCGACGCTGTTCTCGGCGGGATTGTGGGCGTTGGTCGTCTCGATGAGACGGGAGCCGGCGCCGCTCGTCTTACGGACGTTCCGGTCTAGGGTCTCCCAGACGTACACGCCTGCATTGCTCTCTACCCAGTGGTGCGTCTCGTCGCAGATGACCATGGTCGGCCTGGCGCCTTCCAGGCCACGGCTGGAGCTGGTGACTGGCTCGATGCGACCAGGGCGGCCGGTTCTGAACTGAATCAGACCCTTGCCGATGTCCAAGCCGTAATGCTCTTCAGCGGGAGACTCCGCGAGCATTCCGCGGATCATGTCTCGCGTGTTGGCCGTCTGGTCGATGCTCGTGGCGGCGATCTGCACCAAGGGCAGCGCTACACGCGTGCCCACCGGCATGCCGTCCTTGTCCCAGTGGGAGAAGCGAGCCGGACCGATGAACTCGATCACGGCCAAGGCGGCGAGCAACGGTGTCTTGCCGTGTCCCTTGGGGCGGCGAAGGGAAGCCGTGCTGTAGAGCCAGCGGCCTTGATCGTCGATGGCGTAGAGCCACAGCAGAAATTTCTTTTGCTCTGTGGTGAACTGCCACGACTCCCCAGCTCGGGGGCCGTCAGGCTGGACGATGTAGGTCTCAGCCCAGCGAAGGATCTGGTAGCCGAGAGAGCGTGACGGGTGTGGAACTCCGGGGGGGAGGTTTCCGGTCTGCGCCAGATGACCACCCCCTTGTTTAGTTCGTTAGCCGCTCAGCTCGCGGTAGAGATCCATGTCGACGACGCCCTCGGGCAGGTCGTCGCCATCTGCCTCGTCCTGGAGGCGATCGAGCTTCATGCGCAGGCTTTGCCTGTCGCGCACGGTGGCGCCTAGGCGCTCTTCATTCAGGCGGATCTCGGCAAGGACCTTGAGGTCTCCCTGCCAGTAGCTTTCGATCATGGGCGCGAGCATCTGAAGCCGCTCCCAGTCAGTCGGCAGGAAGGCTTCGGCCTGTGCCGAACTGGCCCAGGTGTCCCACCACCGTTGGGTGGCTGTGCTGTACTTCGCCCTCTTGAAGAGGGGGGGCGCCTCTGCCCCGCGGCCGGTTAGTCCCTCACTGGGCTGTTTATTACGCCTTGCGGCATTTATCTTCGGTGTTGGGCCTCTACCAGCCACGGTTCACCCCCTTGTGATTGCAGATACTTGACGAGACAGCGGCTCTCGACGCCGCGCCCGGTATGATTTAGGCGATGCCTCCTGTAGGGCCTAGGTTCCACCAGGGAGGCAAGGGGCAGGGAACGTTGGCGTTCGCCTGTTCGTGTTAGCTCGGCCAGCTACGCCCTAGTAGCTGGGGGCTGCTCTGGGAAGGGATCGTTCAGAGTGGCCCTGCATAGGGAACCGGGCAAGGCACTAAGAGGAAGTATGAGAAAGTATGAGAAAGCCGTCAGATCGAGTATCTGAGGGAGGGTAGATGCTTAGCTCAACTCTGCTGGTGGGCTGAGGTAACAACCAATGGGGACCGATCTGGGAGCATGGCTCTCGGACATAGGTCCCGCTGGTGCGGCTGTCTTTATTGCCTACCGCTTGCTTGCGATCCTGGGCGCCAGATTGCTACTGGCAGCGGCCCACAAGTACAAGCTGGGTAACGGAGAGGCATGCATCACGCTGGTTAGAATCTCAGTTCGATGGAGTCAAGAGGCGCCACAGGAAGAGTCAGAGGCGTTAGAACAAGCGCCAGACGACACACCAGCGGTAGATAGTCCGCAAGCAGATACCGGCGATGCCATCACCCCGGACGGGGGTGATGCGGTCGTTTAGATAGGCCCCCTCTTCTGAGGGGGCCTTCTGCATGTTGCGGGATGGAAGGACTCGAACCTTCTCCACCAGCCCGTTTCGCACGGGGACTAGCCGTGTTACTCGGGGCGAGAGTGCACGCCTACACCGCATCCCTAGGCCCATGCCGCCAGCTAGTCAGGCCGGGACAGTGACCAATCTGGAGAGCGTCGGCCGATTTGAGCGCTACTCGGCCGACGCTTCGTGGCGGGGGTGGGATTTGAACCCACGATCTCAGGGCCTATGAAACCCGCGAGGACAACCAGACTCCTCTACCCCGCTATTTGCCCGTGGAATCACGGGCTGACAAGCTAATGCACTGCGATGAGGGGATATCGCGATTCATTCGTCCAGATCCCCGTACTGAACAGCTCCAACGGCAGTTCATCGGAGATGCTGGAGTAACAGTCAGCCACGGTCTGAGAGTGGTAAACGCCGCTTTCGGCGACGGGGATAGATACACCAACCAGATCGATAAAGCGGATCGCAACCCACACACGCCAAGACTCGTCACGCGCCGCGACCGGGTATTGAAGACCGACCTTTGCCAAGTGGCTCGGGCTAAGACCGTTTTCGCCTCGGACGATCGGGTACGTTCCTGCGCTTTTGGTCTCGTAGAGAACAACCTCGGCAGTGCCATTGAAATATGAGTCCGGGATGAACGGCATGACTACCGTTGAGAGGGATTGACCAGCAGGAACGGTCAGACGCACGGCCCACATCTTGGGCGCTGCGCTAGCAGGAATGATGCTGGACAGAGCCCAGAGCGGAACAGTCTGGACCGGGCTGTAGTAGCCGGATCGCGTCTCGATCAAGTGCTCTCCTCAAAGATAGCGAACGGGTTGTGGGCCATGATTTGCCTAGCCGAGCCAGGCGGACCCTTCGCAGGCCGAATCCGAACCAAGGTAGGTCTCGGTACCTGAGTCCTTGATTGCCCAGGCTCGGACGGACGAGCACCACTGCTGATTCCCGGACCGGTTGGTCGCCGAGGTGTTCGTGTCACACTGCCGAGACCAGCACCGGGTCGCGTCGCCACCCACAGAAGAACCGTCCATGGTCAGGTCCATCTCGATATAGAGGCTCTCGTCGGAGGTGACAGAGCTGCATGAGACCAGGCCCGAGCCGTAAACGGTTGGGCTGCTGTACGTCGGGGTGTAAGCCGTGATGGAGCAACCAGAGGCGGCCTGGGCCGGCGTAGCAACGGCGATCACACTAGCGACGCCCAGAACGACGGCGGCGAAGCTAGAGAGCTTCTTAAGCTTGAAAAGCAAACATCTCTCCAGAGAGTTGATTAGTTAGTACAGCGCACAAGAACGCCTGACATTGCCCAAGCTGGGCAATGCGTTTACGATCACCGCCATGTGGACATTGATCGGCATTTGCGCCGTAGTCGTGGCGTCGAGGATCTTCATCAGCCTGGCGACAGTCACGCGCAGGATGAGCTACCGGACAGCCGTGGGATACCTGTGGATCTACACTGCGGCAGTTGGGACCCTGAGCCTCTTCCTGCTGTTACGCAGCCCCAATGCGTTAGCCACGGCCGGGATCGTGGTGATCTTCGGGCCAGGTATCTTTGTGGCTCTCAGGCAGCTCGCCGTCTCTCGGTGAGGGTCTTGACCTTGTGACAGGTCGGACAGATCGCCTTCAAGTTGCTGTAGTCGTGGCTGCCGCCACGGGCGACGGGGACCACATGGTCAACCTCGGTCGCTCCTGGTCTGCGGCAGACGTAGCAGACGCCACGGTCGCGGGTAAGGACGAAGCGGCGGCGGCGGCGCCAGTCGCTTGGTCGGCTCGCGTTCCGAGCTGACACACGTGCCCACGGCTTGCGTGTGTCCTTCGGCTGGTCCGTGGCACAACGACCACCTTTGGTGACAATCCCATGACAGCCAGAAACGTTGCAAATCCTGTTCGCCAAGGTCGCCACCTCCAAGTTGAATTGGTGCTGCGGCACCCACCTGCTACGCAACATCAGCCAAACCCCAAGACACTCGTGTTATAGACGAAAGCTGGCTTGGCTACCCGTGACATAAAAAGAGCCGCTCCTGAGGGCGGCTCTTACTAAGTTCATTAGTCAGCTAGATGGTTGAACTTGGTGTTCAACCTCTAGGCATAGATAGTTAGAGGGGTAAGGAGCTGGGCAGGGTAGCCTCTTGGATAACGATGACGTAACGACGTCTGGGGGCATGAGAGAGGCCCCCTGGCCAGAATTGCAGGGGGCCTCAGCCGCCAGCCGCGATAGCCCTACCTTGGCTGACAGTTCTCGTACGAGAGTGTACTAGGCGTCTGGGAAGTAGTAGCTAGCGATCAGCCAGACGGCGAGGACGAACACGGCGCGGAGGATGGCAGTGGGCGTGATGCCTTCGCTGAGCGGGTCTGGCATGGCTATTTGACCGCCTGCCCCTGTGCTTGCTGGGCGATTCGGACGAGGTCCTGCACCTCGCCGAAGTCCACTTGGAACTGTAATACTCCTGACCTTTTGTCGTACTTAATGATGACCTTGATTTCCAAAAGGAATTGATTTCGCTGTTGCTTGTTGCACGACTGCCAGTATTCTCGGACGGTGCTGCCCGTGGGCAGGAAGCGGTAGCCGTTGCCTTGTTCCTTGCTCTCTTTGATTAGCTTCCTGCGTCGACTCTCGTAGTCGTCGAGCTGGGATCTGTAGAACTCTTCATCGTCCTCATACTTGTCCGCGAGGTAGTCGTCCTTCAGCTCCTTGATCAGCTCTCCGAGCTTGCGGATTTCGTGCCGGTGATCCACAACGGCGCGGTACTCGCGGCGGTAGCGGGGAACGTCGCCAAAAGTCTCCCACTCATAACCAAGGTGGTCTAGGCGAAAATTGAGAAGAGAATCCTCAAGGTAATCCTCGATGTCTTCCGCGTTGAGACCTGGATTGAGGCAGTCGTTCATTTTTCTTCTCCGCGCGTCGCAGGCATAGCGGGCCTTCCGCTGATATCCGCCTGTGCCGATGTGCTCGGGTTGGTAATGCAGCACGCTGCCGCAGACACAGTGGCCAACCCTGCGCAGTGGGGAGGTGTCCATCCTGATCGGCGTCTCGGAGCGGCGGCGCTTGTAGAGGGCCGCCTGAAGCCGGTCGAAGGTCTCCACGTCGATGAGGGCTGGCCACCCTTTGACGGGATCGCCGTTGGTGTCGCGCATGGGCTTGCCAGCGTGGGTCATCTCTCCGAGAAGGGCCCGGTTGCTCAGGATGAAGCGGACGCTCATGATGCTCCATCCCCACTTGGCCGCCCCCTTCTCGGGATTTGCTGCCTGTCGGGGTGTGGGAACCCCTAGATCCTCAAGTCGCTGCGTCACTTGGTTGAGTGATACGCCAGCAATCACCCAGTCGATTACCTTCAGGATGATCTCGGCGTAGTATGGAACCCATTCGATCGTCCCGTCAGCGGCTCGCCTAAGGCCGAACGGGAGTTTCCCGCCTTGCCATCCGCCACGCTTTCGAATATTGATCTTGTTAGTGCGTGCTCGTTCGCGGTATTTCTTGAGATCGTCCTCAGCCATCAACGCACGCATGCTGATGTTTAAATGATCTTCGGGATTGGAGAAGTCGGTGCCTTCGGTAATAAAGGCACACCCCTTCTTGATCTTCTCCATGAAGCGCCACATGATGTGGGTGTCCGCCTGGTCGCGCGATAGGCGATCTTGTTTCCATACGAGCATCGTGTCGAACTGGTCGAGGCGGTTGTTGAGCCACTCGCCTAGCTCGCCTCGTGCGAATGGGTCCACGCTCCCGGAGACGTTGAGGTCCACGGCCCATCCGACGATTTCGATAGGGGGGTCGTGCTCTGCGGCCCACTCCTCGATCATGGATTGCTGCACGGACTCGCTCACGTCTTGTTTCATCACTTTGCGTGAGCGACGTATGACGCCGAGTCCTCGGATTGCCCTGTCTGGCACGCTACCCTGCTCTCTGTGCCGGGGTGGGATGATCACCACTGTAAGGCGGTGTTTTGACCAACATCGACTTCACCGACTTCGAGATCGCCATTCCGGCCTTCCTCACGATCGTGGTCATGCCGTTCACGTACTCGATCTCGAACGGGATCGGCGCCGGCTTCCTCAGCTACGTGCTTATCAAGATCGTCAAGGGCAAGGTGCGGGAGATCCACCCGCTGTTGTGGGTGGTCACGGCGCTGTTCGTGATCTACTTCGCCCTCGGTCCGATCAGGGTACTTTTCGGGGTCTGACGTGGTGAGGCCGTCCGTCGCATGAGGGGCGGCCTCGGGGTATCAAGGAGTGAGATGAAAGGTGAGGTAGGGAAATAACGTGGAATGCCGTATAGTTAGCAAAGGTAATGACTCATGCTAACCAAGAACCAGTCCCAGATAAACCTGCGCAGCGACGCAGGCCTGGCCACAGCCCTGCGCGTGTCGCTGGCGCGGCTGACCAGGCGGCTACGACGACAAGCGGCGGCGCACTCGCTGACTCCCACGCAGTTCGCGACGCTCGCCGCGGTGGAACGGCATTCCGCGATAACCCCCGGCGAATTGGCCGAGCACGAGAAGGTGCAACCTCCCTCGATGACTCGCGTGATCGCCGCGCTAGAGGAACGCGGTCTGGTGACCCGTACCCCGCACCCGACCGACCGGCGACAAGTGACCGTGAGCGTGACCGAGGCCGCCCAGAAACTGCTGAGGGAGGAACGACGTCTCAAGGAAGCGTGGCTGAGCCAGCGGTTGAAGGAGCTGACCGCGGAGGAGAGGTCCATCCTCAGGCAGGCGGCGCCGATTCTGGAGAAGCTCAGCAGGATCTAGAGCCTGAAGAACCCAAGACCGGGATGTTCCGGTCACTCAAGGTACGCAACTACCGCATGTTCGTAGCCGGTGGCGCCGTGTCCAACGTCGGCGGCTGGCTGCAACGCACCGCCCAGGACTGGCTGGTGCTCGATCTGACCCACGGCAGCGCGGCGGCCCTCGGTATGGCGACCGCGCTGCAGTTCCTGCCGATGCTGCTGTTCGGGCTCTTCGGCGGCGTGCTGGCCGACCGCTACCCCAAGCGGCCGATCCTCATCGTGGCGCAGTCACTGATGGCCGTGCTCGCCCTGGCCATCGGCGTGCTGACGATGACGGGCACCGCGCAGGTGTGGCACGTCTACGTGATGGCGTTCACGCTGGGCCTGATCTCCTGCGTCGAGGTGCCGACCCGGCAGGCGTTCGTGGTCGAGATGGTGGGCCGCGCGGACCTGTCGAACGCGATCGCGCTCAACAGCTCCAGCTTCAACCTGGCCCGCGTCATGGGGCCGGCGATCGCCGGCGTGCTCATCTACCTGTTCGGCGGCACCGGACCGCTCTTCCTGATCAACGCGGTCACGTTCGCCGGGGTGATCTCCAGCCTGATCTTCATGCGCAAGTCCGAGCTGAACCTCTCCGTTCCCGTGCCCAGAGCCAAGGGCCAGCTCCGCGAGGGGCTGAGCTACGTGCTGCACCGCGAAGAGCTGCTGATGCCGGTGCTGCTGATCGGCTTCGTGTCGATGTTCTCGCAGTCGTTCTCGATGTCGATCGCGCTCATGGCCCGCGAGGTCTTCAAGGCGGGCGCCTCGTCGTTCGGCCTGGCCTCCAGCATGTTCGCCGTCGGCGCGCTGGGCGGGGCGTTGCTCGCCGCGCGCCGGGCCCGCCCGTCACGCAGGATGCTGATCGCCGGTGCGATCGGGTTCGGACTGTTCCAGATCGCGACCGGGCTCGCCCCGTTCTACCCCGTGTACCTGCTGCTGCTGATCCCCACCGGCATCGCGCTGATCACGATCAACACGGCCGCGAACGCGAGCGTCCAGCTCGCCACGGCACCGGACATGCGCGGCCGCGTCATGGGCATCTACATGCTGGTCTTCACCGGTGGCGCGCCCATCGGCGCCCCGCTGATCGGCTGGCTGTCCGAGCTGGGCGGCCCCAGGGCGGGCGTCATGCTCTCCGGGGTGCTCGTGCTGGTCGGCACCGGGGTCGCGGTGCTGCTGACGAAGCTGATCGCCGCGCGGGTGAGCGAGCCGGTGCTGGCGGTCGCCTGAGAAGGTTGCAGAATCGGGTGGCATGAGGTTATTCGCGGCGCTGATGCCGCCCGATGAGGTGCTCGACGAGATCGAGCGAGCCATCGCGCCGCATGTCGGGCAGGTGCCGGGCCTGCGCTGGCCGGACCGCGCCACCTGGCACATCACGCTGGCCTTCTTCGGCGAGGTGCCCGAGCACGTCCTGCCGGAGCTGGAGGTACGGTTGGCCCGCGCCGTGAGCCGGCACACCAGCCTGGACCTGGCCTTCACCGGGTTCGGGGCGTTCTCGTCCGCCCGCCGGGCCAGGGTGTTCTGGGCCGGGCTCTCGGGCGACCCGATGATCCGGCTGTCGGAGTCGGTCAAGGCGGGCGCCCGCCGCGCGGGGGCCGTACAGACCGATGAGAAGCGCTTCCATCCGCACCTGACGCTCGCGCGGGCGAGGACGGAGCTGGACCTCCGCCCGCTCGTCGAGTCACTGTCCGGGTTCAGCGGCTCGCCCTGGCGGGCGGGGTCCGTGCATCTCGTACGCAGCCATCAGGGCGCGCAGGTGAGGTACGAGTCACTGGCCGAATGGGACCTGGCACCCGCCGAGCACGATTAGGCTCACATTGTGGACCGTCCTCGCCAATGGCTGCTGCCTGTAGTGCTCGGCCTCCTGCTGCTGATCGTCGTGATCGGCGCCCTGCTGACCTGAGCTACCAGGCGTAGTCCTCCGGCGCCGTCTTGTGCCCGGGGAAGATCTCGTCGAGGCGGGCCAGCGCCTGCTCGTCCAGTTCGATCTCCAGCGTACGCAGGCTGCCGTCGAGCTGCTCCAGCGTGCGCGGGCCGATGATCGGGCCGGTGACCGCGGGCTGCTTCAGCAGCCAGGCCAGAGCCACGTGCGCGGGGTCCTCGCCGAGTTCGTCGCAGAACTTCTCGTACCGCTCGATCTTGTCGCGGTGCTTCTCGAGCTCCGTGACCATGCGGTCGGCGGCCGACCGGCCCTTGTCGATCTTGCGAAGCACGCCGCCCAGCAGGCCGCCGGCCAGCGGGCTCCACGGGATCACGCCGAGGCCGTAGTCCTGGCAGGCGGGCAGCACCTCCAGTTCGACCGCGCGGGTGAGCAGGTTGTAGTGGCTCTGCTCGCTGACCAGCCCGATCGAGTTGCGGCGCGCCGCGGTCTCCTGGGCCTTGGCGATGTGCCAGCCCGCGAAGTTGGACGAACCCACGTACAGGATCTTGCCTTGCTGCTTGAGGACGTCCATGGCCTCCCAGAACTCGTCGAACGGTGTGTTCCGGTCGACGTGGTGGGCCTGGTAGATGTCGATGTAGTCGGTCTGCATGCGCTTGAGCGAGGCGTCGCAGGCGCGGCGGATGTTCAGCGCGGAGAGCAGGTTTTCGTTGGGCCAGTCACCCATCGAGCCGTAGAGCTTGGTCGCGATGACCGTCTTCTCCCGGCGGCCCCCGCCCTTGGCGAACCAGCGGCCGAGGATCTGCTCGGTGATCCCCTCGCCCTGCTTCCAGCCGTACACGTTGGCCGTGTCGAAGAAGTTGATGCCCAGCTCATGGGCCCTGTCCATGATCACGAAGGAGTCTTCCTCCGAGGTCACGGGGCCGAAGTTCATGGTGCCGAGGCAGAGTGGACTGACCCGGAGGCCACTGCGTCCGAGGTTCACATAATCCATGACCTCCACCCTAAGTACCTGGAGTGCACTCCAGCCAAGTAGGGTCGGCCGGGTGAGGTCGGGCATCCTACGCGCAGCGGTGCCCCTGTTCCTCTCCATGGTCACGACCACGCTCGGCACGCTCGTGGTCACCTCCGTGCTCGGCAGGCACGCCACCGTCACGCTGGCCGCCTTCGCGGTCATGTCGGCCGTGCTGAACCCCGCCTCGGCCGCCGTCGTGGGCGCTCTGCGCGGGCTCGCGCCGTTCGTCGCGCCGTACAAGGACTCGCCCGCGGCGGCCGTGCCGATCCTGCGGGACGCGCGCTGGCTCACCCTGTTGGTGGGTACGGCCGGCGCGCTCGCGGTGCTCTGCGTGCCGATGCTGGCCCGCGCCACCGGGGCGCCCGCCGAGGTCGTGGCCGAGCTGGGGCCGCTGCCCTGGCTCCTCGCGCTCTATCTGCTGGTGTTCGCCTCGGGTGGCGGGGCCAACACCGTGCTCGTGGCGCTCGGCCACAGCCGCCAGGTGCTCTGGTCCAGCCTGGCGGCCACCGCCGCGATGATCGGTTGCACGGTCGCCCTGGTGCCGCCGTTCGGCCTGACCGGCGTGGGCGTCGCCTGGCTGCTGTCGGGCGTCGCGGGCGTGGCCGTCTCGAACCTCTGCCTGCGCCGCGCCCTCGGGACGCGCGTCGGCCAGGCCCGGCCGCGGATCAGGGAGATCGTCCGGCTCGGCCGGGTGAGCATCCCGCTGGCCGGGACCGTCCTGATCAAGTTCGGCGGCCTCGGGGTCGTCACCTTCGCCGCGAGCGCGACCGGCACGCGTGACGTGGCCGCGCACGCGGTGCTGAGCACGCTCACCGCGTTCATCATGCTGTTCTCGATCTCCGTGGCGCAGGCGTCGGTGCCCGAGGTGGCCAGGGCCCGTGATGTGACGGAGGCGCGCCGGGCCAACCGGACCGCGGCACTGCTCGCCCTGGCGGGGACGGCGGTCGCCGCGGCCGTGCTGCTCGGGTTCGGTGACTCGGCGCTGATGCTGTTCAGCGAGGACCCGAGCGTGCGGGAGCGAGCCGCGGCGCTGCTGCCGCTGATGCTGCTGGCCTCGACGGCCGATGGGGCGCAGGCGGTTCAGGGCATCGGGCTCACCGCGCTCAAGCGGTCGGGAGCGAGCCTGATCTACTTCGCCGCCGGTTACGGGCTGATGGTGGCCGTCGCCGCACCCGTGGCCGCCGCCTGGGGGCTCGCCGGGCTGTGGTGGCTCATGGCGGTGACCAACGGCGTGCTGGTCGTGCTGCAGGGCACCGGGTTCCACCGGCACAGCGCGAGGGTGGGCGCGGCAGCCGTTGGGGCATGATGGCGGGGTGGGGGATCTTTTGCAGCGAACGACCGCCGGGGTGATCGCGGTGTTCGCCGTTTTCATGGCCGCTAGTCCGGCCTTCGCCGAAGACAGCGAGAAGAAGCTGTTCACCTTCAAGGATCCGCGGATCACCGAGTCGAGCGGGCTGGCCGTGTCGCCGACGCTGGAGGGCGTCTTCTACACGCACAACGACAGCTCCGCGGCGCCGACGTTCTACGCGGTCGGGACCGATGGGCGGACGCGGGCGACGTTCCGCGTCCAGGGGGCGCAGGCTCGCGACTGGGAGGCGATGGCCGCGAGCAAGGATCCCGCCACGGGGCGTGGGGTGCTGTGGTTCGCCGACATCGGCGACAACCTGAACGGCGCCTGGCCGGATGTCTCCGTCTACAAGGTCATGGAGCCGTCGAGCTTGAGGAATGCCACGCTTCCTGCGGTCCGCTACCGGTTTCGGTACGCGGACGGCGCCAGGAACGCCGAAGGCATCATGGTCAACCCGGTGACCGGACGGCTCTTCGTGGTGTCGAAGGAGTTCTCCGGGTCGGTGTACCAGGCGCCCAAGAAGCTCAGGACCGATCGGGTCAACGTGCTCCGCAAGGTGGGCGCGGCCCCGATCATGGCGACGGACGCCGCGTACGCGCCCGACGGCATGTCGTACGTCATCCGTACGTACTTCTCGGCCACGGTCTACCGCCCCTCGGGGGAGTCGATCGCCAAGGTGTCGATGCCGGAGCTGAAGCAGGCCGAGTCCATCGCCTACACGAGCGACGGCAAGAGCCTGCTGACCGGCTCGGAGGGCGTCCGCAGCCCGGTCTACCAGGTGGCGCTGCCCGCGGCCGCGCTGCCGTCCACCCGGCCGTCCAGTTCGCCGACTCCCCGCTCGAAGGCGGCCGCCTCGCCGTCCGCCCGGCCGGCGCCGGCCGAGGGGCTCAGCCCGAGGGACGTGCTGATCTGGCTGGCCGCCGCCGTGGGCGCCACCGGCGTCATCGCGTTAGTCGCCCGCCGCACCCGGTAGGCGCCTCAAGGCTTGAGCACGATCTTGCCACGGGTGTGACGCTTCTCCAGTTCGCGGTAGGCGTCCTGGACCTCGTCCAGGCCGTACGTACCGGCGATCGGGATCTCCAGCCGGCCCGCGCTGATCAGCGCGGCCAGTTCGGCGAGCACCGCGGCGCTGGCCGCGGCCATGTTCCCCTCGGCCTTGACCCCGTACTTCTCGACGGCCTGGAAGTTGATGATCGTGTCGATCCGCTCAGGAGCGACTCCGAGGTCGAGGGCGATCTCGACATAGTCGGCGCCGAAGGCGTCGATAAAGGCGTCGACCTTCCTGCCGCCGGCGGCGGTCCTGATGCGGTCGGCGACCCCCTCTCCATAGGCGACGGGGATCGCACCATGGTCGGCGAGCCACTGGTGGTTGGCCTCGCTCGCCAGACCGATCACGGTGGCGCCGGTGTCGCGGGCGAGCTGAACCGCGATCGACCCCACTCCACCCGCGGCACCGGAGATCACCACCGTGTCGCCCGGACCTGCCGCAACCGCCCGTACCGCCGCGTATGCCGTGGTTCCCGACACGAACAGCGATCCGGCCTGCTCCCACGGAACGTCAGCGGGCCGGCGAGTGAGATCGGCGGCCTCCACGACGACGAACTCGGCATGGCTCGCCCGGTTGTGGGTGAACCCGATCACCTCATCGCCGCTGGTGAACCCGTCGACCCCCGCGCCGACCTCCGCCACCACCCCGGCCAGATCGCTGCCCTGTCCGGAGGGGAACGTTGCCGGCCAACGGTCATGCAGCGCTCCGGTACGGATCATCGCCTCACCCGGGTTGATCGCCGCCGCCTCGACCCGCACCAGGACCTGGCCGGGTCCGGGGACCGGCCGGTCCACCTCGACGACCCGCAGAACCTCGATGCCGCCGTACTGCTGAAATCTCACTGCCTTGGACATCCCATGCTCCTTGATCTTGTGTCCTCGCCGGCACTGACCACGCTGCCAGGGGTCCGCGGCGGACACGAGCGGACAGGCTTCCCTAGGATCGGCAGTCCCAGTCTGGCCGTGCTGACCTGGGGGAAGGCTCGGCGATGATGGTGAGATGGACATGGACCGCCCTGAGCTCGCCGATTTCCTGCGCCGTTCCAGGGAACGGCTACGCCCTCAGGAGGTAGGTCTGCCGGCCGGGCCACGGCGTCGCACGCCCGGATTGCGGCGCGAGGAGCTCTCCCAGCTCGCCGGGATGTCGGCTGACTACTACATGCGGCTCGAACAGGCCCGTAGTCCCCAGCCCTCGACCCAGATCCTCGCCTCGCTCGCCCGTGCGCTACGCCTGACCGAGGACGAGCGCGACCATCTCTATCTGCTGGCGGGGCACCGGCCGCCGGCCGGTCGGCTGGCGGGCGACCATGTACGGCCCGGCCTGCTCTACCTGCTCGACCAGCTCAAGGAGACCCCGGCGCACATCACCAACGACATCGGTGACCTCCTCGCGCACAACACCATGGCCGAAGCGCTCCTCGGCTGTGTCTGCTCGGTCCGCGAACAAGACCGCAACTTCGTGTGGCGCTGGTTCACCGATCCCACGATCCGCCAGATCTACTCACCCGACGAACGCCGGCAGCACAGCCGCGCCAACGTCGCGGACCTGCGCGCCGCCATCGCCCGGCGCGGCAGCGATGCCGCCTCCACCGGGCTCGTCACCAGACTGCGGGCCGCCAGTCCCGAGTTCGCCGAGCTGTGGGATCTGCACGAGGTCGCCGTACGGAGCAGCAGCCGCATGCGCGTCAACCACCCCGCCATCGGGCCGCTCGAACTCGAATGCGAAACGCTCCTCAGCCCAGCCGAAGACCAGAAACTCCTCATCTTCACCCCGCCGCCCGGCACCCCGAACATCGACCACCTGAGCCTGCTCCGCGTCCTCGGCCACGACGACTTCACCCCTGCGGCCCCCGAACGCCGCTGATCTCGGAATACGTCAGACCGCCGCCCCTCGAACCATGGGAGGGACGGCGGTCCGGTGAGCGGTGGGCTATCGCGAGGCGTTGTCGTCGAGCTGTGCGGTACCTGATTGCCGGGCGGTGGCGTTGAGCGCGGGCAGCACGATCATGCGGAGTTGGGCCTGGCCGGAGATGGTCCTACCGCTGTTTCCGCCGTAGTAGTAGGCCCGCATGATGTACGTGTCGGGCGTCAGCGAGGAGATGAACGTCTTCTGGTTGGACACGCAGTTGCCGCCGGTCCGGTTGCCGATGATGGTGGACACGTGGGCACCGCCGGACACGCGGTAGAAGGCCCAGAAGGGGTCCTCGTCCGGGGTGATGCCGTTGCCGCCGACGTTGTACCGCTGGCCGTTCCGGACGGTGAAGTCGGCGATGGGGCCGTCGATGGGATCGGTCTCGTACTTGATGTATCCCCCGTTGATGTACACGTGCGCGGCCGTGTTGCACCGGGCCGCGGAGGCCGCCGTGGAGGTCTGCGCCGCCACGGCCGTACCCAGGCCGACGGCCAGCACCAGCACGCTCAGGACACGCATCAGGGCGGTTCGGGCGATGACTCCATGGGATCGGTGGTGCCGGCGGATCTTCATGAGCATTCTTCCTTTCTGGCTGAGCCTTCGTGATAGACGTGGCGCGATCACCTGACTGCCGGGGACGCTACGGAGATGGCATGACGTAGCCATGACGTGGCGATGACTCCGCCTGTCATCCGCACGCCGTCTTCTGGCGAAATGTTCGCGGCGGTGTCGGATAGAGAGGCACGGGCGATGCGGTTTCGGATGCTGGGTCCGTTACAGGTCCGCACAGGCGACAGGTGGACACGGGTGGCCGCCGAACAGCAGCGGGTGGTCCTGGCGGTGCTGCTGGTCGAGGCCGGGCGAGTGGTGAGCACGGACAGGCTGGTGGACGCGGTGTGGGGTGAGCGGCCACCGAGAACGGCGACCAACACGATCGCCGCGTACGTCACGCGGTTGCGCCGGCTCGTGGGCGGCGACGCATGGCGTGTGGCACCTCGCGGGTGACTACCGTCCCCGTGGCGCGATCCAGCAGCTGCTCGCCGATCGCCTGCGCCCGCTCGGCTCGCGAACCCCGATGGTGCTGGAGCTGCTGGCGTGTGGCGAGCCGCTCCCGCTGGCGCTGCTGGCACAGCTGGTGGATCCGGCGTCGATCGACGAGGCCGAGGCACACGGATTGGCCGTGTCCGGGCGTGTGGGCAACCGCGTCCAGGTGCGACTCGCGCACCCGCTCTACGGTGAGGTGCTGCGTGCCCGATTATCGGCCGGCCGCGCCCGGCAGCTGTGGTGGCGGCTCGCCGGCGCGCTGCTGGACACCCCGCTGCGCCGTCGCGACGACCTGCTGCGGGCCGCGCTCTGGCAGGTCGAAGGCGGTGCGGTGGTACGCGCCGACATCGTGCGGACCGGCGCCCGCGAGGCCATCAACCGGGCGGATCTCGCCCTGGCCGAACGCCTCGCGCGAGCCGCCAGAGACGCCGAACCCTCTGTGGACGCCGACGCGCTGCTGGCCGAGGTGCTCGAATACCGTGGCCGCAGCGCCGAGGCGGCAGCCGTGCTACCGGAGCAGCCCCCGCCGGGCGACGAGCTGCTCCCGTGGGCCCTCGCCCGAGCCGAGACCATGTACTGGGGCAACGGGGACGCCGTCGCCGCCGAGCAGACGCTGGATCTCCTGCGCGGCCGGCCGGGGGAGGACCTGGCCGAGGGGATCCGCACCTGGATCCTGCTGTTCGACGGGCGCTGCGCGGCCGTGCTGGAGGTCGCCGACCGGCTGTTGGCCTCGGACTCGGCGAGCGCGCAGGCCCTCATCTGGGCCACCGCGGCGGCCACGGGGGCCGCGGGCTTCCTCGGGCGGGCCGTGGACGCCACCGGCTATCACGAGCGGGGGCTGGCCCTGGCCGAAGCGCGCCAGGCGGAGTTGCCCTGGGGCGTGGTCGAGCTCGGCGTCGCCCGGTCTCTGGCGTACCTGGCCATGGGTGAGCTGGACGCGGCATGGAGCGTCGCGGACGACGGATATCGGCAGGTGCTGGCCGGGCAGAGCCCGATGATGTCGGCCGGCCATCTCGGTTTCCGTGGGCTCGTGGAATGCGCGCAGGGCAGACCGGCCGACGCCGGCCGATCCCTCAGGGAAGCGATCAACGCGCTCGACGGCCGCGACACCCTCCGGCTCACCCACCTCTTCCTGGCCGGGCTGGCCACGGCCACCGCTCTGGGCGGCGCGGCGGACGACGCGCGAGCCTGGATGGACCACGCCGACCAGACCGGCAACGAGGCCAACCGGCTCTTCTCCCCGTGGATCGTGCTCGGCAACGCCTGGACGCTGGCGGCGGAAGGCCGCCTTGCCGACGCGGTGAGCACCGCCCGGTACGCGGCCGGCCTGGCCCGCGGCATCGGACTCCCCAGCGTCGAGGCGATGGCCCGCTACGATGTGCTCCGTCTCGGCGGAGAGGGTGATCTCCGCCGGCTCGACGAGCTCAACACCGCACTCGGCACACCCATGAGCCACGCGCTGGCAAGAGCGGCTCATGGGCTCGAACACACCGATGGCGAGGCACTCTCGGGCGCCACTGATGCCCTCGCCCAGCTCGGTCACCACCTGCTCGCCGCCGAGACCGCGACCTGCGCGGTTCCCGCCTATCGCCAGGCCGGTCTGGCGGACAAGGCGGCGATGGCGCTCGAACGAGCGGCCTCATCGCGCACTCGATGCCAGGGCGCCGTCACGCCCCTGCTCATGCGGTCCGCTCCGATGGTCGCCGACGCTCGCCGGGCTGACGACCTGCGAGCTCCTTAGCGAGAGTCACGCAGCAGCGCGGTGAAACCCTCGCCGCGGAGAGCTCGGTCGACGACTTCGATCGAGCGGGCCAGCCGGACCAGGCGCGGACCTTCCTCGCGATAGACGTCGAGCACCGCCTCCACCGCATGGGGCGGGAGGGAGGGCTTCAGATCGACGGCGGCACCCCGGTATCCCGCCCTGGCCGCCTCGATAGCCGCATTGACGTGGTGAAGCGCCATTCTGGCCAGCGCGATCGGGTGGCGCCGCAGCACCTCATACGCCCGGTAGTCGGGCGGTACGGCGTCGAGCAACCAGGCCACGGCCGAGGTCTCCCACTCGGGAACGCTGGGCGGACGGACCTCGGGCGGCCACTCCGGCGGGAGATACATGAATCCATCGTACTCACGTTCGATTCCCGCGTTATCGACGGCTGCTGACCGGCTTTCTGGCGTCGTAGTCCAGCCGGGCCTGCTCGACCTCGCCTAGGTTGACCGACCACTCGGCGAGTGCTTCGAACACCGGCGAGAGGCTCCGTCCCAATTCGGTGATCTCGTACTCCACTCGCGGTGGAACCTCGGGGTGGTAGGTGCGTACGACGAGCCCGTCGCGTTCCAGTTGCCGCAGTCGATCGGTCAGCACCTTGGGTGTGATGGTGGTGATGCGGCGTTCCAGCTCCACGAATCGATGCCGCCCGTATTCGTTGAGCACCCAAAGGATGGGGGTGGTCCAGCGGCTGAAGACGATGTCGACCACCGGGGTGATCGGGCAGGCCTGTTCCGGGGGGACGTCGGCAGGGGGCGCCCAAGCTGTGTCGTTGGTCACAATCCCAATACTTTCCTCTAGGTACCTACTATCACGGCGCTAGTAGCTTCCCAACATGATTGTGGTAACTGGAGCAACGGGCAACGTCGGGCAGCCGCTTGTGCGGGCGCTTGCCGCGGCCGGCGAACGGGTGACGGCGGTGTCACGGAAGATCTCGGACGTGCCGGTGGGGGTGCGGCACCGGCAGGCCGACCTGGCTGAGCCGGAGAGCCTCGAACCCGCCCTGCAAGGAGCCGAAGCGCTGTTCTTGCTGACCTCCCCCGACTTCATGGCGAACGGCGATCTCGGTGACGTCCTGAACGTCGTGCGAGCGGCCGGCGTCCGGCGGGTCGTGTTGCTGTCCTCCCATGGCGTGGGCACGCGACGCCACCCCTCGCGTCTGGAAGACGCGGTCAAGCGGTCCGGTCTGGCATGGACGATGCTGCGGCCGGGCAACTTCGCCTCCAACACGTTCCAGTGGGCTGATTCGGTCCGCGCGGAACGGGTGGTCCGGGCGCCGTTCGGCGACGTCGCGGTGCCGGCCATCGATCCGGCCGACATCGCCGAGGTCGCCGCCGTCGCCCTGCGCGAGCCGGGCCACGAGGGCAACGTCTACACGCTGACCGGACCGGTGCCGATCTCACCCCGGCAGCAGGCCGCGGCGATCGGGGACGCCCTGGGCGAGCCGGTGCGGTTCGTTGAGCAGAGCCGCGAGGGGGCGCGGGAGCAGATGCTGCGATACATGCCCGAGCCGGTCGTGGAGGCCACTCTCGGCGCCCTCGGCGCACCGTCGGCCGCCGAGCAGAGTGTCGGCCCCGACGTCGAGCGGCTCCTCGGCCGCCCGCCTCGCACATTCGCCGAGTGGGCGGAGCGCCACGTCGCGGCTTTCAAATAACGCGTCCGAGTGAGCCGGCACAACCCGACGTCGGCCGGCCCGCACGGGTCAGCCGCGTTCGCCGACCTCGGTCTTGTACGTGTGAAAGCCGCGCCGATGGTAGTTGGGCAGCGCGTGGGGGTGATCCAGGCTGGAGGTGTGCAGCCAGACCCGCCGTACGGCGGGGGTCAACCGCCACGCGCGCCGGACCGTCAGCGTCAGCGCGTATCCGCCCAGGCCCTTGCCGGTGAACTCGGGCAGCAGGCCGAAGGTCTCGATCTCGACCTCCTCGCCGGGGTGGACGTCGTAGGCGGCCGTGCCTACCGGTTCACCGTTCAGGGACAGCAGCGAGAACGCCCGCGCAGGGTGCTGAGCGAGCCAGGCGACCCATTGGTGTTCGCTCCGTCGCGCGCTCTGCCAGCCGTAGGGCGCGCCGATCCGGGACTGGAGGTCGACGACCAGCGGCGAGCCTCGGTCCAAGGACTCCAAGGCGAGACCGGGGACGGCCGCGCCTGGATTCAGCTGATCGGCGGCGGTCATCTCGACGTATGTCACGATTTCCTGCACTCTGCCCATTTTAGGGGAGGATCGATCTTCGGTTGGTTGATGTAATACCAAGTAAGCGCTAGCTTTCCTGACATGCGTGTCCTGGTGAGCGGTGCGTCGGGGTTCGTCGGCTCGCACGCGGTCTCGGCCCTGATCGCCGCCGGGCACGAGCCCTGCCTTTTGGCGAGAAGTCCGGAAAAAGTGCGACGTGTGTTGGGGGCTGGGGAGTGGGTGGTCCGTCAGGGGGACATCCGTGACGCGCCGGCCGTACGAGCGGCTCTGGACGGATGTGACGCGGTGCTGCACGCCGCCGCCGACATGGGGGTCACCGGGCACGGGACCGACCTGCACGGGTCCAACGTCGTCGGGCTGCGTAACGTGCTCGGGCAGGCCGCCGAGCTGGGACTGGATCCGATCGTGCACGTCTCCACGATCGCGGTGTTCGTGCCGCCCGCCGAGCCGCTCATCACCGCCGACAGCCCGCTGACCAGCCCCAGGAACGCCTACGGCAGGTCCAAGGTCGAGGGCGAGCGGTACGCCAGGGAACTGGGCGGTGTGACCATCGTGTACCCGGGCGGCATCGCCGGGCCGGGACAGCCGACGCTCGACGCGCTCAACGAGGGGCTCCGCGCCGGCCTGCGGTGGGGGTGGCCGGTCGTGCCGGGTGGCGTGAGCGTGCTGGACGTCCGGGATCTGGCCGTCGCGCTGGCCCGCTGTTTCACGCCGGGCCGCCGGGACCGCCGCTACCTGCTTGGGGGGCATTTCCGTACCTGGGGGGAGTTGGCGGAAGTATGTGCGGAGGTGACGGGGCGGGCGGGCCGGGCCTATCGGATACCCGGTGGGCTGCTGCGCGGGATGGCCGCGGTGCTCGACCGGCTCAAGCGGCTGGCGCCCATCGACTACCCGCTCACCCGTGACGCGGCCGACTTCATGCTCACCCTGGTCCCCACCGACGACGGCCCCACGCTCAAGGACCTTGAGCTCACTCTGCGCCCGGTGGAAGACACCGTTTCGGATACATTGCGGTGGCTTGCCGCTGAAGGGCACCTGGATCCGCGCAGAGTAGGCAGACTGGCGCCGTGACAGAGAAGATCGGTGTCATCGGGGCCGGCATCGTCGGCCTGGCGGTCGCCCGCGAGCTCGCCACCACCAGAGGTGCCGAGGTGACCGTCCTCGAGAAGGAGAACAGCGTCGGCGCGCACCAGACCGGCCACAACAGCGGCGTCGTCCACGCGGGCATCTACTACCCGCCGGGCTCGCTCAAGGCCAGGCTCTGCCGTGAGGGCGTCGCGCTGCTCAAGGAGTACTGCGCGCACCACAGCCTGCCGTACGAGGAGGTCGGGAAGCTGGTCGTGGCCTGCACCGGCGCCGAGCGGCCGCGGCTGGCGGCGCTGGCCGAGCGGGCCAGGGCGAACGGCGTCCCCGGCATCGCCGAGCTGGACGCGCTCGCGCTGCGCGAGATCGAGCCGCACGCGGTCGGCGTCGGCGCGGTCCACTCGCCGCACACCGCGATCGCCGACTTCCCCGCCGTCGCACGCCGGCTCGCGCTCGACGTGGCCGAACTGGGCGGTTCGGTACGGCTCGGGCACCCGGTCAGGGCGATCAGGGAGACCTTCAAGGGCGTCGAGGTGCTGGCCGCCGGGCGGCGGTTCGCCTTCGACCGGCTGGTGATCTGCGCGGGACTGAGCACCGACGCGGTGGCCAGGATGGCGGGACGGCCGGGCGACATCAGGATCGTGCCGTTCAGGGGCGAGTACTACGCGCTCGAGGGAGCGGCCAAGGACCTGGTGCGCGGCCTGATCTACCCGGTGCCCGACCCTCGATACCCGTTCCTCGGCGTCCATCTGACCAGGCACATCGACGGCGAGGTCCTGGTCGGGCCGAACGCGGTGCTGGCGCTGGCCTATGAGGGTTATCGGGGAATAAACCTCCGTAATTCCTGGCAGATTCTGCGCTGGCCGGGCACGCTGCGCATGGCCCGGCAGCACTGGCGCACCGGACTCAAGGAGGTCCACGGCTCGCTGGTCAAGGGGGCCTTCGTCCGGGCCGCGCGCCGCTACGTGCCCGAGCTCACCGCCTCCGACCTGCGGCGAACCGAGGGCGGGGTACGCGCCCAGGCCGTGGCGAAGGACGGCCGGTTGGTCGACGACTTCGCCGTGGACGTTCAGGGCAGGGTTGTGCTGGTACGCAACGCGCCGTCTCCCGCGGCCACCTCCAGCCTGGCGATTGCCAGGCACATCGCCGGAATTGTCCCAGCACTCGTCCGTTGAGTGCATGCTTGGAGATGATGGAAGCGCGACTGCTGATCGTCGAGGACGACCCCAACATCCTCGAACTCCTCGCCGCGAGCCTGAGGTTCGCGGGTTTCGACGTGTCCACGGTTAAAAACGGCCTAGACGCCGTCACCGCTGTTCAACGGCACCGTCCCGACCTGGTCGTCCTCGACGTCATGCTGCCCGACCTCGACGGATTCGAGATCGTACGGCGGCTGCGCGGCGGGGGCGTGCACGTGCCGGTGGTCTTCCTGACCGCCCGTGACGAGACCGAGGACAAGATCCGCGGGCTGACGATCGGCGGCGACGACTACGTCACCAAGCCGTTCAGCCTCGAAGAGGTGGTCGCCAGGATCCACGCGGTGCTCCGGCGTACCAGTGGAGAGTCGCAGGCGCCGCCGCCCAGGCTGACGTTCGCCGACATCGAGCTCGACGAGGAGAGCCACGAGGTGTGGCGCGGCGGCAACGCCGTGTCGCTGTCGCCGACCGAGTTCAAGCTGCTGCGGTACTTCATGACGAACGCGGGCCGGGTGCTGTCGAAGCCGCAGATCCTCGACCACGTCTGGGACTACGACTTCAGAGGCGAGGTCGGGATCGTCGAGTCCTACGTGTCGGTGCTCCGCCGTAAGATCGACAACCGCAACCCGCGGCTCATTCACACGTTGCGCGGTGTCGGATACGTCCTGCGGCTGCCGCCGAGTCCGTGATGCGCGGCCTGCCGCTCAGGATCAAGCTGATCGCCGCGATGCTGGCGCTGCTCGGCCTCGGGCTGACCTTCATCGGCGTGGTGAGTGTCTCCGTGCTGCACGGCTACCTGATGAACCGCGTCGACAGCCAGATCCAGCTGCTCGCCGTACGCGTGGAGAACAAGCTCAAGCACGACCAGGAGAAGCGGGAGCGGGGCAAGGAGACCAACGACAAGATGGCGTTGATCGAGTCCGACACGATCGTGCTGGTGCAGCCGCCGGGCGGGACGCTGACCCCGGTGTTCGGCGACCGCGACGTGGACGCCAGGCCCAGGCCGGTGCTGTCGCAGGCGCCCGGACCGACCCTCTACACGACGCGGGCGGTCAGCGGCGACGGCGAGTGGCGGGTGCTGCGGACCTCGATCCCGGCGGGCGACTACGTGATCGCGGCGGACCTGGAGGAGGTCAGGGACATCACCCGGCGGCTCGGCCTCATCGAGCTGCTGGGCGGCGGCGGCATCCTGCTCATCCTCGCCGTCGTGGGCGTCGCGATGGTCCGGCGCAGCATGCGCCCGCTGACCGAGATCGAGAGCACCGCCGAGGCCATCGCGGGCGGCGAGCTCGGCCGCCGGGTGCCGACCGGCGACCCGCGTACGGAGGTGGGCCGCCTGGCCCTGTCGCTCAACGGGATGCTCGCGCAGATCGAGGCCGCGTTCACCGCCAGGTCCGCCTCCGAGGCGGCCGCCCGCCGCTCGGAGGACCGGATGCGCCAGTTCATCGGCGACGCCTCGCACGAGCTGCGCACCCCGCTCACCTCGATCCGCGGTTTCGCCGAGTATGCCAGGCAGAACCAGAAGGCCGACGCCGCCGAGCTGATGCAGCGCGTGGAGAAGGCCGCCGGCCGGATGAGCCTGCTCGTGGACGACCTGCTGCTGCTCGCCCGCGTCGACCAGCAGCGCCCGCTGCGCATGCGGCCGGTCGACATGCTGGCGCTGGCCGCCGACGCGGTGCACGACGCGCGCATCCTGGCGCCCGACCGGGTGGTCAGCCTGGACGTCGTCGGCGGCGCGGCGCTGATCGTCTCCGGTGACGAGGTACGCCTGCGCCAGGTGGTCACCAACCTCATGACCAACGCCCTGACCCACACCGAACCGGCCACCCCGGTGACGGTACGTGTCGGGGCAGGGGCCGACACGGCGTTCCTGGAAGTGGCCGACAAGGGGCCCGGTCTCACGCCCGAGCAGGTCGAGCGGGTGTTCGAGCGGTTCTACCGGGCCGACTCGGCCAGGTCGCGCCAGCGTTCGGGCGACGACCGGGGCAGCGGGCTCGGCCTGGCCATCGTGCAGGCGCTGGTGAAGGCGCACGGCGGCACGGTGCTGCTCGACAGCGCGCCCGGCTCGGGTTCCACGTTCCGGGTCGAACTCCCACTCGCCTTGGAGTGAGCATTCAGCTATTCCTCAGCCTCCTGAGTCACTCTGGGTAGGTGACTAAACCCGAGGCGCTGATCATGGTGGTGGACGACGAGCCCAGCATCCGGGACCTTCTGTCCGCGAGCCTGCGCTTCTCCGGCTTCGAGGTGCTGACCGCCGCGGACGGCTACGAGGCCGTCGAGGTGGCCGAGCGGACCACACCGGATCTGGTCGTGCTCGACGTCATGCTGCCCGATCTCGACGGGTTCGAGGTGGCCAAGCGGATCGGCGTACCGGTGCTCTTCCTGACCGCCCGTGACGCCACCGAGGACAAGATCCTCGGGCTGGGTGTGGGCGACGACTACGTGACCAAGCCGTTCAGCCTGGAAGAGGTCCAGGCCAGGATCCGCGCGGTGCTCCGGCGTACGCGCGGGGAGAGCGCGCCCGCGAGCCGCCTGCAGGTCGCCGACCTGGAGCTGGACGAGGAGGCCCGCGAGGTCTGGCGCGACGGGCGGCAGGTGCGGCTGTCGCCGACGGAGTTCAAGCTGCTGCACTACTTCATGTCCAACGCCGGGCGGGTGCTGTCCAAGGCGCAGATCCTCGACCACGTCTGGAACTACGACTTCGGCGGCGACGCCGGTGTGGTCGAGTCGTATGTGTCCTATCTGCGGCGCAAGGTCGACGATGTCGAGCCCAGGCTCATCCACACGCTGCGTAGCGTCGGTTATGTGCTGCGGGAGCCACCGGCGGGCTAGCGTGGTCCTATGGATCTGCTGGGCGCGTTGGAGGAGTTGCGCCACCGGCTCGATGGCGAGCTGTTCCCGCTCGAGATCGGTGCGGCCGCCGACGACCGGCGCGCGCTCAAGGAGCTCACCGGCCAGCTCGACGACTACCTGCTGCCCCGGCTGCGGGCCATCGACGCGCCGTTGCTCGCCGTGGTCGGCGGCTCCACCGGGGCGGGCAAGTCGACGCTGGTCAACTCGCTGGTCGGGGCCGACGTCGCCGAGCCGGGCGTGCTGCGGCCCACCACGCTGGTGCCGACGCTGGTGGTGAGTCCGGCCGACCGCGACTGGTTCATGGGCCAGAACGTCCTGCCCGGGCTGTCCCGCGGCACCGGATCGGCCGTCGGAGCGCTGCGGGTGGTCACCTCTCCGTCGCTCGCCCCGGGGCTGGCGCTGCTCGACGCGCCCGACATCGACTCGGTGGTGACCGCGAACCGCGAGCTGGCCGCGCAACTGCTGGCCGCCGCCGATCTGTGGTTGTTCGTCACCACCGCCGCCCGTTACGCCGACGAGGTGCCGTGGAGCTTCCTGCGCTCGGCGCGCGAACGCAGCACGGCGCTCGCTCTCGTGCTCGACCGCGTGCCAGCCGAGGCCGTCGAGCCCGTCACCCGTGACCTCGAACGCCTGCTGGTCGAGAACGGTCTGGCCGGCACCCGGCTGTTCACCGTGCCCGAGGCGGCACTGCCGTCGGAGAAGGCGCGGCTGCCCGCCGCCCTGGTGTCACCGATCTCCGCGTGGCTGTCCGAGCTGGCCGCCGACGCGGCCGAACGGTCCCGGGTCGTCCGGCAGACGCTGTCCGGGGCGCTCGACAGCCTGGTCGCGCGGGTGCCGCTGCTGGCCGACGCCGTCACGCGGCAGCAGGCCGGGTTCGACGCGCTGCGCTCCATCGTGTCGGGGGCCTACTCGGGCGGGCTGGCCGACTTCGACGAGGGCATGCGCGACGGGTCGCTGCTCCGCGGCGAGGTGCTGGCCCGCTGGCAGGACTTCATCGGCACCGGCGACCTGATGCGCTCGCTGGAGAGCCGGGTGGGATGGCTGCGTGACCGGGTCGTCGGCTTCTTCACCGGGCGGGTGCCCGCCGAGTCGCTGCGCGACGCGCTGGAGAGCGGCGTCGAGACGCTGATCAGAGGCGCCGCCGACGCCGCCGCCGAACGCAGCCTGGAGGGCTGGTCGGCCGCGCCCGGCGGTCCCGGGATCATCGCCCACGTCGGCGCGGTGGAAGCGGCCCGGCTGGGCCGGACCTCCCCTGACCTGAGCAAACGGGCCTCGGCGGCGGTACGGGGGTGGCAGGAGTACGTCCTCGACCTGGTACGCAACGAAGGCGCGGAGAAACGGACCACGGCCCGGATCGCCTCCTTCGGGGTGAACGGGGCCGGCTTGCTGCTGATGCTGGCCGTGTTCGCCTCCACGGGTGGGTTGACCGGGATCGAGGTCGGGATCGCGGGTGGGACGAGCGTGCTGTCGCAGAAGCTGCTGGAGGCGGTGTTCGGCGATCAGGCGGTGCGGACGCTGACCGTCCGGGCGCGCGAGGATCTGCGCGAACGGGTGCGGAGACTGCTGGAGGAGGAGGCCGGGCGGTTCACCGAACTGCTGGCGGCGGTCGAGCCACCGGCCGGGGCGGCGGGCGCCCTGCGGGAGGCCGCCCAGTCAGTCCGCGCCCATCGCACCGAACTGCCGTCGGGCACGGCTCCGGTCGACATCGCCGAAGGCCCGGCTGAGGGTTTGGCTGAGGGTCTCGCTGAAGGTGAGGGGTCGTGAAGCTGCTGCGTCGTAAGGAGGGCCCGTCGCTGGACTCCCGGCTGGCCGCGCTGCTGGAGGCGGCCGAGCTGGCCGAGGGGCGGCTGCCGGCCGACGTGGTGTCCCACGCGCGGGCGGTGGCGGAACGGGCCGGGGTACGGCGCAGCCTGTCGGTGGATCACACCGTGGCGGCGCTGGCCGGGGCCACGGGGAGCGGGAAGTCGTCGTTGTTCAACGCGCTGGCCGGGGACGAGCTCGCGGCCGTGGGCGTCACCCGGCCGACCACCTCGACCGCGCAGGCGGCGCTGTGGGACGGGGCGGGGGCGGGTCCGCTGCTCGACTGGCTGGAGATCCCCCAACGGCACGCCCCGGCCGCTGTCGGACCCGATTTTTCCGGACTTATCCTGCTAGACCTCCCCGATCATGACTCCATCCGGCTGACGCACCGCCTGGAGGTCGATCGGCTGGTGGAGCTCGTGGATCTGCTGGTGTGGGTGCTGGACCCGCAGAAGTACGCCGACGCGGCGGTCCACGAGCGCTACCTGCGCCCGCTGGCCGGGCACCGGGACGTGACGGTGGTGGTGCTCAACCAGATCGACCGCCTGCCGCCCGACGCGGTGGGCCGGTGCCTGCGCGACCTGCGCCGCCTCCTGGACGACGACGGGCTGGCGGGGGTGCCGATCGTCGGTGCCTCCGCGCGTACGGGTGCGGGCCTGGCCGAGCTGCGCACGCTCCTGGCGGAGCGGGTGGCCGAGCGCCGCTCCTGGTCCGCCCGCCTGTCCGCCGACGTGTCCGCCGCCGCGGACCACCTGGCCGATCCGTCCGCCGCGCCGCATTCGTCGGCCGCGCCGCATTCGTCGGCCGCGCCGCGTCCGGGCGCAGGTACGCCGGGTGGCGCGGTGGCCGGGCTGGGGAAGCCGCTCACCGACGCGCTGTCCGAGGCCGCCGGGGTGCCGCTGGTCGTGGCGGCCGTGCGGAAGGGGCACCGGCACCGGGCCGTGGTGGCGACCGGCTGGCCGGTCACCAAGTGGGTCCGGCGGTTCCGGCCTGACCCGTTGCGCAGGCTGCGCATCGGCACGAGCACCACTTCGCGCGAGTTGGAGACCGTCGGCCGTACGTCCGTCCCGGCTGCTTCGGCCGTACAGAAAGCACAGGTCGAGACCGCCATCCGCGACGTCGGCGAGGCGGCGGCGAGTGACCTGGAAGGGGCGTGGGCGGCGGCGGTACGGCAGGCGGCGCGGTCTCGGGCCGGAGAGCTGACCGACGCCGTGGACCGGGCGGTGGCGACGACCTCGCTCGGGGCGACCAGGCGGCCGAGGTGGTGGCGGGTGGTGGGGATGCTGCAGTGGCTGGTGTTCGCAGTCATGGTCGCCGGTGGGCTGTGGCTGGGGGTGCTGTTCGGCATGGACTACCTGCGCCTGCCCCAGCCGCCCCTGCCAACGCTGGGCGTGGTGCCGTGGCCGACGGTGCTGCTCGGCGGCGGTGCGCTGGCCGGGGTGCTGATCGCGTTGCTGTCCCGGCTGGCGGCCTGGGCGGGCGGGCATCGCCGGGCGCGCCGGGTGGCGAAGGACCTGCGGTCGGCCATCGCCAAGGTCGGCGCCGAGTACGTACTGGAGCCGGTGAAGGGCGAACTGGCCAGGCACACCCGTTTCACGGAGGCGATCACCCGCGCCCGCGCCTGATGGTCGGTCAGGGGCGGCCGGCAGGCCCGAGGAGGAGGGTCGACAGAGCCGCGCCCAGGCCGGCGAAACCGGCGGCCACCAGGAACGGCATCGACGGCCCGAACTGCTGCCCCACCACCCCGGCCAGCCCCGACCCCGCCGCGCCCCCCACGCCCACCGCCGTCGACACCCACCCGAACGCCTCCGCCTGCGCCCCCGGCGCGAGCTCGTCCACCAGCAGCGACGTGGTCGTCAGCGCCGGGTTGAGCATGAGTCCCCCGGCGAAGAGCACCGCCCAGAACAGCGGCAGCGACGACACCAGCACCAGCGGCCCCAGTGCGAGACCGAAGACCAGCAGCAGCCCGGTCAGCCGGCGAGCGGGATCGGCCGTCCACCGGCGGGCACCGTAGACGGCCGCCCCGGCGACGCCGCCCAGCGACAGCGCCGCCACCAGCAGGCCCGTCGCGGCCGGAATGCCCCGGGCCGCCGCGAGAGCGGGCACCCCGACGTCCAGCGCCCCGATGGCCCCGCCGAGCAGTACCACCACGACGAGCAGCAACCGCATCCCGAGATGCCGGAACACCCGCCCCCGCCTCGCCGACCGCGAGGGACCGGTGACCCGCAGCACCCGGGAGAAGGCCAAGGTGCCCGCCCCCGCGGCTACGGCCACCACACCCAGCGCCAGCGAGGCCGACGCCAGCGCGATCAGCACCCCTAACAGCAGCGGGCCGGTGAGCATGGCCAGCTCCTGCACCAGGTACACGAGGCTGTAGGCGGCGGTACGGCCCTCGGTGGCCAGGCGGGCGCCCCACTCGACGCGCATGGTCACCGAGACCGGTGGCAGTCCGGCCCCCGCCGTCCAGGCCAGCGCCACGATCGTCCACCCCGGCCACCCGGACCCGGCGCCGGCCACCACCGCGATCAGGGCCGTGACGTGCGCCAACGCGCTGACGGCCAGTACCCCCCGCGGCCCCCGCCGGTCGATGAGGCGCCCCTGGACGGGCCTGGCCATCCCCGCGCCGATGGCGAACGCCGCCGCGGCCAGCCCCGCCAGCACCAGCGAGCCGGTCGAAGCCTGCACCACCAGCACGATCCCCACCGGCGCGACCTGCTGCGTGAGCTGGGCCAGGAACCCGAGGACGGCCTGCGCCGTCACACCCGGCAGACCGAACAGCTTCCGGTACTGCACACCCTGCCCCATGCGCGTCACCCGGCCCCGAGGGAGTCGGCGATCGTGTGCAGGGTGCCGAGCAGCGGCCGAAGAAGAGGATGAGCCTCGGCACCCCGCCGTACGGCCGCGAAGACCCGCCGCTCGGGGCCCGGCGCGCGACGTACCGCCACGCCCGGCACCGCGACCCCCGGCAGTGCCACGCCGGACACCGCGACGCCTGGCACCGCTACGCCTGGCACGGCCACGCCCGGCAGCACCATGTCGCGCAGGGCCAGTCGGGGCACCAGTGCCACGCCCGCGCCGGCTCCGACCAGTGCCACCACGGCGCGGAAGTCGTCGGAGCAGTGTGCGAAGTTCGGTGAGAAGCCCGCCTGCTCGCAGGCGAACGTGATCACGTCGTGGACAGGGTTGCCGGGGTAGGGCCCGATCCACGTCTCGCCCGCGAGCTC
This sequence comes from Nonomuraea sp. NPDC049141, assembly GCF_040648415.1. Taxonomy (NCBI): domain Bacteria; kingdom Bacillati; phylum Actinomycetota; class Actinomycetes; order Streptosporangiales; family Streptosporangiaceae; genus Nonomuraea; species Nonomuraea sp. NPDC049141. The sequence goes on from NZ_JBEZDR010000032.1 coordinate 143,241, forward strand.
GCCGAGCCGGACCGCGTCCGCCGGGGGCGGGCCGCCGGCGCTCGCCAGAGGGTGATCCTGGGGGAGCACCAGGTCGAACGGCTCGGCGTACAGGGCGGACCGGTGCAGGCGGGGATCGGCCGCGTCCGGGGCGCCGCGATACTCCACCGCGATGGCCAGATCGGCCCGGTCGTCGAGCAGCATGGTCAGGCTGTGGTCGCCCTCGGCGTCGAGTACGCGTATCCGCAGCCCCGGGGAGCCGGTGCGCAGGGCGGTGATGGCGGGGGAGAGCACGGCGCTGATCGCGGTGGCGAAGCAGGCGACGGTCACCTCGCCCGCCGCGCCCGTGCTGTAGGCGGCGACCTCGGCTTCGGCGCGTTCGAGCTGGGCGAGCACCTCGTTGGCGTGGGTGAGCATGATCTGGCCGACCGCGGTCAGGCGGACGCCGCGCGCGTCGCGGGTGAACAGCCGGTGGCCCACCTCGTGCTCCAGCGCCCCGAGCTGCTGGGAGACAGCCGAAGGGGTGAGGTGCAGTGCGGCGGCCGCGGCGGTGACCGTGCCATGGTCGGCCACCGCGCGCAACGTACGCAGCCGCCGCGTGTCTATCACGCAGCGAGAATACTCAGCTCCTGGGTCCGGAGCGCCGGCGAGGCGTCCGGGCCGCGGCCCGGAGGGTCAGTACGACGTGCGGGCCGCGACCCGGAGGGTCAGTGCGACGCGCGGGCCTGGATGAAGGCGTCGACCGCGCGGTCCACGTCCTCGGCCGAGTGGGCCGCCGACAGCTGGACCCGGATCCGGGCCTGGCCGTGCGGCACGACCGGGTACGAGAACCCGATCACGTACACGCCGAGCTCCAGCAGCCGCTCGGCCATCGCCCCGGCCTCGGCGGCGTCGCCGATCATCACAGGGGTGATCGGATGGTCGCCGGGCAGGATGTCGAACCCGGCCTCGGTCATCTTGGCGCGGAACCGGGCGGTGTTCGCGCGCAGTTGCTCCCTGGCCTCGCTGGAGGTCTCCAGCAGGTCGAGGATGCGCAGCGAGGCCGCGGCGATGACCGGGGCGAGCGAGTTGGAGAAGAGGTACGGGCGGGAGCGCTGGCGCAGCAGCTCGCAGATCTCCTTGCGGGCCGCGACGTAGCCGCCGCTGGCCCCGCCGAGCGCCTTGCCCAGGGTGCCGGTGATGATGTCCACCCGGTCGGTGACGCCGTGCAGCTCGGGCGTGCCGCGACCGGTCGGCCCGACGAACCCGACCGCGTGGGAGTCGTCGACCATGACCATCGCGTCGTAGCGTTCGGCCAGGTCGCAGATGTCGGCCAGCGGCGCCAGGTAGCCGTCCATGGAGAACACGCCGTCGGTCACGATCAGCCGTCGCCGCGCGTCGGACGCCTCCTTCAGCCTGGCCTCCAGCTCGGCCATGTCGCGGTTGGCGTAGCGGTAGCGGCGGGCCTTCGACAGCCGGATGCCGTCGATGATGCTCGCGTGGTTCAGGGCGTCGGAGATCACCGCGTCCTGCGCGTCGAGCAGCGTCTCGAAGACGCCGCCGTTCGCGTCGAAGCACGAGCTGTAGAGAACGGAGTCCTCCTGGCTGAGGAAGTCAGAAAGGCGGGCTTCGAGCTCCTTGTGCACTTCCTGGGTGCCGCAGATGAACCGTACCGAGGCCATCCCGAAGCCCCAGCGGTCGAGCGCCTCCTTGGCGGCGGCGACCACCTCGGGGTTGTCGGCCAGGCCGAGGTAGTTGTTGGCGCAGAAGTTCAGCACCTCTCGCCCGGCCACGCTCACCTGTGAGCTCTGTGGCGTGGTGATCACCCGCTCGGGCTTGTGCAGCCCCGCCTCGGTGATCTCGTCGAGCGTCGCACGCAGCTGATCGCGTACGTTCGTGAACATCAAACGCTCCAATCCAGGATGACCTTGCCCGTGCGGCCGCTGGCCGCCGTGTCGAAGGCGGCGTCGAAATCGCGGTACGAGTAGCGGTCGGTGATCACCGGGGACAGGTCGAGACCCTTCTCCAGCAGCACCGACATGTTGTACCAGGTCTCGTACATCTCCCGGCCGTAGATGCCCTTGATGGTGAGCATCGAGGTCACCACCGTGGCCCAGTCGATGGCGAACTCCTCGGCGGGCAGCCCGAGCATCGCGATCTTCCCGCCGTGCGTCATGTTCGCGATCATGTCGCGTACGGCCCGCGGGTTCCCGGACATCTCCAGCCCGACGTCGAAGCCCTCGCGCAGGCCGAGCCGCGTGACGCCCTCGGCGATCGAGGTCCGCGCGACGTTCAGGGCCAGGGAGACGCCGAGCTTGCCGGCCAGGTCGAGCCGTTCCTCGCTGACGTCGGTGATCACCACGTTGCGCGCGCCCACGTGCGTGGCCACCGCCGCCGCCATCAGCCCGATCGGGCCCGCGCCCGTGATCAGCACGTCCTCGCCGACCAGGGGGAACGACAACGCGGTGTGTACGGCGTTGCCGAACGGGTCGAAGATGGCCGCCACGTCGGGATGGACCGGCACCCGGTGCTTCCAGACGTTGGAGGCGGGCAGCGTGACGTATTCGGCGAAGGCGCCGTCCCTGTTCACGCCGAGCCCGATGGTGTTGCGGCACAGATGGCGGCGCCCGGCCATGCAGTTGCGGCACTTGCCGCAGACGATGTGCCCCTCGCCGCTCACCAGGTCGCCGACGGAGATGTCCTCGACGCCGGGCGCGACCTCGACCACGTGCCCGGAGAACTCATGCCCCACGATCAGCGGAAGCTTCAGAGTATGCCGCGCCCAATCGTCATATTTCCGGATGTGGAGGTCGGTGCCACAGATGCCGGTACGCAGCACCCGGATCAGTACCTCACCCGGCCCAGGTGTGGGCTCCGGCACGTCGGCCAGCCACAATCCGGGCTCGGCTCGCTCCTTGACCAGCGCTTTCATGGGTTCATCTCTCCCTCTGCCCCGAACCTAACGCACTGTGCCCGCTCGCTTAGGGACGTGTCCATCGACGGATTCTTAAGTGCCCCCACAGCTTCCCTTCACGCCACTCGTACGGCGTGCCCGATATAGCACTTTTGGCGCTGGTTATTTGCATAAACGAGCGCTAGCCTCGCTTGGGTGGAAGACCTGCGCATCGGAATCATCGGCCTCGGCCTCCGCGCCAACCTGGCACGCTACGCGCACCGACCTGGTCAGGGCTCGGTCGTGGCCGCGCTCTGCGACTCCGACCCGGCGGTGCTCAAGAGCCAGGCGAAGAGGTTCGACGCGGAGTTCCTGACCGAGGACTACCACCGGCTGCTCGACCGCCCGGACCTCGACGCGGTCATCGTCCTGACGCCCGACGACACGCACGAGCGCGTCGCGATCGACTGCCTGGAAGCCGGCAAGGCCGTCTACCTGGAGAAGCCGCTGGCCATCACCGTGGAGGGCTGCGACAACATCCTGCGCGCCGCGCGGCGGACCGGGAGCCGGCTGTACGTGGGGCACAACATGCGGCACATGGGCGTGGTCCGGCTGATGCGCGACATCATCCAGCGGGGCGTCATCGGCGAGCCGAAGACGATCTGGGTGCGCCACTTCGTGTCCTACGGCGGCGACTACTACTTCAAGGACTGGCACGCCGACCGCACCCGGACCACGGGCCTGCTCCTGCAGAAGGCCGCGCACGACCTCGACGTGATCCACTGGCTCGCCGGCGGCTACACGACCAGGGTGAACGCCCTCGGCGACCTCATGCTCTACGGCGACCTGCCGCGCCGCGAGCCGGACACGCCCAGGCCGGAGGGCTGGCTGCGCGAGTACGACTGGCCGCCGGCCAGCCGCGGCGACCTCAACCACGTCGTCGACGTCGAGGACGTGTCGGTGATGAACATGCGCCTCGACAACGGCGTCATCGCCGCCTACCAGCAGTGCCACTTCACCCCCGACTACGTGCGCAACTACACGGTGATCGGCACCGAGGGCCGGCTGGAGAACTTCGGCGACGGCCCCGGCGACACGGTCAAGGTCTGGAACACCGGCCCGTCGGGCTACCGGAGCGACGGCGACATCGCGTACCGGGTGCCCGACGCCACCGGCTCGCACGGCGGTGCCGACACGGAGATCATGCGGGAGTTCTGCGGTTTCGTCCGGGACGGCGGGGTCACCGACACCTCCCCGGTGGCCGCCCGGATGAGCGTCGCCGCCGGTTACATGGCCACGATGTCCCTGCGCGACGGCGGCATGCCGTACGACGTGCCGCTGATCGACCCGGAGCTGGCGGCGTACTTCGACCGTGGACAGCTGGAACCCTGACGTGTGTGCGGACAGTTCCTTTACGTGGATATGTCGACACGTGCCCGGATACGCGCCGGGGACAAGGCGGCCTTCGCGCAGCTCTTCGACGACTACGCGAAGGCCGTGTACAACCATGCCTTCCGCCTGACCGCGAACTGGTCCGCGGCCGAGGACGTGATGGCGCTGACCTTCCTGGAGGCCTGGCGATTACGCGGCAGGATCGACGCCGAGGGCGGTTCGCTGCGGCCGTGGCTGCTCGTCATCGCCACCAACGTGGCCCGCAACGCCCGCCGGGCCGCCCGCCGGCACGACGACGCCCTGGCCAGGATGCCCAGGGGCGAGGCCGTGCCGGACTTCGCCGACGAAGTCGTGGGCCGGATCGACGACGCGGAACGGCTGGCCGCCGTCCGCGCGGCCTACGGCTCGCTGCGCCGCCAGGAGCAGGACGTGTTCGCGCTCTGCGTCTGGTCCGGGCTCGGTTACGCGGAGGCGGCCGAGGCGCTCGGCGTCCCCGTGGGCACGGTACGGTCCCGGTTGTCGCGAGCGCGCCAGAAACTCGGCCAACTGGCGGAACCGCCGCCCGCGCCCCGACAGGTAGTAGGTGACAAAGGCCCCGCAAAGGAGGAGATCCGATGAGCTGGCCAAACGACCGCGATCTTCCCGAGGGCCGTCACCGACTGCTCAAGGAGTTCGTGATGACCGAGATCGACAAGCCGAAGCGACGCCTGCTGCGACCCATCGTCCTGGCGCCCGCGCTGGGGCTGGCCGCCGCGGCGGCGGTGGCGATCCCGCTGCTGTTCGGCGGCACCCCCGCGTATGCCATCGCCGACAACCCCGACGGAACCATCAACATCCAGATCAACGAGGTGAAGGACGCCGACAAGCTCCAGGCGGACCTGCGGGACAGGGGGGTCAACGTGGTGGTGAACTACATCCCCACGGGCAAGAAGTGCAGCCCGCAGCCCCGTGCCGACTTCATTCCAAGGGAGGAGGACCGGCTTGACGTCTGGCCGCCGAAGGTGGAGGAGGGCTTCACCATCGACCCGAGCGCCATCAAGGAGGGACAGACCGGAGTGCTGGAGTTCAGCGTCAGTGACCCCCCGGCCAAGATCCAGGTGGCGGGCATCTGGGCGCGGGTCGCCAATGGTCCGGTCGCCGACTGCACGCTGGTCGACACCACGGAAGCGCCGCTGTCGCACTGAGCGCACGGGGGCTCCGGCCGTACGCGGTCATTCAGGGTAGCTGGTGCTGAGGGTCAGCTCCTTCCACCCGTCGAAGTCGCGTCGGAGCTTGTCGAGTTTGGCGTTCGCGACGTTCAGGGCGTCACCCCCCAGAAGCAGGCGCAGCGGCGGGTTCTCCGACCGCACCACGGTGAGAATGGCCTCGGCGGCGCGCACCGGGTCGCCGGGCTGGCTCCCGTACGTGCCCAGGGTGGTCTCCCGGCGCTTGCCGGCCGTCTGGGAGTAGTCGTCGATGTGGGTCCCCGACTGCTTCATCGAGGGCCCCGACCAGTTCGTACGGAAACCGCCGGGTTCGACGATGGTCACCCTGATCCCGAGCGGCGCCACTTCCGCCGCGAGCGACTCCGACAGCCCTTCGACCGCGAACTTCGTGGCGTGGTAGTAACCGGTGGCCCCGAAAGCGGCAAGACCGCCGACCGAGGACACGTTGAGGATGTGGCCGTGCCGCCTGGCCCGCATGCCGGGCAGCACCGCCTTGGTGACGGACACGAGCCCGAAGACGTTGGCTTCGAACAGCTCACGGACCTGCGCGTCCTCGCCCTCCTCGATCGCCGCGAGGTAGCCGTACCCCGCGTTGTTGACCAGCACGTCGATACCGCCGAAGACCTCCTCGGCGCGTTCGACGGACGCGGTCACCTGCGCGGGGTCGGTGACGTCCAGCGGCAGGGCCAGGGCCCGATCACCGTGGTCGGCCACGATGTCGGCGACCCGGTCCGGGTCCCGGGCGGTCACCACGGCCTGCTCGCCGCCGTTGAGGACGAGCGTGGCCAGTTCCCGGCCGAAGCCGGTGGAGCATCCGGTGATGAACCAGACAGACATGACTACCTTTCCTGTTCGGTCATGGCGACGTCGCGCATCACGGGTGGCGCGGTGATGCTGCCCAGCAGGGACAGCGCCTGCTCGGAGGCACTCCCTGGCTCGGCCTGATAGACGACGAGCTGCTGGCCGGGGGCGCTGTTGACGGTCAGGGCCTCGTAGCTGAGGTCCAGCTCGCCGACCACCGGATGGCGCAACCGCTTGAACTCCGCCGTCTTGCCGCGTACGTCGTGACGTGCCCACAGGCGGGCGAACTCGACGCTCTTGAGCGACAGCTCACCGACCAGGTCGGTCAGACGGGGATCGTCCAGATCCGCGCCGGCGGTCGCACGCAGGGACGCGACGCAGTCCTGGGTGACCTTCTGCCAGTCGCGATAGAAGTCGCGGGCCTGCGGATCGAGAAACACCGACCGGACCAGGCTGCGGTCGCTCAGCCAGCCGAACAGCGCCGCGCCGAGCGCGTTGCAGGCCAGCACGTCCATGTAGCGGCCGAGCACCAGCGCCGGGGTGTCCGGCCAGCGCTCCATCAGCCGGACCAGCCCCGGGCCGACCCGCTCGGGCCGCCTCGCCCGCCGCCTGCGCCGCGGCTGCGGGCGGGCCAGCTCGTGCAGGTGCGCGACGGCGTCCTCCTCCAGCGTCAGCGCGTTCGCCAGCGCCTCGAGCACCTGTGCCGACGGATGCTTGTCCCGGCCCTGTTCCAGGCGGATGTAGTAGTCGGTGCTGACCCCGGCGAGCATCGCGACCTCTTCCCGCCGCATTCCGGGAGTGCGGCGGCGGCCCGCCGCGGGCATCCCATGGGCTTCGGGTCTGGCCAGCTCCCGCCGCGCTCGCAGGAACTCGCCCAGCCGGTTGTCGCTGTCCATGCCTTCGAGGTTATGCACGACCAGGCCGAACAGGGTGGACCTGTCACTCCCAGGGTGCAGGTTGGGGCTCCTGGCTTGGAAGTGCCGTTCTAAGTGTGTAACACTGTTGCACAGTTAGAACATGGTTGGTCGAGGAAGACATCAACACAACGAGATCAACGCGGTGCTCAAGGCAATCCGCAAGATCAATAGCGCTCTCACCGTTGAGGAGGACCACAACGGGCATCGCTGGGGCTGGATCACCTGCCGGTGCGGGGACAAGCCGTTCACGGTCAACTGCACGCCCCGCAACCCCGGCATCCATGCCAAACAGATCCGCCAATGGGCCACTCGGCACTTCGAGTGCAAGAGCGACGATCAAGAGGGGACGTCATGACTAGCTGGGACTTCCAGGTCATGCTCAACCGTGAGCCGGACGCTGCCGAGTTCGACCGGCTCCACGAGGCGGGCATGGATGACTGCGCGCTGGTCGGCGGGGCGCAGCCGTACTTCATGTGCGATCGTGAGTCGGACAGCCTGCTGGAGGCCATCATGTCCGTGCTCATCCAGATCAGCACGGTTGACAAGCTCTGGGCCGTGGGCGTCGGGCACGACGACGCGGTGACGCTCGGCGATGCGGCAAGGCGCCACGGTGGCCGCACACAGGCCAGCTTCCGCCAACTGGCGAGTGGACAGCGCGGGCCCGGCGGGTTCCCCGCTCCGCTGATCGAGGCCGACAACGTCAGCGTCTACTCGTGGGCGGAGATCTCCGAGTGGCTCCGCACCGAGGTGGGCGACGACGTCCCTCAAGCAAACCGGGACGTCACCCTGGCCGACGCGGCGGTCAAGCTGGCCTGCCGGGCCAATGTCGTGCACCGTGCGCCTCAGGTGCGGGATCTCTTCGAAGCGGCCTGCCGCCCCACCCTCGTCGGAGCCAAGGTCAAAGCCAAGCCCAAGGTCAAGTTCAAGACCAAGATCAAGACCAAAGTCGCCCAAGAAAAGTCGGCGTCGGCGAAGGTGCCCGCCGGGTGATCGCGGCGGGCACCCGCCCGATCAGCGCTCCTGATGCTCCTTCTCCAGGTCGGAGAAGGCAGCCGACGGGTCCTCCACACCCTGGGTGAGCTGGCGAGGCCCGTTGGGGCTGTCGTGGTCCTGGGCGTCGGCCACGGCCTCCGCCGCCGCCTCCGAGGCCCTGGCGACCTCCTCGTCCGCCGCCGAGCTCTCCGGCATGTCGTCCCGCGTCGCCGCCGACCTGGGCAGTGCTTCGGTGAACGCCTTCGACACGCCCTGCAGCGCCGAGGTCACCTCGCTGGGGATCACCCAGAACGTGTTGCCGGGGCCCTGGGCGAGCTGCGGCAGCATCTGCAGATACTGGTAGGCGAGCAGCTGGGGGTCGGGGTCGTTGCGGTGGACCGCCTGGAAGACCTGGTCGATGGCCCGCGACTGGCCTTCCGCCTCCAGGATGGCCGCGGTGCGCTGGCCTTCGGCGCGCAGGATGCGGCTCTGCTTGTCGCCTTCGGCGGTGAGGATCTGCGACTGGCGCTGGCCTTCGGCGTTGAGGATCGCCGCCCGCTTGTCACGCTCGGCCCGCATCTGCTTCTCCATCGCGTCCTTGATGGTCTTCGGCGGGTCGATCGCCTTGACCTCCACGCGGTTGACGCGGATGCCCCACTTGCCGGTGGCCTCGTCGAGCACGCCGCGCAGCTGGCTGTTGATGGTGTCGCGGGAGGTGAGCGTCTTCTCCAGGTCCATGGAGCCGATGACGTTACGCATGGTGGTGACGGTGAGCTGCTCTATCGCCTGGATGTAGTTGGCGATCTCGTAGGCCGCCGCCCGGGGATCGGTGACCTGGAAGTAGAGGACGTTGTCGATCTCGACGACCAGGTTGTCCTCGGTGATGACCGGCTGCGGGCGGAAGGTCACGACCTGCTCGCGCAGGTCGATCATCGGGTAGACGCGGTCGACGTACGGGATGACGAAGTTGAGTCCGGGCTTCAGCGTACGGTTGTAGCGGCCGAGGCGTTCAACGTTGCGGGCGCGTGCCTGGGGCACGATCCGCACGGCCTTGAGCACCGTGAACACCGCGAACAGGATGACGAACAATCCGACCAGCAACAGCGGGTCCATGGTCACTCCCGGGGATATACGAGGGCTGTGGCGCCCTCGATCTCTATGACGTCGACGGTCGCGCCCGTGGGGATCACCAGGGTCTCGTCATAGGCGCGCGCGGACCACTCCTCGCCGCCGATGCGTACCCTGCCCTCGCGTCCGGTGACCTCCGACACGACGTACGCCTGCCTGCCGACCAGCGCCTCCACGCCGAAGCGCTGCAGTTGCGGCTGCTGGAGGTGGCGCATGGCGACCGGCCGGATCACGATCAGACCGGCTGTGGAAGACAGGGCGAAGACCAGCAGCTGCAGGGGGACGGGCAGACCGATGGCGGCGGTCGCCGCGGTGAGGAGGGCGGCCGCGCCGAGCAGGCCGAGCGCTGCGGTGACGGTGAAGATCTCCGCCACGCCGAGGACGACTGCCAGGATTATCCAGATGATCCATTCATCCATGTTCCGGCCCTCCTGATGGCATAACGGGCCTGGGTACTCGGCTGGTTCCCCCCTTCTACCGTAATGCCGGAATCATTGCTGTGGCAGGGGCGTGGGGCGGTACAAGGCGCTGCCCTGCCGCCACTTCTCCCACGGCAGTTGCCAGAACCCCCAGCCGTTGTCCCACCGGAGTGGGCGGGCGGTGCCGGTGATCGTCACCGGGTCGCCGCGCAGCGAGGTGGCGAAGAACCAGGCCGCCTGGTCGGGGCGGGCGTTGACGCAGCCGTGGCTGACGTTCGCGTGGCCCTGGGCCCATACGTTGTTCTTGGCGTGGACGTATTCGCCGCTGTTGGAGATGCGCACGGCATGGTCGATCAGCACGTCGTAGAAGCCGGGCTCGCCTTTGACGCGGCCCGGCGAGATCATGCGGACCGGGTTGCCCTTGTCCATGGTCAGGTGGATGCCGCTGGTCGTGGTGTATTCGGGGGTGGTGGCCATGCCCGCGCTGATGGCCATGCGCTGCGCGATCCGGTCGCCGCGCCTGACGACCATCTGGTGGGTCCGGGTGTCGACCGAGCTGGACTGCTCGCGGCCCACGGTGAAGGCGAACGTGCGGTCGGTCACGCCGTAGACACCCGGCGCCATGCGTACCCCGGTCAGGTGGGCCGTGACCGTGATCTGCTGATCCGGCGTCCAGAAGTCGCGGGTGCGATAGATCGCCCGGGTGTCGCCGACCCAGCGCCACGCGCCCTCGGTGGCGGGTTTGACCTCCAGCGCCCGCTCCACGGCCGCCTTGTCGCTTATCGGGGTGTCGAAGTCGAGAATGATCGGCATGCCGACGCCGACGGTCTCGCCCGGCAGCGGGGTGACGGAGGCGACCTGAAACGTGTGGTCGGTGGCGCGGGTGCGGAAGCGGCCCATGGCCACCGTCGACGGGGCGCCTGGGCGCGCCGCGGTGGCGGTCACCGTGTATTCGGACCCGGGGGCCAGCGTCCAGGAGGAGCGCCAGGTCGTACCGGACGCGTCGAGTGTGCCCGGCACCGGTGCGCCCGCCACGAAGGCGAGCACCTGGCGGAGCTTGCCGCCCTGCGCCTTGACGACCAGGCCATGATCCGTACGGGCGTGCGGCGCGTCGAAGGCCGGGGAGACCTGGACGACGGGTGGCGCGGGCGCCGGCCGCTCGGCGGTTACCGAGCCGCAGCCCGCGGTGAGGAGTAGGGCCACGAGAAAGGTGGCCGCGGCGCGCCGCATCTCAATCCTGCTTTCCGGGAAGGGGATACCCAGGTTAGCGAAGAGTCACGGAATGAGCACGTCGAGTCACCTATCGGATGGTTCCGGATACCTCCCCCAATGTGCGGCCGCCGGCCGTGGCGCTGATCGTCACAGTGTCGCCGTCCTCAAGGAATGTCCTGGTCTCTCCACCGGCGAGCTTTATCGGATCGGTGCCGTTCCAGGTCAGCTCGATGAGCGAGCCCCGCTCCTCGCGCTGCGCGCCGGAGATCGTGCCGCTGGCGAACAGGTCGCCGGTCCGCAGGGAAGCGCCGTTGACCGTCATGTGGGCGAGCATCTGGTCCGGCGTCCAGTACATGCCGGAGTACGGCGGCCGGGACACGACCTCGCCGTTGAGCGACACCTCGACGGAGACGTCCAGCCCCCAGTCGCCCTGCCTGCGCAGGTAGCCGAGCGGCTCGGGCTCCTGCGCGCGGCCCGGTATCCGGGGCAGCGCCTCCAGCGGCGTGATCCACGGCGAGATCGAGGTGGCGAACGACTTGCCCAGGAACGGCCCGAGCGGCACGTACTCCCACGCCTGGATGTCGCGCGCGCTCCAGTCGTTGACCAGCGTCACCCCGAACACGTGGTCCTCGAAGGCCCCGGCGGGCGCGCCGAGCTCGGACGGCACGCCGATCACGAAGCCCAGCTCGGCTTCGAGGTCGAGCTTGGCGGACGGCCCGAACCGCCCGGCCCCGAGCTGGCCGTGCGGCCGGGTGATCGGGGTCCCGGACACCACGACCGTGCCCGCCCGGCCGTGGTAGCCGACTGGCAGGTGCCGCCAGTTGGGCAGCAGCCCCTCGGTGCCGGGCCGGAACATCCGGCCGACGTTGGTGGCGTGCTCCAGCGAGCAGTAGAAGTCGACGTAGTCGGCCACCTCGAACGGCATGTGCAGCCGCACCTGCTCCAGCGGGACCAGGTGCGGCTCGGTGATCGCGAGGTCGGAGGTGAGCTTGTTGACGATCAGTGTCCTGGTGTCGTGCCAGGCGGTGCGCCCCCTGGCCATGAAGGGGTTGAGGGTGGGCGCGGCGAACACCTCGTCGTGCAGCGCGGCGGCCAGGTCGAGGACCCGGTCGCCGTAGCGCACGCCCACCCGTGGCGCCTCGCCGCGCCGGGAGAACACCCCGTAGGGCAGGTTGTCGACACCCCAGGTCACGTGTCCTCCTCGATCAGTCCCAGCGCTCGCAGGTCGTCCAGTGGGGCCCCGGTGTTGCACGAGCCGTAGCTCACCAGCAGCGCCCTGGCCCGTTTCGCCGTCTCCTCGGACACGGCGCGGGCCAGTTGTACGAGGTGGCTCACATCCGTGGTGCGCAGCACGGGCACGGGGTCGCGCTGCTCCACCGCCTCACAGACGGCGAGCAGCAGGTTGAGGAAGCCGTGCCGGTCGACGCCGAGCGTGGGGTCGAAATGGCGTACGGCGTGGTGCAGACCGGCGGTGGCCTTGAACGGTATGTCGTGCTCCGCGCAGAACCGGATGAACCCCGCGAGATGCTCGGCCGATGGGAAGTCTTCGGCGGTCAGGCCGCCGCAGCGCACCTTGAGCGCGGCGCCCTGGGGCACGTCGGCGACGTACTTCCCGGCGGGCACCTCGACGAACAGCCGCACGTCCGGCGGGAGACCGCCTTCGGGCAGCAGGGCGAGGGCGTCCACGCGTATTTCGACCGAGTCCACGGGCAGATCGTCGAACGGCGGGATCTCCGGCGTGTCGACGATCAGCCCGATCCGGCGCGGTAGGACGTCCTCGCGGCGCAGTCCGTCGAGGCGGCTGGTGGGGCAGAGGAAGCGGTGGGTCAGCACCTGGAAGCCCCGCTCCTGGTCGCGTTGGTGGCGGGCCAGCGCTTCTGACATGTGCAGGGAGGCCGGCGGGAACAGGCCGGCGTCGTCGACCAGCGCGATATAGAGCATCATCGGGCCCAAGTCCATGCGTAGCCGGGGTCCTCGCAGGTCAGAGCGGCCTGGCCGAGGTCGAGCGGGCGGAAGGTGTCGATCATCACGGCCATCTCGCTGGTGGTCGTGATGCCGCGGCCGACCGCGTCGATGACCGCCTCCACCGCCCCGGGCTGCGGACCGTGCGTGAAGCCGGCCGGATGCAGCGAGATCGAGCCGACGTCGATGCCGGAGCCCTTGCGGGCCGAGTAGTCGCCGCCCACGTAGAACATGAACTCGTCGGAGTCGACGTTGTGGTGGTTGTAGGGGATCGGCACGGACTCGGGGTGGAAGTCCAGCGGACGCGGGCAGAACGAGCAGACCACGAACCCCGGCCCCTCGAACGTCTGGTGGACCGGCGGCGGCGCGTGCGTCTTCTTCACGATCGGCTCGAAGTCATTGATGTTGAACGCGAACGGGTACAGGTAGCCGTCCCAACCGACCACGTCGAACGGGTGGTTGCGGTAGACCAGCCTGGTCAGCCCGCCCCGGGTGCGGACCAGCACCGGGACCTCCTCGCCCTCGACGACGAGCGGCTCGGCCGGACCACGCAGGTCGCGCTCGCAGTAGGGGGCTTGCTCCAGGAGCTGCCCGTACTGGGACAGATAGCGCTTGGGCGGCCTGATGTGCCCGGACGCCTCGATGGCCAGCACGTTGACCCGTCCGTCGGGCACCCACCGGTGGATCGTGCCGGTCGGGATGACGATGTAGTCGCCCGCGCCGGCCTCGATGACGCCGTACGTCGACTCGAAGCGGGCCCGGCCCGCCTGAACGTACACGCACTCGTCGCCCATGGAGTTGCGGTAGAGCTCGCTGGGCCGGTCGCTGGTGGCGTACGACAACCGGACGTCGGCGTTGCCGGCCAGCTGCATCCGCCCCGCCACCAGGTCGCCCGCGCTGCCGAGGTCCTGGGTGCGGAAGTGGCGCGGCGACAGCGGCAGGTTCGGCTCCAGGCGGACGTCCACCGGCGGCGTGACGGCCTCGGCCTTGACGATCGCGGTCGGCAGGTACCGGTGGTAGAGCAGCGAGGAGTCGGACGAGAAGCCTTCCTCGCCCATCAGCTCCTCGGCGTAGAGGCCGCCGTCGGGCCGCCTGAACTGGGTGTGCCGCTTGCGGGGCACCTCGCCCACGACGCGGTAGTAAGGCATCGTCGCCTCCCGAGCGTCCGCTTATCGGACATCTGCGTCCTCTATCTGCAACCACCGTCCGCCATCGGACGGGCGATGTCAACCCAGCGCGCCGGCCAGCTCGGCGGCGGCCTCGACCACGCGCCGCCCGGCCGACTCGTCGAGCGGCCCGAACGTCACCACGCCGACCGACGCCTCCAGCCACGGCAGCCCGGTCACGGGCGCGGCGATGCCCCGCGCGCCCTCCTGCAACTGCCCCTCCGTCACCAGATAGTCGTCCCGGCCTTCGCGCAGCGCCAGGATCGCCTGCCCGGCGGCCCCCCGCAGCAGGGAGTGACGTGACCCTTCCCGGTAGGCCACGTGCATGTTCGTCCACGACGGTTCGACCACCGCCACGGCCAGCCCGTCGTCGCCCTCCGCCACGGTCAGGTGCGCGGTGGCGCCCACGTCCTCGGCGAGCCGCCGCAGCGTCGGCAGCGCCGCCGCCCGAAGCAGCGGTTGTACGGCCTGAGCCAGCACGAGCACCCCGAACCCGAGATGCACCCGCCCCTCGGCGTCCCGGCGCACGAACCCCTCGCTCAGCAGCGTGGTCACCAGCCGGTACACCACCGGCCGCGACAGCGACAGCTCGGCGCTCAGCTCGGTGGGCGTCCGTCCGCCCTTGCCGTCGGCGAGCAGCCTCAGCAGGCGGAGCCCGCGCTCCAGGGTCTGGGCGGATTCAGCGGCCATGAGCCGATTATCTACGCGTGAGCCAGGAGTAACGCTGCGCGGTGCCGGGGTACGTATCGGGGAGACAGACCGGGGGGCGAAATGCGGCTGACGTGGGGATTGGTTGTTGCCGGGTTGGGTTTGTGCGCGGTGGTTCCCGCCCTGCCGGTCACGCGTACCGTGGCCGTGTCGAGCGACCTGCCCGTCCTGCACATGGATCCCCCGACCAAGCGGCTCGTCGAGACCGTCTTCTACGTCACGCAGGGCATCGAGGTGGATGATCACCTGATGCCGTTCGAGGACGACGTCACGATCCACCCCGCCGCCCTCGCACCGGGCGTGACCTTGGACGCCGCGGGCCGACTGCACGGCGTGCCCCAGCGTCCCGGCACCTTCGCCGCCCCCGTCCGGCTCTGCCGTGGCCAGGACTGCGTCGATCAGCAGATCACGATCGTCGTGCTGCGGAACCTGCCCTGGCAGCCGAGCGCGCTGGCCTTCCCCGGCAAGGTGGGCAACCGTTACGACGAGCAGATCACGATCGAGGGCGGGCCCACGGGTGTGCCACCCACGTTCTCCGTGACCGACCACGGCAAGCTGCCGAAAGGCGTCACGATCGGGCCCGACGGCCACATCGGCGGCATCCCGGAGTCCGCCGGGGTGTCCGAGGTGCCGGTCCGCGTCTGCGTGGCGGGCAACTGCGCGGGCGTGGTGGTGACCCTGATCGTCGTCTGACGGTAGGGCCAGCCTGACCGGCCATTCGGGGGACGGCGTGCCTGATCCGGCGGGGTCGCGCGGCGCACACTTGCCAGGAAGCGATCACCCTGGAGGCCCGTCATGACCATTCTCACGTCCCGTTCAGCGCCGAACCCCACCGAGCCCCCTCCCGCCGTGCAGGCCGCCGCCACGCTGTGGCTGGTCGCGGTCGCGGCAGGGGCGTTCGAGACCGTACTGGTCGTCGGCGACCTGCTGTCCTCGGGGACGGCCTCGGCCGGCGAGTTGCTGTCCGGCGTCGGGATCCGGCTCGTCGTCTTCGTCACGGCCGTCTTCCTGGCGCTGCGACTCAGGCGGGGCGGCAACTGGGCCCGCTGGACGCTGGCGGTGACGCTGGGCGTGTTCGGCACGCTCTCGCTCGTCATGGGACCCGTCCAATGGCTGATGGACGGCCACTCCGTCGCCGAGGCATTCGCCGGGGCCGACGCGATGGGCCTGATGTTCGCCGGCAGCCGGGTGCTGCACGTGCTGGCCGTGCTCGGCGCCGTGGCGCTGATGTTCCAGCCGAGGTCCAACGCGTACTTCCGCTCGGCCCGGCACGACCTCGCCCAGGACGGCTCAGCCCGGCACGCTCTCCGCGACCGGAACGGGCGCGCGTAGGTCGCGCACCCCGGGAGACAGCAGCGCGGCGAGCGTGGACAGCACGACGAGGGCGGCGCAGCCCAGCAGCGCCGCTCGCGTGCCGACCAGGTTCGCCACCGGCCCGGCCAGCATGAGGCCGATCGGGCCGAACATCATCGAGCCCAGCGCGTCGTACGAGCTGACCCGCGACAGCGACTCCGGCGGGATCTCGCGTTGCATGGTCGTCTGCCACAGCACCCCGAACACGTCGAAGCAGACGCCCAGCACGAACGCGCCCGCCACGATCGCCCACAGCGGCGCGCCGGTGCCCAGCAGCACGTACGGCAGAGCGGTCGGCAGGCAGAGCAGCGTCCCGACCAGGATGGGCCGGCCGGGCCGGACGCGCAGCGAGACGATCACCCCCACGATCGTGCCCACCGCCTCACCGGCCAGGAACGCCGACCAGGCCGCGGGCCCGCCCAGACTCTCCTTGGCCAGCAGCGGCCCGAGCACGCCGTGACCCGCCTGGAGCGCCATCACGAGCACGGAGAACTGCGCGACCACCACCCAGATCCACTGCCGGGACCTGAACTCGTGCCACCCGTCACGCAGGTCGGCCAGCACCGAATGCCCGGCCGCCGCGTCCCGCTCGCCGGGCGTGAGCCGCAGCGCCGCGATCAGCACCCCGGCCACCGTGAACATCAGCCCGCTCACGGCCAGCGCCCACCCGCCGCCGAACAGCACGACCGTGCCACCGCCCAGCACCGCGCCGGCCACCCGCGAGCTGTTGGCGCCCAGGCCGAGCAGCGCGTTGCCGGCCTGCAGCCGGTCGGCGGGCACGACCTCGGGGATGATGCCGGTGAGTGCGGGGAACATCATCGCCATCGCCACCCCGCTGCAGGCGGCGGCAGTGGCCAGCGCGGGCAGCGGGGTCCAGCCCGACAGCATCATCGCGGCCAGGGCGAAGAAGGCCAGCGCGCTCATGAACTCGCTGACCGTCATCACCCTGTACCTGGGGAACCGGTCGGCGATCACCCCGCCGACCAGCATGAACACCACCATCGGCAGCGCCTCGGCGGTGAGCACCACCGAGAGGGTGGTGGCGTCCGCGCCGGGCAGGGCGAGGACGCCGAAGGCGAGTGCCACGGGCGCGAAGGCGCTGCCCAGCACCGACATGGTCCTGGCGGTCAACAGCAGTGTGAACCGCCGATCTCGGAGCAGACCGAGATCGTGAAGATAGCCGTGCACGTGGTGGCCCCCTAATCGCCCAAACGCTCACTATTGTGCGGGTTCCTGGCATCCGCTGTCGTCTGGATTTCTGCTGCTTGTTACGCGGCTGATAAGACCGGAAGCGGAATGTGACGGCGTTTGGCAAGAATCGCGATGCTTTCTGGCGTAATTTTCTAGGTTCCTGCAGTCGGCGAGGGGACCCGGGCATGCCCGAGGCACTGATCGAGCGCGTCTGCCCGCGGGCGTACCTGGAGGGCGCCCTTGTTTGAGTCGGCGGGGCGCCTGATCTACGGCGGCAGGTGGACGCTGCTGGTGCTGAGCCTGGTGGCGGCCATCCTGGTCGCGCCCTTCGGGCTGCAGCTGTTCGGCCGGATGGCCGACGGCGGCTTCGCGGACCCGGCCGCCGACTCGACCACCGCCGCCCGCTGGAACGACGCCTGGTACGGCGGCAACAGCCCCGACGTCGTCGTCCTCTACCGCCACCCGCAGGTCAAGGTGCGCGACGCGCGCTTCAAGAAGGCCGTACACGACTCGCTGCGCGCCCTGCCCGCCCAGTACGTCCGCAAGCTGGCCACGTACTGGACCACCGGCTCCAAACAGCTGATGTCCACCGACGAACACGCCACCTATGCCCTGATCACCCTGAAAGGCGCCAAGCAGCAGGCGTACGCCGCCATCAAGGACCGGCTGCCCGTCGCGAACCTTCAGGTCCAGGTCGGCGGCTCGGTGCCGCTGCTGAAGGAGCTCAACGACCAGACGGCCGCCGACCTGGCGCGCGCCGAGGCGATCTCGATGCCGGTGCTGCTGGTCATGCTCGTGGTGGTGTTCGGCAGCCTGGTGGCCGCCGGGCTGCCGCTGCTCGTCGGGCTGCTCGCCGTGATCGGCGCGCTCGTGCTGCTCAGGCTGCTGACCGAGGTGACGGAGGTCTCGGTCTTCTCGCTGAACGTCGTCACCATGCTCGGGCTCGGGCTGGCCATCGACTATTCGCTCTTCGTGCTGAACGCCTTCCGCGAGCAGATCAGGTCCGGCCTCCCGACCCGTGAGGCCGTGGTGCGCACCATGGCGACGGCCGGCCGTACCGTCGCCTTCTCCGGTTTGACCGTGGCGACCTCGCTGCTGGGACTGCTGCTGTTCCCGCAGATGTTCCTGCGCTCGATCGGGCTGGGCGCGGCTGCCGTGGTGCTGGTGGCCATGGTGTCGGCGCTGGTCGTCCTTCCTGCCGCGCTCGCTGTCCTGGGTCCCCGCGTGGACGCCATCCGCGTCACGCCCCACTTCGGCGCGGTCCGCGCGGGCGCCGGGGTCTGGCACGCGATCGCCTCCAGCGTGATGAGACGGCCCGTGCTCTACCTGGTCGCGGTCACGTCCGTACTCCTCGCGCTGGCCGGGCCGTTCGCCCACGTACGGTTCGGCAACGTCGACCACCGGGTCCTGCCCGCCGCCTCCGAGAACCGTCGCGTCGCCGAGACCGTCGACCGCGACTTCGCCAAGAACTCGATGGCCATGATCGACGTCCACGTTCTCATCGAACGCTCCTTCACCACCCGTCCCGCCGCCCCCGGCCCCCTCGGCCAGGGCTACGCCCCGATCAGCGCCGTCACCCCGATCGACCCCACCGACGCCAAGCCCCTCGCCGACCGCCTGCGCGACCTGCCCGGGGTCACGGGCGTCGACCTCGCCGGCCTCTCCCAGCCCAACGGCGCGATCCGCCTGGCGGTCCGCTACTCCTACGACCCCATGTCGGACGCGGCCCAGCACCTGGTGACGCTGATCAGATCGATGACCCCGGAGCCGAACGTCCGCCAGGTCGTCGTAGGCGGCCCGACGGCCGCCCAGATGGACCTCCTGTCCAGCCTGCTCGGCCGGCTGCCGTGGATGGCGCTGGTGGTCGGCGGAGTCACGTTCCTGCTGCTGTTCGCCGCCTTCGGCTCCGTCGTCCTGCCCGTCAAGGCCCTGCTCATGAACGTCCTGTCGATCGGGGCCTCGTTCGGGGTGATCGTCTGGGCCTTCCAGGACGGCCACCTGGCACCGTGGCTGCGTTTCACGTCCACGGGGACCATCGAGGCCACGGTGACGGTGCTGATCCTGGCGCTGGTGTTCGGGCTGTCGATGAACTATGAGCTGTTCCTGCTGTCGAGGGTGCGGGCGGAGTGGCTGCGGACCGGCGACAACACGGCGGCGGTGGCGACCGGCCTGCAGCGGACCGGGGGTGTCATCACCAGCGCCGCGCTGCTGTCGCTGGTGGTGATCGGGGCCTTCTCGACGGCCGGGATGACGATCGTGAAGCTGCTCGGGGTGGGGATGTTCGTGGCGATCGTGGTGGATGCCACGCTCGTGCGGGCCCTGCTGGTGCCGGCGACGATGCGGTTGCTGGGTGGGGCGAACTGGTGGCTGCCGGGGGTGTTGCGGGGGATTCATCGGCGGATCGAGTTCCGTGAATCTCCGCCGCCGGAGGGGCGCCCGCTTCCTGAACGCCCGCTTCCTGAACGCCCGCTTCCTGGGCGGGAGGTCTCCAGGGATGCGGTCTCCAGGGATGCGGTCTCCAGGGGTATCGCTTCCGGGGATGGGGCTTCCCCACTGGCGCTGTCACCGGGCGCCGCGTCGGTGAGTGCGGGCGGCGGCGGGGCTCGGCGCCCCGAGACGGCGCTCAGCCCGCGTCCTGGGAGGGCGATCAAGCCCAACCCGGACGGCCCCGGCTGGCACTGGGCGGAGGACGACCCCGGCGTGCCAGCGGTGACCGTCAACGGCCGCCCGGCCATCTTCGGCGTGGACACCGACCCGATCCCGGTATCCGCCGAACACGACCCTGCTCCCCCCGCTCCCGCCTTGGAGGCGACCGTTCCCGCGCCTGGTCGTCCCGCCCCCGCGCCTGCGCCCGCTCCCGCCCCCGCGCCTGCGTCGGGTCGTCTCGCCTCCCCGCCTGCGTCCGGCAGCGACCCCGCCAAACCGCTCCGTGCCTCGCCCCCCGTCAGAAAGCGGCCCTACAGCAGCGCCAAGTCCGCAGTCCCCAAGCGGCCACCGGCCGCCGACGAGCCGGACGCTTCCGGCTCCGGAACGCTGCGGCCCACCTGGGAGAAGGTCACCGCCGGTCGTACCAGGGTCGTCAGGGCGAACCCCGACGGGCCCGGCTGGACCTGGGCGGAGGTGGACACGTAACCCTGGCTTTGGCCCCCGCCCAGCCCGCCACCCGCCCCCTCCTGGCCGTCATCGCGCTGGCCGCCGTCCCGATACCGGAAACGCACTCCGAACTGCGGCGCAGGGCGGACGTGCCCGGATTGCCGGCGTCGGTGGTGTCTCTGGCTTTCGGGACGTTCGCGCTGAGGCGAGTACGGCTGGGCGTCGCCGCCCATCCGTGCTCGCGGTGGCCGGATGCGTGGGCGGGGGAATGCTGTTCCTACAGGGGGTGCTCGGGTTCACGTCTTGGTCGAGCGGCAGGACGGTCGCCTGCGGGTTGGTGCTGGTGGCGGGTGGGATCTTCTCCGTAAGTCGTGAGATTTCCGGCCTGTTGGGGATTGCGGCTATTGGGGTGATCGTGCACGAGGTCGGGAGCTTTTCTCAGGGGTATGCGCTCGTACTACTGAGCGCATTGATCGCCTCGCTGGCACTGCCGTGAGGGTCGCGGTGCTGGCAATGGGGTCGCGGGGGGACATCCAGCCGTGCGTGGCGCTGGCTCAGGAGTTCGGCGGGCGCGGGCACGAGGTCACGCTCGTGGCGCCGGAACGCTACGAACGCCTGGCGGCAGAGCGCTATGAGCGTCCCGGAGTGCGGTTCGCGGCGCTGGGGGTGGATCCGGTGGCGATCGTGGAGAGCGAGGAAGGACAGGCGTGGTTGCGTAGCGGGCCGCTGGGGTTCGTGCGGGGCCTCCGAGTCGTCGTCGAGCCCCTCGCCGCGACGCTCCTCGCCGAGGTGGACGCCGCCTGCGCGAACGCCGAACTGGTCCTCGCGCCCGCCCTCGGCGCCTTCGGCCGGCACCTGCACGAGAGGTACGGCATGCCGTACGGGATCCTGCAGTTCCAGCCCAGCGAGCCGACCGGCGAGTTCCCGAACCCGCTGATCCCGCGCCGGACCCTGGGCCGGATCGGCAACCGGGCCAGCTATGCCATGGTCGAACGGCTCGGCTGGCTGATGCTGGCCCCCATGGTGAACCGGCTGCGCGGGCAGGTGCTCGGGCTGCGGCCGTTGCGGGGTAGCCCGTTCGCGGCCGACCGGCGGGATCGGGTGCCGGTGCTGTGCGGGGTCAGCCCGCTGGTGGTGCCCAGGCCGTATGACTGGGCCGGCTACGTGCACCTCACCGGCTACTGGCGCCTCCCATCCGACCCGGACGGCTCGCTCCCCTCCGACCTCGCCGACTTCCTGGACGATGGGCCGCCCCCCGTGTACGTCGGGTTCGGGAGCATGGTGCCGGACGAGCCGGAGGCGGTCGCCGAGCAGGTGGTCGCGGCATTACGGCTGGCCGGGATGCGGGCGGTGGTTCAGGGGCTGCCCGTGGCGGCGTCGGCGGACGTCTGCCCGGCGGGTGAGGTGGCGCATGAGGTGCTGTTCCCGAGGATGGCCGCCGTCGTGCATCACGGTGGGGCGGGGACCACGGCGGCGGGGTTGGCGGCCGGGGTGCCCAATGTCGTCTGCCCTTTCTTCTCCGACCAGCCGTTCTGGGGACGCAGGGTGGCGGCGTTGGGGGCGGGGCCGCCACCGTTGCCGATCAGGGCGCTGAGCGGGCGATCTCTGGCCGAGCGACTGCGAGCCGTATCGGAATATCGCGAAAAAGCCGCGCAACTCGGGAAACTACTAAAGGTTGAACGCGGGGTGAAGAACGCCGTAGATCTGATTGAAGGTAGCTGATCATCCATATATTGTGCGATGTGTCCACGATCACCCCTGGAAGTAAGGCGCCATGCGACTGAGGAAGATTTTCGTCATCGGATTGGCACTCTCACTGTTAGGCATAGGTGTTCCAGCCTGGTCGGAGGACGATCCGCGTAGCTGTAACGACCTGATGTCCGGTGACACGCCGGCGTACGTCGTCTGCCGCTGGATGGCCACGCCGGAAGAGGCGCTCGACATCGCCAACTTCTGGCTCTCGAACGACGCCGAGCATCTGCAGGAAGCCGGCCCGCTGAACCCGATCACCGTCGACTGCACCGAAGCCGGCAACGAGTGCGCCAACGACTCCGAGGGCGACGGCCAGTTGCACGACGTCGACTCGCCCGACGTCGAGGGCGCCGAGGACGGCGGCTCGCCCGAGTGCCAGTCCAGCGAGGACTGCTTCGTCAACCCCGAGGGCCTGTCGGCGACCGAGATCCAGGCCGCCGAGAAGACCGCCGGTGGCCAGGCCGTCAAGGCCGCCGCCGCGGCCGGGATGCGCGTCTGGATCGACGCCGAGCTGGCCGACGACTGGAAGTCGGGCAAGCTCGCCGAGGCGGCCAAGAAGGTCGCCGCGGTCGCGGCGCAGCAGGGGGCCGTGGGGATCAGGTTCAGCTCGCAGCTCGGGTTCAACAAGACATTCGAGACGGCTGACGAGATGGACAAGTTCGTCACGGAGGCCACGACCACGCTCCACAACCTCGCGCCGGGCAAGAAGCTGGCCGTGCACACGGTGGTGCCGCTGCTCGGCTGTGGCGCCAACGACGCGTGCAAGACCGAGATGACCAAGAAGTACCCGCTGCTCGACCCCGAGCGGATAGGCGCCTGGCTCACCAAGGGCCTGGTCGACCAGCTCGCCCTGGACAGCGGACACCTGGCGACGGAGTACGCCACCTGGAAGATCGACGCCACCGAGGCCCAGCGCAACCAGTGGATCCAGGTCAGGGCGCGCGCGTGGGACGCCTACGGTCAGATCGCCGCGGAAGACGCGGGCTTCGCCACCGTGGGCTCGCCGCAGCTCACCACCGAGCAGGCGGCCAAGTCGATCACCGACCGCATCGCCACCCCGCTCCAGGCCGACGCCGCCGAGACGGTCAACCTCTGGTCCCGCTGGCAGAACGACCAGGGGCAGGTCAGCAGGCTGTACGGGGAGAAGTGGGCGGAGAACGCCACTTGGGAGCAGCTCAAGAAGCTGACCTCGATCCGTCCCCGGCTGGCCACGATCTACGACCCGTCGGCGCCGGAAGTCGACACGGCCACGGACCTCAAGAAGCTGTCCGAGGTGTTCGGCCAGGTCTACCTGCACACCGCCTGACATACGACATGAGAAAGGCGCGTCTTCGGCTTCGGCCGGAGGCGCGCTTCTGTCGTTGTTTCCGGTAGCACGAACTGGCCAGACGGCTTGGGCCCGGGGAGCGCGAGCGGCCGGACGGCCATCTCGCCGGAAGTGCGGGGACTTGTCCCTGCTATCACCGCCTGAGCTCCAACGGCGCTGAGCGCCTGAAGGCGATGACCATGCTTTCATGGGCCGGGCCCGATAACACGCGTCAAGACAGACTGACAGCGCCCTCTGGCGAACGCTGCCGGCGGGTTTCTGTATTGCCAGGCTGGTCTTAGAGCTTGATCAGCTTGGCGTACGGGGTCGTGATCCGTTCCTGGCGTGAACCGAAGTCGATGAGCACGGCTTCATCCTCGACGCCGATGACCCGACCGAGACCGTACCGGTCGTGGGACACCTGGTCGTCCAAGGTGAAGACCTCGACCGGCGGGGCCGGGGGCGGGGGTTTGAAGGGGCTGGTGGGCAGGTGGCGCCGGGTCGCGGCGCTGGGCGGCTTCATCTACTCCAGTATGCGCCACCCTGAGATCTTAGAACGCCACATTCGCCGCAGTGGTTAGGTTTTCGGGCGCGAAAACCGGGGAAAACCGGCGGTTTGTCTGATTTGAGGGCGTCCGGAAAGCCGTCGTACCTCGTGCTGTCAGGGTCGGACGCCGAGCGGCCGGGTCGCGGGCTCGTGCAGGCTCACAACGGGCGAGCGGCCAGGGCGGCCGCCCGGCGGGCGCGCAGCACGATCTCCAGTTCGAAGCGGATGTCCGGATCGGCGAGCTGGTCCCCGTAGAGCTCCTCCAACTGCCGCAGCCGATACCGAACCGTCTGCGGATGCACATGCAGCCGAGCCGCCACCTCCCCCGCCCCCCGGCCGTACCGCAGCCAGGCCAGCAGCGTCTCCGCCAGCCGGTCCTGCTGCGTGGGCCGCAGGTGGGCCAGGGGCGCCAGTCGTACCTCCGCCAGCGCGTCGACCAGCTCCTCGTCCTTGAAGACGACCAGCGTCGCCATATGGTCCGTGCAGCGCAGCAGGCCGCGCGGCAGCACGCCGCGCCCGGACAGCTCCAGCGCCTCGGCCGCCCACCGCAGCGACGACGCGGCGGCGGGCAGGGGTACGGCGGGTCCGATCGCGCCCAGGTAGCCGCGGAGCGCGGTCTCCAGCATCCGGGCCTGACCGGGGCCGTTCGGGTCGGGTACGAGCAGGCAGGGCGTGGTTCGGTCAAGGCCGGTCAGCACGTCGGGCGGCACCGCGGGGGAGCGGCAGGTGCCGTGCTGGTCGTCGAGCGCGACGCAGGCCACGGTCTTCGGCAGCCGCCACCCGGCGGCCTTGGCCAGGTCGGAGATGGCCTCCGAACCGGCGGGCGGCCGGCTCAGCAGCAGGTCGAGCAGCCGGTTGCGCCGCCGCTCGATCTCGCCCGCCGCGTGTGCCCGAGCTTCGTCGAAGCCCTCGGCCGCGGCGTCGGCGAGCTGGTCGAGGTAGATGAAGATGGCCTCGCCCAGGTCGTACAGGGACTGCGGGGAGAGCCCGAGCGGGTCGGCGATCTCGGTCAGCCGCCGCCAGCCGACCCGGGCGCCCAGCCGCATCGCGGCCTGCAGCGGCTCCAGGTTGCGGCCCTCCGCCGCCTCGCCCTTGCCGATCATGCGGAACGGCTCGGGGTCCCAGGGGGCGGCGGGGTCCTGGATGTGGTCGAGGAAGCCGTCGATGGCCTGCTCGACGGTCGTCCTGACGACCTTGATGTAGACCTCGTCGGATGGCCGGGCGTACTCGGGGATGCGGGCCTGGATCTCCCCGATCACCTCGGCGGAGATCCGGCCGATTCCGGCCCTGAGCGTCTTCACGATGTCCGCGGAGATCCGGGTGTCGCTGGTGTCACTCTTGCTGGCCATCGTCCCTCCTGTCGCCCATTGTTACCCGCGCGGCAGAGGTTTGTGTAGCAAGTGCTTGTTTTACTTCTGCAGGAAGGCGCCGAACTCTTCCACGTCGATCAGGCCGTCCCCGTCCTTGTCGAGCCGCTGCACCCCGGCCTGCGCGGCCTCCAGCGTGATCGGCTGACCCAGCACCTCCATCAGCCCCACCAGCTCTTCAGCGGAGATCCGGCCGTCCTTGTCAACATCGATCAGGTCAAAGGTGATCGTGTAATCGGTGCTCATGGGTCGCCCTTTCGCGAGATCCGTGTCGGTCAGACCTTAGTGGCGCTTTCTCGGAGTGCGTCGATGAATGCCCTGACTTCTGGCCTTTTATCACCGGAGCGCCAGGCGATGGCCAGTTCGCCCGGCGGGAGGCCGGTCACCGGGCGGTAGACCAGGCCGGGCCGTTTGTAGAGCGCGGCGTTGCCCTCGGCCACGAGGACGACGCCCAGACCACTGGTCACGGCCTCGAACACCTCTTCAGGCGTGTTGGCCGTGACCCCGATGACCGGCTCGTCGTCCCGGAAGTCGCGGGCGAGCCAGTAGTCGCGCAGCGGCCCCGCCGAGACGGGCAGCGCGATGAACGGCTCGTCGCGCAGGGCCTCGAACGGGATCTCCGCCAGTTTGGCGAGGGGGTGATCGTCCGGCATGGCGACGCCTCTGCCCTCAGTGGCGAGAACATGCGTGTTCAGTCCCTCGGGTACGGGCAGCCAGATGAAGGCCACGTCGGAGCCGCCGTCGGCCAGGCCGCCGCTGGGATCGTCCCAGCCGACCAGCCGCAGCGACACCTCCCAGCCGGGCATCGCCGCGCGGAACCGGCGCAGCGCCTCCTGCTGGATCCCCCGCCCGACCGCCGTCTGCATGCCGATGACCAGGGTGCCCGTGGGCGCGGCGGCCCGCGCGGTCTCCAGCCCGGCGTTCCACCGGTCGAGCAGTTCGCGCGCGGTCGGCAGCAGCGCCTCGCCATGCCTGGTGAGGACCACGCCGGAGGACACGCGCTCGAAGAGACTGAAGCCGAGCTGCCGTTCCAGCGCCCTGAGCTGCTTGGACAGTGCGGGCTGGGAGACGAACAGCCGCTCGGCCGCCCTGGTCACGTTCAGCTCCTCGGCCGTGGCGACGAAATAACGCAGGTCCCGCAGGTGCACGTCCATAACCATCGGTTATAGCAGAAGGTCTTGGACGCGCCGCCCGTACCGCCAGCAGGATGAACCGCATGAAGACACGTGAACTCGGAAACAACCTGCGGGTCCCCGCGATCGGCTTCGGCGCGATGGTGCTGTCCCCCGGCGTGTACGGCGACATCGACGACACCCGCGCCGAGACGGCGCTCAAGGCGGCACTCGACGCCGGAGCGACCCACATCGACACCAGTGACGCCTACGGCGTGAACGGCCACAACGAGCGCCTGGTCGGCCGGGCGATCAAGGGCCGGCGCGACGAGGTGGTGGTCGCCACCAAGTTCGGCCTGGCCATTCCGGAGGGGGAGGCGAGCAGATCGCAGCCGGTGGGCTACGCGTTCGGCGAGCTGCGGGTGAACGCCGAGCCGCGGATGATCCGCCGCTACGCCGAGCGGAGCCTGCGCAACCTGGACACCGACGTGATCGACCTCTACTACTCGCACTACGTGGACCCGGGCGTGCCGATCGAGGAGACGGCCGGGGCGGTGGCCGAGCTGGTCGAGGCCGGGCTGGTCAGGCACCTTGGCCTGTCGAACGTGACCGCCGACGAGCTGCGCAGGGCGCATGCCGTGCACCCGGTGGCGGCTGTGCAGAACGAATGGTCGATGTGGCGGCCGGTCGATCCCGACCTCCTCAAGGCGGCCCGCGAGCTGAACGTGGGCATCGTGGCCTGGAGCCCGCTCGGCAACGGCTTCCTCACCGGCACCGTCCAGCAGCTGGGCGAGGGCGACTTCCGGCACAACGCGCCCCGCTTCTCCGCCGACAACCTCGCGAGCAACAACGATCGCTACGCCCCGATCAGGGACCTGGCCACCCACCTGGGCATCACCCCCGCCCAGCTGGCCCTGGCCTGGCTGCTGCACCAGTACGAGCACGTGGTGGCCATCCCGGGCAGCCGCACCCCCGCGCACATCGAGGAGAACCTGGCCGCCGCCGACCTCGTTCTGCACCGCGACACGCTGGCCCGCGTCGATGAGGCGCTCGCCGGATTCGAGGTGACCGGCGGCACCTTGCTCTGAATGCGGGACCCGCTCCTGGGTAGCGGTGGCGCCATGCGA
Organism: Nonomuraea sp. NPDC049141; assembly: GCF_040648415.1. Classification (NCBI taxonomy): domain Bacteria; kingdom Bacillati; phylum Actinomycetota; class Actinomycetes; order Streptosporangiales; family Streptosporangiaceae; genus Nonomuraea; species Nonomuraea sp. NPDC049141. Next base: position 170,822 of record NZ_JBEZDR010000032.1, read on the forward strand.
CTGACCTACACGTCCGATCTGTGGTGGAAAAATGCCGTCGTCTACTGTCTCGACGTCGAGACGTTCAAGGACGGCAACGACGACGGGGTCGGCGACTTCCGCGGGCTCACCCAGCAGATCGACTACCTGGCGGGGCTGGGGGTCACCTGCCTGTGGCTGATGCCGTTCTTCCCGACCCCCAACCGGGACGACGGGTACGACATCACCGACTTCTACTCCATCGACCCGCGGCTCGGCACGCTGGGCGACTTCGTGGAGTTCATGCGGACCGCCAAGGACCGCGGCATGCGGGTGATCGCGGACCTGGTCGTGAACCACACCTCCGACCAGCACCCCTGGTTCATCGAGTCGCGGTCGAGCAAGAAGTCGCCGCTGCGCGACTGGTACGTCTGGTCGGACAAGCCGGAGCCGGACGATCCGAAGCAGGTGGTCTTCCCCGACAAGGAGGACAGCATCTGGCAGCTCGACACCTCGACCGGCCAGTACTACCTGCACAGCTTCTACCGCCACCAGCCCGACCTGAACGTCAGCAACCCCGAGGTGCGCGACGAGATCGCCAGGATCCTGGGCTTCTGGATGGAGCTGGGGCTGTCGGGGTTCCGGGTGGACGCCGTGCCGTTCCTCATCGAGAACGTCCAGCCCCAGTTGGCCGACCCGCACGAGTTCCTGGCGGACCTGCGGGCCTTCATGACCCGGCGTGAGGGCGCCTCGGTGCTGCTCGGCGAGGTCAACCTGCCCTACAAGGACCTGATGGGCTACTTCGGCGAGGGGCTGGGCGACCAGCTCACCATGTGCTTCGACTTCATCGGCATGCAGCGCGCGTGGCTGTCGCTGGCGCGCGGCGAGGCCGAGCCGCTCGCCGACGCGCTCAGGTCCCGGCCCAGGCCGCCCAAGGACTGCCAGTGGGCGGTGTTCCTGCGCAACCACGACGAGCTGACGCTGGACAAGCTCACGGACAAGGAGCGTCAGGAGGTCTTCCGGGCGTTCGGCCCGGAGGAGGACATGCAGATCTACGGCCGCGGCCTGCGCCGACGCCTGCCGACCATGATGGGCGGGGACATCCGCCGCATCAAGATGGCCTACAGCCTGCTCTTCTCCCTCCCCGGCACCCCGGTCATGTTCTACGGCGAAGAGATCGGCATGGGCGAGAACCTCAAGGCAGAGGGCCGCATGGCCGTACGGACGCCGATGCAGTGGTCACCGGACGGCGGCTTCACCCGGGGCACCCCCGAACGCGAGATGCCGGACGGCGCCTACTCGCCCGCGCGGATCAACGTGGCCGACCAGAAGCGGGACCGGGATTCGCTGCTGCGCTGGTTCCAACTGCTCATCGAGCGTTATCGCGAGTGCCCGGAGCTGGCCTGGGGCGACTGCACGGTGCTGGAGGCGGCCGATCCCGCGATCCTGGCGCACCGCTGCGACGCCGACGGCGCCACGGTGGTGGTGCTCCACAACCTGGGCGAAACAGCCCAGGACGTGGAGCTGAAGCTGGCCGGGCTGGAGTCGCACACGCTCACGGACCTCCTGGTGGACGGGACGCTGGAGGTCTCCGAGGAGGGCGTGGCCCGGCTGACCCTGGACCCGCACGGCTGCCGCTGGCTGCGCGCCTCGCCGAAGGAGATCCCAGCGGAGGACGCCTCGGTCAAGTCCCGCTGATCCGGCCAGATTGCCGTAACCCGTGGGTTATTTGCCGCAGTTAGCCTCCTCGCCATGCACATCATCAAGCTTGGGGCCGTCACGCTGACCGCGCTGGCCCTGATCGGCCTGCCCGCGCACGCGGCCGGTGGCAAAACCATCACTGTCACCGTGATGGGCACCTCCGACATCCATGGCAACGGCCTCAACTGGGACTACTACAAGGACGCGGCCTACGCGGACAGCGCCGGCAACAACGTCGGCCTGGCCAAGGTGTCGACGCTGGTCAACAAGGTGCGGGTGGAGCGCGGCGCCGACCGGACGCTGCTGTTCGACTCGGGTGACACCATCCAGGGCACCCCGCTGGCGTACTACTACGCCAAGGTCGAGCCGATCACCAGGAACGGCCCCGTCCACCCGATGGCCAAGGCCATGAACGCCATCGGCTACGACGCCGTCACCCTGGGGAACCACGAGTTCAACTACGGCCTGCCCCTGCTGGCCACCTGGATCCACCAGATGAAGGCCCCGGTGCTCGGCGCGAACGCCGTCAGCGCGAAGACCGGCCGGCCCGCCTACCTGCCGTTCGTGATCAAGACCATGAACGTCAAGGGCGACAAGCCAGTCAAGGTGGGCGTGCTCGGCCTGACCAACCCGGGTGTCGCGATCTGGGACAAGGCGAACGTCGAGGGCAAGCTCCGCTTCACCGACCTGGTGGAGTCGGCCAAGAAGTGGGTGCCGATCATCCGCAAGCTGGGCGCGGACGTGGTCGTGGTGACCGCGCACGCGGGCGACAGCGGCATCTCGTCCTACGGCGGCGACCTGCCCGTGGAGAACGCCTCCGCGATGGTCGCCGAGCAGGTGCCGGGCATCGACGCGGTGCTGTTCGGGCACGCGCACAACGACGTGGCCCAGCGGTTCGTCACGAACCAGGCCACCGGCAAACAGGTCCTGCTCACCGAGCCGAGCAAGTGGGGCCAGCGCCTCAGCGTGATCGACTTCCAGCTGGCCAAGCACGGCGGCAAATGGACCGTCACCGGCAAGTCCTCGACCACGCTCAACACGAACACGGCCGCCGAGGACCCCAAGATCACCGCTCTGCTCAAGCCGCAGCACGACGCCACGGTCGGCTATGTCAACAAGGTCGTGGCCAAGTCGTCGGAGCAGCTCTCGGCCGCCGAGTCCCCCTACAAGGACACCCCGATCCTCGACTACATCCAGCAGGTCCAGGTCGAGACCGTCAAGCAGGCGCTGCCGGACAACCAGCTCCCGGTCCTGTCGATCGCCGCGCCGTTCAGCCGGACCGCCGTCTTCCCCGCCGGCGATATCCGGGTCCGCGACGTGGCCGGGCTGTACGTGTACGACAACACGCTGCTGGCCGTGAAGCTGACGGGTGCCCAGATCAAGGACTACCTGGAGTACTCCGCCAAGTACTTCAACCAGCTCGCCCCCGGCGACCCCGTGGACGTCGCGAAGCTGACCAACGCCGGGAACACGCCGGACTACAACTACGACCAGTTGTCGGGCGTCTCGTACGACATCGACATCGCCAAGCCGGTCGGGCAGCGGATCACGAACCTCAGCTACGAGGGCACGCCGGTTCCGGCGGACAAGGAGTTCGTGGTCGCGATCAACAACTACCGCCAGTCGGGTGGCGGCGGGTTCCCGCACGTCGTGGGCGCGCCGGTGCTGTACAACGCCCAGGTGGAGATCCGCCAGGCGCTGATCGACTACGCGACCGCGAAGGGCACGATCAATCCGACCGACTTCACCGCCGCCAACTGGCGCCTTACGCGTGCCGGCGTGCCGGTCTTCTGACGTACGGCAAGCAGTGGATCCCGGCCAAGCCCGGGCCGTTCCTCAGCAGGCGTGGCGGCGTCGTCCCTCCAGATTCCCCGCCGCCACGCCTGTTCTAACGGGCTCTTCCGGACAACAATCCCGTCCAGATCGCCCGAGTCTCATTGATCGGCCGGATAGAGGTCTCGTGCACCTCGTGCTCGCGGCCGAACTGGACGGTCCGGCGGATGAACGCCTGCCCCGCGCTCTCACACAGCTCGTAGACCGTCGCTCGGCAGAAACAGGTCCAGGCCACCACGCGCGCCCGCGCCAGCACCGGGTACGGCGTGCGCCACTCCAGCCGCACATGATCACGCTGAACCATGGCCACGTGCGGACTCAGACACTCATCCAGCACAGTCGGGGTGGTTCTGGAGTTGTCCATGGGTCGCACCTCCCGTGTGCGCGTGCCTATCAGGTGTGGGGATCTATGGGAATTCGGGCTTGAACCATGCGTTCATGGCTCTCCGTCAGGCTCGTATTCCAGACGCCGTTGCAAATATGATCAACGATCTGTAGTCCCCTGCCTCCCATTGTGAGACCGCTCAACTTCCGCGAGTCCGCCCATGGCCGTTGCGGATATTCGGAGGGATGGCCGGGGTCCGTCACTGTCACGCGGATAGACGCTGGGTCCGTATCGATGCTGAGCTGAACCCACTCCCGACCCGGGATGAAATGTGCATGTTTAACGGAGTTGGTCACCAACTCGGAGACCACCAACACGACATCCTCCAGCAGATCACTTTTCAGCCCCAAGCCGAGGGCTGACCATATGCGCACGACTTGGCGGGCTTGACGTGGGGTGTCGGGACTGGCGCGAAGCAACGTCCGGTGTACTTGGGGGCTATGTGCATGCATTGATCCACCCTGGGGTGATACAAGATCGGACATGCCTGGGGCATCGGGACTTACAGTCCTACGATTTCGGTAGGCCCTCTCACAATGGCGTTCTATCCCTGTCCAGTCCTCAAAAGTAGGCGTACAGTTTCTTCCGGATTCACTGCTTGGCCGTAAGTGAGGGAGTACGGGCAGAAGGCCGAAAGGGTTGTTATGACCGAAAATGGGCAGGATCCTGGTCGGAAGGCATGGAAGGAATTCGCCTCCCGCCTACGTTCATACCGGACGCAACAAAAGTTGAGCCAGGAGCGCCTGGCGGAGCGACTCTCCTACAGCGAGAGCGCCGTGGGGCACGTCGAGCGCATGATGCGCAAGCCGAGCGAAGAGCTGACACGAGAGATCGAGAAAGCTCTTGGCCTCCACGGACAGCTCCTGGAGCTCCTCCCACAGATCCACAACTCTCTCGGGCCGAAGTGGTTCCAGGAGTGGCCGCGTGTAGAGGCCGCCGCGCACACCATACGTACCTCGGAGCCGATGATCATTCCCGGCCTGCTCCAGACGGAAAGCTACGCTAGGCAAGTTTTCCTAGGTGAACCAGGCGCGACAGAAGACCAAGCCGAGAAAGCGGTACAGCTTCGAATTCGACGACAGTCTGTATTTCTCCGTAAGCCACCTCCGATGTATTCGACTCTGGTCGATGAAAATGTTCTTCACCGACCGGTAGGCGGAAGAGAGGTGATGCGCGAGCAGCTTGCGAAAATCTTGGAGATCCTCAATCCTCCTTACGTCACAGTGAACCCATTTCAGGCTCCCCGGCGAGCGCCCTGGTCACAGCGTGATCGCGATGCCGGTGTTCGGTCGGTAACGTAAAGAAGCTCCTGGTAGACG
>NZ_JBEZDR010000033.1:0-160026 GCF_040648415.1 Nonomuraea sp. NPDC049141
TTCGAGGGGCTCCTGGATGCGCGAAAAAGAGACGCGACGGGGACCAGCGGGTACGGCGGAGGCGTTGCGCGAGGCTGCCAACAGATGTCCTTCCGAGGGCTCGCGGCGGACTGACTACACGCACGCCAGACAACCTCGCAACGTGAGCAAGCGGAGCGGGTCGTCAAAGGGCAGCGCAAAGGGGCAGTGTAGCCGAACGGCACACGCCTGTCCACTTCACTCTCGCTGCATGCTCCACGTTGGTCGCAGCATCGCCCGTTCGAGCGGAAACGTCAAGCCCGCAAGCGCGACTTTCCGCCGACCCAGGGGCCGGACGCTGGGTTTTCTCCCCTGCGTGATCGGACGCCTACCGTCAGGCCCAAGACGATACCCGCGAACGGGGACGGTTAACGCTCCGTCACACCGAGGGTCGAACCCATGCCGACAACCGGTGCTGCTGTGACTCTGATGCCCGGTACTTGGGGTTCGCTAAACCTTATTTTTGGTAACAATTGAACATTGGGACGCGCCCGGTGACTCAAGCCGTACCGATCAAGGTCGACAGCTCGGCCACCAGCCAGCGCGAATCTTGCCGGATCATGACGAGCCTGGCCCGGTTCTGGCTGACCTGTTGCTGTGGTTCGGCCTTGCCGGGGATCTTCTTGACCGTACCCGTGTTCACGAAGAGCAGAACCTCAACTCGATCACCTTCTGCCCGCTCCACACCCGCGTCGGCGACGGCCGCCGTCTGCACCGTCTTCTCCGCCTTGGCCTTGGCGACCAGGGTGGCCGCCAGCTCCTTGTAGTGCTTGGCCAGCTCGCCGGTCGTGTGTCCGGTCGCCCGGGCCAGATCCCGCTCGACCGTCCGGTAGTCGTACGACAGCAGGTCCGGCGCCACCGTACGGGCCGCGGCCATGGCCTCTCTTCCGGCCTCCTCGTCCACGCGCAAGGAGTGCGCGTCGTACCAGAACACTCCTGACACCGCGCCGAGCCCGAGCACCAGGACCAGCAGCGCGATCACGACCGCCCTCACACCACCTGCACCGCCCTCGACACCAACCAGACTCCCTTCTCCTTGGCCAGGTCCATCGACCACCGGTAGAACCGCTCCTGCTTGGGGGTCTTGGAACCGTCCCAGCGGATCTCCACGTCGGCCACGACCAGCACCCGCGCGGTCTCCTCCGTCATCGACACGAGCCCTGTGGCGCGGAGTACGCCGTGCTGGACGACCTTGTTCTTCAGCGTGGTGGACTTGAGTTTGCCCGCGTGGGCCGTGTACTCCTCCTTGGCCACGCCGGTGGAGGTGGCCAGGATGCGCCCCACGTCGGCGTCGACGGTCTTGTAGTCGAGCGAGATCAGGTTGATCGCGTGCGTGCCCGCCGCGTCGAGCGCGGCCCGCCGGTCGTCCGCTCTGGCCTGCTCGGCCAGATCCTGTCCGCGAAGGAACACCACGGCGGCGCCGAGCAGCACCACCAGCAGAACGAGTACGCCGGTCAGGACGCGGAGTGGCCGGGCGGCGGGTTCGTCCACGTCTGCTCACCTCCCGGCTTGGTTGCGCGGATGATAACCCGCCGATCCGTCCCGCAGCCCGGGAAACGACAGAGGCGACATAGGACCCTCACGGAGGCGGGGCGCGTTGTCCTGGCCGGCCTCGATGAGGCAAGCACCTGACAAACGCCGTCAGACGGCCCCCTGAGGCCCGTTGCGCGCACAGCGCGGCATTCTGCCCTTTCCCATCACCGAGGCCGTGGAAAGCGCCTTCTCGGGCCGCCTGGCGGCAGGGCCAGTGGATTCCCCGCGAGTCCGGCGAGGGTCACGAGCCGGTCCAGACCGCCTGCGACAGCCATCGAGACCGGCCGTCGTCAGGAAATGTCATGATCTCTACCTGACGCCGTTGAGGTGGGCGTTGATCAGGCGGGGATACTCTTCCAGCCAGTTGCGCCCGCGATCGTCCACGAAGGAGCCTTGGGGCGGGATGACCCCGTTGGCCGCCAACCAGGTGCCGGGCGGCCGCTGCGTACGGCGGAGCCCGTTGCCGCTCGGCATCAGCTGCGGCGGGATCGGCGGCAGCGAGCCGGGGTCGTGGCCCAGCTGCGCCTCGGCCTCCAACTCGGAGACGTCCTTCTCCTCCGACATGCCGATCGGCCCGTGTTTCCTGGCGTTGAGGAACTGCCGAACCACCGGCTCGTCGCTCGACAGCAGCATCTCGCGCGGCCCGAACATGATCAGCTCCCGCCTGAACAGCAGCCCGATGTCGTCGGGCACCGTACGGGCGGTGTTGATGTCATGCGTGACGATCAGGAACGTCGCCTCGACCTCGGCGTTCAGGTCGACGATGAGCTGGTTGAGATAGGCGGTCCGTACCGGGTCGAGACCCGAGTCGGGCTCGTCGAACAGGATGATCTCGGGATCGAGCACCAGTGCCCTGGCCAGCCCGGCCCGCTTGCGCATGCCGCCGGAGATCTCGCCGGGCAGCTTGGTCTCAGCGCCGAGCAGGCCGACGAGCTCCATCTTCTCCAGCACGATCTGGCGGATCTGCGACTCGCTCTTCTTGGTGTGCTCGCGCAGCGGGAAGGCGATGTTGTCGTACAGGCTGAGCGACCCGAACAGGGCGCCGTCCTGGAACAGCACGCCGAACAGGCGGCGCAGTTCGTAGAGCTTGTTCTCGTTGCAGTTGGCGAGGTCGTAGCCGTCGATCCAGATGTGCCCGCGGTCCGGCCTGAGCAGCCCGACCAGGGTCTTCAGGAAGACCGACTTGCCGGTGCCGGACGGGCCGAGCAGCACCGAGATCTCGCCCGCGGGCAGGGTGAGTGAGACGTCCTCCCAGATGACCTGCCGGCCGAACGATTTGGTCAGCCCGTCGACCACGACTTCGACGCCCATGGGTCACCTTCCATGCGCAGGGGGTAACGTGGCGCACACTTTATAGCGGCGGGCGAGCGAATTGGAACCAGTTCTAATAACTTGTTACTGGTCGGTTATGAGACGCCGAGTCCAGCAACGGGAGGGTGCGGTCCCGAGCCTCTATTCGGCCTGAGGGCCGGCGATCGCTTTCAGGGCCGGGCGGAGGACCCGTGCGATGTCTGCTTGAGGCACTTCGCGTAGCTCGTCGAGTTCGAGCAGTTGATGGCCCACGGTCACGCCCAGCATGATCGTCGTCATCAGCGCCGCCCGCATCCGCGCGTCGTCGCCAGGGATCGACTCGCCGATCTGCTGAATCTGACGGCTCAGTACGGCCCGCGCCGACGCGGCCGCCTCGGGGTGGGTGAGCATCGACCGCATCATGGCCAGGGACCCCTGCGGCAGCTCCCCCATCTTCATGCCGAGGCTGCCGAGGAGCTGTTCGACCAGCTCATCGGTGTCGCCCGGGGCCACGGGCGCCGGGGCCACGCGTACGGCCTGGCTGAACAGATCCTGCTTGCTGCCGAAGTACTGCATGACGAGCGCGGGGTCGACCTCGGCCGCCTTGGCGACCGCCCGGATCGTGGTCCGTTCGAACCCCAGGTCGGCGAAGAGCTTCCTGGCCGCTTCCAGGATCCGCTGCTCGGTCCTGCGGCGGCGTTCCGCCCGTTCGGTCACGCCACCCACTCCGTCATGCCGTTCACTCTACAGGCGTTGACCGTTCGCCTCGTTTCGCTCTACGCTCGTTGAGTCAACGTCCGTTGAGCGAAATGGGGTTCCCATGTCCGTTGCTGGTGTCGTCGCCGCCTATCACGCCGCGATGCTGCACAAATCGGCCGACGAGCTGGCTGATCTCTATGCCGAGGACGGTCTGCACGAGTTCCCGTTCGGCGGGCTGCCGCCGTTCAAGGGCCGGGAGGGGGTCCGGGCGGGGTACACGATGATGTGGGGCGCCATGGAGGCTCTGGTGAAGGAGATCCGCGACGTGGCCATCCGCCAGACCACGGACCCGGAGGTGGTCGTGGCGGAGCACGAGACGGTGGTCACGGTGGCCGATCAAGAGCTGACGGTGCCGGGTCTGCTGATCCTGCGGGTCAGGGACGGACTGATCGTCCACACGCGTGACTATATGGACACCAGCGCCATCGCCCGCGTCCGCGCCGCCTAGCGCGGTGACCGGCTGACGTTCACCGACCTGGCAGAAGCGCCGCCCGCACGTACAAAGCGGCCGGGCCACCGGCACGTGCGCCTGGCCGCGCGGACGGCACGTGTGGGCCCCTCGGTGGGCCGACCCGGAGTGAGCGGACCGACTCTGCGGGCCGGTTTGGGGCGAGCGGCCGAGGGGGCCGACCCTGCCGGGGGCCGACCCGGACCCGGGGGCAACCCGGAACGAGCAGACCGACTCTGGGGGCCGACCCGGGGCGAGCGGCTGACCCGGACCTGGGGGGCCGAACCTGCCGGGGCCGACTCGAAGCGAGCGGGGCCGACCCGGGGGACCGGCCCGGGGGACCGGCCCGGGAGGAGCCGGGCGGCCCCGGCGTTAGGGCAGGGCCTGTGGGCCGCTGTGGTCGGTCACTTGGTGGCGGTGAGGTCGTAGATCGTGGCGTTGCCGACGGTGCTGGCGGTGAACGTCTCCTGCACCCACGCCGCGATCTCGTTCGCGTCGCCGCTACCGCCCGTGCCACTCGTGCCGGTCCCGCCGCGCATACCGCCCATGCCACCACCCATGCCACCACCGATGAAGTAGTGGATCTTCCCCTCGGCCACGTACTGCTTGAACTGGGCGAGTGTCGGCGCCGGGTCGGTCCCGTTGAAGCCGCCCACTGCCATCACCGGCTGACCCGTGGCCAACTGGTATCCGGCGGCGTTGTTCGAGCCGACGGCCGCGGCGACCCAGGTGTAGGCGGAGGCGTTGCTCTTCAGGAGGGCGGTCAGCTCGGCGCTGGGGGTGGCGGACTGGAGCAGCCCGCCCATCCCACCTCCCCGGCCGCCGCGAGCGAAACCACCGCCGCCCATACCGTCAGACCTCGCATTGCCGCCGGTGCCGTCCGGCTGACCGGTACCACCCGGCTGACCGGTAACGCCCTGCTGACCGCCCCTACCGGCGGCGCCTGGCTGGCCGCCCCCGCCGAACCCGCCCGGTCCCATAGCCGCGGGCCCGCGACCTCCGCGAAACCCTCCAGGTCCGCCGAAACCCCCCGTCGAGGGACCCGCCGTGGGGATCGCGCCGGTGTGCGCGGACGCGGCGGTGTCCACCGCGTACGCGGCCGGCCCGGCCAGGCACACCACGACCGCCACACCGGCGACAATCCCCGACAACCGCCGCGACCACCAACCACGTCCCCCGGACCGCACCCCTCCAGGCCTCCCGGACGACGTTCCTACAGATCCTCGAGACAGCACCTCGGCAGGCCTCTCGGACGGCACCCCCACCGGACCCCGAGACAGCACCTCGGCAGGCCTCTCTGATGACCCTCCCGAGGTTGGCGCTCCCGCAGGTCCGGCAGACAGCACCCAGGCGGTTCCCGCCGACGGCTCCCCCACAGGTCCCGCGGACAGCACCCGTTCAGGCCCCTCAGCCGACACCGCAGCGGTCCCCGCAGACGACGCGCCCGTCAATTCCACGGACGAACCGCCCGCCGATCCTTCGGACGGCATGCCCGCCAATCCCTCAGACGGCACCCCAGCCGGACCCGTCTCGACCTCCTGATCACGCCCGACGACCAGGAGCCCCACCGCCGCCGCCAACCCGGCGACGAGCACGATCGGCCCCAGCCAGGAATTCCACTCCGAACTACGCGTCAGCAGAACGTACGCCCACCCAGCCGTAACAGCCGCCGTAAGCGCGAGCACCCGGTTCTCCCGGCGCTCCCAGAGCAGCGCCACCCCGGAACCCACCAGCACCGCGATCGCCGGAGCCAGCGCCACCGTGTAGTACGCGTGGAAGATGCCCTGCATCAGGCTGAAGATCAGCCCGGTCACCACCAGCCAGCTCCCCCACACACCGACCTGCGCCCGTACGGGATCAGTCCGCGGCGCCGACCGCGTCAGCCAGATCGCGGCCACGAGGAGCACCAGCGCTGCCGGCAGCAGCCAGGAGATCTGGCCGCCCGCCTCGGTGTCGAACATCCGCAACCAGCCGGCCTCCTGGTTGAGGTTGCCGAGCCCTCCGTAGTCGCCGCCGTTCAGCCGCCCGATCCCGTTGTAACCGAGCGCGAGCTCCAGCACGCTGTTCGTCTGGGAGCCGCCGATGTACGGCCGGTCGGCGGCGGGCACCAGCGCCACAGCCACCAGCCACCACCCGGCCGACACCAGCATGGCCGCACCCGCGAGCACGAGCTGCCAGAGCCGCCGCCCCAGCGTGGTCGGAGCCGTGATCAGGTAGACCAGCGCGAACCCCGGCAGTACCACGAACGCCTGCAGCATCTTGGCCAGGAACGCGAACCCGATGCACGCCCCCGCCAGCACCAGCCACCGCGTGCCCGCCTTCTCCTGTGCCCGCACGACGCAGTAACCCGCGACGGTCAGCAGCAGCACCAGCAGCGCATCCGGATTGTTGAAGCGGAACATCAGCACCGCCACCGGCGTGACCGCCATGACCGCCCCGCCGAGCAACGCGGCCCACGCGGGGAACCGGCGGCGTACGGCGGCATAGACCATGCCCACGGTCGCCACGCCCATGAGCGCCTGGGGCACGAGGATGCTCCAGGAGTTCAGCCCGAAGATCCTGGCGCTGAGCTCCATCGGCCACAGCGAGGCCGGCGTCTTGTCCACGGTGATGGCATTGGCCGCGTCGGACGACCCGAAGAAGAACGCCTTCCAGCTCTGGCTGCCCGCTTGTACGGCAGCCGAGTAGAACGAGTTCGCCCATCCGGAGGCGTTGAGCCCCCATACGTAGAGCACCGCGGTGGCGGCGAGCAGCCCGGCCAACGCCCATCGATCTCTGACACGCACATCCTTGAACACACTCGAACGCTAAACACGGCCTCTCGCCCTGCGATGAGACGACCATGAGAATCTCGTGAGCTCTGTACGCCAGGCGCCGGCCAGGCAGAAAACACAAAAGAGGCGGCGCACCCGGCACCTGGGTGCAGCCGCCCCTTCTGGGGGTGAAACGCCACAGCGGGCGATTCGGTAATGCTCTTCGAGTGATATGCCTCGAAAGTGTTACTTGACGGTGACGCTGGCGCCGGCGCCCTCAAGGGCAGCCTTGGCCTTCTCCGCCTGCTCCTTGTTGACCTTGCCGTCGAAGACGTTCTTGGGAGCACCGTCGACCAGGTCCTTGGCCTCCTTGAGGCCCAGGGACGTCAGGGCGCGGATCTCCTTGATGACCTGGATCTTCTTGTCGCCGGCAGCCTCGAGGATGACGTCGAACTCGTCCTGCTCCTCAACGGCGGCGGCCTCGCCACCACCGGCGGCGGGGGCGGCGGCAACCGCGACGGGGGCGGCAGCCTTGACGTCGAACACTTCCTCGAACTGCTTCACGAACTCGGAAAGCTCGAGGAGGGTCATCTCCTTGAACGCGTCGAGCAGCTCGTCGGTGCTGAGCTTCGCCATGATGGTTTCCTCCGTATGGATCTTGCGATAACTAGGAACGGGACCGCGGGATTTGCGGCAATCCCCGTACTACTCGCCCGCCTCTTCGCGCTTGGCGCGAAGGGCGTCGGCCAGCTGGGCCATGTTGGTGGGCAGCGCGGCGAACATCGCGGCGGCAGAACTCTGCTTCGCCTTGATGGCGCCGGCCAGCTTCGCGAGGAGAACCTCGCGGGACTCGAGGTCGGCGAGCCTGGTGATCTCTGTAGCGTCCAGCCTCTTGCCGTCAAGGACGCCGCCCTTGATCACCAGAAGGGGATTGGCCTTGGCGAAGTCACGCAGACCCTTGGCTGCCTCGACAACGTCGCCGTTGACGAAGGCGATCGCGGTCGGACCGGCGAGCAGGTCGTCAAGACCCGCGAAACCGGCCTCCGTGGCCGCGATCTTGGTCAGGGTGTTCTTCGCCACGGCGAACTTCGCATTCTCACCAAGAGAAACACGCAGCTGCTTGAGCTGCGCGACGGTGAGACCGCGGTACTCGGTCAGAACGGCCGCAGCGCTGCCTTCGAACTCGCTCCTGAGCTCGGCAACTGCTGTCGCCTTATCCGCCCTCGCCATGGGCCTCCTTCCAGATGTGCCACCGGTGAAGGCCCAGAAATGAGAACGGCCCCGGGCGCAGGGCGCACACGGGGCTCACACACGGAAAAGACCGTGTAGGAAACTCGTATCACACCTGCGCGGGCCGTCCACAGACTGTGGATCCTTCGGTCACCAGGTCTTGAGAACCTGACGACAACCGGCGGTCTTCGGCAACGACCAGAGTACGTCCTGGTCGCCGAGTTTCCAAATCGCTCTCGGTCGGCGACGCTTTCGGCGCCGCACTCAGGCGGCGCCGCTCAGCGATCGTCCTTAGTTGGAGACGTTCTTCGGCAGCTCACCGATCTGGTCGGCGGGCGGCGTCTGGATGTTGACGGCCTCGTTGAACCCCTTGAAAAGCAGGGTGGCGTCCATCGTGGCGCCTTCCTTGGCACCGTTCAGCGCGACCTTGCGCGGCAGGCCATCGCTGCCGACCCAGATGTCGAACTTGATGTCCTTGAGCTCGGCCAGGTTCGAGCGGGCGGCTTCCTGCTTGTCAGCCGGCAACTGCTGCACCGCCGCGTCCACCGGGAACGTCCCGCTGTAGTGGGTGGTGTCCACGCCGCCGACAGTCTCGTTGCCGGCCGCCTTGACGTCCTTGGAGGCCGTCACCATCTTGGTGACCGCCGCCAGGTCGAACTGCTGGATCTGGTCGAGGTACGTCTTGATCTCACCGGGGCCGCCGACCTCGGTCAGCGGCACCTTGATCCACGGCTTCGTCGCGCCGACGAGCTGCTTGAGCGCCTCGACCTTGACGTAGACGGCGTCGCCCTGGAGCACGGCTCGCGCTCCGCCGGGCAGACTCTTGTCGCCCATGTCGATGGTGTCGAGTGTGAGGTCGACGGCCAGCTGCGGCTTGCTCTGGTAGAGCATCCGCCCCTGCACCCTGCCGCTCCCCTCTTGGGGGTGTTTGACGTCGACGACGGCGTCGACGGTGTAGCTGGTGACCTCCGCGGTCTTCTGCGCGGCCTGCGTGAGTACTTCGGACGCGGCCAGGTTGACCTGGATGGGCTGCGCGTTCGTTCCACAACCGGCAACCGTTACCGCGACCAGAGCGGCACCGGCCGCGGCGGTAGCGAGAGAAATTCTGCGCTTCAGCATGTTTTGACCCTACGTGTCGGTGACCCGATTTGCCGTCTTCCCCTGACTTTTCAGGGAAAACCCAGGGTCTTCCCCGACCCGCTTTCCCTCTCGGATCAACATGCTCTCTGCCTCGGCGTCTGTCTTTGCGCGGTGCTCTGATCTTTCTTTCCGGTACGTCACCGCATGCGGTACTCATCCCCCGGTTTCCCCTGCCAGCCGTACCGGATCGCGCTCACCAGAAGGCACACGCCGCAACGGAGGCAGGCCGCAACATCGAAAAGACCGCCCACGAAAGCACCGCGACAGAGGCCCCACGAGGCCCCCGTGAGGCGCGCCAACACCGGTGGGCCGCATGACCGACGCGGGCGCGCCCATGGGCGCCATCCACGCGAAACGCACGCCACCGAAGAGCTCCCAAGGAGTCACGCCTCAGTGGAGGCAACACGCGACAGCGAAAGACAGGGAAGCACCGCGACGGAGACCGCCCGCGAGGCTCCTGCGGATGTCGACGGTAGCGCGGCGACCGAACGAGCGCACGCCACGGCGGAGGCTACTCGTAGGAGCGCGCCGCATCCGACGACATCCGCGGGGCGCACAATGTCCGCACGCGCGGAGGCTCCCATGAGGGCGGCGCTACCTACCGGCCGCACGACTCTGCGCGCAGCGGACGCCCCCATGGGCAACGCGCCGCAGCGGAGGACGCGACGAACAGCGGGCGCTTGTGGCCGCCAACCGTCCGAAGCGAGCCCGGGAACGCAACAAGCCCCCGCCGAAGTCGGCGAGGGCCAGGTGGTGCGATGAGCGCCGGAAGCGGGGCTTCTGGCGGTCGGGGTTCGCTACGCGTCCAGGTCGGCGGTCAGGCCGCGCGTGAGGTTGGGGTCGACGGGGACGCCGGGGCCCATGGTCGTGGAGAAGGTGACCTTCTTCAGGTAACGACCCTTGGCAGCCGACGGCTTGAGCCGGAGCACCTCGTCAAGGGCGGCGGCGTAGTTCTCGATGAGCTGGCGCTCGTTGAACGACGTCTTGCCGATGATGAAGTGCAGGTTGGCCTGCCGGTCCGTACGGAACTCGATCTTGCCGCCCTTGATCTCGGTCACAGCCTTGGCCACGTCGGGCGTCACGGTGCCGGTCTTGGGGTTGGGCATGAGGCCACGCGGGCCGAGGACACGGCCCAGACGGCCGACCTTGCCCATGAGGTCAGGGGTGGCCACAACGGCGTCGAACTCGTTGAGCCGGTTGCCCTTGGCGATCTCGTCGATGAGCTCGTCGGCGCCGATGATGTCGGCGCCCGCCTCGCGGGCCGCCTCGGCACGGTCACCGGTGGCGAAGACCAGGACCCGGGCGGTCTTGCCGGTGCCGTGCGGGAGGTTGACCGTGCCGCGCACGATCTGGTCGGCCTTGCGAGGGTCGACGCCCAGTCGCAGCGCCACTTCGACGGTGGCGTCGAACTTGGTGGTGGACGTCTCCTTGGCCAGCTTCGCGGCCTCGACGGGGGCGTAGAGCTTGTCGTGGTCGACCTTGGCCGACGCGTCCTTGTGCGCCTTGCTGCGCTTCATGTCTGTCTCCTTGTGGTGTGCGGGCCGGTGTACGGCCCTCCCACTGATCGGGTGCGGGTTGGAGCCGGAAACCGGCTCTCCCACGGATCGCGGTGTGGGCCAAGGTGCTGGCCCTCCCGCGGATCGGGAAGGTCTTAGTCGGCGACGGTGATGCCCATCGACCGGGCGGTGCCGGCGATGATCTTCTCGGCCGCGGCGATGTCGTTGGCGTTGAGGTCCGGCATCTTGGTCTCGGCGATGCTGCGGAGCTGCTCGCGGCTGAGCTTGCCGACCTTCTCCTTGTGCGGGGTCGGGCTGCCCTTGTCGAGACCCAGAGCCTTCTTGATCAGCTCGGGCGCCGGGGGCGTCTTCGTGATGAAGGTGAAGCTGCGGTCTTCGAAGATCGTGATCTCAACGGGGATGATGTTGCCCCGCTGGGACTCCGTGGCAGCGTTGTACTGCTTGACGAAGTCCATGATGTTGACGCCGTGCGGGCCGAGGGCGGTACCGACCGGCGGCGCGGGCGTGGCCTGGCCAGCGGGCAGCTGCACCTTTACCAGCGCCGCGATTTTCTTCTTTGGAGGCATGATCCTTCTCCGGGTCCTGAGAATGGTGTTGCAAACCCCCACGGGCGTGCGGACCCCAGAACACAGGGGTCACCGTCCACGCGTGTGGGGACGACATATCAGCTTACGTGATCGTCTTAGATCTTCGAGACCTGGTTGAACGACAGCTCGACCGGAGTCTCACGACCGAAGATCGAGACGAGCACCTTGAGCTTCTGCGACTCGGGGCTGATCTCGCTGACCGAGGCGGGCAGGGTGGCGAACGGGCCGTCCATGACCGTGACGGACTCGCCGATCTCGAACTCGACGGTCGGTCCTGTGCTGGTCTTGGCCGAGGACTTCTTGCTCTCCTCGGTCGGCTCGGGCGCCAGCAGCTTGGCGACCTCGTCGAGGTTGAGCGGGCTCGGCTTGTTGGACAGGCCCACGAAGCCGGTCACACCGGGCGTGTTGCGCACGGCGGCCCAGGACTCGTCGGTCAGCTCCATGCGCACCAGCACGTAGCCGGGCAGCACCCGCTCCTTGACCGGCACCTTCTTGCCGCTCTTGAACTCCTGGACGGTGTGCGTCGGCACCTCGACCTGGAAGATGTAGTCCTCCATGTTGAGAGACACGTTGCGGCTCTCGATGTTGGACTTCACCCGGTTCTCGTAGCCGGCGTAGGAGTGGATCACGTACCACTCGCCGAGCTGACCACGGAGTGAGCGCTTGAACTCTTCGACCGGGTCGACGTCAGGCAGGATGTCACCGTCTTCGTCGACGGCGGGAGCCTCGTCGGCGACCTCGTCATCGTCGCTCTCGTCGCTGTCCGCGACGTCGGCGTCGAACTCGTCGACGGTCTCCTCAGCGGCCTCGGCGGCCTCTTCCGGCTCGGTGTCCCACTCCTCGCGGGACTCGTCTGCCGGCACTGAAGACTCGGACACGGTGACTTTTCCTCTTTCGTCGAATCGAATGGCGACCCCGTCGGCCGAAACCGGCGGTGTCCGGATCAGGATCCGCCGAAGACGCGGAGGACGGCCCAGCCGAGCGCGGCGTCGAGCCCGTACACGATCCCAACCATGATCAGAACGAATACCAGAACGACCGTGGTGTAAGTGATGAGATCCTTGCGTGTCGGCCAGATGACCTTACGCAGCTCGGTGACTACCTGCCGGTAGAAAAGAGCCGGCGAGGTGCGCGTCTTCTTCTCGCCACTAGGCTTGCCTGCGGTCTCGCCGCGCGTGTCGATCGCCACAGTCCTCACCTGAATCTGTCGTATCCAACGCAGTTTGCGGCGCGCTTACACGCCATTGCGCGGACCGCACTCGCAGGGCACGAGGGACTCGAACCCCCAACCGCCGGTTTTGGAGACCGGTGCGCTACCAATTGCGCCAGTGCCCTATGTCGCCAACCACACTACCCTGATCAGCTCACTGCCTGGACCGAACCGCACGTCGACATGCGGCGGCACGACCAGGCGAAAGTGTATCGGGGTTATGCCCACTACGTCGAACCAAAAGTCGATCGCCCAGGTCACGGGGCTCATGACAGCATGGACCCATGTCCACCCGACCTCGAATCTCCACCCGAATTTCCGCGATTTCCGAATCCGCCACGCTCGCCGTGGACGCCAAGGCGAAGGCGATGAAGGCGGCCGGCCGCCCGGTCATCGGCTTCGGCGCCGGTGAGCCCGACTTCCCGACGCCGGACTACATCGTCGAGGCGGCGGTCGCCGCGGCGCACGACCCCCGCTTCCACAAGTACACCCCGGCCGGCGGCCTGCCCGAGCTCAAGAAGGCGATCGCCGCCAAGACGCTGCGCGACTCGGGCTACCAGGTCGAAGCGTCGCAGGTCCTGGTCACGAACGGCGGCAAGCAGGCCGTCTACCAGGCGTTCGCCACACTGCTCGACCCGGGCGACGAGGTCCTGGTGGTCGCTCCCTACTGGACGACCTACCCCGAGGCGATCAAGCTGGCCGGCGGCGTCCAGGTCGACGTCGTCACGGACGAGACGACCGGCTACCTCGCGAGTGTCGAACAGCTCGAAGCGGCCCGCACCGAGCGCACCAAGGTCCTGCTGTTCGTCTCGCCGTCCAACCCGACGGGCGCCGTCTACTCACGCGAGCAGACGGAGGCGATCGGCCGCTGGGCCGCCGCCAACGGCCTCTGGGTCGTCACCGACGAGATCTACGAGCATCTCGTGTACGACGGAACGGAGTTCACCAGCATCGCCACGGCCGTCCCCGAGCTGGGCGACCGGGTCGTCATCCTCAACGGCGTGGCCAAGACGTACGCCATGACGGGCTGGCGGGTGGGCTGGCTGATCGGCCCGTCCGACGTGGTCAAGGCCGCGACGAACCTCCAGTCGCACGCCACGTCCAACGTCTCGAACGTGTCCCAGATGGCCGCTCTGGCCGCCGTCTCCGGCGACCTGTCGGCCGTGGCGGAGATGCGTGAGGCCTTCGACCGCCGCCGCCGGACGATGGTCCGGATGCTCAACGAGATCCCGGGCGTGCTCTGCCCGGAGCCGAAGGGGGCGTTCTACGTGTACCCCTCGGTCAAGGAGCTGATCGGCAAGGAGCTGCGCGGCCGTCGGCCGCAGTCGTCGGCCGAGCTGGCCGAGCTGATCCTGGAGGAGGCGGAGGTGGCGGTGGTTCCGGGCGAGGCGTTCGGCACGCCCGGATATTTCCGACTTTCGTACGCCCTGGGGGACGACGACCTGGCGGAGGGCGTCAGCCGCCTGGCCAAGCTCCTCGCCGAAGCCCACTGACCGGACCGCTCATCGGAGGCCCAGGCCGCGAGGGTCAGCCGACTCCCGCGGCCACCTTCTCGATATCGCGGGCCAGTCCGGGCGTGGCGCCGATGTAGACCGCGGTGCCCGGCCTTTCCAGCCACATGAAGTTGCTCAGCCCGCCCCGCGTACGCCAGCGCAGGGCGGGCTTGCCGTGGTACGCGCCCAGGCTCGACCGGCTGACCAGCGTGGCGAACCGCTCGGCGCCATGCACCCCGCACACCACGGCGACGAGCAGTTCCTCGTCGTTCCTGCGCCATCGCACGCCCTTCACCTTGAGCTGCTCGCGCAGTGACTTCACCCGCGCGAACGTGCCCGCGCGTTCCACCCCCGCGGGCAGGTTCACGATGTCGAGCTCTCCGGAATCGCAGGTCAGAGACGTGTTCGTCAGCTCGGCCCGGCTTGGCTCCGGTGTGACCGTGTCCGCCTCCTGATCCGCCTCCGGCACGGCGGGTCCGCCGCACGCGGTCAGCGCGAACACGAGGAAGACCGCTGCCAGGCGTCGCATCAGCCCCCCATGACTTCGAGTGAAATACCGCAGAAAAGGTCCCTAGTCTCCTACAGGAGCCTTGACCGAGGCGGCAACACGAAGGAGTTCGTCACTCAAGGACTCGCTGACCCGGATCCAGGCTCCGGTGCCCGTGCGCTCCAGCCAGACGATCATCAGGCCGCCCCCGGGATACCTGCCGACCAGGGCGGGTCTACCGCGGACGGTGGTGTCCCTGGGGGTTCGCAGCGAGATCCGCCGCTGGTAGGTGAGCCAGTCGGCGGCCACCGGGCCGTGCTCGACCCGTACCTCGACGTACCCGCCCGGCTTCGTCTTGGGGGCGAATCTGGCCCAGGCGCCCTGGTCGGGTTCGATCGCTCCCCCGTCGGCGCGATCCAGCCCGGCGGGCAGGTAGGTGAGCCAGAAGTCGTTCGAGACCACCGCGATCCGGGCCGACGCGCTGGAAGCGGTGACGGTCACCCCCCGGACGGGCGCCGGTGCGGGTGCCGGGGCAGTCGCCCCACCCGCGACCGGCGAAGGCCCGTCGGTCCGTACCGGTGGGGGCGCCCCCACCGGTACGGGATGCACCTGCCCGAATCCGGAGGAGAACAGCCCATAGATGATCGAGGCAGCGACCCCGAGCGCCAGGAACGCCAGCATCGCGCGCAGCGCCTGACCGCTGGTCCCGCCCTCCGGCATCATGCACGGTAGATCCCCGGTCTGATCTCACCCGTACCCCCCGTTCACTTGACGGGTTCGATCCCTTCGGCGATCTTCTTCAGCTCGACCCGTGCGTCGACCTTTTTCGCATAGTCCGGGCTGATGTACACCTCGACCGCCAGCCCCTTGCGCAGTGTCCAGCCGATGGTGCTCGTCGAGACGTTGTCGCCCTCGGCGGCGACTTCACCGCCTTCGGTGACCTTCGTCAGGTAGGCCCGCTTACCACCGATGTCGGTGGTTTCGGCGCCCTCGCTGGGGTACCTCGCCAACTGCTGCGCGATCTGCTTGCTCGCCTCATCCACGAACACGACCACCTGAAAGGCGTAGAGGCCCTCTTCCTGCCCAGGCTCCTTGAAAGTGGTCGTATAGCTCGTCTTGCCGAAGCCGTTCTTGCCCGACCACCTGCCCCATTCGAGCCCGTCGGGGAGGTAGCCGACGTGGATGCCGCCGAACTTCCTGCCGTCGCCCAGGTCGCCGAGATCCTGCGGCATCGACGACGCCAGGGCGACGGTGAGCCGCACGTTCGTCCCCTTCGCCACTTCCTGGCCCGCAGCGGGGTCCTGCACCTGAACCAGACCCTTGGCGGTGGCCGTCTCCGGGTCCTCGACGACCAGTCCGGCCTGCTTCAGCGTCTCGATCGCCTTGGCGACGGGCATGTCCCTGACCTCCGGGACGATCACCGCGTCCACCACGGCCCGGTCCGGGCCGGTGGCGGTGTGCTGGGTCTTGGCGGGTTCCGCCGAGTTCAGCATCGCCGGTACGGTCACGGCGACCAGCGCGGTGGCGAGGGCGGCGCCGGCCGTACGGATTCTGATCACGTGCGCGCGGTGGCGGCGGCGCACGTCCCGGCCCAGTGACGGTGTGGCCTGAACGTCGGCGACGTGCGCGGCCATGGCCTCGGCCAGGGCGTCTTCAACCTTCATCGGATCGCTCCTTCTGCGACGGTCATGCGTTCGCGGATCTTGGCGAGGCCCCGGGCCGCCTGGCTCTTCACCGTGCCGAGCGAGCAGCCGAGCAGCGACGCGGTGACCGCCTCCGACTGGTCCTCCCAGTAGCGCAGGACGATCACCGCCCGCATCTTCGGCGGCAGCCTGCGCAGCTCCTCGATGAGCGTGTCGCGCAGGTCCAGGTCGGGGGAGTTCGCGGCGGTGTCGGGCGGCCGGGCGAACGTGATCTCCTGTACGACGCGCCGCCGCCGCGCCCGGCTGATCGCCGCGTTCACGACGACCTTCCGCGCGTACGCCTCGGGGTTGTCGTGCCGGATCCGCCGCCAGTGCCGGTAGACCTTCTCCAGAGCGTGCTGGACCAGGTCCTCGGCGTCGTGGTGGGTGGCTCCGCAGACCAGGATCGCGGTGCGTAACAACGATGTGCTGCGGGCGGCAAGGAACTCGTCGAATGCCGTTTCGTCTTCATCCGTCATGAGCGGGGTCCCCTTTCGCCCCTCCCAACGCGCGAACGCCCGGACAGGTTGAGTGGCAAGATATGGAAATGCCACGCCCGCTTGACCTGCTGCCCAAGGCTCATCTCCACCTGCACTTCACCGGCTCGATGCGGCATACGACGCTGATCGAGCTGGCTCGCGAACAGGGCCTGCACCTGCCCGACGCACTGGAGCAGGACTGGCCGCCCCAGCTGCACGCCACCGACGAGCGCGGCTGGTTCAGGTTCCAGCGACTGTACGACATCGCCAGGTCGGTGCTGTGGCGGCCGGAGCACGTCTACCGGCTGGTGCGGGAGACGGCCGAGGACGAGGCGGCGGCCGGGTCGCGGTGGCTGGAGATCCAGGTGGACCCGTCGGGGTTCGCGCCGCAGTTCGGCGGGTTGACGGCGACTCTGGAACTCATGCTGGACGCCGCCGCCCAGGCCGCCGCCCGGTCGGACATCGGGATCGCGGTGGTCGTGGCGGCCAATCGCACCAAGCACCCGCTCGACGCCAACACGCTGGCCAGGCTCGCGGCGCAATACCTGGACAAGGGGGTCGTCGGGTTCGGGCTGTCGAACGACGAGCGTCGCGGTGCGGCCCGGGAGTTCGAGCGGGCGTTCCGCATCGCCAAGCGCGCCGGGCTCCTGGCCGTACCGCATGGGGGTGAGCTGCTCGGGCCCCGGAGCGTCGCGCAGTGCGTGGACGACCTCGGCGCGGATCGCGTCGGGCACGGGGTGCGGGCGGCGGAGGACCCGTGGCTGATGGAACGGCTGGCCGAGCGGCAGATCTGCTGCGAGGTGTGCCCGACCTCCAACGTGGGTCTGGGGGTCGTCGAGCGGGTGGCGGACGTGCCGTTGCGCAGGCTGTTCGACGCGGGGGTGCCGATCGCGTTGGGGGCCGACGACCCGCTGCTGTTCGGGGCGCGGTTGTTGCGGCAGTACGAGCTGGCGCGGGAGGCCTACGGCTTCGGCGACGCGGAGATCGCCGAGCTGGCGCGGCAGTCGATCAAGGCGTCCACGGCGCCGGAGGATGTGCGTAAGGAGCTGCTGAAGGAGATCGACGATTGGCTGGCCTCACCGGAGTGAGGCGGCTATTTCGGCGGCGCGCTCCTTGGTGCCGGCTCCTTCCAGGCGGTAGCCGGTGGTGCCGGACTGCCAGATGAGGGTGGGTTCGGCCTGGCGCAGGGGGACCGACGTGCCGTCCTCGCGCTTGATGTAGCCGAGGGGGTGCGAGCCGCCGAGCCACCAGGCGGTGACGCCCGCGACCTGGATGTCCTCGGGCCAGGGTGGGCCCATGGTTTTGAAGAAGTACGGGCTGGGCGTGCCGTCGAACTGGTCCAGGCGGATGCCGCCCGGCCAGAACATCGACGCCACGCGGCCGTTGTCGCTCACCGTGGCGCGCTCGGGGGTGCCAAGCGCGGTGGGGGTCTTGATGGGGAACTTCACCTGTTCGGCGAGATCTGCCGGGGCCACCGCGTGCTCGCCCGGCAGGGTGGTGGGGGTGATGACGGGCTCGGGGGTGGAGTCGCCCACGCGCAGCTCGATGCCCGCGTAGTGGAGGATCGCCCGCACAGCGGCTCGGCCCTGGGGGGTGGCGGCCGTGATGGCTATGACGGCCAGGACGATGGCTGTCACGATCTGCCATCTGGCGCGCCGCCTACGTTGCGCCGGAGGCCGCCGCTCATCGTCCCGCCGACCCGGCGCCGGGGGGTGCCGCCTGGTGTCGGGCACACCGGGCGCCTCAGGGCGCTCCTCGGAGGCCTCCTCAGCCTCGGGGGCGGCCTCAGGGGACGCCTCAGCCTCAGGGGCGGCCTCAAGGGACGCCTCAGGAGTCGCCTTGGGGGACGTCTCACGAGTCGTAGGCGTGGCTTGGGTGGGCTCCAGGCGGGCGCGGACGGCTGCCGCCACGTCGGCCGGAGGTGAGCTGGGCACGTCAAGGAAGTCGGCGAGGGCCGTGAGTTCGGCGGCCAGGTCGTCGAAGGGGTCATGCGAGCTCACTGCCCACCTCCTCCCTGAGCCTCGCGAGGCCGCGATGAGTACAGGACTTGACGGTGCCGAGCGGCCAGTCGAGCACCTGGGCGGTTTCCGCTTCCGTCAGCTGCAAGAAGTACCGGCAGACGACCGCCTGACGTTCCCGTTCGGGCAGGTGGCGTACCGCCTCCAGCAGGCGGGCGCGCCGGTCCGTGGCGATGGCCGAGCCCGCCGGGTCGTCGGGGGCCGTGACGTCGGCCGTGGCGCCGAGACGTACGGCGAGCTCGGATCTACGCCCGCGCGACCGGGTGAGGTTGTGCGTCTCGTTGGCCACGATCCGCAGCAGCCACGGCCGGAAAGGGGCGTCCCTACGGAAGGACGATAAATGCCTGAACGCCTTGACGAACGCCTCCTGCACCACGTCCTCGGCCTCGTCCCCCGCTCCGAGCATCGCGGCGGTGCGGTGCGCGAGCGCGCTGTAGCGGGCGACCAGCGCCTCGTAGGCGGACAGGTCACCGGCGAGCGAGCGGCTTATCGCCTCGTCGTCGTCCATGAATGAGTCAGATTTCACCGCATTTATGGGGGTTGTGGGAAGGGCGGTTGGCGCATCAGGTGACCATCGGCGCTGCTGGGGCATTAGACTCGGGCAAATCCATGAGCCCTTCGAAGGAACGGCACTATGTCTTCTGGGTATGACCGTGTAGTACAACCGGCGGCCGGCGACGAGGCCCTGGAGAACCACCTAGGTGGGGACGAGGCCAAGAACTATCGGCAGTACGAGTTCGACATGGTCGCCCCGCATGTCGGTCGTTCGATGCTGGAGATCGGCTCTGGGCTGGGACATTTCGCCGAGCAGTTCCTGCCGCGTCTTGACCGGCTCGTGGTGAGCGACTTCGACCCCTACTGCGTCGAGCAGCTCGGCAAGCGCTTCGAGGGACGCGACGACATCAGCGTGCTGCAGTTCGGGCTGCCGACCGACATCCCGCTTGAGGACAAGGTCGACACCGTCGTGCTGATGAACGTCCTGGAGCACATCGAGGAGGACGCCGAGGCGCTGCGTTCGCTGGCCAGGGTCACGCAGCCCGGCGGGCGGATCATCATCTGGGTGCCCGGCTACATGCAGCTTTATGGAGACTTCGACCGCAAGGTCGGGCACGTCCAGCGCTACACCCCCAAGACCCTGGGCGCGACGGTCGCCAAGGCGGGGCTGGACGCCGAGGTGCTGAAGCCGATCAACTTCCTGGGCGGCATCGCCTGGTGGGCGGCCGTGCGCCGGGGCGGCGTGGGCTACCCGGATCCGCGACTCGTGAAGATCTACGACCGGACGGTGGTCCCGGCCACGCGTCTCATCGAGCGCTTCATCCGGCCTCCCTTCGGCCAGACCGTCTTCTGCGTCGCCCGCGTACCCCAGTAGAAACCACCTCAGCCGCCACCGGCGAGCGGGGCGGCTGAGGGGCCCGGGCCGGTGGAGGAGGGCCCGGGCGGGGATGGCTGTCGTGGCGGGTTATTTGATGGAGCCCGCCGTCAGACCTCCCACCACCTTTCGCTCGATCAGAGCGAAGAGGATGATCACGGGGATGGTGGCGATCACCGAACCGGCGAAGAGGTTCTGCCAGTCCACCTGGTATTGACCGATGAACGAGTTGAGCGCCACCGTCAGCGGCTGGTTCGCCGGGGTCGTGGTCAGCGTCAGCGCCACCACGAACTCGTTCCACGCGGCGATGAAGGTGAAGATCAGCGCGGTGATGACCCCGGGCATGGCCAGCGGCAGCGTGATCCGGAACAACGCCCCGAACCGCCCGTTGCCGTCGATGAACGCCGCCTCCTCCAGCTCACGCGGGATCGAGGAGAAGTACGCGTTCAGGATCCACACCGCGAACGCCAGGTTGAACCCGCCGTTGACCAGGATCAGCGACCAGATCGAGTCCACCAGCCCGAACTGGTAGAACTCCCGGTAGATGCCCACCAGCATGGCCGTCGGCTGGAACATCTGGGTGATCAGCACCAGGATCAGGAACGCCGTACGCCCCCTGAAGTTGTGCCGGGCCGAGTAGTACGCGGCCGGCAGCGCCACCAGCAGCACCAGAACGGTCGAACCCGCCGCCACCTTGAGCGTGACCATGAGGTTCCCGGCCAGGCCGCTGGTCCAGAAGTTGGCCAGGTTCGACCACTCCCACTGCGTCGGGAAGAACGTCACGTCGCGCAGCGTCTCCTGGGGACGCAGCGAGGTGAGCAGCATCACCAGGTACGGGAACAGGAAGATGAGCGCGATCACGTACGCGCTGCCCGCGATGACCACGGTCTTGAGCTTGGGCATCCGGCGTGCAGGGGCACGGTGGGGCTTGGCGTGGTGGTGCGTGGCCAGCGTCGGCGCCGTCTTGACGGCCATCACGCCACCTCCTTGTTCCAGCGGGACACCTTGAGGAAGATGGCGGTCAGGATGATCACCATGCCGAAGTTGACGACCGACATGGCGGCGGATTCGCCGATGTTGGAGCCCTTGAGGATGAACATCAGGATCGTCGAGGTCGCCGTCGAATATCCGGGCTGGCCGTGGGTCATCGCCCAGATGATCGGGAAGCTGTTGAAGACGTTCATGACGTTGATCAGCGCGGCGACGGTCAGGGCGGGCCGGAGCAGCGGCAGGGTGATCGACCAGTACGTCCGCAGCCGGGTGGCGCCGTCCATCTTGGCCGCCTCGTAGACGTCGTTGGGAATGGTCGCCAGACCGGCCAGCAGCGCGTACGTGGTGAACGGCACCGACACGAACACCGCGACGAATATCAGCCACGGCATCGCCGTCGAGGCGTCGCCGAGCTGGTCGGCCGAGGCGCCGCCCATCGCGTCGATCAGGCCGAGCTTGAGCCTGATCTGGTTGATGACGCCGACCTCCGGGTCGAGCATCCACTTGAAGATGATCGCCGTCATCAGCACCGAGGCCGCCCACGGCGCGATCAGCGCCCAGCGGGCAACTTTACGGCCGGGGAAACGCTGGTTGAAGAGCTGGGCCAGGGCCAGCGAGATCAGCACGGTCAGGGCGACGACCGCGACCACCCAGATCACGCTGCGGACCATGATGTCGGCGAAGTCCTTCTCACCGAACAGTTTTTCGTAGTTCGCCACGCCGTTCCCGCCCTGGACCACACCGAACCGGCTGATCTTCAGGAACGACGAGCGGATCATCTCGACCACCGGCCAGAGCACGACCAGGGCGATCAGTACGACAGCAGGCCCGACCCAGGCTAGGGGCTCCAGGGCGCGCAACCTTTTCATGCGGAACCTTCCATAACGGTACGGCCAGCGCTCTGGACGCGGAGCGCCGGCCGTACGGGCCCCCGAAGGGTCAGCTGCCCTCGGCGGTCTTCTGGAGTTCGCCGAGCACCTTGGCCGGGTCGTCCTTGACGGCCCCGCCGATGGTCTGCTTGATCGCCGGGTTGACCTCGGCCCACTTCGGGTCCTGGAACGGGTAGAAGCTGGCGTTGGGCAGCGCGTCGAGGAACGGCTTGAGCTTCTCGTCGCCCGACAGCTTCTGGATGCCGCCGTTGGTCACGGGCAGCAGCTTGTAGGTGTCGCTGATCTTCTGCGCGGCGCTGCCGGTGTAGAAGAAGTCGAAGAACTTCTTGATCTCGGCGGCGTGGCCGTTCTTGTTGAACGCCATGATCCAGTCCATGACGCCGAGCGTGGTGTCGAGCGGGCCGGACTTGCCGGGGATCGGCGCGACGCCGTAGTTCTTCAGCCCGGCCGCGTCGAAGATCGGGATGGACATGGGGCCGCCGTTGACCATGCCGACCTTGCCGGCGCCGAAGTCCTCCCAGACGGTCTTACGGTCCTTGGTGCCCGGGTTCGGGGTGGTCAGGCCGGCGTTGACCAGGCCCTTCACGTAGTTGAACGTCTCGACGTTCTGCGGGGAGTTGATCGCCCACTTGCCGGAGGCGTCCTTGTAGCCGCCGCCGTTGCCGAGCATCCACAGGAACGACTCGGCCTGGGCCTCCTCCTGCCCGAGCGGGAGGCCGAAGGGCTGGCTGACGCCGGCCTTCTTCAGCTTCTCGGCGTCGGCCTTGAGCTCGTCCCAGGTCTTGGGCGGCTCGGCGATGCCGGCCTTCTTGAACAGGTCCTTGTTGTAGAACAGGGCGCGGGCCGAGGACACGAACGGGATGCCGTACGCGGCGCCGTCGACCTTGCCGAAGTCGGCGAACTTCTGCAGCATGTCGCCGGAGACGTTGGGCGACAGGACCTCGTCGACCTTGTAGAGGAGCTGGTCCTTGACGAAGCCGGAGTAGTCGCCGGTCTGCAGGATGTCGGGCACCTGGCCGTTCTGGACCATGGTGGCGACCTGCTTGTCGATGTCGTTCCAGTTGATGACCTGGACGTCGACCTTGATGTTCGGGTTCGCCGCCTGGAACTCGTCCACGACGCCCTTCCAGAACGTCTCGCCCGAGTTCGGCTTGCCCGGGCCGTCGCCGTAGTCGGCGGCGACCATCTTGAGCGTCACCGCGCCGCCGGCGGAGGCCTTCGGAGTGCTCCCGGAATCGCCTCCCGAGCCGCAGCTGGACAGGACCAGCACGGTCGCCAAGCCGAGAGCGGCACCGCCCACAAGTTTCATGTTCACCGAAAGTACCGCCTTCTCATCGGACGGGTCTTGCTGGTCCGTACCAGCCGCAGGGTGCGTGAGTCGCAGCTCAACGCGTTTGCGTCAGAGTAAGCCCCGATTTGGCGTCTGGTCTATACCGGTTGGTCTCGGTTTGAAAACACTCAGGCGCGAAAAACCTCACAACCGGTCTAGACCGCGCGTCAGAGGATCTTTCTCCGTACGTTCTCCCCGCCCTGCGGTGATCCGATCCACGGCCCTTCGATGGACGGGTCGAGAATGCCCTCCTCGACGAAGGTGTAACGGCCTTCGAGGACGTAGCGGGCCAGGCGCGTGTCCTGGCTGTCGCTGTTGTCCCAGAGCCTGGCGAACAGCGCCTCCGCCCGGCGCCGCGCCTGCTGGCAGAACGTGTCCGCCAGCTCGTACGGCCGCCGCCCCAGGTCGTGGGCGTCCTCCTCGGCCTTGACGCAGACCGCCGTCATCGCGAACAGTTCGGCCCCGATGTCGATGATCCGGCCGAGGAACGACTGCTTGTGTTCGAGCCGCCCCTGCCAGCGGGACATCCCGTAGAAGGTGGACCGGGCCAGTTTCCTGCTGGTCCGCTCGACGAAGCGCAGGTGGGCGGCCAGCGGGCCGAACTCGGCGTAGCCGGCGGGCAGGTTGCCGCTGCCCGCGACCAGGCTCGGCAGCCAGCGGGCGTAGAAGCGGCCGGCCTGTCGCAGCGCCTGCGCGCGTTCCTTCCTGGACGCGTCGGGGTTGATCAGCTCCCCGGCCGCCGACAGGTGGGCGTCGACCGCCTCGCGGGTGATCAGCAGCCGCATGATCTCGGAGGAGCCCTCGAAGATCCGGTTGATCCGCGAGTCGCGCAGCATCTGCTCGACCGGCACCCCGCGTTCGCCCCGCGCGACCAGCGACTCGGCGGTCTCGTAGCCGCGCCCGCCCCTGATCTGGACCAGTTCGTCGAGCACCTGGTACGACAGCTCGGAGGCGTAGAGCTTGGCCAGCGCGGCCTCGATCCTGATGTCGTTGCGCTGGTCGTCGGCCATGCGGCTGGTCAGCTCGCAGACGGCCTCCAGGGCGTAGGCGGTGGCCGCGATGAAAGCGATCTTCGTGGCGACGGCCTCGTGCTCACCGACCTTGCGGCCCCACTGCACCCGGGCGTTGCTCCACTCGCGAGCGATCTTCACCGCCCACTTGGCATTGCCCGCACAGGTGGCCGGCAGCGACAGGCGCCCGGTGTTGAGCGTGGTGAGCGCGATCTTCAGCCCTTCGCCCTCACGCCCGATGAGATTCTTGGCAGGCACTCTGACCTGTGAGAACTCGGTGACACCGTTCTCGATGCCCCTGAGCCCCATGAACGCGTTGCGCCGTTTCACCGTGATGCCGGGCGAGTCGGCCTCGACCACGAACGCGCTGATCTTCTTGCCGGTGCGGGCCATGACGACCAGCAGGTCAGCGATTACGCCGTTCGTCGTCCACAGCTTGACGCCGTCGAGCACGTAGTCGTCGCCGTCCCTGACGGCGGTCGTGGACAGCCGCGCCGGGTCGGAGCCCACGTCCGGCTCCGTCAGCAGGAACGCCGACACCTCGCCGCGCGCGCACCTCGGAAGGTACTCCCGCTTCTGCTCCTCGGTGCCGAACAGCTTGAGCGGCTGCGGCACCCCGATCGACTGGTGCGCCGACAGCAGCGTGGCCAGCGCCGGGCAGTAGGACCCGACGAGCATGAGCGCGCGGCAGTAGTACAGGTACGGCAGGCCCAGCCCGCCGTAGTCCTGACTGATCGTGATCCCGAACGCCCCGAGCTCGGCCAGTCCCTTGACCACCTCGTCGGGCACCTGCGCGGTCCGCTCGATCGCGGCGGGATCGACGTGCGTGTCCAGATACCGCCGGACGGCTCTGACGAAGTCCTCCCCCCGCTTGGTCGCCTCGTCGGCCAGCGTGGGTGCGGGATAGACCAGGTCGAGGCGGAAGTCTCCAAGGAACAGCTGCTTCGCGAAGCTCGGGCGGGTCCACTCCTTCTCGCGGGCCTGCTCGCCGAGCTCTCTCGCCTTTGCGTAGTCGGTCATCGCGTCCCTCTTCCGTTCGGTGAGGGGTCTCTTTCTCTTTCTTCTACGGCAAGCCCGGGTCGCCCGCCACCCGCCGCACCCGGTTTCGGGCCTACGCTCGTTGCCGCTTTGCCACCGGCAGGGCTATCAGGGACAGAGCCGCCGGCACTGCTAGGTATGTGCCGCAGCAGGCCAGGGCTATGCATGACAGGGCGGTCGCCGCGATGGCCGTGTTGCGCTGCGTTCCCGGCGGCAGGATTCGGGTGGCCGCGGCCACTCCCGCCGTGGTCACCGCGGCCAGGCAGGCCGAGGTGGCCCGCATGAGGGTGTCGAGGTCGGCCGGCAACAGCATGACCAGGCCGGTCAGGGCGGCCAGCAGGGCCAGGCTGCGGTAGGGGGTCTGTCCAGGTGCGCCGCCTCTGCCGAACCAGGACGGCAGGGATCCGCTCCCGGCCATGGACGCGCCCAGGCGGGCGGCGCCGGCTATGTAGGTGTTGATGGCGCCGAAGGTGAGGGCGATGGCCGCAGCCATCGTGATCGGACCGGCCGCGGCGCCAATGCCGGTCTCCAGCAGGGCGGACATGGGGGCCGGGCGGCCCAGGACGGCGATCGAGGCGATGGAGACGCTCAGGTAGAGGACGGAGATCACGAGCAGGGTCACCGTGGTGGCCCTTCTGATGTCGCCGATCTCCGCGGACAGGTGGGTGGCGGCTTCCCAGCCGACGAAGGCGAAGAAGAGCACGCCGGCCGCGGAGACCACGCCTGCCATGCCGTACGGGGCGAATGGGGTGAAATTCGCGGCGCTGGCGCGTGGCGCAGCGGTGACGACGGCTGTCGCCAGGAGCGCGATCAGGAGGAGTACCAAGGTCACCTGGAGGCGCCCGGAGGTGCGCAGGCCCGCGGCGTTGGCGAGGAAGGCGGCGGCGAGCAGGGTGGCGGCGGCGATGGTCTGGTCCACGCCCAGGGTCTCGGCGACGTAGACCGCGCCCACCTGCGCGCCGGCCACGATGCCGAGCGGAACCGCGCCGTAGAACCACCAGCCGACCACCGCGGCGGCCCGGCCGCCGAACGCGAGGCCGGTGAAGGCGGCCACCCCGCCGCCGTTCGGGTAGCGCGCGCCGAGCGTGGCGAACGTGATCGCCACCGGTGCGCTCAGCACCAGCAGGCCCACCCAGGCCAGGATCGACGCCGGGCCCGCGGCCTGGGCGGCCAGTTGCGGCAGCACCAGCATGCCCGGCCCGAGCACCCCGCCCAGCAGCATCGCCGTGCCCTGTCCGGCACTCAGGCGACCTTTCGTTTGTTCCGACATAGCAGCCGAAATTAGTCGAATGCGTGATGCTTCCCGCCTGCTGGCGAACGTTTGGCTGGTTCCGAAGAGATAATGCCGCTGTGGATGAACTTGATTCGGGAATCATTCGGCTTCTTCAAACGGATGCGCGGCAATCGAACCGCGAACTGGCCAGACAGCTGGGCGTCGCCCCCTCCACCTGTCTGGAACGCGTCCGCGCCCTGACCCGGCGCGGGGTCATCCGGGGCTACCACGCCGACATCGCCCCGGCGGCACTGAACCGCAGCGTCCAGGCGCTCGTCTCCGTCCAGGTACGTCCGCTCAGCAGGACGGTCATCGAGACGTTCAAGCAGTCGGCGGCCGAGCAGCCGGAGGTGCTGAGCGTGTTCGTCCTGGCGGGTGGGGACGACTTCCTGCTGCACGTGGCGGTCCAGGACCTGGACCACCTGCACGCCTTCCTGCTCGACCGGCTCAGCAAGCGGCGGGAGATCGCCGGGTTCCGTACGTCGGTCATCTTCCAGCAGGTGCACAACACCGCGCCGAGTCTGCTGCCGTACGAGCCTTCGGATGTCCTCAGTCCGTGACCAGGCCCGCCTCGTAGGCGATGATCGCGGCCTGGACGCGGTTGGTCACCTCCAGCCGCAGGAGGATGGCGCTGACGTGGGCCTTGACCGTGCCCTGCGACAGGAACAGCTCGCGGCCGATGTCCTGGTTGGACAGGCCGCAGCCGACGAGGGCCAGCACCTCGTGTTCGCGCGGAGTGAGGGATTCGGTCCGTTTGCGGGCTGTGGTGGTGCGGGTGAGCCGGCCGTCGTTCAGCTCGGCGATGACCTGGTGGGCGATGCGTGGCGACAGGTACGCCGCGCCGCCCGCGACCGCCCGGACGCCGATGATCAGCTCGCGCGGGTCGGCGGCCTTGAGCAGGAAACCGGCCGCGCCCTCCTGCAGCGCCCTGGCCACGTACTCGCGCTCGTCGAACGTGGTCAGCATGACCACCGCCACGTCCGGCAGCACGGCCCGCAATTCGGCCGCCGCGGCCAGGCCGTCCAGGCGGGGCATGCGGATGTCGAGCATCGCCACGTCCGGCCGGTGCGCGAGGGCCAGCTCGACGGCCTCCCGGCCGTCACCGGCCTCGGCGACCACCTCGATGCCGGTGTCGGTGGCCAGGATCGACCTGACCCCTGCCCGGACCATGGGCTCGTCATCGGCCAGTAGGACTCGGATCATGCGCTTTCTCCTGTGTCGGACGGCCGCCAGGGGAACCGGGCCGTCACGGCGAACCCACCGATGTGCGGCGCCACGTTCGGGGCGGCCGCGCCGGTTGGTCCGGCCTGCAGCGTGCCGCCCAGTAGCCGGACCCGTTCTCGCAGGCTCGCGAGCCCGGTGCCACCGCCAGCACCGTTGGGCACCGCCCCACCGCCGGGACTCGGGACCGGCCGACCGCTGTGGTCACCGACCCGCACGGGCCGTCCACCATCACGGCCGCCCACCGGCACCGACCCTCGCTTGGCGTCGTCGTCGGCCAAGGCCGGTTCTGTGGGCGGGGGTGCGTTGGTCACGGTGACAGTGAGCGTACCGGCGTTGTGTTCGATGGTGACCTGGACCTCGGCGCCGGGCGCGTAGCGGGCGGCGTTGGTCAGTGACTCCTGCGTCACCCGGTGCGCGGCCCGGTCCAGCAGGGGCGGCAGGATCGCCGACCGTTCGTCGCGACGCAGGGTCACCGCCATGCCGGCCCGCACAGCCCGTTCGACCAGTGCCTCGATCGATTCGTCCGGTGGGTCCGTCGTGGCGCTGCCCGAGTCGCGCAGCAGGCCGACGGTACGGCGCAACCGGTCGGTGGCCGTCACCGCCGAGACCCGCAGTTGGGCGGCCGCCTCCCGGTTCGCCTCGCTCATGTCGGCGGCCAGCTCCAGGGCCCCGGCCCGCAGCGCGATCAGCGCCAGCTCGTGGCCGAGCGAATCGTGCATGTCGGAGGCGATACGAGCGCGTTCATGGAGCTTGACGCGTTCGGCGGTGTACTGCTGCTCCCGCTCCAACTGACCGACGCGCTGCCGTCCCGCCTCGACCAGCTCCGCCTGCTGCCGCCGGAACCGCCCCGCCAACCAGGGCAGCACCGCGAACAGCCCCAGGGACATCAGCGCGCCCACACCGTCCCAGAGGTCCACCCCCAGCGCCACGACACCGGGTATCGCGACCGTCCCCAGGACCAGCCAGTCCCGGCGTACCGGAAGATGCCGGCCGTGCAGGTAGGCGACCACGGCCACCACCACGAACAGCAACTGCCGCCAGACCGGGATGTAGTCGAGGTGCAGCCCGTTGACCAGGCTGATCCCCGCGACAACCGCCAGAATCGCCCCGTTTCTCACCTGCTAGACCCTATCGAGCGCCGTAGTGTCCGCAGCCGGACGAGCCGCATCACCGTCGTGGCCGCGCCTGCCAGCGCCGCGACCGTCAGGGTGATCGTGAGAGGCACGGGGAAGTAGGTGAGCTGGGCCCAGGTGACCGTCCGCCCGTTCGAGATGAACGAGATCATGTCCGGATATGCCGCCAATACTGCGACCGGCAGCAGCACCGGTAGCATCCGCAACGCGATTCGCCACCCGGGACGCCCGGCCCGCCTGGCCGCCCAGCGTCGTGACCGCGCTACGCCCACGATGCCCAACCCGACGGCCGCCAGCCCGATGAGGCCGAGCACCAGCTCGAACGTCTGCCGCCCACCACCGGGCACCTCGGGCGTCCGCCCCTGGGTCATCGCGAAGAGACCGGTGGCGACGGCGTACGTGTCGTCGGTGAGGGCCGCGCTGTTGGTCATGACCGCGAAGCCGTAGCCGGTCTCGGGGGAGATCGCTTCGACGGCGGTATAGGTGAACAGGTTGCCGGAGTGCACGTACAGCTTGGTGTCGCCGTCGAGGCTCCAGCCCATGCCGTAGTCGCTGATCTTCGACGGGGCGTGCATGGTCCGCAGGCTCTGGGGTGTGACGAGCTGCTTGCCCTTGCCGTTCTGGCTGACCAGCCAGGCGCCCATGTCGGCGGCGGTGGTGATGACCCCGCCGGAGCCGCTGCCGTCGAGGAACCCGGGCAGTTCGGGACCAGCCATCCAGGCGCCGAACACCGAGTTGTAGCCGTCCGACGGCCGGACCTGCTCCTGTCGCAGGGCGCTGTGGGTCATGCCGAGCGGGGCGAAGACGTGCTGCTTCAGGTAGTCGTCGAAGCTCTGGCCGCCGGCGACCTCGACCAGGCGGGCGGCCAGGTCGTAGTTGACGTTGCAGTACGCCCACTTGGTGCCAGGGGCGGTGGCGAGCGTGCCGGTCTTGAGCCGATCCACGTACTGGGTGAGGGAGGTGGTCTCCTCCAGCGCGCTGATGTCGACGGTGGTGTCGGACAGGCCGGAGGTCTGGTTGAGCAGCTGACGTACGGTGATCGTCGTGGCGCGCGGGTCCGCCATGTGGAAGCCGGGCAGCTGCTCGGCGACCGGCTGGTCCAGTTGGATCTTGCCCGCGTCGGCCAGCGTCAGCACGGCCATGGCGGTGAACGACTTGCTGAGAGAAGCGACCCGCATGGGGGTGTCGGCGGTGACGGGCTTGCCGTCGGAGCCCTGACCGTAGCCGGCGGCGTGGATCACTCGGTCGTTGTGGGTGACCACGACGGATATACCCGGCAGAGCCGTAGTCTCCATGACCTTGCCGAGGTAGGTGTCGATGGCGGCGGGGGTCAGCTCGGCGCTCGACGCGGCCTGCGCGATTGAGGGTGCGGACAGTGCGGCGATCAGCGCCGTCGCCGCGGCGAGGGCGCCGATGAGCTTGGGTTTCATGGTGACGACGGTAGGAATCAGCCGACCGGAAAAGATCCGCCGACCGTCCAGGACCACCCCTGACGAAAGTCTGATGTCAGTCCGGGAAGCGGAGGAACGCCGGTGGCACCCCGTCCACCAGCCACACCCCGTTGGCGCTGACGCGGAACTCGTGTCCGGCCTCGTGCATCGCCCCCGCGTCCACCGACAGGACCACCGGCTTGCCCCGCCGGGCTCCCACCCGCGTGGCCGTCTCGCGGTCGGGCGACAGGTGGACGTGGTGGCGGTTCATCGGCCGCAGGCCCTCGGCCCGGATCGCGGGCAGGCTCCTCGCCACCGTGCCGTGATAGAGGTACGCGGGCGGCTCCGCCACCGGCAGGTCCAGGTCTATCTCGATGGAGTGGCCCTGGTTCGCCCGGATCCTGCCGTTCTCCAGCGCGTACCGCTGCTTGTCGTTGCCTGCCACGACCCGCTGCAGGTCAGCCGGGTCGATGGGGAACCCGTGGGAGGCTGCGGCCCGCAGGAAGACGTCGACCTCCACCCAGCCGCGCTCGTCCAGCTCGATCCCGATCCGCTCGGGCTCATGGCGTAGGTGCTTGGCCAGGTATTTCGAGATCCGCACCAGCCTCCGGTCGTCCATCATCCCCCGAGCATGTCCCAGCGACCCGATCTCCGGCAACCCCATTGCGGCCATTTTGTGTACTACGTACGCTTACAACGTACTCAAAATCAATCGAGAGGTAGCACCATGTCCACCATCGCGATCATCGTCCTGTTCGTCTGGCTCGGTTGGCTCGTCGTGACCGAGTGGGTGCCGATGTTCCCGCTGAACGACCTCCGGCCCGGCAACATCGGCCAGCGCGTGCTCGCGGCCTGCGTCAACTACCCGTTCCCATTACTGATCGCCGCCGGGGTCGCACTGCACCAGACCTGGTCGCTGATCGCCGCCACCGCGCTCTGCGTGCTCATAGTCGGCGGACACGTACGGAACTGGTGGCTCCCCTACTTCCGCGGCGGCACGGCCGCCCAGCGGGAGACCTATCAGCGCGAGTACAGCCGGACGCTCAAGATCCTGCCGACCGAGGGGCATGAGGTGGTGATCGACGTTCAGCACCTGGTGGTGGGCGCTCTGTCCTTGCTCATGCTGGCCACCACGCTGATCGTTACCCTGGGTGGATGAACGAGCCCGCACCCCGGCGCGGCAGGGGACGCCCAGCCGTCCTGACCCGCGAACGGATCGTGGCCGCGGCCATCGACGTACTGGACGCCGAGGGGCTCGACGCGCTCACCATGCGCCGCCTCGGCACCCAGCTCGGGGTCGCGGCCATGTCCCTGTATCGCCACCTGCCGAACCGGGACGCGGTGCTCGCCGCGGTGGTCGATCACCTGTTCGCCGAGGCCGTGATCGACCTCGAAGCGGACATGCCGTGGCCCGAGGCACTCGCCCGGTTCGCGGGGGCCTACCGGCGGATGCTGCTCGGTCATCCGCACGCCGTGCCACTGCTGGCGACCCATCCGGTGGACATCGATCTGGGGCTGGAGCTGCTGGCCGGGCTGCTGGACCGCTTCGGGGCGGCGGGGATCCCGCGTCAGGACGCGCTCACCGCCATCCAGTCGATCGCCGTCTACGTCCTGGGCCACGCCCTGGCCCAGGTCGGCACCCCACCGGGCAGCACTGACGCCCCGCAACCGAACGGCACGGCGGTGGTGGCGTTTTACGACCAGTGGTTCGAGGCGGGGATGCGGGCCATGGTTTCGGGGTTCGAGGGGCGGCTCGGTCAAGAGCGTTGACCCTCAGCCCGCCGCCTGCCGCACGAGTGTGGCGATCCGCGCCTCGTCGTCGGCGGTCAACTTCGTCAGCGCGAAGGCGGTCGGCCACATGGTGCCGTCGTCGAGGTTCGCCGGGTCGTTGAAGCCGAGGGTGGCGTACCTCGCCTTGAACTTCTCCGCGCTCTGGAAGAAGCAGACGACCTTGCCATCCTTGGCGTAGGCGGGCATCCCGTACCAGAGTTTCGGTGACAGAGCCGGCGCGCCGGCTTTGACGACCGCATGGATCCGCTCAGCGAGGACCCGGTCCGCTTCCGCCATCTCGGCGATCTTCGCGAGCACGTCGCGCTCCCCGTCGGCTTTGGCCGCGCGCGAGCCGCGGCGCGCGGCCGTCTTCAGCTCCTGGGCGTGCTCCTTCATCGCGGCTCGCTCTTCGTCGGTGAACCCATCGAACTTCTGGTCAGACTTACGCGTTTCGTTCATGGTGGAAATCTCCCTCTTGGTATGGGCGACGACGGGCTGGCAAAGGTGAGGCGAGCGGTCCCGGGCCGCGGGTCCGGGACCGCGCACCGCTCACCCCCATGCGCCGGCGATCTGCCGGGTGGTGGCGTTGAGCCGGTTGAACAGGTTGGTGACGCCGATCATCAGCACGATCGCGGCCAACTGCTTCTCGTCGAAATAGGTGGCGGCCCTGTCCCAGACCTCGTCGCTCACCGCGTCGGGACGGTCGGCCAGCCGCGTCGCGGCCTCGGCCAGTTCGAGCGCCGCCCGCTCCTCCTCGGTGAAGTACGGGGCCTCCCTCCAGGCGGCGACCGTGGCCAGCCGCTCGTCGCTCACCCCGGCCTTGCGGGAGCTCTTGGCGCCCGCGTCGACACAGGCGCTGCAGCCGTTGATCTGGCTGACCCGCAGGTGCACCAGCTCCAGGGTCTGACCGTCCACCCCACCGGCGTGCACGGCCTTGAAGAGCTGCTGGATGGGCTGCATCGCGTCGGGCAGGATGGCGGCCGGGTTCTGCATACGGGACTGCATTGTGGTTCTCCTCTTCCGGATCGGCGCCCCGTCCCTCGGGGCGTGACTCCATAACAGCCGAACGGGCTTGCCATGACGATGGCGATGGGACACCGTGGGACAGCTGAAACGGCTATGGCCTGCGGCGATTCGTCCAGGTAAGTTGCTTCGGCGGTGGGACAGAGAGGCAGGACACAGCGGATGACCAAGGCGGACCCTCAAGACGAACTGGCCGCCCGGCTGCGTCTGCTCCAGGAGCTGTCCGGGCGCGGCGTGCGGGCCCTCGCGCGGGACACGGGTCTCAGCTCGTCGTCGCTGTCGCGCTACCTCAGCGGCCAGTCGGTGCCGCCCTGGCCCGTGGTGATCGAGCTCTGCCGCCTCGTCAAGCGTGACCCTCGTCCGCTGCGCCCCTTGTGGGAACGGGCCACGAACCCCCTGCCGGCGCCTCCGAAGACGAGCCGCCAGGTCCAGCCCCCGTCGGCGCCCGCCGGTGCCCCACGCCCGCCCCGCAACGATCTGCCGCGCGACGTGCCCGACTTCACCGGACGTGAGGCCCAGCTCGCCGCCGTACTCGCCGCGGTGGACGGCAGCCGGGTGGTCGCCTTAGACGGCATGGCGGGCGTCGGAAAGACCTGTCTTGCGGTGCACGCCGCGCACCGGCTCGCCGCCGAGTACCCGGACGCCCAGCTCTATCTGGACCTGCACGGGTTCACCGACGGGCGGGAACCACTCGATCCCGATCCCGCGCTGCGGACCTTGCTCGCCGCCCTCGACGTCCCATCGGAAAAGATCCCGCAGGAGGGTGGTGTCGAGCCGCTGGCCGCCTGCTGGCGGTCGGAACTCGCCGGTCGGCGGGCCGTCGTGGTCCTCGACAATGCCGCCAGTGCTGACCAGGTCC
Source organism: Nonomuraea sp. NPDC049141 (assembly GCF_040648415.1). Classification (NCBI taxonomy): domain Bacteria; kingdom Bacillati; phylum Actinomycetota; class Actinomycetes; order Streptosporangiales; family Streptosporangiaceae; genus Nonomuraea; species Nonomuraea sp. NPDC049141. The sequence goes on from NZ_JBEZDR010000033.1 coordinate 33,984, forward strand.
GCCTGCTGCTGCCCGGCGCGGGCCCCTCCGTCGCCCTGATCACCAGCCGCAACCGGCTGCTGGGCCTGGAGGAGGTGCCCCCGGTGTCACTGGACGTGCTGACCCCGGAGGAGAGTGCGGAGCTACTGGTCCGCGCCAGCGGCGATCCCAGCGGCCCCGACGGCCGGCTGGCCCGCGACCCGGAGTCCGCGGCCGAGGTGCTGCGGTTGTGCGGCCATCTGCCGCTGGCCCTGCGGCTGGCCGGGGCCCGGCTGCGGCACCGGCCGGGCTGGACCGTGGGCATCCTCGTCGAACGCATGGCGGAGGGCGCGAGCGAGTTCGACACCGCGTTCGCCATGTCCGTACGGCAGCTGGGCCGGGCCGAGCGCCGGCTGTTCCGGTTGCTGGGCCTGCTGTCCGGGTCGTCCTTCGACGAGTACGTGGCCGCGGCGCTGGCGGACGTACCGCTGCGCAGGGCCCAGGCGATGCTGGAGGACCTGCTCGACGCGCACCTCGTCCAGCAGCCGTCGGCTGGTCGCTACACGCTGCACGACCTGGTGCACCAGCACGCGCGCCGAGCCGCCGCGGAGCAGGATTCTCCGGCGGAGCGTGAGCAGGCGCTGGGCCGGGTGCTCGACTATTACGTGCACGCGGCGGCCGCCGCCGACGCCGCGATGCCGGACGTGTCCGGCAGCCGCGCGGCCTCCGCGGGCCGGCCCCCGGCCGAGCTGCCGCGGTTCACCGACAAGCACGCTGCTCTCGGCTGGTTCGCCACGGAGTACACGAACCTGATGGGCGTCTTCGAGGTGGCGGTCGCCACCGGAGCCGACGCGCACGCGAGCGAGCTGCCGCGCTTCATGCGGGCGTTCTTCGCGCGGCGCTGCGGCACGACGCACCTCAACGTCCTCTTCGAGCGATCGCTGACCGCCGCCCAGCGCCTGGGCGATCCGCGGCAACTGGCCGAGGCGCACAGCGACCTGGGTTTCGCCCGCTACAACGCGGGCCGGATGGCGGAGGCCGGCGCCGCGTACGAGGCGGCGGCACCGCTGCTGTCCCAGGCCGGGGACATCCGCTCCGAGGCGGACCTGATCATGCGCCGCGGCCTCCTGGGGTGGGACGAGGGCCATGTCGAGGAGCCACTCGACCTCTTCCGGCTGGCGGGGAAGCTGTACGCCGACGCCGGCTGCCCGATGGGCGCGGCCCATGCGAGCGCCTACGAGGCTTGGGCGCTGCTGCAGCTGGGACACCGTGAGGAGGCGGCGCGGCTGGCCCGCGAGGTGCTGAACATCCCGCACCCCGACCCCGCCTGGCCGGCCGCGCTGACCGCCCGGATCACCCTCGGCATGGCCATCGCCCACGAGCGACCCGACGAGGCCGCGGCGCACCTGCGCCAAGCACTGGAACTCGCCCGCGAGGACGGCCACAAACACAACGAGGCGTGGTGTCTCAACTGCCTGGGCGTCGCCCTGCGTCAGATGGGCCGCTACGAAGAGGCGCTGGCCAGCCATCGGCAGGCGTTCACGCTCCTGGACGAGCTGTTCGAGGAAGAGTGGAAGATGCACTTCTTCCACGATTACGGCGAGACCTGCCGGCTGGCCGGCCTGCCCGACGAGGCACTGCGCCTGCACCGTCAAGCACTCGAACTGGCCCGGAAGGTGGGCTACCGGTACAAGGAGGCACTGGCCCACGAGGGGATCGCGGCCGTGCTCGACGGGACGGATCCGGCTGCCGCCACCGAGCACCGCGCGACGGCGCAGGCCATCCGCCAGGAGCTCACAAGGACGCGCGAATAAATCAGTTGCGATGGGCAGTGCACGCGCATAGGGTCGATGACATGCGCCTTTACCTGTAATTCGGCAACCCGTCCGGCGGTGCGCACACCCGCCGATCTCGTCCAAGACGCGGCAGCTGAGCTTGTCGACCGGCCATGGGCCGCGTCGTGAGTTTTGTAAAGGAGCTTCCTCATGCGAGTTCGTTCAGGCAAGAAGAAAAACGGCAAGAACCTCCCTGGGCAGGAGAGCCCGCCGGTTCCCCGGCAGATGCCGAGGATGCCGCAGCGGCCCATCGCGCCGCCCAGGCGGATCCCGTCCAAGGGACGCTAGTCCACTACCCGGGATGGTAGTACGTGCGGCGCGCGACCCGACGCCATGGGCGCGCCGCACTCCCCGCGGTGCCCCGGCCCCTCGTTCGAGGAGCCGGGGCACCGTCGTCAGGACTGAGTAACAGGGTCAGAGGCGCTCGATGATGGTGACGTTGGCCTGGCCGCCGCCCTCGCACATGGTCTGGAGGCCGTACCTGCCGCCCGTGCGCTCCAGCTCGTGCAGCAGCTTGGTCATCAGGATCGCGCCCGTCCCGCCCAGCGGGTGACCCAGGGCGATGGCGCCGCCGTTGGGGTTGACGGTGGCCGGGTCGGCGCCGAGTTCCTTCATCCACGCCAGCGGCACCGGCGCGAACGCCTCGTTGATCTCGGTGACCGCGATGTCATCGATCGACATCCCCGCCTTCTTCAGCGCCCGCCGCGTCGCCGGGATCGGCGCCGTCAGCATGAACACCGGGTCGTCACCCATGAGCGCGAGCTGGTGGATGCGGGCGCGCGGGGTCAGCCCGTGGTCCTTCACGGCCTGCGCCGAGGCGATCAGCACCGCGCCCGAGCCGTCGGAGATCTGCGACGCCGTGGCGGCGGTGATCTGGCCGTCTTCCTTGAGCGTCTTCAGCCCGGCCATCTTCTCGAGGGTCGTGTCCGCGCGCGGTCCCTCGTCGTCGGAGACGCCGTTGATGGGGGCGATCTGGTCCTTGAAGTGGCCGTTCGCGATGGCCTTGGCGGCCCGCTGGTGGGATTCGAAGGCGTACCGTTCCAGCTCGTCGCGCTTGAGGCCCCACTTCTCGCACATCAGCTCCGCGCCGCGGAACTGTGAGATCTCCTGCTTGCCGTACCGTTCGACCCACATGTCGCCGAACGGGAACGGCATGCCCTTCTCCAGCGCGGCCGTGATCGACGAGCCCATGGGGACGATGCTCATCGACTCGACTCCGGCCGCCACGACCAGGTCTTGGGTGCCGGACATGACGCCCTGCGCCGCGAAGTGGATCGACTGCTGCGAGGAGCCGCACTGCCGGTCGATGGTGACACCGGCCGTGGTCTCCGGCAGTCCCGCCGAGAGCCAGGCATTCCGCGCGATGTCCATGCTCTGGGGGCCGAACTGCATGACGCACCCCATGATGACGTCCTCCACCGCGGTGGGGTCGACGCCGGTGCGGTCGATCAGCGCCTTCAGCGTGTGAGCGGCCAGGTCAGTGGGGTGGACGGTGGAAAGGCCGCCCTTCTTCTTGCCGACCGGGGTACGGACCGCCCCGACGATGTACGCCTCTGCCACAGTGCCCTCCTGAAACCGAGCATTGTTCGGTTATTAGGGAGAGACTACAACAGAACGATGCTCTGCGCCCCGTCACCCCGGAGGCAGAAGGTCCTCCACCGCGTCGATCCGGAACCGCCAGCGGTCCACGATCAGCCCGTTCAGCTCGTCCGACAGACGCAGTGCGAGCGCGCCGACCTTCGCGGGGTCATCGCCGCGCAGCTCGATCGCGGTCAGCTCGGTGGCGAAGGGCAGCAGCTCCTGCACGGCGGGCGGCCGGCCCTTCTCCGGGACCACGAGGATCCGTATGTCGCCGACCGTGTAGAGGAAATCGTCCTGGTCGGCGTCGCTGCCGGCAGCGGGGACCTCGGCAACCGCTTCGGCTTCTCCGTCGGCATCCGCGTCACCATCGGCGTCCACTGTCGCGGCGTCGGCCTCAGACTCGGCTTCGCTGTCGACGTCTGCGGCACTCTCGGTGTCCGCGGTCGCGACGTCGGGCTTGCCGTCGCCGTCCGCATCCGCGTCCGTGCTCGCGACCGCATCCGCGTCGACCTCCGCATCCGCGTCCGCATCTGCGGTCGCGGCGTCGGCGATCGCGGCGTCCTCAGGTACGGCGGCCTCGGTCGCGGTGCCCGTGATCGCCGCGTCCTCGGTCGCGGCGTCCGAGGTCGCCACGTCCGTGGCGCCGTCGGCATCGTCGCTGTCGCCTGTTTCGGCTTTGTGGCCGCCCTCGATGCGGCTCAGCACCGCTCGCAGTTCGTCCGGCGTCGGCCGTACCGGAAGGATCACCGCCGGGCCGCCGCGATCGTCGTCGGCGGGATCGGTCACCTCTCCCCTGCACACGGCCAGCCCACCGAGGCGGAAGGCGATCCCCTCGGCCAGGTAACGGTCGAAGTAGTCGAACGGCAGGGGCCCTTCGGCCACCACCCGGCAGGCCCACACCTGTTCCAGCTCGTCGCCCACCAACGCGGGCTCGGCCTCGACCGGGGCGTGCACGCGGACGTCCACCGCCACGACGTCACCGCCGTCCTCGCGGGCCTCCGGGTCGGCCAGTCGTACCACTCGCAGGAGATCTGCCTGGCTCGGTTTGGCGGGCAGGGCCGCCGTCGGGCCAGTACGCAGTCTCCGCTTAGCCATCCAGCCCATGCGCGCGCCTCCGCGTTCAGCCTCGATAGGAGCTTGTCATCGTCGCATAGACGATGATGTTGTCGGTGTAATGACCGATACTGCGGTTGTACGTGCCGCCGCAGGTGATGAGGTGCAGCTGGGCGTTGGTCTGGTTGCCGTAGACCCGCTGGGTGGGGAACGTCTTCTTGCTCGCCTGCTCCACGCCACCGACGGTGAACACGGCGGTCGTGTGGTCCTGCCGCTTGACCTCGATGGTGTCGCCGTTGCGGATCTCGTACAGGCGACTGAAGACGGCGCTGCGCGTCCGGGTGTCCTTGTGCCCGAGCATCACAGCCGGACCGGCTTCGCCGGGGGTGGACATGTTCCGGTACCAGCCGGCCAGGTTGGGGTTGTCGGCCGGCGGCACCTGGATGGTCCCGTCCTTGGCGAGCCCGACGGACTGGACCGGCGCGTTGATCCCCAGCCGCTTGATCACGATCCGCTGCGGGGTGGACGGCAGCATCGGGGGTGCCGGGTTCAGCGCCGGCAACGGCGGCGGCGCCGTGGGGGCCGCCTTGAACAGGGCCTGTGCCGGCTGTCCCGTGGCCTTGCCGTCGGGCTGAACGGTGACGGGCAGCGTGTCACGCTGGCTGGCCAGACCATACTCCTGGGGCGAACGCAGCACGATCAACAGCCCCGCCACCACGGTCACCACCCCGGCCACGGCGGCCAGGATCAGCACCGACCTGAGGACCGTGCTTCCCCTGTCCTGCGGCGGCTCACCCCCGTAGGGGTACTGTCCGGCCACGTCGGTCAGCCCTTGGAGATGGTACGGCGACGCAGCACGAGTCCTCCAACGCCGGCGGCGAGGATCAGTAGGGATCCGGTCAGCACGATCATCCTGCCGTCGGGACCCATGTCACCGCCACCACCTGTGTCGGCTCCGGCCTTGGGGGTCTTGGAGCTCTTGGTGGTGGTCTTCGTAGCAGTGGGCGTCTTGGTGACGATTTTGGTGTGCGTCTTGGTGGGCTTGGGGGACGAGCTGGTGGGGGTGGTCGTTGGCGTGGTGGTGGGGGTGGAACTGCTGGTCGGAGTGCCGGTGGGGGTGGTGCCGGCGGTCGCGACGGTGATCAGAGCCGCCGCGGCGGTCGCCTCGGCCTCGGAACCGGTCTTGACGCTGCAGGTGTACCAAGTAGACGGTGCCGTGCCGCTTGTGGGGCCCACCTGCAGGATGAAGTCGTCGGGCACAACGGCGATCACACCGGTCGCCTTGGGCGTGAGCGAAATCAGGACCGGCGGGATGGGCATGGTGGCCTTGGCGGTGACCGGTGCGAGGGGCGTCATGGACGCACCAACCGACCGCGTCTCAGTCGGACTGGGATTCGGCGTCCCAGTGATCACCGCGGTCGCCTGGATGACCACGCGGTCTGTGGTGGCGATCGCCGACGGTGCCGTGAACGACGTCGGCGAGGCCGCCGGCTGGGCGATCTTCCATGTCACCACCGCTGTGGAGCTGGGCGTTGGCGTGGTCAGTGGCCCTTGCAGGTCCATCTCGAATTTGTAGTCGACACCTGCGCCCGTGCCTGTCGTGCACGTGTAGGTCACCGGTTTCGTCGCCATCGCCTGGGCCACCGCCGGGACAACCCAGAAAATACCTGCACCCGCTACGGCCAGGCCAGATGCCTTGAGGGCGAGGCGGCGCCTCGCCTTGGACGTCAGCACTGTCCTTCTCCGTTCAGCGCAGTAACAACAGGCGTATCAGAATCCCAGCCGTTGGTCACGGTTAGGTAGAGATGATACGAACTGTCCCTGTGAAGTTCGCGTAAACCCTACAAGCAAGCACTTGCCCGCCTCACCCCTTCTTCTTGGACAGGGTGGCGTACACGATGATGTTGTCCGTGTAGCTGTGGGCCGTCTTGTTGAAGACACCCCCGCAAGTGATCAGCCTGAGCTGCGCGTTCTTCGTGTTCCCGTACACGCGAGCGGTCGGGAACGAGGACTTGCTGACCTGCTCGACCCCGCTCACCGTGAATCGCGTCACCTTCTTGTCCGACCGGTACACGTAGATCTGGTCCCCCTTGGCCACCTCGGAGAGCCGGTAGAACACCGCCGCGCCCTTCGTGGTGCTCACGTGGCCGTTGATCACCGCGGGCCCCAGCTCGCCCGGGACCGGCGAGAACTTGTACCAGCCCGTCAGGGTCGGCTTGGACAGCGGCGGGGTGGTCAGGTTGCCCTTGATGTCGACGGTGACCGAGCCGATCGTGGCGTTGACCTTGATCTTCGGAATCTTGATGCGGACCGGCGCCGCCTTCTTGGCCTTGGTCTTGGCCGGCGGGATCGGTGCGACGACCGGGGCGGCGGCCAGCGGCGGCGGGGCGTCCAGGCGAGCCGGGGTGAGCGGCACATTCTTGCCGCCCGGGCCCACGGTCGGGGGCAGGACGAAAGCGCCGGCCGCGTTCTGAATCTGAACCGTGCTCGGCTGGGCCTGCGGTCCGGGACCCGAGCCGTCGTCCACGGTCGGCGCCAGCGACAGCAGGCCGACCATGATGGCGCCCACCCCGCCCAGCGACCCGGCGATCAGCAGCCCGGGAAGTGCCCTGTTCAGCAGCGGCTTCTGCTCGGTCATGACTCAACTCCTCCGGTGTGCCCGGCCTTGCGCCGCCGTAGCACCAGCCCTCCTGTGACGCTCCCCATGAGCAGCATGGAGCCGCCCGCGATCAGCCCGTACGACCCGCGCCCCGGCTCCGGAGCCACACCGGAGTCCACACCGCCCTTGGGCGTCTTGGCCACCTGCGCCTTGACGTACTTGGTCTTGGTCGTGGTCGGTTTGGGGGTCGCCGTACTGGTGTTCACGCCGCCCGGCACCACGCTCACCAGGTTGCGGTCGATACCCGGGTTCACGTTCGGATACGAGACCGTCGGGCTGCTCGACGGGCTGACCGAGCCGCTTGGGGTGGGGGTCGGGGTGGGGGTGGGGGTCGGCGTGGGTGTCGGGGTCGGCGTCGGCGAGTTGGGGGTGGCGCCGGGCACCGTCACCTCGATGGCGCCGGGGTCGCCCTGCAGCGTGCACGTGGCCTGGTTGTGGGTCGGCGGCTCGTCCAGGTTGCCGGTGGTCACCTTGAAGGCGTCCACGTACGCGGTCTTGGCCTCGGTGTTGATGACCTCGATCGTGTGCGGTCCGTAGTCGAGCACCGGCGACTCCCAGAGGACCTCCTGGGCCTGGGTGCCGGTCATCGGGGTGCCGTCGCGGTCCTTGCCCGGCTCGACCAGCCCGTCGGTCACGGTGTCGCCGTCAAGGAGCACTCGCACCTCGCTGAGGTCCCGCTCGCGCCTGCTGATGTAGGCGACCTGGGTGCCGGTGAAGCTCAGCTTGGCGATGCCGTTCTTCGTGTTGGTCGTGTGCAGGTCGTAGAGGTGGTCGCCGAACTCTTCCTCGGTGTGGATCCGGCTCCAGTCCGGGGTGTACGAGATGACGCTCTTGTGGTTGTTGACCATCACCTCCCCCTCGGCGGGCTTGAACCGGACGACCAGCGCGGCCGGCTTGATCCGGACGGTGCCGGTGCGCTGCACGGAGCCGGCGTCGGACAGGCCGTCGGGGAGCACGAGCTGGTCGCCGGGCACGAGGTCCGCCTGGTCCTTGCTGCCCTTCGGCCGGAGCTGGCCGGTCCAGGCGCCGGTGATGTCGACCACGCCTTCGAGGTTGAGCGTGGAACCCGCCGGGAAGAACCCGGGCGATCCGAACCGGCGAGTGCCCTGATACTTGAGCGCCCAGCCGACATTCAGCATGCCGCCCTCGGTCAGCCTGGGCGTGATCGTGGCCTCCAGCTGGACGCCCGTCCCGGTCCCGGCGACACCACCCGTGCAGAGATACTTCGCGACGAGCGATGACTCCGCCTCGCCTGGAGTGGATGTCACCACGAACGCGGCTGATGCCGCCATGCCGACCGATGCGGCGATTAACGCCTTCCGCAACCGACTCACGGCACACTCCGATCAACACTAAGCCGAAGGTCGATCTTAGGGTCGATATCCGCCGAACACCGTAACTATCAGCACTTGTGATGAACCCGTGTCCGCCCCTGGAAAAGCCGCACCAGAATCGTATTCTGTTCTGCACACCCACCCAGCTTGGAGGCGACTGATGCGGCGAGACCTCTTCGATGAGGAGCACCTGCTTTTCCAGGAGACCGTGCGCGAGTTCATGGCCCGTGAAGTGACACCACACCACGGTGAATGGGAGAAGGACGGCATCGTCCCGCGCGAGGTATGGAAGAAGGCCGGCGAGATCGGCATGTTCGGATTCTCCGTCCCGGAGGAGTACGGAGGCGCCGGTGTCACCGACTTCCGGTTCAACGCGGTCATCGTCGAGGAGATCATCCGGCATGGGGCGTCAGGGCTCGGATTCGGCCTGCACAACGACATCATGGCGCCGTACCTCGTCGACCTGACCGACGAGGAGCAGAAGAGGCGGTGGCTGCCCGGGTTCGCCGGCGGCGAGCTCATCACGGCGATCGCGATGACCGAGCCGGGTGCCGGGAGCGACCTGCAGGGGATCAGGACGACCGCGGTCCGCGAAGGCGATCACTACCTGGTCAACGGGCAGAAGACGTTCATCACGAACGGGATCAACGCCGACCTCGTCGTGGTGGTCGCCAAGACCGATCCCGAGGCGGGGGCGCGCGGCACCACGCTGCTGGTCGTCGAGCGGGGTATGGAGGGGTTCGGGCGCGGCCGGAACCTCGACAAGATCGGGATGAAGGCGCAGGACACGGCCGAGCTGTTCTTCGAGAACGTCCGCGTTCCCGTGGCCAACCGGCTCGGCGCCGAAGAGGGCCAGGGTTTCTTCCAGCTCATGAACAACCTGCCCCAGGAACGCCTGTCCATCGCGGTGGCGGCGGTCGCGGCGGCGGAGACCGTGCTGGAGCAGACCATCGAGTACTGCAAGTCTCGCCAGGCCTTCGGGCGGACCATCGGGTCCTTCCAGAACACCCGGTTCGTCCTGGCGGAGCTGGCCACCGAGACGGAGATCGCCCGTCACTACGTGGACAAGTGCATCGTGGCGCTCAACGCCAAGGAGCTGACCGTGGTCGACGCCGCCAAGGTCAAGTGGTGGACCACCGAGCTCCAGAACAAGGTCATCGACCGCTGCCTCCAACTGCACGGCGGTTACGGCTACATGATGGAGTACCCGGTCGCCAAGGCCTGGATCGACAGCCGCGTCCAGACCATCTACGGCGGCACCACCGAGATCATGAAGGAGATCATCGGACGGTCCTTCGGGTTCTAGAATCCGGACGCATGACGCGTCCTCGGGTAAAACCGGAGCATCGCCCGTATCGTCTCGACAACGGCACGATCCGGATAGGCGGGGAAATCTACGGACTCGCCAGTGAGATCGAGGACCCGAACGGCCACGCCTGGCACGCCCTCCAGCTCATGGACGGCACCCGTACCCGAGGAGAGATCGTCACCGCGCTCGCGGATCGCTGCCCGAACGCGGCCGAGCTCGTCACGACGCTGCTGGACTCCGGCCATGTCGAGGACGCGTCGGCCGCGCCGCCGCCGGAGCTGGCCCCCGCCGAGCTGGACCGGTACGCCAGGAACGCCGCCTACTTCCGCTGGGCGAGCCTGCGCCCGCGCGAGCCGAGCTGGGCACCGCAGCTCCTGCTCAAGCGGGCCAGGGTGGTCGTGCTCGGCCTGGGCGGCACCGGCTCGCACGCCGCCTGGGCCCTCACCGCCGCCGGCGTCGGCACGATCCACTGCGTCGACGGCGATCGCGTCGAGCTGTCCAACCTCAACCGCCAGACCCTGTACGGCGAAGAGGACGTGGGCCTGCCCAAGGTGGACGTCGCCACGGAACGGCTGCGAGCGGTCAACTCCCACATCGAGGTGACCGGCGAGAACCGGCGGATCGGCAGCCTGGCGGAGCTGACCCGGCTGATCACCGGCTTCGACGTGCTCGCGCTCTGCGCGGACGAGCCACGCGAGCCCGATGGCATCCGCCGGTGGGCGAACCGGGCCTGCGCTGCCGCGGGCATCCCCTGGGTGGGCGGCGGCTACGAGGGCCCGCAGTTGTCGGTGGGCGTCTTCGCGCCGGGTTTCCCGTGTTACGAGTGCCTGCGGGCGGAAGGCGAGCGCCGCGGAAGGATGACCGACTCCGGCTGGCCCGGCGTGCTCTCGACCTCGGGCGGCCTGTCGGGCCTGCTCACCGCCCACGCGGTGATCTCACTGCTGACCGGCATCCCCGACGTCGCCCCCGGTTACGCGTACGGCCTCAACCTGGTGGCGCCCGACGACCAGATCTTCGTCCGCTTCCCCGCGCGTGACGAGTGTGACGTGTGTAGTGCTTGACAGCAGTGGTTGATCGTTCAGAATCGCGTCAGTCACCCATACCGAAACCGACCCAGGAGGCTGCTGAGTGCGTCCCGAAGAGATCGCGCCGGAGGACAGCCGAGAGACCCAGCCGAAGAAGAAGATCACGGTTCGCCGGCTGGCGAAGATGGAGACCAAGGGCTGGCCGGCCAGCCACGGCAACTCCAACTGACACCGCGCGGCAAGGGCTCCGACACCGCATACTGGTCAGCATGGATGGCGGCCTGATCCTGCTGGTTTTCCTGGCGTTGCTGTTCGCCTGGGGCCTCAACCGCGTGCGCCGGGCGCTGCGCCTGGGGCCCGTGGGCTACGTCGGGGTGATGATCGTCTTCGTCATCGTCATGCTGCTCGTCTATGGCCAGACGTTCCGCTAGCCGGGGAGCCCCTCGACGAAGCGGGTGAGGAGCCGCGCGAACTCCGCGCGCTCCGCGTCCGACCATTCCGTCATGGCTGCGGCGAACGCCGTCTGCCTGCCGTGATGCGCCTGCTCCAGCGCCGTCCGGCCTTCGTCGGTCAGCACGAGCAGCGCCCTGCGCCCGTCGGCCTGGTCCGCCTCACGCCTGACCAGGCCGGCCGCGACGGCCGCCGCCACCAGCCTGCTCGCCCTCGGCTGGTCGACCGAGAGCGCGTCGGCGACGGTCGAGACGGTGACGGGCGGGCTCGCGGCCTCGATCACGTCGAGCACCTCGAACTCCGGCCCCGGCGCGCCCTGCAGCCGCGCCAGCGCGCGTCTGCTCTGCCTGCGCCTGATCGCGACCATGGCGCGCTCGACTGCTGCAATATCATTGTCAAAATACATATAGTTGCTACTATACATCCATGAACCGAAGAGTCGGATACTTGCTCAAACACGTCCACACACTCCTTGAGGAGACGATGGGCCGTGCGCTACACGACCATAAGCTCTCGCGCCGCGAATGGCAGACGCTCAACGCCGTATCCGAGGGCGACGACCCCTACGAGGCACTGGATGCCTTCGACGGCACCGGCGACGCGGTGCGCGAGCTGACCACCAGGGGATGGATCAACGGCACCGCCCTCACCGAAGAAGGCAAGGCGGTCCACGCGGCGGTCATCGGCCGCGTGGAGGAGTACAGACGGCTGGCCACCCAGGGCGTCAGCACGGAAGACTTCCAGACCGCTCTCGCCGTGCTCAACCAGATGGCCGCCAACCTCGAAGCGGCCTAGCCGCCGCTGCCTTCCAGCAGCACCCGGGTCACCAGCCCCGGATCGTCGCTCATCGGCACGTGACCGCAGCCCTTGAGCAGCTTGACCCGCTGCCCCGACCACCTGGCGGCGCGCACGGCCTGACGGCGCAACAGCAGCCGGTCGTGCTCGCCCCAGGCGATCGTGATGGGCGACTTGGGCGGCGCGGGCGGCATCACGCCGGAGAACGCCTCCAGCGTCTCCTCGAAGCCGGACGAAGCGCCCAGCGCCTGGGTGGCGGCGATCAGGGCCGTCGGCGACATCCGGGATGGATGGGCGACCAGGAGCCCGGCCGACAGGGCCCGGCCCAGTGGGTGCTCGGCGAGCCGGACGGCCTGCTCCGGCGGCAGCGACCTGGCCGTGGCCCGCAGCGCGCGCAGCACCGCCTGGCAGTACAGCAGCTCGGGGCGCGACCAGAAACCCGCGGGCGACAGCGCGGTGGCCGTCGCGACCACGCCGCGCGAGGCCAGCTCCAGCGCGACGTAACCACCGAGCGAGTTGCCCGCGACGTGCGGATCACGCACGCCGAGTAGCGCGCAGAACGACTCGACCGCGTCGGCGAGCGACTCTGCGGTGTACGGAATGGCATCGGGCAGGCCGGGCGAGACGCCGAAACCGGGCAGGTCGATGGCGATGACCGTGCGCGAGGCGGCCAGGCGGTCCATGACCGGCAGCCACGCCTGCCAGTGGTGGCCGATGCCATGAATGAGGATCAGCGGCGCACCGGTGCCGCGACGCTCGTAGGCCAGCTCCATGGCCTCGAGTCAACCACTCAGCGGCTACGGGTGGGAATCTCGAACCAGACGGCTTTGCCTTCCCTGGTGGGTCGCGACCCCCAGCGCCTGGCGAGCTGGTCCACCAGGTAAAGGCCGCGTCCGCCCTCGTCGTTCTCCCCCGCGCTCCGGATCCGCGGCAGGCGCAGGTCCTGGTCGAACACCTCGACCCAGACCGACTCCTCACCCCGGCGCAGCCGCAGCGTGAACTCCTTGTCGCCGACCACCTCGTCCTCGAAGCCGGGCACGTCCCAGGACTCCTCGAACGGCAGCGGCGGCCCCTCGACGACCAGCTCCCTGCGTGGCACGCCCGCGTGGGCCGCGTGGAGCACCACGTTGGTGACGACCTCGGAGACGAGCAGGCAGGCCAGCTCGGCGCGCTCCTCAGGGACGTTCCAGCCGCCGAACGCCTCGGAGGCCATCCGGCGCGCCTCGCCGACCATGATCGGCTGCGCCGGGAACGTGCGCTCCTCGACGTCGAGGTCCGACTGGCTCGACCGGACCACCAGGATCGCCATGTCGTCGTCGATCTCGCCGGGCACCGCGACGGTCGCGGCGTCGGCCACCCGCTCCACCTCGGAGTCGGCCATCTTCGCCAGCTTCTCGCAGAGCACGCCCAGTGTCTCGGCGTCGGTCGGCATCCGGCCGTCGCGGCCGGGGCGGCGGTCGACCAGGCCGTCGGTGTAGAGGAGCAGCGCCGCGCCGGGCGGCAGCGTGCGGGTCTCCTCCTTGTAGACGAGGTCGGCGTGCAGGCCCTTGGCGCGTACGCCCAGCGGCTGGCCGACCTCCTCGATGTCGAGCTCGACGCACTGGCCGTCGACCAGCAGCAGCGGCGGCGCGTGACCGGCGTTGGCGAACGAGAGCTGCCGCGACCAGGCGTCGTAGACGAGGTATTGGCAGGTCACGATCGGCGGCACGCTGATGTCGGCGCCGCTGTCGTCCTTCTCCGGATCGGCGATGATGCGGGTCCACTCGTCGAGCCTGGCCAGGATGTCGGCCGGTGACTTGTCGTCCTGGGCGAAGGCCCGCAGCGCCGCCCTGAGCTGGCCCATGATGGCCGCGGCCTTGGCGCCCCGGCCCTCCACGTCGCCGATGACGATGCCGACGCGACCGGCCGACAGCGGGATCACGTCGTACCAGTCGCCGCCGACCTGGGTCTGGATGCCCTGGCCGTGGGAGGCGAGCGGCGCCGCCGGGTAGTAGCGCACCGCGATCTGCAGGCCGTCGAGCTGCGGCAGCGCCCGCGGCAGCAGGTGCTTCTGGAACGACTCGGCCGTGTGCCGCTCCTCCTCGAACAGCAGCGCGTTGTCGATCGCGAGCGCGACCCGGGTGGCGATGGCGCCGACGAAGTCGCGGTCGAACGCGTCGTAGTGGGGGCTGCGGCGGTCGGTGAGGTTGGACAGGCCCAGGTACATCAGGCCGAGCGTCTCGCCGCGTACGCACAGGGGGGCGACGATGGCGGAGGTCATGCCGACCTCGCCGCACAGCTTGGCGCTGCCCTCGCTCGGCGAGGGGAAGCTGCTGGTGGCGAAGTCCTCGACGAGGATGGTCTCCTGGCGGCGCAGCGCGGTGTCGGCGTAGTGGCTGGCCGGGTAGCGGATCTCCGCGCCGATCGGCTTCCAGGTGCCGGGCGGCGGGCTCCATCCCTGGACGTGCTGCGAGACCCGGCGGACCAGCCGGTCGCCCTCCATCAACTCGATGAAGCAGTGGTCGGCGAACTGCGGGACGAGCATCTCGGCCACCCGCTTGAGCGTCTCCTCGACGTACAGCGAGCCGGCCAGCCGCTCGCCGATGCGCTCCAGCAGGCCGAAGCGGTCCTTCTCCCGCTCGTTGCTGCGCAGCGCCTCGCGGGCGGTGACGACGATGCCCGTCACCGACCCGGAGGGATGGCGCAGCGGCACGGCCTGGGCGCGCACATAGACGATCGTGCCGTCACCCCGCCGCACGTCGAAGGTGCCCTCCCACACGCCGCCCTTAAGTACGTGCTTGGTCAGCTCGATGGCGAGCGGGTGGTCCTTCTCCATGATGCCGAGCGACAGCATCGAGGTGTCACGTGACGACTTCGAAGGGCGCCCGAAGAGCTTCTCGGCGAACGGATTCCAATACAGGAGGTTGCTGAAGCGGTCGGTCACGACGACCGCCATCTCCGCATGATCAAGTACGGATTCGGCCGCCAGCTGATCAGCCTCGTCGTGCGACAGATCCCCCCAACGCTTCATCCGGAGACCACTCCTAGGGAGGGCATGTGCGCAAAGCGAACCACGGGCACTCCTGCAACAGTGTTGACCGGCGGGGAGTGGAGGGCCTCCCAATAGGGATTCAACCAAGGAGTAGCGGGCGAGTCAGCGTCTGGAGACGAAAACATGCGCGGCAACGTCACGCGGAAGCTCCGCGAGAGTGTCGTTCGCGTCACCGTCACCTGTCACCCGCACACCGTCGTCGCTCGCCGCGAGCGTCACCTCGCGTCCGGGTTGTATCCCAACTTGCTTGAGTTTAAGCATCACAGCAGGATCGCTTTGCACTTGTTCGCTAATTCGCCGCACGACTACGGGGATATCTCTGGGCCCGGCGAGGTCGGACATGGATGTCAAGAGGTCTGGGCCGCCTTCTATGGGTTCTCTGGCGCCGAGCTCGCCCAGACCCGGGATCGGATTGCCATGCGGGCAGACCGTCGGGTTGTCGAGCAGCGTCACCAGGCGGGTCTCCACGGACTCGGACATCACGTGCTCCCAGCGGCACGCCTCGATGTGCACCTCTTCCCACGGCAGGCCGATGACCTCGGTCAACAGGCACTCCGCGAGGCGGTGCTTGCGCATCACGCGCGTGGCCAGGGTGCGGCCGAGCTCGGTCATCGACAGGTGGCGATCACCCTCGACGCGGACCAGGCCGTCGCGCTCCATCCGGGCCACTGTCTGGCTCACGGTGGGACCGCTCTGCTGGAGCCGCTCCGCGATGCGCGCGCGCAACGGGACGATGCCCTCCTCCTCGAGCTCGAAGATCGTGCGGAGGTACATCTCCGTGGTGTCGATCAGGCCGTGTGCGGTCAAGGCTCCTCCCATCTGAATGCTACGCCGGTCAGGGCAGAGACTGGACCCGTCCGCGACGGGCACAGAAGTCACACGGAACCCTATGGGGAGAACGACCGGCGATGGCGAAGGACGACAACACCGGGGCGACCCAGTTCCTTCCCGACCGGCCCGGTGGCGTACGGCTAGCCGGCCCGGTAGTTGCGGAAGCTGGGCACCGACAGGCCGACGATCAGGACCGCGACGGCGCACGCCAGGCCGCCGCCCACCCACGCCCAGGTCATCCCGAACCACACGGCGGTGAGGCCGGCCCGCAGATCGCCCAGGCGCGGGCCGCCCGCCACGACCACCATGAACGCCCCCTGCATCCGCCCGCGCATCTCGTCGGGAGCGTGCAACTGCAGGATGGACTGCCGCCAGACCGACGAGACCATGTCGGCCACTCCTCCGACGGCCATCAGAACGACCATGAGCCACAGCTGCTGGGCTAACCCGGCCGCGGCCACGCTGAGGCCCCAGAGAGCGATTGTGACCGTCAGAGCGACCCCCTGGCGGCGTACCCGGCCCAGCCAGCCGGAGCCGAGCGCGCCGAGCACCGCGCCGATGGCCATGCCGGCCGACAGCCAGCCGAGCGCGATCGGCGAGCCGTCGAAGCGCTCGGCCACGGCCTGCGGGATCAGCGCCCTCGGCAGGGCGAAGACCATCGCGATGATGTCCACGACGAACGACATCAGCAGGACCGGCCCGGTCGCGATGTAGCGCAGCCCGTCGATCACCGACCGCCAGCCGGGCCGCTGGATCTCCCCCATGGGCAGCAGTTCGGGCAGCCGGATCGCCGCGTACAGGCTGGCCGTGAAGAGGACGGCGTCGATCGCGTACGCCAGCGGGTAGCCCTGCCAGGCCAGCAGCACGCCCGCGATCATCGGCCCGACGATCGCGCCGAACCCGAAGACCAGCGAGTTCAGCGCGTTGGCGGCGGGCACCAGCTCGGGGGGCAGGATCCTGGGGATGATCGCGCCGCGGGCGGGCGAGGTCATGGCGAACCCGGTGGCGCTCACCGCCGAGGCGAGCAGCAGCAGGTAGACGTTGCCCAGCCCCAGGAGGGCCTGCGCCAGGATGAAGAGCGTCGCGCCCCAGGAGATGAGCGAGCTGGTGATCAGCAGCCGGCGCCGGTCGACCGCGTCGGCGAACGCCCCGCCCCACAGCCCGAACACCAGGAGCGGGATCAGGTTGGCCAGACCCAGCAGGCCGACCCAGAAGGAGGACTGGGTGAGGTCCCAGACCTGCTTGCTGACCGCGACGACGGTCACTCCGATGCCGATGTTGGCGATCGCCTGACCCGACCAGAGCCGCCGGTAGGTGGGCACGGCCAGCGGCCGTATGTCTATCAGATGACGCTTGACCAGCTCCCCGATTGCCACTTAAGGCACATTAAGGGGCAAGTCTCTCCAAGACCCACCCGGGGCGGGTTCGCCGGTAGCGGAGCCTGTCATGCATCCTGTCAAGCTGCCCCTGCCAGAACTCCACCTCCAGCGGGATGACCCGGTACCCGCCCCAGAACTCGGGCACGGGCGGATCCTCCGGCCATCGGGCGGCGAGCTCCTCGTACCGGGCGTCCAGCTCCTCCCTGGACCGCACGACCGCGGACTGGCGCGAGGCCCAGGCCCCGATCCGCGAGCCGTACGGCCTGGAGTTGAAGTAGTCGGCCGACTCCTCGTTCGAGAGCCGCACGACCGTGCCCTCGACGCGTACCTGGCGGCGGATCGGGTGCCAGGGGAACAGCAGCGACGCGCGGGCGTTCTCGGCCAGGTCACGGCCCTTGCGCGACTCGTAGTTGGTGTAGAAGACGAATCCGTGCTCGTCGTAGCCCTTCAGCAGGACGGTCCTGGCACTCGGCCGGCCGCCGGCCGAGGCGGTGGCCAGCACCATGGCGTTCGGTTCCGGCAGGCCGGCGGCGAGCGCCTCCTGGAACCAGACGGCGAATTGCGTGATCGGATCGGGGGCGAGATCGGCTTCGAGCAGCGGCTCGCCCTCATAGGTACGGCGAAGCCCCGCCAGCGCGGGCGGGCGCGAGGTTCCATCCACGAGACGGTATTCTTGCGCGCTTGGTGGCAGATCCCACACAACACTCCCTACCAGCGGCTTTCACGTTCCGGCGGGTCCGGAGACGGACCACGGGCGGGTAGGGGGTTAAATTGACCCGCCGGTATCTCGACATCAAGGCATTGCCGGAACATGGCAAGAAAGGGAGGCGGCCGAGAATGTCCGACTTCAAACCCGGCCTCGAGGGCGTTGTAGCTTTCGAGACCGAGATCGCGGAACCGGACAAAGAAGGGGGAGCCCTTCGCTATCGGGGTGTCGACATCGAAGAGCTGGTCGGCCGTGTCCCCTTCGGGCACGTCTGGGGCCTGCTGGTCGACAACAAGTTCCAGCCGGGCCTGCCCCCGGCGGAGCCGTACCCCATTCCTGTTCACTCCGGTGACATCCGCGTAGACGTACAGAGCGCGCTGGCCATGCTGGCCCCGGCCTACGGCTTCAAGGCGCTCCTCGACATCAGTGACGAGGAGGCCCGCGACCAGCTCGCGCGTGCCTCCGTCATGGCACTCTCCTTCGTGGCGCAGTCGGCGCGCGGCCTCGGCCTGCCGATGGTGCCGCAGAGCCGCGTCGACGAGGCCAAGACCATCGTCGAACGGTTCATGGTCCGCTGGCGTGGCGAGCCCGACCCCAACCATGTCAAGGCCATCGACGCTTACTGGACCTCGGCCGCCGAGCACGGCATGAACGCCTCCACGTTCACCGCCAGGGTCATCGCCTCCACCGGCGCCGACGTGGCCGCCGCGCTCTCCGGTGCGGTCGGCGCCATGTCCGGCCCGCTGCACGGCGGTGCTCCGGCCCGGGTGCTGCACATGATCGAAGGTGTCGAACACCTGGGCGACGCCAAGAAGTACGTGCAGAGCGAGCTGGACAAGGGCAGCAGGCTGATGGGCTTCGGCCATCGCGTCTACCGTGCCGAGGACCCCCGCGCGCGGGTGCTGCGCCGTACCGCGAAGGAGCTCAACGCGCCTCGTTACGAGGTCGCCGCCGCTCTGGAGCAGGCCGCGCTGGAGGAGTTGCACGCACGCAAGCCCGACCGGGTGCTCGCCACGAACGTCGAGTACTGGGCGGCCGTGGTGCTGGACTTCGCCGAGGTGCCGTCGCACATGTTCACCTCGATGTTCACCTGCGCCCGTACGGCCGGCTGGGCCGCGCACATCCTGGAGCAGAAGCTCACGGGCCGGTTGGTCCGCCCGAGCGCCAAGTACATCGGCCCGGCGTCGCGTCCGCTCAGCGACGTGCCCGGCGCCGCCGAGGTCGTCGGCACCATCTGACGCCTCGATCCTGATCTGTACGGCTGCCGCGTTCCGACGCGGCAGCCGTACGTCATTTGGTGGACGGCGACGAGTCGGCGGTGTCGGGCAGGCCGGGGCACACGGCGTTGTTCGGGGGCGTCTCGCCGACGTCCAGCGAGCCGCAGCGGACGACCGGCTTCGGGTGACCTGCCTGGTCCACGTCCACCTTCATGATCGAGAGGGCCTTGTCGACCGGGGTGTGCAGATCGGCGGTGCCAAAGTCGATCTTCCCGCTGGATCCGCTCCAGACCCTTCGGGTGAGCCGGTACAGGATGTCGCCCCGGCTGGGCAGGCCGCCTCCCTCCTGCGCTCCGGCCCGGTAGGCCGTACTGGCCGCCTGGTAGAGCACGTTGGCCGCGTCGAAGGTGAGGATGAGACTGTCTTCGGAGGTCTTCGTGTGCGCGCCCGCGAGCAGGCTGCTGATGAACGCGGTCTGCCTGGTGGAGCTCTGCCTCCACACCGCCCGGTGCGCCAGCGCCAGGTAGTAGACCTCCATCTGCTTCATGTGACCGATCTCGCCGCTGTGGTCGGTCATCGCCCTGACGACGTCGTCGCCCGCGATCACCTTCGCGTCCTTGCAGCCGCTGCCCTCGACCGAGGTGAGGAAGCCGAGGAACTCCGCGGCCCGCCCGGCATAGAGGAAGACGTCCGGCTTGAGGCCGCAGGCCCCCACAGCGGCTTCCTGGACGCCGCCCGATTCGACGGTGTAGTCCTTCGGTTCCTTGACCGTGATGCCCTGCTCCTTCAGCGCGGTCACGAAATCGTCGGCCAGGTTCTTCGTGTACTGGTCAGTGGTCGATTCGTCCCGGATGATGACCGCGACCGGCTTGTCCACGTGCGGGAGGAGCATGCGCCGGGCGAACCGCGCGCCCAGCGTCGCCTCACGGAAGTTGGTCGGCCCCACCTGGAAGTAGTAGGGGGACGGCTGGCCGGGCTGCTTGCCGTCGGCGGAGTCGCCGACGTAGCCGAGCCGGTCCGCCGTCGCCGTGCTCGACACCATCGGGATCTTCGCCAGATGCAGCTCCTCGATCGCCTGGCTGACGCCCTCCACGCTGCGCGGCAGGCCGATCACGCCCATCACGTGAGGATCCTGTCCGGCGAGCTCGGTAACGAGCTGCGCCGCCCGGCGACCGTGGCGGAAGCCGTCGCCGGCGTTGGCGATCAACACTCGGAGGCGGGGCGTGGTGCTGGCGGTCCGCTGTTGCTCCTCCACCGCTTCCAGCTCGGACACGGCGGACGAGAGCCGGGTGTCGTTCGCCTCTGTCTTCGTGATCGAGTACTCGCCGAACACGACCACACTGACGTACCGTCCCGAGCCGATGGCGTAGGCGTTGTTCGCGTCGATCTTCTTGACCGTCTCCTTCACGTCATCCACGAGCAGGCCGTCCGGCGTGTCGCTGGTGGCGTTCACGACGCCGACGCACTCGGTGCCGATCCGCTCCGCCCACTCCAGGCCGCCGCAGTGGGCGATGCTGTCTCGCTGCACCAAGAAGACCAAGGCGAACGGGAGGACCAGCAGCAGCCCTATGGCCGTCCAGTAGCCCAGGGCCCGCTTCCTGCGCGGCAGCACCGGCGGGTAGTCCCCGGCGGCGGGCATATCCGTGGCATGGACGCCGATCCGCAGGTCCGGGACGCGCAACCGGGCTGCGGCCCGCCACCGCCCGACGGCCTTCTCGAGCTCGTCCAGCTCCTCGGACTCGGTCGGCGGCCCGGGCGGGACAGCGGGCACGGCCGCCAGCACGACCATCGGCGGCAGCATCCCGGTCTTCTTGGTGGTCTCCTCCACGAGCTGCAGGAACTCCGCGTTGATCCCGTCGGGATCGACCACCTCGATCAGCAGCAGGGCGTACTGGCCCCTGCCCCAGCTCGGCCACGGGATGATCCACTTCTTGTACGCCTCGCGCAGATCCCGTATCAGCGCGTGCACCAATAACCGCTTGATCTCCTCGTCGTCGGCGTTGGCCAGGCGGAGCGCGTACTTGGCGGGCCCGTCGAACGGCTCCCGCCGCACGTATGGCTGCTTGCGGAACCAGCCGGTGAACAACGTCCCCCTGATCGAGAAGAAGAACTGGCCGGTGGTGCCGAGCGCGGCCACCAACAGGCCGAGCACCCACGGGGCGAGGCCGACGAGGTCGGCGGGGCCGTTGAACCACCAGACGGCCAGCGTGCCGACCGGCACCCAGGTCGTCGCGGCGCGCGCCAGGAAGTCGGCCGACGTTCTGCGCCCCCGGTCGGTGTCGCGGCTGCTGCGCTGCCACTCCTTGAGCCGTTCCTTGAACATCCGGTAGCCCGGGTGCGTGCCCGGAGCGGGCAGCCAGCTTTCAGGATCCTTGGGATCATCGCCCGGCGGCGGCAGATACCGCTGCTTCCTCGCCCACAGCACGAACTGCGCGAGTGGGAAGCGCGGCGGCGGCAGCAGCGACCCGCCCACCGGCTTGCCCAGCTCGCCTTTCTGCTCCCCCGCCAGCTCCTCCACCAGCGCCTGGATCGACTTGTGCGCGCCCTCTTTGACATGGGCATAGGGCACGCAGCCAACGAACGGCTTGGCGAGCATCTCGGCCGCGGCGAGCGCCGCGGGACCCGTCACGAACACCGTGGGCAGCGGCGGGTCGGCCCGCCAGAACGCCGGCCGGCGAATCAGCCCCTCGACGACACTCCGCAGATCGGCCACCCGGACGCTCCTCCAGCCGGTGCTGTTCTGTGCTGCTGGTCCAACGAATGATCAGTGGGAATGGTTCATCCTTTCTCACCATCCGGACCCGGGTCCAGGCAACCTTCACGGGTAAGTACCCTTGGTCAGGTGGCTGACATCGTGATTCCCGCTGACATCAAGCCCGTCGACGGCCGTTTCGGCTGCGGGCCCTCGAAGGTTCGCACCGAGCAACTGGCCGCGCTCGCCGCCTCCGGCGCGAGTCTCATGGGCACTTCACACCGCCAGAAGCCGGTCAAGAACCTGGTCGGCCGCGTACGCGCCGGCCTCATCGACCTGTTCGCGCTCCCCGAGGGCTACCAGGTCGTGCTGGGCAACGGCGGCACCACCGCGTTCTGGGACATCGCCTCCTTCGGACTCATCCGTGAGCGGTCCCAGCACCTGTCGTTCGGCGAGTTCTCCTCGAAGTTCGCCACCGTCGCCAAGAAGGCGCCCTGGCTGGGCGAGCCCACGGTGATCAAGTCGGAGGTGGGCACCTACCCGGCCGCGGTGCCCGAGGACGGCGTCGACGTCTACGCGCTCACCCACAACGAGACCTCGACCGGCGTGGCCATGCCGATCGAGCGGCCGATCGAGCTGGGCGGCTCCGACGACTCGCTGGTGCTCGTGGACGCCACCTCCGGCGCGGGCGGCCTGCCCGTGGCCATCGAGGAGACCGACGTCTACTACTTCGCCCCACAGAAGAGCTTCGCCTCCGACGGCGGCCTGTGGATCGCGCTCATGTCGCCGCGCGCCCTGGAGAGGGTCGAGGAGATCGCCGCCACCGACCGCTACGTGCCGGAGTTCTTCAGCCTGCCGGTCGCGATCGACAACTCCGGCAAGGACCAGACCTACAACACCCCGTCGGTGGCGACGCTGTTCCTGCTGGCCGACCAGCTCGACTGGATGAACGGCAACGGCGGCCTGGCCTGGACCACCGCCCGCACCGCCGACTCCGCCCAGCGCCTCTACACCTGGGCCGAGAAGACCTCCTACACCACGCCGTTCGCGGCTCCCGAGTTCCGCTCGCAGGTGGTCGGCACGATCGACTTCTCCGACGACGTGGACGCGGCCGCCGTGGCCAAGGCGCTGCGCGCCAACGGCATCGTCGACACCGAGCCCTACCGCAAGCTCGGCCGCAACCAGCTCCGCGTCGCGATGTTCCCGGCCATCGACCCGGCCGACGTCGAGGCGCTGACAGTCTGCGTCGACTACGTGGTCGAGCGTCTCTGACCCGTCCGGCGCGACAGCTCGTCCAGCAGGGCCAGGGCGTCCTCCTCCTCGACGCTCTGCGCGAACCTCGCCAGCACCGGCAGCCGGTCGGTGCTGGCCGCAAGCGCCTCCAGCATGAGCCGCGTGACGTGCTCGTCCCTAGAGTAGGCGGCCACGTACTTGAAGGCGTTCCGGTACGGCGTGCGGACGAGCAGCCCCTTCTTCACCAGCCGTTCGGCGACGGTCTGCACCGTGGTGTAGGCGAGCTCGCGTTCCTCGTTGAGCGTGGCCAGCAGTTCGCGCACCCGCATCGGCTTACCGGCATCCCACAGCACGTCCATGATCGCGCGCTCCAGGGACCCCAGCTTCGCCAACTGACCAACCTCCGGCTAGGTGAGTTAGGAAACATTCTTACCGAAAAAGCCCACATGCGCGAACGGGGCTGATCTTCCTTCCGCCCAGTTGGGCGGATATATCGTCATGTGACGGGGGTTATACCGGATGAGTATGAGCAGGCGGCCCAACGGCCTGGGCTACCTGATGTTCGCCAGCCGCTGGCTCCAGGTCCCGCTCTACCTCGGGCTCATCGTGGCCCAGGGCGTGTACGTGTGGCAGTT
The DNA here is from genome assembly GCF_040648415.1 of Nonomuraea sp. NPDC049141. NCBI lineage: Bacteria > Bacillati > Actinomycetota > Actinomycetes > Streptosporangiales > Streptosporangiaceae > Nonomuraea > Nonomuraea sp. NPDC049141. Next base: position 57,707 of record NZ_JBEZDR010000033.1, read on the forward strand.
CGGGGTCGAGTTATGGCACCTGATCGAAGGTGTCCTCCACGGCAGCAACAAGGACATCGAAGTCACGGTCATGCTGTCGGTGCTGGGCCTCATCGACGTGGTGATGATCTCCAACCTGCTCATCATGGTCATCGTCGGGGGCTACGAGACGTTCGTCTCGCGCATCAACCTCAACGAGCATCCCGACGAGCCGGAGTGGCTGTCCCACGTCAACGCGAACGTGCTCAAGGTCAAGCTGGCGACGGCCATCATCGGCATCTCGTCGGTCCATCTGCTGCAGACGTTCATCAAGGCCCAGGACATCCCAGACAGCAAGATGATGTGGCAGACGATCATCCACCTGGCCTTCGTCCTGTCGGCCATCGGCCTGGCACTGATAGATCGCCTGCTCTCATCCTCCCCGGCCGAGCGGGTGCACCCGTCCTAGCTACTCGCCGGTGACCGGGTTCTTCCGGAGGTGCTTCTCCGTGACCAGCAGTCGCACCGTGCCGACCTGCTCGGGTTCGGCGGCCCAGACGTACCAGTGGTCGCCGACCTCGGCCGACTGATCCCGGCTCATGCCGAAGCCGTTGCCGTCCGGGCTCGGCTCGATGATCTGGAAGACCACTTGCAGGCCCCGCCGGTGCGCCTCGGCCACGACCTTGCCCACGGTCCGCCCGTCGGCGTCGTAGCCTTCGAGCATCTCGCCCTTCCTGCCGGCCTGCCCGAAAGCCTGGTACTTCTCGCCGGACTTGGCGGGCCGGCCCAGGTAGAAGACGCCACGGCCCTTGAATCCCTTGCTCACCGTGACAGTGAGGAAGCAGCCTTCGTGGCCGAACGCGCATCCGTCCGGCTCCAGGTTGCCGCCGAGCTTGTCGTCCATGGTGGTGCCGGCGAATCCCATGCGAACGATGCCGCCCACCTGGGTCGGTGAGACGGGTATCAGCTCCATGCCGATGTCCAGGCCCATCGCCTGGAACGCCTCGGCGTACAGGGCGTGGTCGGCGAACGGGTCCTTGATCCTGGCGACGTACTCGTCACCCTGCAGCTCGATGTCGATGGCCGTGTTCGCGTACGAGGTGGCGTCCCGCTTCAGCAGGGTGGGGCCCATGACGGCCGCGATGGCGAGCGCGGCGGTGGCGACCAGCCCCACGACCAGGCGGCGGGTGCGGCGGGATCTCGGCGCCCGGCTCCCGGCATCCTCCGTACTCGGCTCTTCGGCGACGATGGCCGCCAGCAGCGCACGGGCCCCCGCGCCGGACGCCTGACCGGCCAGCTGTTCGTCCCGGACCCTGGCGAGCTGCCTCAACTCGTTCATACGGACTCCACGGTGACACGGTTGACGGAGACGCCCGCCCGGGCGAGCGTCTTGGCGAAGCGCTTGCGCGCGCGATGCAGCCGGATGCGTACGGCGTTGCGCGAGCAGTCGAGGACCTTGGCGAGCTGGGCGTGGTCCAGCCCCTCCCAGGCGACCAGGGACAGCAGCTCCCGGTCGTCCTCGTGCAGTTCCTTGAACGCCTGCGCGATCGCGCCCAGCTCCACGCTGCCCTCGGGCGAGTAGGCGTACAGGTCGGCGAGGTCGGCGTCGAGCTGCACGCTTCTGGACAGCCGCCTGACCCGGCCGCGCCGGTGGTTGGCCAGGACGTTCCTGGCTATGCCGTACAGCCAGAGCCTGGCCTCCGCGTCAGGCGGCAGCACGTCGACTCGGCGCCAGGCGATGGCGAACGTCTCGGCCACCGCGTCCGCCGCGTCCTCGGGGGACTCGCAGCGGCGCATGGCGTATCCGAGAATGGGCTCGTATGTCTGGGCATACATGGCCTCGAACCGGCGTCTCCGGTCGTCATCCACAGGCGAATCCCATGGTCGGCCTCCTCATTCAGGGGTTGTGGTCACCCCTTACATGTCTGAGGCCGTATCGGTATTTCACCCTTATCGGGGGAAAAATGCCGTCCTACAGCGCTTCGCGCTTGCGGCGCAGCACCCAGGCGGAGATGACGCCGCCCAGCAGGCCGAACAGGTGGCCCTGCCACGAGATGCCCTGCTGGTTGGGCAGCAGCCCCCACAGGATCGAGTAATAGACGACCGCCACCCCGATGCCGATGAGGATGTCGAACACGCGCCGGTCGAATATCCCGCGGGCCAGCACGTACCCGAAATATCCGAACACCAGGCCGCTCGCGCCCACCGTGACCGTGTCGAGCCCGCTGGTGGCCCAGGTGCCGATCCCGCCGATCACGATGATCAGCAGGCTGGCCGCGAAGAACCGCCCGATCCCGCGTAACGCGGCCAGGAACCCCAGGATCAGCAGCGGCAGCGAGTTGGCCATGAGGTGACCGAAGCCCACGTGCAGGAACGGGGCGAAGAAGATGCCCATGAGCCCCGAAGGCTCCAGGCCGACGATGCCGAACTCCCGGTCGAGGCTGCCGTTCATGGTGAAGTCGACGACCTCGACCGCCCACATCACGCCGAGTATCACGATCATGACGAAGGCCGCGCTCAGCGCACCGGTGAGGAGGGTGCCCGCACGACGCTTGGCGGACTCGTACGCGGACCTCGAATAGTCGCTCATGCGCCCCTCCCGCTTGCCGTCTCCTTCTTTACCGTACGCAGAAGAACTTATGCGTGCGCTAAGGAAACCCCCTCCCAATCAGGGGAGGGGGTCGGGAAAAGGGCTACTCGCCCTTCCACTGGGGAGCGCGCTTCTCGGCGAAGGCCGCCGCGCCCTCCATGGCGTCCTTCGAGCCGAACACCGGATTGATGATCGTGCCCTGCTTGGCGAACATCTCCTCCAGCGACCAGTCCTGCGACTCGATGATCACCTTCTTGGTCGCCGCGAGCGCCAGCGGGGCGTTGGCGGCGATCTTGCGGGCCAGCTCCAGCGCCCCGTCCAGCGCCTCGCCCGCCGGGGTGATCCGGTTGACCAGCCCCAGCTCGTACAGGCGCGAGGCGGGGTAGTGGTCGCCGGTCAGGGCGAGCTCCATGGCGATGTGGTACGGGATCCGGCGCGGCAGCCGCATGATGCCGCCCGCGCCCGCCACGAGACCCCGCTTGGGCTCCGGCAGGCCGAACTTGGACTCCGACGACGCCACGATCACGTCGCACGACAGCGCGAGCTCGAAGCCGCCCGCGAGCGCGTAGCCCTCGACCGCCGCCACGATCGGCTTCTTGGGCGGCGACTCGGCCAGGCCGCCGAAGCCGCGCCCCTCGACCACGGGGAAGTCGCCGGACAGGAAGCCCTTGAGGTCCATGCCCGCCGAGAAGTAGCCGCCCGCGCCGGTCAGGACATAGGCGGAAATGTCGGTGCGGGCGTCCAGTTCGTCCAGAGCGGCCGCGATGCCGCGGGCCACCGCGCCGTTGATGGCGTTGCGCGCGGCGGGCCGGTTGATCGTGATCACGGCGACGCCGTCGGACTCTTCGACGAGCACTTCGTCAGACACGGAACCTCACTTGGGCTGGAAGCGGATGCCGCCGTCGAAGCGGACGACTTCGGCGTTCATGTAGTCGTTCTCGATGAGCGACCTGACCAGGTGCGCGAACTCGTCGGCCCGTCCCATGCGCTTGGGGAACACCACGGGCGCCACCAGCTTGGCCTTGAACTCGTCGGCGTTGGCCGAGAAGCCGTAGATCGGGGTGTCGATGATCCCCGGGCAGACGGTGTTGACCCGCACCCCGATGGCCGCCAGGTCGCGCGCGGCGGGCACGGTCATGCCGACGATGCCGCCCTTGGAGGCCGAGTAGGCGAGCTGCCCGGTCTGGCCCTCCAGCGCCGCGACGGAGGCGGTGTTGACGACCACGCCGCGCTGCCCGTCGGCGTCCACCGGCTCTGTCTTGGCGATCGCCGCCGCGCCGACGCGCATGAGGTTGAACGTGCCGATCAGGTTGACCTCGATCACCTTGCGGAAGGAGGCCGGGTTGTGCGGGGCGCCGTCACGGTTGACGGTGCGCTCGGCCCACCCGATGCCCGCGCTGTTGACCACGACGCGCAGCGGCTTGCCGGTGGCGACGGCCGCCTCGACGGCCGCCTGCACCTGCTCGTCGTCCGTCACGTCGGTCTTGGCGAAGACGCCGCCGAGCTCGTCGGCGATGGCCTTGCCGCGCTGCTCGTTGAGGTCGGCGATGACCACTGTGGCGCCGTGACCCGCGAGTGCGCGGGCCGTCGCCTCGCCGAGGCCGCTGGCCCCGCCGGAGATGATTGCTGCAGATCCGTTCACGTCCATATCCCGGACCCTAACCCGCCAACCGAATGAGGTTCTACTCGGAGTGGGTTAAATCTCACCTACGGCCGTGTCGACATCGGAATATACCTTGATCCGCCGGTCGAGCCCGGTCGTGCGCAGGATGCGGGCGACGGGGGCCTGTGGCGCGGCGAGTGACACGCCGCCGCCCTCTCCCGTGGCCAGCCGCCAGGCCTCGATGAGCACCGACAGCCCGCTGGAGTCCATGAACGACAGCTGCTGGAGATCGAGCACCAGCCAGGCGCCATCCTGTTTGATGGCGTCGCGGACCTCGTCGCGGAGGAACGGCGCCGTGAACAGGTCAAGCTCCCCCTCAACGGCCACCACCACGGCATCACCCAGGGCGTGTCGCGCAAGCCGCAGCTTCATTTGGCCCCTCCTCGATGAGCCACTGTACTTCGACATCCCCGGATACCGGGCATGCACAAACTCGGATGGTTTTGATGCAGGGGGCCAAAACCCGAAAAAGACCCGCCGCCATCCGCCCTACTCAGCCGTCGCGGGGATGGCGAAGCCGTAAGGGAGCTCCAGGCGGTGGCGGGCGAGCAGCTCGGAGTCGGCGAGGAGCTCGCGGGTCGGCCCGTCCGCGACGATCACCCCGTCGGAGAGGATGAGCGAGCGTTCGCACAGCTCCAGCGCGTACGGCAGGTCGTGGGTGACCATGAGCACGGTCACGTCGAGCGAGCGCAGGACCTCGGCCAGCTCCCTGCGCGCGGCCGGATCGAGGTTGGACGACGGCTCGTCGAGCACCAGGATTTCCGGCTCCATCGCCAGCACGGTCGCCACGGCCACCCGCCGGCGCTGACCGAACGACAGGTGGTGCGGCGGCCGGTCGATGACCTCCAGCATGCCGACCCGCTCCAGCGCGCCCTTGACCGCGCGCTCCAGCTCCTCGCCGGCCACACCCGAGTTGGCCGGGCCGAACGCGACGTCGTCCCTGACCGTGGGCATGAAGAGCTGGTCGTCCGGGTCCTGGAAGACCAGGCCGACGCGCTGCCTGATCTCCTTGAGCGTGTCCTTGCGCACCGGCGTGCCCGCCACGCTGACCGAGCCGTGCCCGGCGGTCAGGATGCCGTTCAGGTGCATGACGAGCGTGGTCTTGCCGGCGCCGTTGGGGCCGAGCAGCGCGACGCGCTCGCCGCGCCGGATCGCGAAGTCCACGCCGAACAGGGCCTGCGTCCCGTCGGGGTAGGCGTAGGCGAGCCGGTTCACTTCCAGAGAGTTCACGACCAGAGAGTTCACAGCGAGAGTCCTAGTACGGCTAGAGCCACGGCCGGCAGGGCGAGGGCCGTGGCCCACTGCCCAACAGATCCCGAAATTTCGTCCATCATCGGCATACGCCCGGAGTAGCCGCGGCTGAGCATCGCGAGGTGCACCCGCTCACCGCGTTCGTACGAGCGGATGAACAGGGCGCCCGCCGAGCGGGCGATCACCGGGATGTGCCGGAAATTCCGTGCTTCGAAGCCACGGGACTCCCGCGCGACCCGCATCCGCCGCATCTCATCCATGATCACGTCCATGTAGCGGAGCATGAACATCGCGATCTGCACCAGCAGGGTGGGCAGCCGGAGCCGCTGGGCCCCGATGAGGATGACCCGCGGCTCGGTGGTGGCCGCGAGCAGGATCGAGGCGACCACGCCCAGCGTCGCCTTGGCCAGGATGTTCCAGCCGGCCCAGAGCCCGGCCACGCTCAGCGAGACCCCCAGCACGGTCGTCCGCTCCCCCAGCCCGATCACCGGGATGAGGAAGGCGAACAGCACGAAGGGCAGCTCGACCACCATCCGCCGCAGCACGTACGTCAGCGGCACCTTGGCGGCCACGGCGACGCCCGCGAGCAGGACCGCGTAGAGCCCGAACGCCCAGAACCGCTCCCGCGGCGTCGCCACCACCACGATGGCGAAGGCGGCGACGGCCAGCAGCTTGCACTGCGGCGGAAGCCGGTGCACGACCGAGTCCCCCGCCAGGTAGAGCTGATGATGGTGCCCAGCGCCCACCCGCTACTCACCGTCTCCCGTTCATTCGCTCAGACCCGAACTTTTCCTCGGCTGCGGGCCGCGTAGGCCACGCCGCCGGCGATGAGCAGCACGAGCCCGACGCCGATGATCCCGGCGATCCCCACGGGGATGCCGCCCACCTCACCGTAGTCGGCCAGCGCCCACCTCCCGAACACGTGGTCGGTGGCCTGGTCGAGGAAGCCCTTGTTCTCGGCGACCGCCTCCAGCCCGTCGGGGCTGGAGGAGGCGAAGAAGGACACGATCCCGGCCAGCAGCAGCGTCAGGCCGAGGCCGACGAGCAGGAACGGCTTCACCGAAGCGCGGGCGGGGGCCGGCTCCTCGGCGGCCACCGTGATCGGCTCCCCGGCGCTCGCCCCCCTCAGCACGAGGGGTCTGGTCAGCCCGCGGGCGCCGTACACGAGGTCGGGCCGGACGGCCAGCACCGCGCCGACGGTCAGCCCCGTGATGACGGCCTCGCCGATGCCGATCAGCACATGCACGCCGCCCATGGCAAGAGCCACCGCGGAGACCTCGATCGGCGCGGTGCCGCCGACCCAGAACAGCGCCGAGAACACCAGCGCGGCAGACGGAACGGAGATCAGCGCGGCGAGGAACGCGGCCGCCGTCACCCCGCCCCTGCTCTTGGTGAGCCTCGCCACCAGCCGGAAGACCCCCCAGCCGACCACCACGGTGACGATGCCCATGATCGAGATGTTGATCCCCAGGGCCGTGAGGCCGCCGTCGGCGAAGAACACGCACTGCACCAGCAGGACCACGGCCATACAGAGCACACCTGTATAGGGCCCCACGAGGATGGCGGCCAGCGCCCCTCCCAGCAGATGACCGCTGGTACCCGCGGCGACGGGGAAGTTGAGCATCTGGACGGCGAAGATGAACGCGGCCACCAGCCCGGCCATGGGCGCGGTCCGGTCGTCGAGCTCGCGCCGGGCTCCGCGCAGGCAGACCGCCAGCCCTGCGGCGGCGACCACCCCGGCGGACACGGATACGGCCGCGTTGAAGAAGCCATCAGGTACGTGCACGGAAAAGCCCTTCATCAAGCGGTGCTGCAACACGGCTAGTTTAGGACATCGACTTGCACCTGCACATAGGTGGCAATTAGCCGAGGATTTTGCGGAAGGCCGTCCGGGTCTTCATCTTGCGCACCACCGTGCTCAGCCGGCCCTTGCCCGAGGTCGCGTACGGGCGCACGCTCCTGACCACGGCCCCGCCCCGCAACCGGCCCCACAGCCGGCGCGGCGCGGCGACGGTCTGGGCGTCGGTCTCGATCCGGAACCTGGCCGGCGGGCCGCCCAGCTCGACCTCCAGATAGGCGTCCCAGATGCCCGGCGCGAACCTGCCCATCGCGGGCCGGGCCGCGAACCCGCCACCGGGCAGAGCCACCACCCGCTCGGCCCGTTCGTTGCCCGTCTGCCGCTCGCGCCAGACGAGCCGGCTGATCGCCGACGCCGCCGGGACCACCCCGACGACCGTGACCTCGCCGTCGATGACCAGCCGCCGCCCGAGCGTCCACCGTGTCCGGTGGATCCTGGCCCGGCCCGGCACCGTCATCAGGTGACCGCCGACGTCAATGCTGAGGTTGCCGTTGTCCTTGGTGAAGTACGGCAGGGTCACCACGCTGCCGATCAGCCTGGGCGCCGGCCGGGTGACGCAGCCGTCGCGGTCGGCGCCGAGCCGGCCGTACCTGACCACGCCCTCCATCTCGACGGCCACCCGCAGGTCCCAGATGCCCGAGTCGAGCGCGGCCACGTCGATGCGGGCGGCGAACGCGGCGCCGTCGCGCTCGGCGGGCACGATCAGCTCCTGTCCGCGCACGTTGCGGGCGCGCAGCACGACCGCGACCCCGTCGTGCTCCGGCATGCCGTCGAGCCCGGCGATCCCCGTCACGACCAGCCGGTTCGCCTCCCAGCGCAGGCCGGTCAGCCGGCGGCGTACGGCGGCGCCCTCGATCTCGGCCAGGCGTACCAGGCGGTTGATGTCGCCGAGCGCGGTGAGCCGCTGCCTGTCGGTCCGGTTGAGCCGCTCGTAGACGCCGGGCGTCATCCACCTGTCGCAGAGCGCGGCCACCTCCTGCGCGATCTCCTTGCGCTGCACCTCGTCCGCCTCCAGGAACGGCGCGCCGAGCTGCTCGAACACGTCGAGCCTGAAGTGCCGGCGGAGCAGGTGGTCGCGGAGCGGCCCCGGCGGGACGTGCTCGGTCATGAGCTGGATCGGCCCGCGGATCATGGTGAGCCAGCCGCGCGGGTCGCGGCTGCCCGGCTGCTGCATGATGCTGCTGCCGTCGGCCCTGGAGACCAGGTGGTAGCAGTCGTAGTCGGCCACCACGGAGATCACCTTGGCGTGGCAGTAGGCGTGCACGGTGAAGTGGATGTCCTCGCCGACGAGCATCCCCTCGCCGAACTTGATGCCGTGGCTGATCAGCATCTCCCTGCGGAACAGCTTGAAGCAGCTCAGGCTGTTGTAGACGGCGCTGTCACCGAGCTCGGCCCGCTCGGCGCCGCGGTGGAACATCGACATCGGAGCCCGCCTGCCGTGCCCGACGACCTTGCCGAGCACGATGTCGGAGCCGTTGCGGTCGGCCATGGCGACCATGCGTTCGAGCGCCTCGGGGCCCAGGTAGTCGTCGGCGTCGCAGAAGAAGACGTAGCGGCCGGTGGCGTGCTCGATGCCGACGTTGCGCGGCCGCCCGGCGCCGCCGGAGCCGGCGATGCTGACGACCTTGACGCTGCCCTTGTGGTAGGTGGCGTAGAGGTCGAGCAGCTCTTCGCTGCCGTCGGTCGATCCGTCGTCGACGACGATGATCTCTTTCCTGATCCGCTGGACCAGCGCCGCGGTGAGGCACCGGTCGAGGTATGACCGGCAGTTGTGGGCAGGGATGATGACGCTGACGTCCACCGCGTCCTCGTCGCCGTTCGATTTCGGCATAGCCACCAGCGCGCCCCTCAGCCGTCACGATCCGCTGTCACGTCGTTTCAGTATGTGATGGCGAGCGGGCATCGCGTGGCCGATCTCGTCTCTTCATCCCCACCTCTTCCGCAGACCGAAGATTCATCGCACTCTTCACATAAGCGCAGGTGAGGCCGCCTATTACCGCAATCCGGCAAGACCGAATGAGGTTCAGGGACGCTGTTTTCCCACCCGGGAGGAGAGAACCTCCCCCGGGGGAAGGATGCGGTACCCCACGTCAGGACAGGTGATCCACCGGATGGGGTGGCGCGTCTACAGTGAGGCAACCTTGACCGGGGAGGTGGCGAGAGTGGGATCCGATCTTCGCGGGCCCAGGGTGATCGGCTCGGCCGTACACGCTGCGGAGTTCATCGTCTCCTCAGCGCGGCTGGGAGAGCTCTACGAATGCTCAGCCCTGCTCCGCCGTACGCGGATCAGGGCGGAAGAGATCGTGGACGAGGCGCGGGCGCTGCTCACCGAGGCCGAGATCCAGGGCGACCATGAGCGGATCGTCATCCGCGCGGCTCAGCTCGACGAGGCGCGTCAGGCGTACTGCAAGGTGCTGAACGCCTACGTGACGATCTGCCGCAGGATCAACGAGGAGCGGCAGGAGATCATGCAGACGCTCACCGGCTTGTCAGGAGCCACCTGACGCGGTACCGTCAGGCTATGCCTGACTGGAAGGAAAACACGCGCTGCTCGTTCTGTCACAAGAGCGCCGCCGAGGTGACCAAGCTCATCGCCGGACCCGGCGTGCACATCTGCGACGAGTGCGTGGGACTGTGCGCCGAGATCCTGAAGGAGGAGCGGCTCGCCGCCTCCACCGAGCCGCGCCTGCCCGTGTGGGAGACCATGAGCGAGGACCAGATCCTCGACCACCTCCCCAAGATCGCCGCCGTGCAGGTGCAGATCGACGACAATCTCCACGACTGGGTGCGGCACCTGCGCACCAGAAACGTCAGCTGGGAGCGCATCGGCGCCTCGCTCAGCATGACGCGCCAGTCGGCCTGGGAACGCTTCCGGGAATGATCTGGTAAACCCCCGTGACAGATGGGACGTCCTTGCTTGAGGGAGGCCCATCATGCATGTCCTCGACAGCCTCGCGGCGCCCGATCTGGCGGAGCTCCACCTGGAGCTGATCCTCATCGTGGCACTGCACGAGGAGGCGGAACGCCTGTCCACCGGCTGAACGGGCTCCAGCTCCCCGCATCGCACCGGGGAGCTGGAGCAGGGGGTCACAGCTGGCCGCGGATGGCGCCCATGGGGAACTTCTTGTTGTGCACGTTGACGTAGTACCGCTGCGGCGAGTCGACGATGCCGTGCAGCTCGCTCCGGGTCAGGACGAGCGCGGCGTTCTTCTTGTTCTCGTCCTTGACCGCCTTGATGCAGCCCTTCGCGAAGCCCTTGGCCGGGGTCTTCAGTGTGACGACGATCGGGCCCGCCACGCCCTTCTTGCCCTTGTGGATGTGGGCCGCCGTGGCCGGCTTGATGTGGCGGTCGGTGATGGTGTAGCAGAGCTCCGAGCCCTTCACCTGGTAGGTGAAGACGCCCATCCCGTCGTGGTCACCGGGGCCGGGCACCTCCTGCCTGCCGTTCATGAAGACGCGGTGCGTACGGTCGGCGGTGCCGGCCGGGCTCGCGTTCGCCGCGCCAGGGAGGGCGACGAAGGCGGTGATGAGGGCCGCTGCTGTGAGGGTGGCGGCTGCCAAGGGTCTGCGCATGGGATGATTTCCTCTCCCATCAGACTTCAGGACACCCTTCCGCACGTATGTGGCGATATGCCAAGACGGCGAAGTAAGCACGAAGTGGCGACACGGCGAGCGACCTGTGCCCGCCGGGGACAGCGCCGGTAATATCCGCATTTATGCTGCGCTGTGCTGTATTGGATGATTATCAGGATATCGCACTCGGTCTGGCCGACTGGGCGGCGGTCCGGGCGACGAGCTTTCGCGAGCACTTCGCCACCCAGGACGACCTCGTCCGGGCCATCCACGAGCACGAGATCGTGGTGATCATGCGGGAACGCACCCCGTTCCCCGCCGAGCTCTTCGCCCGGCTCCCGAACCTCCGCCTGCTCATCACCTCGGGCATGCGCAACGCCTCCATCGACCTCGACGCCGCCCGCGCCCACGGCGTCACGGTCTGCGGCACGGGCAGCAGTTCGGCGCCCCCTACCGAGCTGACCTGGGCCCTGATCCTCGGCCTTGCCCGCCACCTGGTCCCCGAGGCCACCGCCCTGCGGACCGGCGGCCCCTGGCAGCACACGATCGGCCTGGACCTGCGCGGCAGCACCCTCGGCCTGCTCGGCCTCGGCAAGATCGGCTCCCAGATGGCCGCCATCGGCCGCGCCTTCGGGATGGACGTCGTCGCCTGGAGCCGCAATCTGACCGCCGATCGGGCGGGCGAGCTGGGCGTACGGTATGCGGCCACGAAGGAGGCGCTCCTGACCGAGTCGGACATCGTGTCGATCCACCTCGTCCTGAGCGACACGACCCGCGGGCTGCTCGGCGCTCCGGAGCTGGCGCTGATGCGTCGCACGGCCTATCTGGTCAACACCTCGCGGGCGGCCATCGTGGACCAGGCCGCCCTGATCGAGGCGCTGTCCGAGGGCCGGATCGCCGGCGCCGGGCTGGACGTCTTCGACCGGGAACCGCTTCCGGACGACCATCCGCTGCGCACGCTGCCGAACGTCCTGGCCACGCCGCACCTCGGCTACGTCACACGGGGCAACTACCGCACCTACTTCCGCGAGGCCGTGGCCGACATCGAGGCCTTCCTCGCGGGCACCCCGGTCCGCCTGCTCACGTGACCTTGCCCCGCGCCCGGAAGGCCGCGGTCTTGACCCGGTTCTGGCAGGCGGTGGAGCAGAAGCGGCGCGTGCCGTTGCGTGACACGTCCACGTAGACCCGGTCGCAGTGCGGCGCCGTGCACACGCCGAGCCGCTCGGAGAACTCACTGCCGAGCACGATCGCGAGCCCGGTGGCGCAGCTCGCCGCCCAGTCACCGGCCAGGGTGCCGCCCGTGCCGTGGAAGTGCAGATGCCATGGCTCGCCGTCGTGCCGCTGGAGCATCGGCCGCGCGCGCGACTCGTCGAGCAGGCTGTTGACCTGCGTCGCCGCCGTGTCGATGTCGTCATCCGCGACGGCCTGGAAGACCACCCGCAGGCGCGCCGCGACTTCGGCGTACTCGCCCGCCTCCGCCTCGGTGACCTCGGGATGCGTGGGGTAGACGGCACGGAGCACGTCGGTGGCGGTGGCGGCGAGATCGCGTGGCGCCGGCCATGGCCGCCCCCGGCTCTCGCCCGGGGTCAGCGCGTTGACCACCGCCACGGCGACTCTCACGACCGTATCCGTGTGACTGTTGAAATTCACTTGACCAGTTACATCCAATGCTTTAGCTTGTGACTGTCTAAAGGTTAAACGATGGTCACAAGGAGACGACGTGCTCACCCATGAGATCGCACTCGACTGGATCACGCGCTGGGACCGGCAGCAGGAGGGCTACCTGCCCGACCGCGAGGAGCGCTTCACCGCGCTGATCGACACCGTCGAGGCCCTGGGCCGCCCCGACCCGCTGGTCATCGACCTCGGCTGCGGGCCGGGCTCGCTGTCCGCCCGGCTCCTGGAGCGGCTGCCCGAGGCCACGGTGATCCCGGTCGACGCCGACCCGCTGCTGCTCGGTCTCGGCCGGGCCGCGTACCCGCAGCTCGGCTTCGTCGACGTGGACCTGCGGACACCGGGCTGGACGGCGTCCCTGCGCCTGGACCGCCCGGCCGACGTCGCGGTGAGCACCACCGCGCTGCACTGGCTGGCCGAGCCGGACCTCCGGAAGCTGTACGCCGACCTGGTCACCGTGCTGCGGCCGGGCGGGCTGCTGCTCAACGGCGACCACTTCGACTCCGACGACGACACCACCCCGGCCATCGCCCGGCTCGAACGCGCCATCCACGACCGCCACACCGACCGGGTGTTCGCGGGCGACCGCCCGGAGGACTGGCGGCAGTGGTGGGACGCGATCGAAGCCGAGCCCGCGTTCACCGAACTCAACGACGCCCGTACCGCTCGCACCACCGCGGGCGCGGCCCACAGCGGCACCGAGTCCGGCCGGCTGTCCCAGCACGTCGAGGCCCTGCGCCGGGCGGGCTTCGCCGAGGTCGGCACGCTCTGGCAGCGCGGCAACAACCGCCTCCTCTGCGCGGTCCGCGCCCGCGGCTCTGCGCGGTCCGCGATCCGCACCTGACGCCCGCCGCGACCTGGCCGGGGCTTCCTAGCCCCACACCTCCCGCGCGGTCTCGACGATCAGGGCCAGCTTGGCGAACTGCTCGTCGGCGGTGAGCACGTTGCCCTCGACCGTGGAGGAGAAGCCGCACTGCGGGGACAGGCAGAGCTGGTCCAGGTCGACGAACTTGGCGGCCTCGTCGATGCGCCGCTTGAGCGCGTCCTTGGACTCCAGCTCCCCGCGCTTGGTGGTGACCAGGCCGAGCACCACCATCTTGCCCGGCGGCACGAAGCGCAGGGGTTCGAAGCCGCCGGAGCGCTCGTCGTCGAACTCCAGGAAGAACCCGTCCACGGCCAGCTCGCCGAACAGCGCCTCGGCAACGTAATCGTAGGCGCCGGAGGCGGCCCAGGAGGAACGGAAGTTGCCCCGGCACATGTGCGTGGTGATCGCCATACCCTCGGGCTTGGCCGCGAGCGCGATGTTGATCTGCTTGATGTAGCGCAGATGCATGTGCTCGGCGTCGTCGCCGCGCTCGGCGAGCTCCGCCCGCTGCGCCGGGTCGTTGAGGTAGGCCAGGCTGGTGTCGTCGAACTGCAGGTAGGTGCAGCCCAGCTCACCGATCCTGCGGACCTGCTCGGCGTAGGCGGCACTGAGGTCGCTCCAGAACTCCTCGACGTCGGGGTAGACGTCCGGGTCGATGGAGGCGGGCCCGCCCCGGTAGTGGACCATGCTGGGCGAGGGGATGGTCAGCTTGGGCACCGCCGTGGTCACGGTGTCGCGCAGGAACGTGAAGTGGTCGGCGAAGATCGGCTCGTCCAGCCTGATCTTGTCGTGCACCCGCATCGCCGCCGGGGTGAACTCGAGGTCGCCCTGCTCGTTGTGGAAGCGGACCGTGATGTGCTCGCCGGTCGCCTGGCCGATGCCGCCGAGCTGGTAGATGAAGTCCATGTGCCAGGAGGCCCGGCGGAACTCCCCATCGGTCGCCGCCTGCAGACCGAGCTCCTCCTGCCTGCGTACGACCTCGCGGATCGCCTCGTCCTCCACCTCGCGCAGCGCCTCGCCGGTGAGACTCTCACGGGCGCGGAGCAGGGCCGGCGGCCGGAGCAGGCTGCCGACATGGTCTGCGCGGAAAGGGGGTGAGGTGCGCATGTGGATCACCTTCTCTTGAGCGTCGTACGCCCCAAGTTAGGCCACCGTGCAACGGCTGTCACCGTTCTGCCCAACGTCCTCCCGATCACAATGTTGGGCACTCTATTGACAGGCGTAAAAAGCCTGCCTACATTCAGGGCCACATTCGCGGTCCAGGAGGTCCTGATGCGCAGGCTTCTCCCGTCCCTGGCCTGTCTCGTTCTCGCCACGGCCGCCTGCGGCAGTGGCGGATCGGGCGCCCAAGACCCCATCAAAGTGGGCCTCATCGTCTCGCTGACCGGCAACTACACCCCGCTGGGCAGCGAGGACAAGAAGGCCGTCGAGCTGGCCGTCGAACAGATCAACAACGGCGGCGGGCTGCTGGGCCGCAAGGTGGAGCTCGTCGCCCGCGACGACAAGACCGCCCCGGACCAGGGCATCGTTGCCTACAACCAGATCAAGGGCGAGATCGACGCGCTGATCGGCCCGGTCTTCTCCAACTCGGCACTGGCGATCGAGCCTCTGGCCCAGCGGGACAAGATGCCGTACCTGTCGCTGGCGCCCGCCCAGGAGCAGGTCGAGCCGATCAAGTCGTACGTCTTCGTCACGCCCGCGCTGTCCAGCATGTACGCCGAGCGCTACCTGCAGTACATCCAGGCCACCGGCCTCAAGACGATCGCGGTCGCCTACGACTCCAAGAGCGCCTACTCCGTCTCCGGTCACAAGGCCATGGTCACGCTCGCCCCGAAGTACGGCGTCAGGATCGCCGTGGACGAGCCGTACGAGACCACGACCTCCGACTTCAGCCCCCTGTTCACCCACGTACGCGGCTCCGCCGCCGAGGCGCTGGTCTTCTGGGGCTCCGGCGCGCCGGGTGTCACCGCCGCCAAGCAGTACGCCGCCGCCGGGCTGAAGGTGCCGCTGTTCCTGACCGCGTCCCAGGCCAGCAAGCTCTGGCTGGAGCCGATGGGCGCCGCGGCCGAGGGGATGACCGTGCAGAGCGCCATCGGCGTGGTGGGCGAGCAGTTACCCGACGGCAAGCAGAAGCAGGTCATCGAGCAGATGGCCAAGCCGTACCAGCAGAAACACGGCTACCCGCCACCGCAGTTCGCGCAGGACGGTTACAGCGCGAGCCTGCTGCTGTTCGAGGCGATCAAGAAGGCTGGGGGCACCGACAAGGCCAAGATCCAGCAGGCGCTGGAGACCATGGACCTGGTCACGCCGAACGGCCGGTTCCGTTACTCCCCCACCGACCATTCCGGGCTCTCCCCCGAGTACATCTCGGTCAACACCGTGAAGAACGGTCAGTTCATCACCACTGCCTGGGCCAAGACGCAGCTCGCCAAGACCGTGGCCGCGGAGTAGCGGTGCTGACGGTCACCGGGATCTCGCGCTCCTTCGGAGGCGTCTACGCCGTCGGCGACGTCTCGCTGAGCGTCGCGGAGGGCGAGGTGTGCGGGGTCATCGGGCCCAACGGCGCCGGCAAGTCCACCCTGTTCAACCTCATCACCGGCCATCTGCCCGCGGACCGGGGCGAGATCACCTTTCTCGGACGCCGGGTCGAGCGGCTGCCGCCCCACCGGCGGGCCCGGCTCGGCATGTCCATCGTCTTCCAGGGCGCCCGGGTGTTCCGCGGCATGACGGTCAGGGAGAACGTCATGGTCGGGATGCACAGCCGGACCCGGGCCGGGTTCGTCGCGGCGGCGCTGCGGCTGCCGCGGCATCGCGCCGACGAGCGCGAGATCGCCCGCGAGGCGGATCTCGCCCTGGACCGGGTGGGGCTGGCCGAGTGGGCGGACCGCGCCGCCGACCAGCTCCCGATCGGCCAGCAGCGGGCGCTGCAACTGGCCCGCGCCCTGTGCGCGCGGCCCAGGCTGCTGCTGCTCGACGAGCCCGCGTCCGGCCTGCGCGGCGGCGAGCGCGAACGGCTCGCGGCCCTGGTCGAGGAGCTGCGCGCGAGTGGGCTGACCATTCTGCTCATCGAGCACGACGTCGCGTTCGTGACCCGGCTCGCCGACCGCGTCGTGGTCCTCGACCTCGGGCGGGTCATCGCGGACGGCTCTCCGGCCGAGGTACGCGCGGATCCGCTCGTGCTCGCCGCCTATCTCGGACAGGCTTCATGATCGATGTCTCCGACCTGGTCGTCTCGTACGGCGCGGCCACCGCGCTCGACCACGTCACGCTCTCGGTGGCCCGCGGCGAGATGGTCGCGCTGCTCGGCCCGAACGGGGCGGGCAAGTCGACGCTGGCCAACACCCTGGCGGGCCTCCTCACCCCAGCGTCCGGCACGGTGCGGATCGGCGGCCGGCTGGCGCTCATCCCGGAGGGCCGCCAACTTTTTCCGGATTTGTCGGTCGCCGACAACCTCGCCCTCGGCGGCTGGCGCTCCGGTCTGCGCGACCCCTCCTCCGTCTACCGGCTGCTGCCCCAGCTGGCCGAGCTGTCCGGCAGGCGCGCGGGCGTGCTGTCGGGCGGTGAACAGCAGATGGTGGCCTTCGGCCAGGCCCTGATGTCGCGGCCCGACGTGCTCGTGGTCGACGAGCTGTCGCTGGGGCTGGCGCCGCTGCTCACCGCGAAGCTGGCGGGTCACCTGGTCGAGCTCAACCGGACGCTGGGCCTGACGGTGCTGCTCATCGAGCAGAACGCGCGGCTGGCCTTCGAGCTGTGCGAGCGCGCGTACGTCCTGGAAGGAGCCCGCATAGTGGCCGAGGGCGCGTGCGCCGAGCTGGCCGACGACCCGCGCGTGGCCGGCGCGTACCTGGGTGGGGCGATCACATGAGCGCGTTCATCGGTTATCTGCTCAACGGGCTGGCCGTCGGGTGCGCCATCGCGCTCATCGCCAGCGGGCTGGTCACCATCTACCGGGTCACCGGGGTGGTCAACTTCGCCCAGGGCACCTTCGCCGTCGTCGCCGGGCTCTGCACCTCCTCGCTGCTGGGGCTCGGGGTTCCCCACGGGGTCAGCGAGGTGGCCGCCGTCCTGGTCGCCGCGCTCGCGGGGCTCCTGACCGGTCTGGCCGCCACCGGCAAACGGGACACCACCCCGTTGTCGTCGCTCATCATCACGCTCGGCGTGGGCGTCCTCGCCTACGCCGTGGAGATCGTCCTGTGGGGCGACCAGCCGCGCTCGGCCCCGGGCCTGGCCGGCTCCGTGACCATCGCCGGGGCTCATGTGCAGACCCAGCATCTGCTCGTCATCTCCGTCACCGCGGCGACGTTCGTCCTGCTCGTCCTCTTCTTCGGCCGCACCTACCTGGGCAAGGCGCTGACCGCGTGCGCCTCCAACCCCTACGCCGCCCGCGTGATCGGCATCGACACCCGGCTGATGGGGCTGCTGGCCTTCGCCCTGGGCGGGCTGCTCGGCGGCATCGCCGGAGTGCTGGTCACGCCGCTGCGGCCCATCTCGTTCGACACCGACGTCACGCTCATCGTCAACGGTTTCGCCGCCGCCGTGTTCGGCGGGCTCACCCGTCCGGCCGTCGCTCTCGGCGGCGCGCTGCTGCTCGGGGTCGCCGAGACCATGGCGGCGGGGTACGGGTACGGGTCTCACCAGCTGGAGGTCGCCCTGGGTCTCATGCTCGTGGTCATGGTCGTACAGGCGAGCCGCCGATCGACCATCCACCAGGAGGCGGTGTGAAACGGCCGGCCGTCGGGCTGCTGATCGCCGCCGTCACGCTCGTCCTGCCCGTCGTACTGGACGACAGCTCGCTGGCCGTGTACATCCTGCTCGGCCTGGCGGCCATGGTCACGGTCGGGGTCTCCCTGCTCATGGGGTACGCCGGGCAGGTCTCGCTCGGCCAGGGCGCCTTCTACGCCATCGGCGCCTACACCGCCGCCCTGCTCGCGCTGAACGGCGTCCCTCCCCTGGTCGGGCTGGTCGCCGCTCCCGTCGCGGCGGCCGCGTTCGCCCTCGTGATCGGGACCCCGCTGCTGCGGCTCCGCGGCCACCACCTGGCCTTCGCCACCCTGGCCATGCAGCTGATCCTGCTCTCCCTGGCCGGGCAGCTCGACGTCACCGGCGGGGACATCGGGCTGCAGGCCATCCCGCAGTTCGGCGTCGGCTCGTTCGAGGCGGGCAGCGCGCCGGCGTACGCCTACCTGACATGGGCGGGCCTGGCGCTGGTGATGCTCGTGACGCACAACGTGATCACCTCCCGGCCGGGCCGGGCCCTGCGCGCCCTGGCCACCAGCGAGACCGCCGCCGCCTCCGCCGGCATCCCGGTCGGCCGCTACAAGCTCGTCGTCTTCGCGCTGTCGGCCGCCTTCGCCGGCCTTGCGGGCGGCATCTACTGCTTCTACACCGGGTACGTCGCGCCGGGGTCGTTCCCGGTGCTCATCTCGATCCAGTACATCGTCATGGCCGTCGTCGGCGGGCTGGGCACGGTCTGGGGAGCCGTGGTCGGGGCCACCGCGATCACGCTGCTGGTGCAGGGGCTCGACAGGGTCGCGAGCCTGCCGGGGATGCCCACGTACGCGCCGAGCGTGCTGTCGTACGCGGTCTACGCGCTCGTGCTCATCCTCGTCGTGCTTTTCCTGCCCCGCGGGCTGCTGCCCACGTTCACCCGGGCACGATTTAAAGATCGTTGAGAGTTACTCATCTGGCATACCAGTGAACCTCTAATAGGGCGCACTACGTACTTCGTGGCAATCGACTTTCCGGAGACGGCCATGAAGATCCGGTATCTAGCCATTTTCTTCGCATTATCCGGCGTCGCCGCATGTAGCGGTGGCGAACCCGCACAACCGGCTTTCGCGGGTGGCGCGGTGTCCTCTCCGGCGGCCTTCGCCCCGGTTCCCCAGACCGAGGCCAAACGCATTCTCGGCGAGTACGAGCGCCTGGCGAAGCAGGCGGACTGGAAGTCCGCGGAAGCCGGGCTCTCGTTGCAAATGACCAACGCCGACAACCGGGTGAACGCGCTGCTCGGCGAACGCCCAGGGAAACGACCCGCCTTCACCAAGACGCGGTTCGCGATTCCGCCGAGCGGCGCCTGGTTCCTGGCCGAATACCAGACCGGGTCGGACTGGACGCAATTGATCTTCCAGAAGACCGCCGAAGGATGGCGGGTGGTCTCCGGCTCCGTGGCGCGGCCACCCGCCATCGCGACGGATCCCAACGGTCTCGCCACCGCCCTGAACGCCGACGAACGCGGTGACCTGGCCGCCTCCCCCCGGCAGGCGGCCGAGACGCACACGCGCCTGATGAGCACACTCGGCGAGGACGCGGCTGCCAAGCGGATGTTCGCCTCCGGTGACTACACCACCGAGCTCGTCGCCGGCCTGCGGAGCGACCGGCAGAAGGCGCGGGGCCAGTGGACGCTGAAATACCAGCCGCAGCTCGTACCGGAGATCTACGCGCTCAGGACGGAGGACGGCGGCGCCGTGGTCTGGTACGGCGTGCGCCAGCAGGACACCTACACCGCCCGCCCCGGCGCGGCGGAGCTGCGGCTGACGCAACGCGGATGGGCGGCGTTGAGCCGCGGCGCGTTCTACAAGTCCAAGGTCACCATGAAGAGCGGTGCCATTTACGTCGCCGTCATTCCTCCGTCGCCTGGGAAGGTGCGGGTCATCAGTCAGTGGTTCTCACCGTTCAGCATCAACGGATCATGAATTCAGCGCCTCGATCAGCCGCCCGCGCAGAACTTCCAGCGCGGCGATCTTCCCCTCCACATCGGAGAGCTTCCGGGCGATGACCCGCGCGCTGTCGGGACAGATGGGCCCGTCGGGGAGGCCCTCACCGAGGCAGGGCAGAAAGGCCCGAAGGTCGTTGGCGGTAAGGCCGAGTGAAAGCAGCGCCTTGATAGTGCTCACCTGGGTGACGGCCGCCTCGTCATACTCCCGGTAACCGTTCGGCGCCCGCCGGGGGTGCAGCAGGCCCTCCTGCTCGTAATAGCGCAGCGCCTTGATGGTGGTGCCTGCTTTGTTGGCCAGCTCTCCGATCAGCATTTCTCACCCAGACGCACTCAGCCCACCGTCGACACGGATGACCGTACCGTTGAGATAACCGCCTTCCGGCTGTACCGCGTTCACGATCCACCAGGCGATCTCCTCCGGCCGCGCGATCCGCCCCAACGGAATCCGAGCCCGAAGCGACTCTCCCACGGCGGCGATCTCCTCGGCCGAGAAACCGGCGTTGCCGAGCACCGGCGTCGACGTCACCCCCGGCGCCACGGACACGACCCGGATACCGCGCTCCGCGAGCTCGACCGCCCACGTGTGGGTCAGGAAATCGAGGGCCACCTTCGTGGACCCGTAAATCGAATTGTTCGCCCAGCCATAGTGCGGCGGGTTGGACGTGACGTTGACGATGGTGCCCCCGTTCTCCAGGTACGGCAGCGCGCGTTGGGTGAGGAACACCGGTCCCAGGAGGTTCGTGGCGAGCTGCTCCTCGGCGATCTTCCTGTCGATCGCCTCAAGTGCCGCCGGACGAGTGATGGCGGCATTGTTGACCAGAGCGTCGATCCGGCCGAACGCGTCGAGCGCGGCGGCCACGATGGCGTCCGGGCCGTCCGGCGCGGCGACGTCGGCCACGAACATCCGGATGCCGGGACATTCCTCGGCGGCCGCGGCCAGGGTCTCAGCCGTACGTCCGACGATGAGGACGTCGGCGCCCGCGGCGGCGAAACGCCGCGCCGTGGCCCGGCCTATCCCGGTACCGCCACCAGTGATGAGCACGGCCCGGCCGTGAAGGGTGTCTTCCATGTGCGGGACGCTAAACCCGGCCCCTGGGGTCAAGGTCAAGTGCGGAGCCCGCTCGTACGGGTTTGCGGCTGCGGCAAAATGTGTGCTATGGTCTGAACGTTGCAGTTGTGGTACCCATAAAGACTTGTGCGCACCTGACCTAGCATGAAGTTCAGGTGCGTTTTTTGTTTGCCGGTCATCTCCGGATGGGCTCATCAAAGCGACACAGGATCCGTAAAGTGCGGATCCCGTATCTGCAACCATCAGAAGGAGATTGATATGGCATCCGGAACCGTGAAGTGGTTCAACTCGGAAAAGGGCTTCGGCTTCATCGCGCAGGACGGCGGCGGCGCCGACGTCTTCGCCCACTACTCCAACATCATTTCGAACGGTGGCTACCGTGAGCTGACCGAGGGCCAGAAGGTGGCCTTCGATGTCGTCCAGGGCCAGAAGGGCCCGCAGGCGGAGAACATCGTTCCCGCCTGATCACGGCGCATGCCTTAAGTAGGGGCCCGCATCCGCATGGATGCGGGCCCCTACTGCGTTCAGCGGCCGAGAAATCACGACCGATATCCGATGTGGTGCAACAGGCTCCGCAGCCGGCGCTCGATCTGTGCCGCGGTCACGTCTTCTTCATGCTGGAGCAGGACGGAGCCGATCGAGCTGGCCAGGATCTCCCGGATGACACCGGGATCAGTGTCCGGCGGGAGGAGACCGGCGTCGATGGTCCGCTGCGCGATCTGCGTCAGGGCGTCCAGTCGTGGCTTCAGGTAGCGCTCGGTGTAGGCGGTCACCAGTTGCGGGTAGTCGACCGAGGCGCCGATGACACGTGCCATCAGCGCGCGAAAGCGGGGGCGGCTGAGGAGCTCGGCGATGGACGAGACCAGTTCGTCGATCGTCTGCCCGGCCGGGGCGGCGTCCATGTCGGAGGCACGGGCGTGCTCCAACGCGGCCATCAGGAGGTCGTCCTTGGCTCGCCAGCGCCGGTAGACGGTCAGTTTCGCCACGCCGGCGCGTTGGGCGACCGCTTCGATGCTGGTGCCCGCCGCGCCGCGTTCGATCAGCAGGTCCAACGCCGCGTCCAGGATGGCGGCGTCGTTTCCCGGGTCGCGTGGGCGGCCGTGGCGTTCTACGCGGGCCACAGCACCTGGTTCAGCCATGCCGTCAGTTTGTCGGGTGCCGGACGGCCACGCCAACCGATGTGCCCGTCAGGACGGATCAGCACCACGTCGGACGAGCCGCGCTCCACCGGGGTGAGCCCGACGACGAGGTCGGCACCCAGCAGCGCCGCGGCGGCCTCGACGTGGCGGCGGGCGACATCCTGATCGCCGGCCAGCACCACCCAGCGCCCGGAGATCGCGGCGTGCAGCGTGGTCCGGCCGCCGTCGAGACGTCGGCAGGTGAGGTCGGGCATCCGGTCGCCGGGACGCGGGCCCGGCATCCACCGATGCGCGCCCGGAGCCAGCGGACCGCCCCGGTAGCTGATGCCGAGCTGGGAGGCGGCCCGCCACAGCCGGCGCTGCACCGCGGGCAGGCGGACGACCGGCAGGACGACCTTGTCGCGCAGCAGGCGCTTCCACGGGTCGTGCGGCAGCATGATGCCCACGGCGGCGCTGGTGGCGCGGAGGACTTTGCGGGCCAGCGGTCGTCGTTCGCCCTCGTAGGTGTCGAGCAGCCGCTGGTCGGCGCGGCCGCGGGCGACCAGCACCAGCTTCCAGGCCAGGTTCTCCGCGTCGCCCAGCCCGGTGTTCTGCCCCTGACCGCCAGTGGGGCTCTGGATGTGTGCCGCGTCTCCGGCGAGCAGGATCCGGCCGCGCCGGTAGGCGTCGGCGAGCCGACGGTGGATGCGGAACTCCGTGGCCCAGCGAATGTCCGTGACCGTGTCGAGGTCGACCCCGCTGCGGCGGGAGAGCTCGCTCAGCACCCGGTCGGTGATCTCCTTTTCGGAAAGTTGGTCCGGCAGGTCCGACGGCGGTTCGGTGAACACCCGCCAGGTGTCGTCGGGCAGCGCGGTGACCGACAGCATGTGACCGGCATCCATCCAGGTCGTGCTGCCGTTCCTGTCCCATGGCCACTGGGCCCGTACGTCCACCATGAGCAGGCGCTCGAGGAGTTTGCGGCCGGGAAAGCCGATTGCGGCGAGTTTGCGGACGGTGCTGTGCGCGCCGTCGCAGCCGATCAGCCAGTGGGTCTCGACGTGATGTTCGGCGCCGTCGGCGGTCTGGACGGTGGCGGTGACGCCCGCGTCGTCCTGCCGGGCGGCGACCAGCCGGGTGCCCCATTCGACGTGGCCGCCCAGTTCGGCCAGGCGTTGCCGCATGGTGCCCTCGACGTCGGCCTGTGAGATCAGCAGCGCCTGTTTCGGCTGGTCGGCGACGGCTTGGCCGACGTGGAACCGCAGTACGGTACGGGATCCCTCGTTGTAGGACATGTTGAGGGACGACTGGGAACGTTGTGGCAACTCGCCGAGCGCGCCGATCCGTTCGAGGACCTCGACGCCGCGTGGTTGCAGGCCGAGGGCGCGGGAGGTGGTGGCGGGGGCGGGAGCGCCGTCGATGACGCGCACGGGGATGTCGTGCAGTGCCAGGTGGATGGACAGGGCCAGCCCGGTGGGGCCGGCGCCCACGATGAGTACGGTCATTTAGTAAACGATACGGTACCGATTACTAAGTCTTCAACGCGCTACCCTGTGCGACAATTGTCATAGTCAGGTCGCTTCAGTCTCCCCCCGTGAGCAGGACGATGGAGAGGGACGGCCATGGACATCAGGCCGCAGGCGGTTGTCATCCCGAAGGAGACCGACCGGCTGGAGCAGGGGAAGTACGGCCCCGTCTACCCGCGTAGCCCGGCATGTTACGGGTTCACCGTCATCGCGAAGGTCAAACCAGGCCGGGCCGATGCCATGCGAGAGTACGGCTCCACGCTCGCCAAGGCCCTGGAAGGCGATCCGTATCTCCTCGCGCCGCTCAAGCTGCACTACCTGCGCTGGGTGCTCTTCGACGACGACACGCGCTTCATGTACCAGGGGATCTTCGACACCGACTTCGACAAGTACACCGAGGACGCCATCGCGCTGTTCAGCAAGGCGGGCGTGAGCACGGCCTTCGAGAACCTCGAAGGCTTCCCCGAGGACTGGAGGACCAACCCCGAGGCGTTCATCAGGTTCGTCCGTGAGCATCACTGCCCGAGCTTCATCGAGTACGGCGAGTATCCGTACGTCACCGCGGACGAGATCAAAAAGGCTCTGCGGATCAAGAGCGCCCTGTCGGAGATGCTCGACCAGCTCCAGTGACGGCCCGGAGGCGAGATGAACGAGTTCAGAACGGCGCGGACCTACAACCAGAACCACGTACCGCGTCCCTACACTCCCGGCCGGCGGCGGTTGAGCATCTACGTCGCGTGGAGCTATCCAGCCGAGGCGGGCAGGAACCCGGCCGAGCTGGACAACCGGTTCTCCACGATGACCGAAGTGCGCCGCGTGACCTGGCCGGCCTACGAAGACCCGAAGTGGTCGGATCCGCTGCGGTTCCAGCAAGGCATCGCGGGCGGGCTGGAGCTGTTCTTCTGGGGTTGGCTGCCTTTCCAGCAGTTCGTCCAGGAGACCACCGGACATCCCGTACCCGTGTATCAACGCGTCGACCAGGCCGGATTCCACACCCCTCTGGACGAGCGGGTGCTGGCCGACACCGACACGATGTTCGTGTGGGGGCTGGACCACATGATCACCGGGCAGGACGCCACCTCCGCCGAGATCGAGGCGGTGCGTGACTTCCTCACCCGCGAAGGGACCTGCCTGGCCCTGGGGCCGCATCATGACGTCGGCGCGTCGGACGACCTGGCGGTGCGCGAGATCGAATATCGGCACCACGGTGACGCGCTGGTGCCCCGCCAGCAACGCTTCGGCAGGTACACCAGATCGCTGATCGCCGGTCTGGGGGTGCCCGTCGAGAACCGCTACGGCCTCCGTCCCGCGGTGACGGAAGGGAAGAAGAGCGCTCCTCTGTCCATCGCCCGGGATCTGGACACCAAGAGGTGGCTGGAAGGCGTGTCCAGCTTCAACTTCCACATGCACCTCCCCCACTACGCCGTGACCACCGACGACCCGAACGTCATCCATGTGCTGGGCAGACAGCCGATCGACCTGTCCAGACCGCACCCCTTCACGGAGGCCGGAAACACCGAGTTCAACATGTTCCTGTGGATGCCGCCCAGCGGTGACCGGGCCGGTGACGTGATCATGGCGGACACCACGATCTTCAGCTCGCTGTTCGGCGTCGACGAAAGCCTGCGCGCCTTCTGGAACAACATCGTCTCGGCGAAGTAGCGCGGGAAGAAGGCGGGTTTCGGTGAGCGAGCGAACCCACGTCAAGCTCGAACTCGACGACATCCAGCGCGGGGTCCTCAGCCCCCGGCCGAGCCCGTACGCGGCGACCTACATCCTGTTCCGCATCGACGACCGCGACCGCGGACGGGAGCTGATGCGGCGGGTCGGCGCCGTGACGACCTCGGCCGCCGACACGGTGAGCCCGCTGGGCGAGACCTGGGTCAGTGTCGCGCTCACCTATCACGGCCTCAAGGCGCTCGGGGTGCCGCGGGAGTCGCTGGAGACCTTCGCCTGGGAGTTCCGGCAGGGCATGGCCGCACGCGCCAAGGCGCTGGGCGACGTCGGCGAGAGCGCCCCCGAGCACTGGGAGGCGCCGCTGGGCACGCCCGAGGTGCACGTGGTGCTGGTGGCACTCGCTCCCGACAGCACGCACCTGGAGGCGGCCATCGACCGTGCCCGCCCGGCCTACGACGCCCTCCCCGGTGTGACGGCCATCTGGCGTCAGAACTGCCACGCGCTGCCCACCGAGACCGAACCCTTCGGCTACCGCGACGGCATCAGCCATCCGGCCGTCGAGGGCAGCGGCATCGCCGGATCCAACAAGCTGGAGGTGCCCCTCAAGGCCGGCGAATTCGTGCTCGGCTACCCTGACGAGCTCGGCGGCATCCAGACGCCGAAGCCCGAGGCGCTCGGCCGCAACGGCACCTACGTGGTCTTCCGCAAGCTCCACCAGCGCGTCGCCTTGTTCCGGCGCTACCTGAAGGACAACGCCACCAGCCCCGAGGACGAGGAACTCCTGGCCGCCAAGATCATGGGCCGCTGGCGCAGCGGCGCGCCTCTGGCGCTCTGCCCCCTGCACGACGATCCCACGCTCGGCGCCGACCCGTACCGCAACAACAGTTTCCTGTACGAACAGGACGATCCGGCCGGCTTCGCCACTCCCGGTGGCAGCCACATCCGACGGGGCAACCCCCGGGACGCGGCGGTGGCCGGAGTGCCGAGGCTGCACCGAATGATCAGACGCGGCACCGCCTACGGCCCGCTGCTGCCCGAGGGCGTCCTGGAAGACGACGGGGCCGATCGCGGGCTGATGTTCGCCTTCGTCGGGGCGCACCTGGGGCGGCAGTTCGAGTTCGCCCAGTCCGAATGGATGAACGACGGCGTCTTCTTCGGCGCGGGCGACGCGAGGGATCCCGTCATCGGTGCCCACGACGGCTCCGGCGATTTCACCATTCCCCGGCGTCCCGTACGGCGACGCCTGGTCGCGCTGCCGCGGTTCGTCGTCACACGCGGCGGCGAATACTGCTTCATGCCGGGACTGACCGCGCTGCGCTGGCTGGGTGACCTCACAGACTGAGGACCTGGGATCCACATGAACACACTTCAGTTGCTGTTCAACGCCGTCACCGTTGTCTTCATAGCGGCCACCATGTTCGCCGCCGGTCTCGCGACCACCCTGCCGGCGCTGTGTACCGTCTTCACCGACCTCCCGCTGCTCCTGCTGGTACTCCTGGCCAACCTGGTGTGCGTCCCGCTCCTCGGCTGGGGTGTCGCCGCGCTGTTCGGCTTGCCCGCGGCCTCGTTCATCGCGCTGCTGCTCGTCGCGTCCTCACCTGGCGGACCGTTCGGCGCGAAACTCGCCATGGTGCAGAACGGCGACGTGGTCGCCGGTGCGGCGACGCAGGTGCTGCTGGCCGCCATCGGCAGCGTCACCTTCGGGCCGACGGTCAATGTCATCCTCAAGACCGCGAACGTGGGTGGTGGGGTCTCGCTCGACGTCGCGACGCTGATGCTGACCGTGGCGGTCCTCCAGCTCGTACCGTTCGCCGTCGGGTTGATCGTCCGCCATTACGCCGCGTCCACGGCGCAGGCGTGGCATCCCGTGGCCGCCGTGGTGTCGAACGTGACGTTCCTCGTCGTGCTGGTGGGCATGCTGGTCGGCAACTGGCGGGCCGTCATCGCGCTGATCGGCTCACTCACCCTGCTCGCGGGCTTCGTCTTCGCCATCATCGTGTTCGCTCTCGGCACGGCCCTGGCCACCGGACCTTGGCCCCGCCGCACCACCCCGGTGCGCGGCCTGGTTTTCGGCCTGGCCGCCGGGCTGGCGATGGTGATCCTGATGTGGCTCACCGTCGGTTCCGTCGTTTCCACCCTCGTCGCCGGGGCCGTCTCCGCGCTCGCGGTCGGCCTCGCCCACGGCACCGCGTCGGGGTTCGCCGCCTGGGCGGAGGCTCCGACCCCGGAGGGGCAGGCCAGCACCCCACTGACCAGTTGGCGAGCCGACCGGACGCTCAACCTCGTCCGCGCCGGCACGATCGGCTTCAGTGCCGCCCTGACGGGCGGCCTGGCAGCCGGGCTCGCAGCCGGGCTCACCGAGACCCCCGCGTTCGGGTTCTCGGCCGGGCTTGTGTACGCGCTCGCCTTCGGTCTCACCGCCGGGCTCGCGGCCGGGCATCACCACGCCTGGATGGCGTACCTGATCGCTACCATCCGTCTTGCCCTGGCCGGTCGGCTTCCCCGCAAGCTGATGCTGTTCCTGGACGACGCGCACCGCCTCGGCCTGTTGCGCGCGGTCGGCCCGATCTACCAGTTCCGGCACGCCGAACTCCAGGACCATCTGGCCGCCGCTTATCGCGCATCGGAACCTACGGGCTGAAGGCTCAGTAGCCCGCAGGCGCCGGCCAGTGGCGCTCCACCCCGATCTTGTCCAGCTCCCCGGTGAACTCCTCCAGCAGCGCCTCCCGCTCCCTGACCTCCTGCGGTTCCACCCCCCGGCGCAGGCAGTACGCCGCCAGATGGCCCGCGACCTCACCCACGTTCCACTCCACCGGGTGCAGGCGGAAACACCCGTTGGAGATGTGCGTGGTGCCGAGGTTCTTCCCCGCGGGCAGCAGGTTGCGCATCGTGACCGGAAGCAACGCGCCGAGCGGGATCTCGAAGGGCACGCTGGCGATGTCGATGTAGTTGTCCCCGCCGGTCGACGGGTGCAGGTCGATGCGGTACGCGCCGACCCCGACGGAGTCATGGTGCCGCAACGTGCCGCGGTCACCGACGATGGCCCTGGAGACGTGGTGCTCGGTGACGGTGGTGACCGCGCGGATGCGCCTCGACTCCCTGACGTAGGCGGACTTCGCCAGCCCGTCGGCGGTGCCGACCACGTCGTGGCGGAGCCGGAGCCCGGGGAAACCGGTGCCACCGTCAGGACGGGGCGCTTCGGTCTGGAGCCAGTACAGCAGGGACAGCGACAGCTGCTTGGCCTCCCGGTGCGCCAGCGCGGCCGTGTCGGCATCCACCTCGATGATCGGGCGTAGCCAGTAGTCGTTCAGCGGCCAGTTGACCAGAGTGATGTCGGAAGCGGCGAAACCGGGCTCGAACAGGTCGCGGGCGAGGATCCTGCGGAACATCCACAGGTCCTTGTCCCCTGATTGGGCGCTCTGGTCGGCCAGCACTCCGCGGGGGTCACCGGGCGGGTTGGGGTCGAACCAGCGGGCTTCGGGCTCCAGGGTGCGTGGGTCCGGTGCGCTGAAGCCGAGCAGCGGCCCGGGCCAGAAGCCTGGCCGGTAGTCGCGCCAGAATCCGTAGTCCACCGGCCGGTCGATGACGTGGTTCTCACCCTCGTGGTGCGAGACGGCGAAGCAGTAGGTGATGCCCTGCATGTTCAGCGGCTGATACTCCTCCGGCGCGTGCGGCTCGTCGTGCTCGCTCCTGGCCTCCGCGCCCGTGACGTACTCCGTCTTCGCCAGCGGCAGCAACTCGCCGGTCTCCGTCGCGTCGAGGACATAGGCGGCGGCGATGGTGTGCGAGTCGCCGGAGCGGGTGTCCAGCAGCGTGACGGCCCTGACGCGGTCGCCGTCCACCTCGACGTCGACGGGGCGGTGTTCCAGGAGGACGCGCAGCCGCCCGGCGGCCAGGTGGGGAGCCAGCATAGCCTTGAGGATCGCCAGGGAGACGCGCGGCTCGTGGCACAACTTGCTGACATATCCGGCGCCGGGGTTCAGCTCGCGCCAGCGCCGTGCGCCGCCGGTCATGGGGTACCAGTGCCGGTAGTAGTCGCGGATGGAGCCGCGCACGTCACGATAAGTGGCGGTGGCTCCGTAGCTCTCGATCCACGGGTGCTCGTCAGGGGGTACGGCCTGCGCGGTGAGCTGGCCACCGATCCAGTCCGTCTCTTCGGTGAGGACGACGGCGTGGCCCGCGCGGCAGGCGGCCAGGGCTGCGGCGACGCCGCCGAGCCCACCGCCGACGATGAGGATGTCGGTCATGGGTGGTGCCTTTCCAAGGGCTGGCGGGGAGGTGCCGCGGTCTCGCCTGGCTCCAGCTCGCAGGCCATGAGCTGGTGCCTGAGGACCGTACGGTCTCCCGCGATGAGTTTCGTGAGCAGCCGGACAGCCGCGGCCCCCATCTCGCGACGGGGTACGGCGAAGCCGGTGAGACCTGCCGCGCGGTCGCGAGGGTCGCCGAGCGTGGCCAAGGAGAGGTCGTCAGGGAAGCGGAGACCCGCGCGCTCGGCGGCCACCAGGAGGGCGCGGTGGGCGGCGTCGGTGTCGGTGGCCTCGGTGACCATCGCGGTGACGCCCTGCTCGCGCCAGGCGCGCAACCGCTCAGGGGTCAGGTCGGTGCCGTCGGTGCGCACCACCGCGGCCGCCAGCCCGCATTCGTCCATGCCGCTCCTGAAGCCCGCCTCCCTGTCGACGGAGGTGATCGCCTCGTCGGCTTCGCGCACGTACAGGATGCGCTCGTGGCCGAGCCCCGCCAGGTGCCGCACCACGGCGGCGCTCGCGGAGACATAGTCAGCGCCGACGTAGGGCAGGCGGTCGCCGAACTCGTCGTGCCGCCCTATGTAGACGACGGGCAGATCGGTGGCCAGCAGGCGATCCATTTCCGGCACGGGCAGGTGCCTGCCCAGGAACAGGCAGCCGTCGGCCAGCCGTACCCGGTTGAGCACCTGGGCGTGCGGGCGCTCGCCCGTGATGCTGGAGGCGATGAACATCAGCAGGTCGTAGCCCTGCGCCGCCGACTCCTCCTCGATGCCCACCAGGAACGGGTAGTAGGCGTGGGACATCTCGGTGGGGAAGGTCGAGGTGAAGGTGTAGAGACCGAGCAGGTTGTTCTGCCCGGCCGCCAGGCGGGTGGCGATCGGGTCGGGCATGTACCCGAGCTGCGCGGCGGCCTCCATGACCTTGCGCTGGGTCTCCTCGGCGATCCCCACGGCGGCGGCGCCGCCGCCGAGGATCAGCGACACGGTCGGCTGCGAGACGCCGGCCAGTCGAGCGATGTCCGCCTGACGAGGGCGACTCATGGCATATCCCCCAAAAAGTAGTAGATCACGGAGCCTCGATCCCGCCGTCCGGCCTGCGCACCTGTGCGGCCCACCGCTCGTGCAGGTGCGTCTCCGGCTGATATCGCCTGGCGGCGTCCTCATCGAGGTCGATACCCCAGCCGGGCCGGTCGGAGGGGGCGATGTAGCCGTTGACCGTCCGCAACGTTCCCGGGAACACCTCGTGCACGGTCTCCGGGTAGACGTGCGCCTCCTGGATCCCGAACGCGGGGCTGGTGACGTCGAGTGTGACGTTGGCCGCGGCACCCACCGGCGACACGTCCGGCGGCCCGTGCCAGGCCGTCCGTACCCCGGTCAGCTCGCACAACGCGGCGAGCTTGCGCACGGGCGTCAGCCCGCCGACGGCCGAGACGTGCAGGCGCAGGTAGTCGACGCCACCGGAGGTGATGAGACGCGCCGCGTCGGTCACCGAGGAGACCAGTTCGCCGGAGGCGATCGGCATCGGCGCCGCCGCCCGCACCTCGGGCAGCCGGTCGAAGTGCTCGGGCGCGAGCGGGTCCTCCAGGAAGAACAGCCGGTACGGCTCCAGCGACCGCGCGAGCACCACCGCCTCCTTCGGCGTGAGCCGGTTGTGCGCGTCGTGCAGCAGGCCGAGCTCATCACCGAGAACCTCGCGGGCGCGCTCGAACAACCGCGGCGTGGTCCGCAGGTAGTGACCGACGTCCCAGCCGTCAGGATGGGGGCTGCCGGGATACCCGCCGGGCGTGCCGACGCCGCCGTACGTGCCGAGCCCCGGCCCGCCCGCCTGCAGCCGCACGTAGCGGTAGCCCTTCTCGGCGAGCGCGGCGGCCCGCTCGATCGACTCCTCGATCTCGCCACCGCGAGCCCCGGTGTAGACGGCGGCTGCCGCCCTGACCCGCCCGCCCAGCAGCTCGTACACCGGCACACCGAAACGCTTGCCCGCGATGTCCCACAACGCCTGGTCGATGCCGGACAGCGCGTTGTTGTGCACCGGCCCGCCCCGCCAGTACGAGGAGTAATGCAGCATCCGGCCGATGTCCTCGATATCGGCCGGATGCCGGCCGATGACCATGGGCGCGACGTGCTGCTCGATCGCGGCGACCACGGCGTGGAAGCGTTGGGTGAAGGTGGCGCAGCCCAGGCCGTACAGGCCGGGCTCCGAGGTGTCGACCCGCACGACGACGAGCGGCACCCCGCCCGGGGCGGTGACGATCGTGCGCACACCGGTGATGCGCAGCCCGTCCCTGGCCTCCCACGGCGCCTGCGTCTCCGGCATGATCATGATTGTCGCTCCTCTGGAAACGGATGCGAGGCGGTGAACCCGAGCAGCCGCCTGGCCGGTTCGAGATCGATGGCCACCGTCCTGCCGGGAAACGCCGTACGACGCGGCACGCCGGGGTGGTGTGTCACGAGCAACTCCTCGGTGGGAGTCGTCACGAGCGTCTCGGGCGCGGCGACGAAGACGACCGGCGCGCCGTGCAGCGGAGCCGTCAGCCCGAGCAGGCAGGCGCGCGCGGCGTCGCGCAGGTCGAGGTAGCTCCACACCTCCGTGGCCCCGGCCGCGGGCTCCCTGGCCAGCCGCTCCGCGCGCGCGGCGAGCCTGGCCCGGTCGCCGAGGAAGGGGAAACGCAGCGCGACGACGGTCATGCCGTGCCGCCGGTGCATCATCGCCGCCGTGGCCTCGTCCACCTGCTTGGACAGCGCGTACGGATCCTCGATCCGCAACGGCGTCAGCTCGTCCAGCGGCAGATACGGCGGGCTCGGGCGCGACCTGGCGAAGGGCAGACCAGTGATCGACAAGCTGCTGGCGATCACGGCCCGCCGTACCCCCTGCTCCCCCGCCTCGTTCAGCACGACGAACGTCGCCAGCGTGTTGGCCGAGAACACCACCTCGGGCGCCGCCACCTCGGGCGAGGCCAGCGCCGCCGTGTGGACGACGGCGTCGGCCCCTTCGAGGGCCGAGCGGACGGCGGCCGGATCACGGGCGTCGCCCACGACGACCCGCTCCGCCGCCAGCGGGCCGGGATCCTCCGCGACGAGCGCGGTCACGGCGATGTCCCGCGAGGCGAGTTCGGTCAGTACGGCGGAACCGAGGCGGCCGGCCGCACCGGTGACCAGGACCCTCATCCCTTCAGCCCCGTGAAGGCGATGCCCCGGATGATCTGCCGCTGGAACAGCAGGAACACCACAACGGGCGGGATGATCGCGATCAGCATCCCGGCGATGAGCAGGGCCTGGTCCGAGGTGTCCGCGAGCCGGGGCAGGGCCACCGCCAGC
Source organism: Nonomuraea sp. NPDC049141 (assembly GCF_040648415.1). Lineage (NCBI taxonomy): Bacteria > Bacillati > Actinomycetota > Actinomycetes > Streptosporangiales > Streptosporangiaceae > Nonomuraea > Nonomuraea sp. NPDC049141. Next base: position 90,802 of record NZ_JBEZDR010000033.1, read on the forward strand.
GGCTGGCTCTCGGTGTCGGTGAGGGCGATCATGGGCCAGAGGAAGTCCTTCCACGCGTTCATGACAGCCAGCAGTGATACCACGGCCAGGATCGGACGCGACATGGGCAGCACCAGCCGGGTGAAGATCCGCCACGGCCCGGCGCCGTCAAGACGCGCCGCCTCGAACAGCTCCTTGGGGATGCCGTCGAAGAACTGCTTGACCAGCAGGACGTTGAAGGCGTGTGCCCCTGCGGGCAACCACACCGACAGCGGGGTGTTGGCGATGGACAGGTCCAGGACGGTCAGGTACAGCGAGACCATCGAGACCGTGCCAGGCAGGAACAACGTCGCCAGGACCGCGCCATAGACGTACTTGCCGTAAGAGGGCCGCAGGACCGACAGCGCGTAGGCGCCTGTCGTCGCGACGAACAGCTGCGTGAACCAGGAGCCGCCGACGAGTACGACGGTGTTCGTCAGGTAGTGGCCGACCTCCAGGGTCGTCCACGCCTCCGCCAGGTTCGACCATCGCACGTCCGCCGGCCACAGGGCCAGCGGCCGGCGCAGCGACTCCTGGGTGGAGGAGATCGCGCCCTTGAAGATCCAGTAGATCGGCCCGGCACCCTCCAGGACCAGGGCCACGATGAGCAGCACCTGGGTTGTGCCCAAGCCGAGGCGCATCCCGCGCCTTTCGGTGTCGGAGATCACTCCTCTCACTTCGTCCCCCACGTTCTGGTGAGCCGCAGGTATACGGCCGACAGCACCGCCAGCACCACGGCCAGGCTCACGCTCAGCGCCGCCGCCGTGCCGTAGTCGCCGTTGACGAAGGCGTACCTGTAGATCAACAGCAGCACCGTGACCGTCGAGTCCTCCGGCCCGCCGTCGGTCAGCACGAACGGCTCGGTGAACACCTGGAAGGTGCTGATCACCTGGAGCAGCAGCATGATCAGCAGGATGGGCCGCAGCTGCGGCAGCGTCACGTGCCACAACCTGCGCCACACCGACGCCCCGTCCAGTTCGGCCGCCTCGTACAGCTCGGTGGGCACGCCGGACAGCGCGGCCAGGTAGATGAGCACGGCGCCGCCGGCGCCCGCCCAGGTCGCCTCCAGGACCAGGCTCGGCATCGCCATGCCCGTGGACTGCAACCAGGGGTACGGTCCCAGCCCGGCCAACCCGAGCAACTGGTTGAACAGGCCGGAGTCCGGGTCGTAGAACCACTTCCACATCAGCACGGCCACCACCGGCGGCACCACCACCGGCAGGTACACCAGCACCCGCATCAACCCGGAGCCGCGCCGCAACTCCGACATCAGCACCGCCAGGAAGATCGGCAGCGGGAAGCCGATCAGCAGGGCCAGACCGGTGAACAGCAGCGTGTTGCGCACCGCCATGCCCAGCAGGGGGTCGGCGAGCAGGGTGCGGAAGTTGTCCAGGCCCGCGAACGTCGCCGCCTCGACCAGGTTGGTCCGCTGGAAGCCGAGCACCACGCTACGGATGATCGGCCACCACGAGAACAGGCCGAAGACCAGCACCGTCGGGATGAGGAACAGCGCGGCCGCGACGCCTTTGGACCGGGTCACTGTGCTTTCTCGAGCAGCGGCGCGACTCGCGCCGCCGCCTTGGTCAGCTCGTCGCGCGGGTCGGCGTCCTTACGGGTCAGAACGGCCTGCACGGCGGTGTCGAGCGCGCCGTACAGATCCTGGGCGGCGACAGGGGGCTCGACGACGTACTCCAGCTTGTCGGTGTCCTTCACGTAGGGCGCGAAGTTCGACACCGGGATGTTGGCGTGCTTGGCGATCGCGGCGTTCACCGGGCCCGCCACCGACACGCCGTAGAACGGCAGCGTGGGCAGGGCGACGGCCAGCTTGTCCGCCGCGTTGGCCACGGCCAGTTGCTCGGCGGCCGCCGGGTCGTAGTTGGGCTTGAGGTAGTAGAAGTCGATCCACTTCACCGCGGCGGCTCGCTGCGCGGCTGTGGCTTTGGCGTTGACGGCCGCCACCAGGCCGCCCAGCAGCGTCGCCTTGCCCGCACCCTGCTGCGGCAGCGCCGCGATGCCGAAGTCGTCCGGCTTGCCGGAGTAGAGGGTGGTGTAGCGGTTGTAGCTGTTCACGGTGCCGATCAGCATGCCGATCTTGCCGGCGGCGAAGTCGCGCTCCGCGTCCTGCTGGGTGCGCAGGTGGTTGGCGCCCATGGAGTCGTCCTGCCACCGCATCGCGGACAGGTGCCGCAGCGCCTCCTCCGCCGGGCCGTCCAGGAGGGAGGACACGTACTTGTCGCCCTCCTGCTTCTCCATCCGCCCACCGAAGGAGTAGGTCATCGCGGTCAGGATCCAGCCGCCGGTGTTCTTGACCGTCATCTGCGTGTATCCGGTCGCACCCGTCCCGGCGATCTTCTTGGCCGCCGCCCTGACCTCGTCCCACGTGGCCGGTGGCCGGTCCGGGTCGAGCCCCGCCTTGGTGAACAGGGCGCGGTTGTAGACCAGGCCCAGCGCGTACTCGGTGACGGGCAGGCCGTAGACCTTGCCGTCCGCGCCGGTCGCCGGGGCCAGCGCGCGCGGGTCGAAGTCTCCCGCGTGCGGCAGGCTCTTGATCTCGGCGCTGAGGTCGGCGACCTGGCGCCGGGCGATGAGCCCCGGCGGCTCGGTGAGCGGCACGGTCAGCACCGTCTCCGCGTTGCCGCCGGCCAGCCTGGTCGCGAACGTCCTGGCGTCCCACTGCGTGTCGGTCGGTTTGATCTTGATGGTGGGGTTGGCCTTCTCGAACGCGGCGACCGCGTCGAGGAACTGCTTGCGGGTCTTGGCGGCGGTGGTGGGAGGCATGCCCGCCACGGTGATGGCGGTCTTGCCCGAGTCCTCACCCGACGAGCCGGACGAGCAGCCCGCCGTCGCGGCGGCGAGCACGAGCGCCCCCGCCATCCACCTTCTGGAGGCTGATACATCCATGGCGACTCCTCTGGCCTAATGCGGATTAGGTGGCATCTAATCCGCATTAGGAGACGGTGTCAAGGCGTTACCGCCAGATTACGTGATGCGCACAAATCACCCTTGACACTCTCGTTTCAGCCGGAGTACACATCTCCCTAATCCGCATTAGGTCGACAGGGAAGAGATCTTCATGTCTGACATCCCCCGACGCCGCTTCCTCGGCGGAGCCGTAGCCGCCGGACTCGCAGGAGCGTTGCTTCCCACGGCCCCGGCCAAGGCCGATACCCCTTCGATCTCCGCTGACGGCATCACACTGACCGCCGGCACCGACGGCGGCATCACCGTCCGCGACGGCGGCGGCGTCGAACGGGTCAGGCTCACCGGGTTCATGACCAAGGACTCCGTCACCGGCATCCAGCGCACCACCGGCGGAACGCCGTCGCTCGTCACACTCCAGGACGGCACGCAGGCCATCCAGGTCGACTACACGCTCCCCACCGCGGCCGAGGGAATCACCGTCCGCGGCGTCTTCCGCGTCGCGCCGCACCGCGCGAAGCTCCGTTGGGAGGTCGCCGGCTCGACCACGCTGATCCCGGCCGGTTTCATGCTCGGCCGCGCCGTCGTCTCGCCCTCGGCGCCCGAGTCCTTCGCCGCGTTGACGACGTGGAACCGCGATGCCGGGGGCGGAGTGCCGTACGAGAGCAATGCCGGGGTCGTCTACCAGGAGACCTGGGCCGACACCCGCGCCTACTTCCGGCTGGCCGCCACCACCCCTGCCTGGACCAACGCCACCTGGATCCACGCGCCGGGCACCGGGACGGCGAGCGCGGCCGTGACGGAGGCCGACCTGGTGCTCGGCTCGATGCGACCGGCCGCGGGCGGCACCATGGGCGCGGGCCTGCCCCTCGGCGTTGAGGTCTGGACCGACCAGCCCTTCTCCCTCTGGGACGCCGGCGGCCAGGCCATGGCCCTGCACGCGGAGGTGGCCAACGGAGGAAGCGCCGCCCGCAGCGTGAAGCTGTCGTGGTGGGCGCGCGACTTCGACGGCAGGACGCTGGCCAAGGGCAGCGTGACCGGCACGGTCGCGGCGGGAGCCACGTGGACGCAGACCTTCACCGTCACCTCACCACCCCGCGGGATCGTGTTCACCGAGGTGAAGGCCACCGCGGGCACGGACAGCGCGTTCGCCCGCACCAACCTCGCCGTCCTGCCGCCGCATACCTATCAGGCGGGCGCGGACAGCATGTTCGGCATCGCCAACTACCCCTGGCTGCTCAAGCCGGACGCCGCCGCCGTCGTGGGACTGATGAAACGCCTGGGCATCCAGCGGGTCCGCATCTCCTACGACGGCGGGCCGGGCCTGCCGCCCGCCACCCTCGACGCGGCGGGGATCGGTCACAACATCGAGCTCGCCGGGATCCCTCTGGGCGGGACCGCCGCCGAGGTCACCGCCTGGGCCGACACGAACACGCAGAAGGCGATCAGCTCAGGTGCCGGCTACTTCGAGGTCGCCAACGAGGTGAACAAGCCGTGGATGAGCGGCGAGACCGCCGCTGCCTACGTACGGGACGGCTTGCGCCCGGTACGCGACCGGCTCACCGCCGCAGGGGCGCCCACCAAGGTGCTCAACGCCGGTCTGGCCGGTATGGACCACGTCTGGACCAAGAACTTCCACGATGCCGGCGGCTGGGACCTCATCGACGGGTTCGCCTTCCATCCAGGCAGGGGCAACTTCACGCCGGACTACGCGCCGCCTCCTGAGGAGTGGACGCAAGGCGGCAACGGCTCCTACTGGAACTTCCTCGGCGGCCTGCGCAAGGCCCGCGAGACGATCGCGGAGTACGGGCACAAGGAGTTGTGGCTGACCGAGGCCTACGCCTGCACGAAGCCGAACAGCTGGTGGCACGACACCTACCGGCAGGCCGCGGAGAACGTCCTGCTCACCCTGGCGCTGGCCATGGCCGAGGGGGTGCGCTGCGTGAACTGGTATCAACTGCACGACAGCGTCCTCGGCAAACCGCAGCTGGCCGACCCGGCCAACCCCGAGTACCACTACGGCCTCATGAACCGCGACACCAGCGCCAAGCCGTCCATGCTCGCCTACGCCACCGCCGCACAGGTGCTGGACCAGGCGACGTTCGTCCGCTGGCTGAAGCCGGCCGACCCCGACCTGAAGGGGCTGCTGTTCAACACGCCGGAAGGACCCGTCTCCATCCTGTGGAGCAGGAAGGACGGCTACCTGCTCAACACCGATCACGCGCCGGACTCCACCTGGTTCGCCGCGCCGGAACCGTGGGTGGACGGCTGGCCGACCAAGACGGAGCTCAAGGTGGCCGCAGCCGGGAGCTCGGTCAGGGAGCTCGACTGCATCGGCAGGGAACGGCGGCTCACCGCCCGCGACGGCAAGGTCAAGGTCCACCTGGACGGCGCCCCGCGTATCTACTACGGCTTGACGGAGACACCTGACCAGCTGCCCTGAGAGCACCATCTTGCCAGGGGGTCTGCCGACGAATTACGGTCAAGGCCGTTATCTTCTCATCGGAGGCCCCATGCGCATCCTCGCCGTTGCGTTAGCCATTGCACTCTCCCTCACATCTCCGGTCAAGGCCGAAACCGCTGCAGCCGCACCTCCGACAGGCTGTGGCTTCCAGAGTCTGGGCACTCTGCCGCTCACCGGCGCCACCACCGCGGGCACCGCGCGCGACCGCGACCGCGTCTACTCGGTCACCTCCAGCGCGTCCGGCCCCGCCATGCTCGGCATCAGGAACGCGGCGGACGCCGCCCTGATCGCCGAGCGGCCGCTGCCGTACGCGCTCGGCTCCTGGGCCGTCACCGTGGCCCCCGATCACTCCGTCTACGTGGGGAGCTACAACGCCACGGCCGGGGCCATGGGCCGGCTCTTCCGCTACGACCCCGCCACCGACCTGGTCAGCGAGCTGGGCATCGCCGTGCCGGGCGAGACGTTCGTGTGGACCGTGGCCGCCAGCCCGGACGGCTCGGCCGTCTATGGCGGCACCTCACCCAACGGCCGGCTCTTTCGCTACGACACGGCCACCGGGAAGATCGCGGACCTGGGCAGCCCGGTGCCCGGCGAACAGTACATACGCGACCTCGCCATCGCCAAGGACGGCACGATCTACGCGGGCATGGGCGCCGCGAGCATGAAGGTAGCGGTGCTCAAGCCCGACGGCACCCTGATCAAGGTGATCGACCCACCGATCGACGGCAGCGGCTACGCCTACGACCTCGACGTCGTGGCCGGTCACCTGCTGGTCCGCTTCACCACCTCCACCGGCACCAACCCCATGGGCGTCTACGACCTGGTCAGGAACCGGTGGCGCGACGTGGTGGACGACGTCGACAGCCTCACCGTCGGCGGCGGGGCGCACGGACACCAGGTCTACCTGTTCCAGGGCGAGGAGCTTGCCGTCTACGACATCAGGCGCAAGAAGACCACCAGGCTCGGCTTCACCGACTTCGGCGGCGGCGCCGCCCGGCCGCTGGGCTGGATGGGCCGCACGCTCGTCGGCACCTCCTCCACCGGCCGCATGTGGCACTACGACCGCAAGAGCGGCCGGGGCAGGTTGTTCGACTCCACGCTGACCGGCCAGCCCGTCTCCATCAGGTCGATGGGGATCGGCCCCGACGGCCGCGTCTACGCGGGCGGCTTCTTCACCGGCGGCCTGGCCGCCTACGACCCCGCGACCGGCGCGTCACAGTTCTGGCCGAACGTCGGTCAGAGCGAGGGCATCGTCACCCACAAGGGCAAGCTCTACCTCGGTGTCTATCCCGGCGCCCGCATCTACGAGTTCGACGGCACCGAACCCCGGCTGCTGCTCGGCCTCGCCGACCAGGAGCAGGACCGGCCGTTCGCGATGGTCTCGGCCGGCGACTGGCTCGCCTTCGGCACCGTGCCCAAGGCCGGCACGGTCGGCGGCGCGCTGGGACTGCTCGACCCCGCCACCGGCAAGTCGGTGATCAGGCGGAACCTCATCCCCGGCCAGAGCATCATCGCCCTGGCCTACCGCGACGGCGTCCTGTACGGCACGACGTCGGCGTTCGGCGGCACCAGCACGCCCCAGGGCGACGCCGCCCACGCCTTCGCCTACGACATCGCCACCGACACCCTCAAGTGGACCAGCACCCCGGTGCCCGGCGATCTGTCGCTCGGCTCGATCACCTTCGACGGTGAAGGCAAGCTCTGGGGGCTCTCGCCGGACACGCTCTTCGAGCTCGATCCGGCCACGGGGACGGTCCTGCGCACCGTGAAGCACCAGACCTACCCCTGGTCCACCGCCACGCAGGTCTGGCTCGACACCAACATCGAGCTGGGCCGCGACGGCATGCTGTACGGCAAGGTGCAGGGCAAGGCCTACCGGATCGACCGGGCGGCGATGACGCTCACGCTCATCGCCCGCCCGATCTCGATCCTGCTCAAGGGCCCGGACGAACACATGTATCTGTCACGCTTCGAGAACTTCTATACCTACCGGCTCTGTGGCTGATATTTGAACAACCGCGGGCCCTCGGCGAAGTAGACGTCTCCGGACCTGTGCACCGCCAGCTGGTGCACAGGTCCCTGCCGCAACACCGTCCGCCGCCCGTTGATCGGGTTCAGCGCGAACACCTCCGTCCCCGCGTGCGCGCCGTAGAGCAGACCGTCCACCCGGTTGAGGGCCAGGGCCCCGCTCGCGCTCGTACTCGACGAGAGGGTGATCGTGGAGACCACCTTGCGGGCCGCGACGTTCACCCTGAACACCTCGCCGCCCGCGATGCCCCACAGCCGTCCGAGGCGGTCGAAGGTGAGCGCCGGGATGGCCGGCTTGCCCGGCGCCGGGACGATCTCCCACAGCAGCCGGTCTTCCCGGACCGACCAGGCGAACAGCTTGGCCTCGGGCTGTGTGGGCGGGGTGGCCGACTGGCCGCTGTAGATCGAGGTGCCGCCGTAGACGACGCCGTCGCGGTAGGCCAGCGACACGATGCTCTGGTCCTGGATCACATTGCGCCGGGCGTACTTCAGCGCGCCCTTCTTCGGATCCCACACCGCCAGCACCCCGCCGAGGTTGCCGAGGTCGGGCATCGTGCCGGCGACCAGGTAGCGGCCCGCCGACACCAGGGCGCGCGGCCTGATCTGTTTGTCGGCCGCGAGGTCGAACAGCCTGGCCGGGTTGGGCTCCGGTCCCGGCTCCGGACTGGGTGAGTACTCGGTGCTGTTCCATGGCAGCGCGGGGTCGTAGGCGTAGACCCTGGCCTCGGGGTAGGCGCCGACGTACAGTTTGCCGGCGTGCGCCGTCATGGCCTCGCTCTGGGAGAAGGTGTGGAACTCGGTCCGCTCCCCCGTCCTCGGGTCGAGCGCGGCGAACCCGCCGTTGAGAAAACCGCCGGTGTAGACGCGGCCGTCCGGGCCGTCGGCGATGGCCGTGATGTCGATCGGCTCGCCCTGGATGCCGGTCTGGACGAACGAGCGCGCGCCGGTCTGCGGGTTGTAGCGGAACATCAGCCCCCGCCACAGCAGCCCGACCAGGCTCTTGCCGGGGTAGTCGGGCAGGCCCAGCTCCGCCCAGCCGATGCCCCTGGTGTTCGCCACCCGTCCCGTGAACGGCATGCCGGTCCCCGTCACCGTACGAGTGCGCGGGTCGTAGCCCACCAGCTCGCCGGCCTTGACGAAGTAGACGCGGCCCTGATCGTCCGGCGGCGACACGTCGAGGCCGTGGGCCGACTCGATGGCGTCCGTCCAGGTACGAGCGGCGATGTCCCACACGTGCAACGGCCCCGGGAAAGCGCCCCCGAACCTGACGTAGAGGAAGCCTCCCGCGGCGTTGACGTCGTAGGCCCACTTGCCGGCGAGGTCGAGCCCTGGCGGGTCGGGCAGCCGTTCGGCCACGCCCGTGGCGGCGTCCACCTCGAAGACGGCCGCCGGACCCTCCGTACCCGCGTAGATCTTGCCCTTGGCGTAGGAGACGCTGCGGACGTAGGCGTGCGCCGGAGACAGCCGGCCGTAGTCGCGGACGCCGCCGGCCGGGTCGTAGCCGAACAGCCGGCCGCCCGGTGACGTGCCGCCGTAGACGGTCGCGCCCTCGCCGGCCGCCACTGACCAGATGAAGTTCTCCGATGGCAGGGGGCGGCCCAGGTCGGCGACGCCGCTCTCGCGGGTCCAGCGGTAGAGGCGGCCGTCACCGTACGTACCGGCGTAGAGGCTGCCGTCCGGCGTCGCGTCCACCGCCCAGGCCCCGGCGGCGCCCGGCAGGTCGAACCGGCCGCTTTCGTCGCCGGTGGCCGGGTCGACGGCGTTGAGGTGGGCGGGAGTGCCCGAGGAGGCACCCCAGAGCACCGTGCGGCCTTCGGGGCCTGGAGCCACGACGCCGCCGAGGAGGAGCACGTCCTGCAGCGGGACACCGAGATCGGTCACCTTGCCCACACCCGCGTTGACGGGGGCCGCCACACCCAGGAGCGTGGTGACGGCGATCCCCGCCACCACGATTCGCCTTATTAAGGTCATGACCGAAATCTAAGAAGCAGGCATGGGACCGTCAAGGGAATGGCATTACGGTTCCGCCCGTATCAGCGCTGTGGCCCGGGGACGACTCCGCTCGGCTATGCCCAGGGCTGGTCGACGAACCAGCTCACGTCGGCGGCCCACGAGGTCGCGCTGTCGAAGGAGTTCGAGCCGCCGTTGCTGGCGATGTAGACGATGTTGTTGTAGTGGCGGATGAACCGGGTCGGGAAGTTGTAGGAGGCGAGCGAGGTGCCCTGGCCGCTCTTGCCGGTCTGCGGGCAGAAGGTGGCGTCGGCGGCGAACAGCGTGCTGCCGTCGTTGTGCTGCCGGTACAACTGGTAGTTCTGGTGGCGCAGGTAGTCGCCGGGGTAGTTCCTCGACTCGAACGACACACACGAACTGCTGGCCAGGCCGCTGCGCACGATCCACGAGGCGTCGCTCTTGTCGACAGAAGAGCTGGACGAGGTGATCACCGACGTGACGGCCTGGTCGTTCTGGTGACGGATGTAGCGGGTCGTGCAGCAGGACGTCGTCGCCCGTAGCGAGATCGACGAGCCGGGGGTGAGCGTACCGGGCGTGCCGCCGCCGCTCGACGTCGTGTATCCGGCGGCGACGATGTCGGCCTGCACCGCGTTCTCGGTGGCATCCGTCGGATAGCCCGACGTCATCACGCCTTCGTAGAAGGTGCCGGCGGAACCGTTGCTGTTGTCGCCGCCGATCCCGAGGATGATCGCCCCCTCCTTCTTCATCGGGTTGTAGCCCGAGACATTGGGGCGCGGTCCGTTGTAGTAGGTCGACAGGCTGCCCGACTGCGCGTTGCCGGCCCGGATCGCCCAGTGGTTCGGCTCACCCTTGATGATGGCGGTCAGGTACCGGTGGCTCACGGTCGGGTCATTGGCGTTGTAGCCCGCGTTCACTCCGGAGAACAGGCCGTTCTCGAGGTCGGCCATGACCCAGGGGCCGTTGCCCGTGCCGTATCCCCAGACCTTGATGTTCCCGAAGTAGATGGCCTCCATGGTGCCGTTGCCGTTGTCCCGGCTGTTGGTCTCGGCGTTGCCGTAGTCGAAGCAGCAGCCGCCGTTGTAGTGCGTGCTCGAAGACCGCGTACATTCCCTCGGGCTGGTCGCCCTTCGCGATGCCGTTGGTGCTGTTGTTGCGGTATCCGGTGCCAGGAGCCACGTAGACGCCGTACGCCTTGTGCCCATTGATCATGGTCGGCGCCGCGGTCGCGACCGCGAGGTTGTCATATCCGCCTGCGGCCGGGCCGGAGAATCCACCGGGGGGCGCCTGGGTGAGGCGGTTACCGCGACCCGACTGGTCGTAAATGATGGTGATGAGGCAGGTCGTACCGGAACAGAAAGAATCCTGCGTGGCGGCGTTGGCATATCCGCCCGCGCTCAGGAGGCCGATGTCCCGGGTGGTGTTGTCCGAGGAGCGGCGCACCTGGTAAAGCGGGCCGTTGTAGGCGGCGTACAGCGCGCGGGTCGTACTGTGCGCCGCCACGCAGGGGGTACCGCCGGCGGCGTAGATGTCACACGCGAGCGACGTCGCGGCCTGCGAGGGCGTGGAGACGCCGACCAGCAGGCCGGCGACGAGCGCGACGGCCGCACCCGCGGATAACAGTGCCTTTTTGAGCATGACTGACCACTGCCTTTCAGGGGGCGCCGCGATGCCGGGAGATGCCCCGCCGACCTGCGACATCACGGCAGGAACGGAAAGGAAGGTGCTTTGTTAGCGCTAACATTTTTGCGTTCTGTACGACCTCCGAAGATGCGCTTGGAGTGACTGGCTCACTATGAAACGGAAGCGCATGTGCGTCAAGGTTTCAGTGGGGTCATGAAAATGCCGCGGCCGGAAGGTTCGCGTCCATGCTCATGCGATCCAGGAGCTAGTGGCCACGGCCACGGGCATTTTCGTGACCATGTTCGGAAGAACGGCTATCCCGCTCCGTGCAACGAACGCTGAGAGATTTCATGCGCCGAGCCGGGGATCACGAGATGCGGGTCGATTTCTCGGCCGTCCTGAGGAACTTCGTGCCGTTCCACTTGTACGTCTGGCTGACGATCAGATCGGGGCAGCAATTGGCGGCCCGGTCGCTGACCACTTTGCCCCGCAGGTGTACCTGACCCTTCCGGATGGTCACGGTCTGGGACTTGAAGTAGCGGTTCTTGCCCAACGCGCCGAGCAGGCGAGGGGCCGAGCGCTTGGCGCCACCGTCGTAGACGAAGGAGATCACGGGGTTGCCCGACGTGGGGCTCGGGCATGACGACACGACCACGGTCTCGGGCTTGCCGTCACCCGTCAGGTCGCCCACGGCGGCGACGCGGGCCCGCACGACGTACCAGGTGTCCTCCGGCCGATGCTTGAGGCAGTGCAGCGCCCGCTCCACCACGGGCCCCCAGTCGAACCCGTTCGCGACGGCGGCCGTGCTGTCCGCGGTGGCGGTGCCCATGACGAGGAACGGCGCCAGTGAGGTCGCGATGGCGGCGGCCCCCGCCCAGGCACGGAGTCGGCGGCTGGTCTTGTACTCGGCGGGTGAGTTCATGACCAGTCTGATGCGAGGAATGTCAGAGAAGTTCGAAAGTCAGGCTTTTCCGTTGGCGGCGCACCAGTCGGCCCACGTGGTGGCACCCTTGCCCAGCTGCTTGTTGTAGAAGGAGGTCCAGGAGTTCTCGCTCGGACCGGGCGCGGTGGGAGCCGCTTTGAACAGCGGGTAGGAGGCCTCGACCTCCGCACGCAGCCACGGCTCGATGTCCAGGTAGGACGGCAGCGACCAGCTGCGGGCGTGGTAGGTGAGCTGCCCGCGGACGTCGGTCTCCGGCAGGCACATGAACGGCGCCCACGGGCTCGTCCTGGACCAGCTGATCTTGGTCTTCATCGCGCCGTTGGGGACGCCGCCCGCGGTGGTGCGGGCCTCGACCTCGCGGGAGTCGACGTAGAAGTCGAACATCTCCTGAGCCGCGTAAACGCCCTTCACCAGGCCGAACGACTCGCCCAACGCGAGCTTGAGGTCCGTGCGAACCGGGATGTCGCTGGTCCACTCCGTCTCGTCGTACATCTGCCGCAGGGGCGGGCCGACGTAGGAGGAGGTGACGTTGAACGGACCGAAGTTCACCGCGTCGTTGTTGATGGGAACGACAGGGTACGTCCGGAGGTCGATCGGGTTCTTCCATTCCCGCAGGATCTTCGTGGGGTCGGCGGGGTCGGTGTAGAACACGATCTCGCGGGAGAGCTGGTAGAGCTGCGTGGTGCCGGGCACCCGATAGAGCCGCCGGATGTTGTAGCCCTCGACGTTGAACAGTTTCTGGCCATGGCGCAGCTGCGGGTCATAAGCGTTGCCCTCGATGTTGGCGTAAACGGCTCCCGAAATCCGGAAGACCATGTCCCGCCCGTCCGGCCGCCCATTGGTCTGCAAGGACAGCAGCCCGCTCTTGTCCGTCACCGTCTTGTAGACCGGCCCCGGATCTGTCGGATCATCCGACTGCTCGCCCGCCGACGCGCCCGGAACGGCGACGCACACCAACAGCGCGGTGAGGGCTGCGGACAAGGTCAAACCACGACGCTTGAACAAGAGTGCTCCTGCGATACAGAGGGGTAACAGGGACTACGCTGATCATTTCAGTTGCCGAGACCCGGCCTCAACCAGGCCTGGCGCAGGTGCGGGAGGCCGGGTGTCGAACAGCGTGCTGACCCACGAATTCCACGTGGGCGCCGCCCCGGAGAAGGTGTTCGAGCACCTCACGACTCCGGAGAGCTATATCGGCCTGTCCCCCCTCGTGGTCGCCGTCAGCGATGTGAACCGCTCGGAGCCGGGCGTGATCCGGTACACGGCCGTCGAGCGCTTCCGATTCCTCTCGATCTTCACCTACGACAACCCGATCGAAGTGGCCCTCCACACCGACGACCTGTCCCTCTACGGCGAGGTGCGGAGCCCGGCCCGCATTCGCCTGGCCTACCGCTTCGACCTTGAGCCGGACGGCACCGGCACCCGGGTCAGCGACCGGCTCGACCTGACGGCCCCGTGGCTCCTGGTCGGCTTCGCCGCGGGCCAGGCGCGCAACGTCCAACTCGCCCGCGCTCGGATCCTGGCAGAACGGCTGTCATGACCGTCCTCATGGGTGGTGGCCGCCGTCACCGGGGAGCGATCGTGCGAGGGCGTCGAGGATCACGTTGAGGCCGTACGCGAACTCGTCGCCGAAGTCGTAACCGGGTCGGAGGACGTGCTCGGTCGCCATCTCCACGAGGTGCGGATAAGCGCCGTCGGCGAACTGCTCCATGATGGACTCGGTCACCTCGGCCGCTGCGTCCGGGCCTTTGAAGGGCAACGAGGCCTCCTGCAGCGCGAAGCCGTACGTGTAGCTGTCGAGCAGGGTCTGCGCGTGCGCGGTCAGTGGCACCGAGAAGCCGGCCGAGCGCAGCGTGGCGATGGTCGCGTCGAGGTGCCGCAGCGTCGAGGGGCCGGGGGTGGCCCGCGACTCGAGCAGGCCGATGGCCCAAGGGTGGCCTCTGAGCACGCGCCGGGTCGAATCGGCCCGCCGCCGCATCTCCGCGCGCCAGTCACCGTCGGGAGACGGCAGCTCGATCTCACTGGCGACGAGGTCGACGATGCTGTCGAGGATCTCGTCCTTGTTGGCGACGTGGTAGTAGACCGACATCGGCTTGACGCCGAGCGCCTGGGTGAGCGAGCGGATCGTCAGCGAGCCGATCCCGCCCGCGTCGGCCACGTCGATGGCTGCCCGCAGCACCCGCTCCCGGGTGAGCGGCACACGTGGCGCGGCTCTCTCGCTCTTCGTCGGCGCTCTGGTCGATACCGCCTCGGACAGCGCCGACGTGCTGTCCGGGGTTCTCGCCGCCAAGACGGCGCTGTCGGCGGGAGCCCTGCTGATGCTGGCCAACTCCGTCTTCGACATCGTCAACGGCTTATTGATCTTCAACCTGCTGCGGACGCGCCGCCCGTTCGCCGCCACCGCCTACCTGACGATCAGGATCATCGAGGTGGTGGTGCTGGCCGTCGGGATCCTCTTCCTGCTCCTGCTGATACCGCTCGCACAGGAGTACGCGGCCGGCGGCCACGCCTCGGTCTTCCCGGCGCTGGCGCGGGTCGCCGAGCAGGGGAATTACTACGCCTTCCACTTCGGGATGCTCGCGGTCTGCGCCGCGATGGTGGTGTTCTGCCGCGCGATGCTGCGTGAGCGGCTGGTGCCCGCGTTCCTGGCGGTGTGGGGGCTGGGCGGGTACGCGCTCTTCATGGCCGGCACGATCGCCGAACTCCTCGGCTACAAGATCGCACTGACGACGTCGATCCCCGGCGGCCTTTTCGAAGTCGCCCTGGGGATTCTGCTCATCGTGAAGGGATTTCCCGCAATGCCGGAGGCCGACCACGCGAAAGCGGCACAGCCCGCACCGACGGACGCCGCCTGAAGAAACGCGAGCGGCCCCTCACCGCTTTTCTCCGACGAAGGGCCGCTCTGGCATGGGTAAGTCCGGTTCAGATCGTCTCTACCCAGGTATTGGTCCAGGTGTTCCGCCCGACCATGCCGTCGACCACGAGAGCGTGCTCTTTCTGGAATTGGCGGCAGATTTCTTCGCTCTGCTGCCCGTAGCTCCCGTCGACCGTGATGGGCCAGCCGCGCTTGCTAATCTCTTCCTGCCACTGCCGCACATCCTGGCCGTTCATGATCGGCGGCTGTTTGAGGACGCGACCGGGGAACGGCGGAGCCACCGCGCTCGGGGCCGTCCACGTCTTGTTCCACGTCGTCTCGTCGACGATGCCGGTGACCTGAAGGTCCTTCTCGGCCTGGAAGTTCTTGCAGAGGCGCTCGCTCTCTGTTCCATAGATCCCGTCTACTTTGATGTGCCAGCCGCGGTCCTGCATCCGCTGCTGCCACTTCTTTACGGCTTCGCCCTGCTGCGGTTTCTTGATGATGCCGGGAAATGGCGGTGCCTGCAAAGTCGGCGTAACGGTCACGAGTCGTCCTCCGTCGTGTCGTCGGGCAAGGGCGGCGTTCGTCCAGCTTTCTGGGGCAGGGTCATGACCCATAATTCGCCGCCCTGATCCACGTTAACGGCAGGTGGATACCCAGCACCCTGGGCGGTACTCGGCGGACGCGGACGATTTAACTCGTTCTGGAAAGTGTCGATACGACCTGTTGACGCTGCGGAAGAGCTCGGAACGCGGGTCCGGTGGAGGGTCTGAAACACCCTTGAACCCGGGCCGGAGTCCCCTCATGGCGCAGCACCCGCAGCGGCACCGGCTCGGCGGAGCACGCGGGGAGGCATCCGCTCGCGGCGCCGGTGTTGGCGGCGAGGTTGTCCAGCGGAGACGCGCCGGCATGTGGGATCGCCGGGGTCGCCTCAGCCGGTGCAGTAGTTACAGAAGAAGCCTTGCGCCGGAATTCCGGTGAAAAGTTCGCTTTGCCCACCCCTCACACACACGATCAATCAATCGCTGTAACGATTCACATAATCGCGCGATACCAGGCAAAGAGACCGCTATGCCCATATCCGCTGGTAGCTGACATAGGAAGCATGGCCGATGGACGGGAGACAATCTTTTGGCACACGTTTCGACTCGTGGACAAAACGCAATTTCACCATCGTCGTCATAGTCTTCGTCGCCCTTCTGGCGTCGTCCATAATTACGATCATTTCTTCGGTATCCAGCGCCGGCGACTGGTACGCGCGCACATTTAATTGGCGAGAAAATGAGTACCGCAAGCTGGCCGGCCTGCAAGCAGGTTTCAGTATGGAGAAATTCAAGTCGATCCTCGGAGACCCGCTCTACCGCGCCAAGGTCAGCAATACGGGGCGCAAACTGATCGAGAGCGTTTTCCCTGGGCGCGGATACTGGGTTGACGTTCTCTCGGATGACTCAGACGTGGTGCTCGCATATTCTGTGACGTCCTGCAATCGCCAATTCCAGCCAACGTTCAGGCCTAATATGAATCCATCAAGCCCCATAATACTCAACAAGACCACGTTCGCGGATATCCCGGTGAACAGCGACGCCGATACGATAGTCTTCCTCTCCGGCGCGACAGCGAACAGCTATATCTACCAGTCCATCTATCAAGGAAATCCGTCGAACTACAAAACGCATGCTTGGGGATTGAATGATGCATGCCAATGGTTTTCGACCAAGGACAGCAAAGGCTTAGGGGGAAGATGGCTCACCTGGAACGCCTCCGAAGAAGGGGGGAAGTTTACCAAGAACAAGAGCATCGGCCCGGAGATGAGGAAACTTCTCGCAATCTCCGCAGTCAACACGTACATGGAAACAGCGCCGAACGCCGTCGATATCTCTACCGACGAGCATGGCATCAAGGAGCTTTACCCTCAGCAGTTGGGGGTGGATCGGATCATTGTCCGAAGTTACCCGGGCCAAGATCTCATTCCGTGGACAACGTGCGACGTCGCATCCGATTGCTGATGAGTCCGTCAGGTGGGCGCGGGTGCGGGTTCCCAGGATGAGTAGGACGTTCGGCGCGAGGAGTGTTCCTCGCGGCCACCCCAAGGGACAGCAGGGCACGAACGCAAGATGGCTTGGCAGCCATGACTCAGCTTGTCGGCTGGGGAGCGGCCGGGCCGATGAGATCGGCCTGACCTGCCGACTGGAGGCGTTCGAAGGCGAGGCGGACGGCCACCGAGCCCTCACCGATGGCGGCCGCGACCCGCTTGACGGAGCCACTGCGCACGTCGCCGACCGCGAATATGCCAGGCCTGCTCGTCTCCAGAAACAGTGGTGTCTGGCCCTCGTGCTCCAGTCGGGCGGCGGGGATGTTGCTGCCGGTCAGGAGGAAGCCATGCCTGTCCTCGGCCAACTGGCCGGCCAGCCAGCCGGTTCCCGGCTGCGCGCCGATGAAGATGAACAGCCCGGCTACAGCAAGCTCGTCCGCTTCCTGCCGACCCTCGCGGCGGAGCCTTACCGCCTCGAGTTGGTTCGTCCCGATCAGGGCTGTGACGTGGGTGGAAGGCCGGACGACGATGCGCGGGTTGCGCTCGATCCTGTCCACCAGATACCGCGACATCGAGACGTCGAGCGCATCCTGGCGGATGATCACATGCACCTCGGCGCATGAGTGGCTGAGGAAAAGAGCGGCCTGCCCCGCGGAGTTCCCGCCACCGACTATCGCGACCGGCCCGGTTCCGCAGGCCTGGGCCTCCGCCTGGGTCGCCGCGTAGTAAACCCCGACGCCCTCGAACTCCGCCAGGCGGTCCAGGGAAAGCCTGTTGTACCGTGCGCCTGTTGCGATGATCACCGACTTGGCCTGGACGGCTTCGCCGTCATCGAAGGCGACCTGGTGAACGCCGTCCTGGAACGACAGTGAGGCGGCTTTCGCGGCCAGCTTGATGCGTACGCCGAACTTCTGCGCCTGCAGCGTCCCCCGGGTCGCGAGCTCTTCCCCGGACAAGCCCGCGGGAAAACCGAGGTAGTTCTCGATACGTGACGAGGTCCCCGCCTGGCCGCCGAGCGCGGTGTCTTCCGCCAGGGTGGTCGCCATGCCCTCGGACGCGCCGGCGACCGAGGCGGCCAGCCCGGCTGGGCCCGCCCCGACGACGAGCAGGTCACACACACCCGGCGGATACGCCCCGGCGTGTCCCGAGATGGCCAGCGCGTCCAGGAGCGCGCGGCTGCCGGGATTCCTCAGCACCGGCCCGCCGGGCACGATGATGATCGGAAGATCGGCGATCGGAACATCCAGCCCCTGCAGGATCTGCTCGGCCTCGGGCGACGCCTCCAGATCCAGCCAGTTCCAGACCAGGCGGTTGCGCGCCAGAACTTCCAACAGCCGCCGCGTGTCACGATCGAAGCGCGATCCGATCAGGGTCAGGCCTGTGCTGCGGCTCATCAGGATGGAGTGACGGAGCAGGAAGGTCCGCAGGAAGAGATCGCTGAGGCCCGGCTCCTGCGCCATGATCCGGCGCAGTTGCGCCACCGGCACCGCGAGGACCCGCCCCGCGGAGGTGGCGACGGCGCTGAGGAAGGCGCGCTGCCCGGTGAGCATGCCGATCTCACCGAGGAACTCCGACGGACCGTAACCGGTGACGACGGCCGCCCCTGGCCTGCCGTACCCGTCCACGATGTCGGCCGTGCCCGCGAGCAGCACGATCAGATCGTAGGTCTCGTCGCCATCGGCGAACAGCACGTCACCGGCGGCCACGTCCCGTTCGCTGCCATAACCGCGCAGCACTCCGAGTTGGGCCGCGTCGAGGACGGGAGAACGCCCCACGAGCGAGACCAGGCGCGCCCCCACAGAAGCTTCAGCTGGGTCCGTGTCCATCAGAACCTCCTAGCGGACAGGTCAGGTGACGTGTTCATGCTGGTGTGTTTCGCGAAGATGGATCCTGGCGGCCGGCCGGCACCACGATTCCCGTCGGCGCCTCGACGGCCACGTTGATCCCGGTCGGGACCAGCGACACCGTGCACTGCAGCGTCGTCCATATGCCCGGCCTGAATCCAGTCATCGCCGGCGTTGTCGTCTACAACCTGAACCTGGCGAACCCCTACACGCTCTGGGTCGCGGCCCATGACCTGCTCAGGCCGCTGTGAGGTCGCCGACACACCCAGCTCCCTGATGCCCAGGCTCATCGAGAACCAACCAGCAGAACCCGAGCGACCAGCTCCTCTATGCCCACCTTCACGATCTCCGACGCACCCACGACATGGTGTACTGCTCGCACCGCAAGCTGCGCGTTCCGGTCCTGGCGTGGGTGGCGCTGGCTGGCGGCGGCGTGGCCACGTTGATCGCGAAGAGTGGCGATCCATTCAGGCCGCGGGCACAGCGGTCGGCCTCGCCTAGGGTGATGCCATGTCCAAGGTATTGATCACGGGAATGTCGGGGACCGGCAAATCGAGTGCTCTTCGAATCTTGGGCTCACGAGGGCACCGGGTTGTGGATACGGACTACGGCCGGTGGAGCCACGAGATCACGCTGTCAGATGGGTCGTCGGACTGGGTATGGCGCGAAGAGGCCATGACCGACCTGCTCACCGGGCACGAGCAGGACAGCTTGTTCGTGGCCGGCTGCAAGAGCAATCAGGGGAAGTTCTACCAGCAGTTTGACCACGTCGTGTTGCTGAGCGCGCCCGCTGAGGTGCTGTTGGCCCGGGTCATGGCGCGGACCAACAATCCGTATGGCAAGCGGCCAGAAGAACGAGAAGCCATCCTGGAGAACCTTCGCGTTGTCGAGCCGCTGCTACGGGCCACCGCGACCATGGAGATCGACACGTCCGCTCCGATAGAGCAGGTCGTCCGGCAGCTTGAGGGGCTCGCCTCGCTGTAATCCACTCGATGAGGGCCGTGGTGCCACCCAGGGGCTCGATTGGCCGCAGCCCGAGCGAGCCTGCGGCGAACCACGAATCCATCCGGCTCCATACGCAAGGCCATCGATTCGTTTCGCTCTACATACAGCGCCAGTCCCAGTCCCAGTCATGGGAGTCGTACACCTCG
Source organism: Nonomuraea sp. NPDC049141 (assembly GCF_040648415.1). Lineage (NCBI taxonomy): Bacteria > Bacillati > Actinomycetota > Actinomycetes > Streptosporangiales > Streptosporangiaceae > Nonomuraea > Nonomuraea sp. NPDC049141. Next base: position 110,649 of record NZ_JBEZDR010000033.1, read on the forward strand.
ACAATGACTCGGCGTCCGCCGGCAGGTCCCTCGTCTTCGAAGAACAGGGAGATCATCGCCTTTTCCGAGGCGCCCGTGATCGATGCGTTGCCATAGTGGCGATGGATCTCCTGCGGCGTCAGCGCAGTTTGCAGCGTGATCCTGACGCGATAGTCGCAGTAAGCTCCGCTCCCCTTGGCCAGGTTCTTCCCGAAGGTCACGTCACGATCCATCGGGAAGACGTCTCCGGTACGTGGCGGAAGAGGATAGGCGAGGACGCGCTCGTACAGGGCTTCGAGGCGGGCGTTGTCCCGCCATACAGGCGTCATGACCAAGACGAACACCGCGGCAATCGACGCGAACACCGCCGTCAGGGAGATCCACAGACCTCGTCTCATGAGATCGCACCATAAGGCCCCACGGCAGGATACGCGCCTACGACGACTCTCCGCAGAGCGAGCGTTGATCCCAAAGAGGCCTTGGGTGTCGTTCCGCAGTTCGTCGATCACCAGTCGTCGGTGATGAGGTGCTTGGGCGGAGCCGTAATCTTGACGGGTTTTCCCCATCCTCGGTAGATGATGTTCATCGTCATGGTCTCGGCGTCACCGCCCTTCGGCCGGGTGAACCTCATGATGGCGTGGAAACGTCGCGGCAGGTTGTCCGGGCCCACCCAGAGTTTCCAGGTGATCGGCCCGCCATACGCGAACTCCTCCTCCCGGGTCTCGAAGTACATCCCAGCCTGCCTCTCATCCAGCTTGGGAACCGTCACCGTGCCGCTGTGGAGGGTCGTCTTCACTCCCTCGAAAGTTCCGCCGTCGGCGCTGGTCGCACCGTGAGAGGCGACCAGCTTGAGGAAGCCCGGGTTGATCCCGTTGATCAGGTCCTCTCCCCAGATGACCCCGGCCAGGTTCTGCGCATTGGTCCATTTCCCCACTGTCGACGGCGACTTCCAGACGTACTTGCCGTCCTTGGAACGCACGTAGTCCTGTGAGTAGAACTCCCGGCCGATGCTGATTTCCCGGGACCGGCCTGTCCCCTCTGGCTCCTGGGAGATCGTCGTGGTGTCGGCGGCGTACACACCTGAAGCCCTGAAACGGTACGCACCGGACGCCTTGATGTCCCAGGTGGCAGGGGGACCGCCGCGTCGCTTGACGGAGAAGCGCACGCTGCTCTTCTTCGCGAACTGCTTCTTGATCGCTTTGACGACGGAGTCGAGGGACTTCGATTCGGGAGTCGCGTGCACGGCGCCGCCGGGAATCGCGACGCTCACCAGACCGGCTACCGCCAGCGCGACCCATATGCGTTTCATGCGCGGATAATCACAGATGATGATCTCTATCTCATCACGGCAAATCCCTTGCCCAGCACCGTCACTGGCGACCGCCTCAAGCGCATCGCCTGCGCGGGCGCCGCTGCTCGACGGCCGCGTTCTAACAGCGGGGCCCGGTCCGTCCGGACCGGGCCCCGCCGGCGGCGTACGACCGCTCAGCCGGAGAAGATCGCGCTGTGCACGTCCACCGGGTTGGCGGCGTCGCCGGTGGAGACGCTGTACGCGGCCGTGAAGGCGTTGTTGCCGACCGAGACGAGGCCGGTGTAGTCACCGAGCAGGCGTCCCACGCTCGTCAACGGGAGCTTCCGCGTGTCGAACGGCCCCTCGATGTGCTGCTCGCGCCACGCTCCGGGCTTCGTGCAGTTGCTCGAGCAGGTCACGGCCCACAGGTCGGTGGGCAGGGTGGCCGGGTCGGACGTGTTGTTGCGGAAGTCGTAGTACGTGACCGCCACAGCGCCCGTCTTGGACGCGGCGACGACCGGTACGGCGGCGGAACCGGTGGGCGTCTTGTCCAGACGGATCGGGGTGGACCACGTCTGCCCACCGTCCGCCGAGCGCGCGTAGGCCACGTGGAAGGTGCCGTCGGCCTCCTGGCTCTGCCAGGTGGCGTTGACCACCCGAGTGCCCGGTTGGGCGGCCAGCAGCGGCAGGGAGGCGTTGCGTACCGGGTCACCCGAGTTGTCCGGGTCCGGGATACGGGGGCCCACCGCGAGCGGGGCCGGGACGTTCAGCGTCGGCGACCAGGTCTTGCCGCCGTCGGTCGAGCGGATGACCCGGGTGGAGCCGTCGGTGTTCGTCTCGTAGTGCGTGCCGATCAGCAGCGTCCCGTCCGGGAGCGGCACCAGTTGGGTGCCGATGGCGCCTTCGTTGGTGGGCACGTCGTACACCTTGCTGGTGGTCCAGGTGCGTCCGTCGTCGGTCGACTTGGCCAGGTAGATCGGCTGTACCCAGTTAGGCGTGGTGCTGGTCGACTGGTCGTCGATGCGGTCCCACACCGCGTAGACCACGCCCGGGTGGTACGGGTCCGCGGTCACCGTCGGGCGGTCGTTGAAGAACTGCGGGTTGTCGTCCCGCTGCAGAGTGGTCGGCGCGTCCCAGGTCCGGCCGCCGTCGCCGGAGCGGGCCACCAGGATGGCGGTCACGTCGCCGGCGCGGGACATCGACAACGACGCGGCCACCGCGGCACCCGATGGCGTGATCGTGATCCAGTTGTCCGTCGTGACGGCGTAGTCCCCGCCGTTGGCACTCGTGCCGCCGTTGCACTGGGAGAAGGCGGGCAGGTTCGTGGACCGCTGCCAGGTCAGGCCGTAGTCGTCCGACACGGCGGTGACCGCGCCGTTGCTGCCGTACCGGTTCCAGCGATCCTGCTGGTACACCGTGACGAGGTGTTGCGGACGGTTCGGGTCCCGCGCCAGTGTGGGCAGGACTTCGGTGTTGGGGTTCAGGGTGTAGCCGTCGGCCGGGGGAAGTCCGCAGCCTGCGGGCAGCGGGCTGGTACCCGAGACCGGCCGTACGACGGCGGGTCCGCCGGTCGCGGCATCGTCCGCGGCAGCGGGCTGCGCGACGGTGCAGGCCAGCAGGATGGCCGATGCGGGTAACAGAGCCCTGAAGCGTCGGATCACGAGCATTCCTCATCTTCGTTGTGTTGATGAAGACGTCACCGGCCCGCCGGGGAATGCGGCATCTCCCAGGCGTCCGGCGAACGACGCAGGGAAGATTACCGGCGCAAGATCAGTCTCGTCTGCCGAATGATCGCTACCGGATGATCGCAAAGCCCAGCCGCTCCCCGAAGACCTCGAACTCCAGATCACGACCACCTACCACGGCGAACGCGACGCTCTTCGCAACGCCGCCCGCACCCTCATCGACAAGGGCTGGACCACCCGCGACATCGGTAGCGTGCTCGGCCTGTCCCACCAGCGCATCTCCCAGATCGTCCCCCGCGCCACCACACGACAGGCCGCCCTGGCACCGAAGGGCCGCGCAATCGGACGCGTGCGCAACTGGGTGATCCGTTAGAGTTTGCAAACGTTTGCTGGAGATCACGGAGTTGAGGAGACATCGTCCCCAACCATCTGGCCCCTGCATGGGTGTTGCAATTCAACCCGGAGATCTGGATCAGCGCGGGAAGAGGCGTCTGGGAGGCCGCTGATGATGCGGCCCGGGGCGTGGACGCGTTCTGCCGGGCGATGGATGAACAGCCCTTCGGTCAGGACGATCTGGGCCGGGCGCTGTTCGAGGGTGACCCCGAGGCGGGCCTGCCGGGGTTCGCCCGAATACGTGATGACCTGCTGAAAGACCTGGTCGTCGCGGTGAATCTGCTTCGCGGGATGGCGGCGGGGCTGGTCGTCACCGGGGCCACGTATGCCACAGCCGAGGGGGCGAACACCGGGATCCCGGGCGCGCGGTCGTGCCCGGCATGGCTGGCGGATCCGGAGGAGTACAAGCCCGCGCAGGGTTCGTGCGGCCTGCCGACGACCACGCCACCGCCTGACCTCGTGAGCCAGGCGCTCTGGTTCCTCGAGTCCGTAGGAGCCGGGGCCGCGTGGCCGGATGGCGATCTCGACGGTGTGGCGCGGCTGCGGGATGCCGCGACGGCGCTGGGACGCGTGATCGGCGATGTTCAGGAGCAGATCGCCGGGCAGGCCGAGCGGGCGGCCGGGGCCGGAGGCGGGGGCGGGCCGGCCACGGCCGCGTTCGGGCAGGCCGCGCGGGTGGTGCACGGCGATAAGGGGCAGCTGGCGGACCTGCGGCGGCGGTGCGAGCATCTCGCCGACTGCGGCCAGATCGCCTATGACGCGATCGTCAAGGCCAGGTGGCGATTCGTGGCATGCGCGGCGTTCGTGCTGGCACTGATGATCCTCACGAAGCTGCTGGCCCCCCGGCTCGGCCCATTACTCGAAGCCGTGGTGAAAAGGCTGCTCCGAGCGGAGGGCCTGGCGCTGCGGATCACCTTGCTGAGCATCCGTCAGGCGGCGCTGGGCGCGATGTACTCCGGCGGGCTGAGCGCGATCGATCAGCTGTTCGCCACCGGCACCATCGATGCGGCGGGGCTGCTTCGGAGTACGTTGCACGGAGCGCTCGCCGGCGGGTTGATGGCCGGTGCGCACGCCACGCTGCCGGCATTACTGCGCCGAGGCGGACCCGCGCTCACCGGCCTGGCCGAGGCCATGGAGTCGGCCACGTGGGAGCGGGCATTCTCCCGGATCCTGGTCGGCGGGGCGGTGAGCACCACCGTGCTGGCGACCGCGGGATGGGCCGGCGGCGCCGGCTGGAATTGGAAACACGCCTCTGAGATGGGATTCGGCATGGCCGTTCTCAGCACCGGCGCGGCAATCGCCACCCGGAGCTGGCCCGTCCCGGGCTACAAGAGTCTGCGGGGCAGAGCCTGGAAGCAGAGTCCGGCCAAGCGGTGGCATGACGTCAAGTGGGCCTTGGGGATTCTCACGATCACCGCTCCCGCGGTCTTCGCCTTCGCGCTCGCGAAGTTCGCCGAGGACAGAAGGAACCCCTTCTTCCTGCAGAAACGGACCGGCCAGTTCGGCCGCGAGTTCGACCTGGCCAAGGGCCGTACGATGAAGATCACCAACGGTAGGGACAGCAGCTCCGGCTCATCGGATCAGCGGCGCACGTGGGTCGGCAAAGGTTGGGCGAAGAGCAGTCTCGATGAGTTCGTCCAACTGGGCTACAACGTGCTCTATAAGAGCAACATGTCAGTCGTGAACGACCGCCCGATATTTGATGTCGACCGGCAGAGAACAATAAATGCCCTCGGCCCCACCCTGGGCCCGGTCTGGAATGAAAAGGATCTGGCCGGAAAGCCTGGGCTGTTCGGTCGGTTCGCCAACAAGATCCTAGAGCTCAATCTCAAGCCGATGACAAATGCGTACGACGTTCAACGAGGGCACCAGGGCATCTGGCACGACAAGTCCGCGAGCCTGGAATCGGACCGGAAGATCCTTTGGGAGTCCATTTCCGCTTACTGGAAGCGTATTTCCTAGTCTCGGTCTTCCGTGCGGCCGGCCATCCGCAGCCCTGACGTGCGCGCCTCCGTGATCGATACGCTGACCTCTATGGGTGATCGCGAAGCATCTCTGCAGCTGGTGGACGTAACTACGACGTTGGACATGACGCTCACCGCCCTGAGAGCCGCGGACGCCGACCCGGCATACCGCGTGGGCGGCACAAGCGCCGCCCTGCTGCACGGTGTCCATCTCCCCGCCGGGGACATCGACATTTTGGTGGCTCGACGAGAGGACGTGGACTCGTTCGCCGCCGCCCTCTCATCGTTTCCTTGCCTCTACCCCGCATCCTGGATCCCCGAAAGTTCGCAGTACTTCACCAAGTACGAGGTGAACGGGGTCGAGGTGGAGATCAGCACCGTCGAGACGCAAGACGACTCCGATGGGATGGAGTGCGTCGGCCGCGGCCCGTGGGAGCACTATGTCCTGATCACCTGCGGCTCTCATCGTGTTCCGGTGATTCGCCTGGAGCTACGGCTGGCCACAGAGCTCTTGCGAGAGCGGCCTGATCGCTATGAACCTCTCCTCGGCCACATGGGCAAGCATGGATTCGACTCCGCTCTTCTACAGAGGGCGATGAATGCTCGCCGGCTACCGGCGGAACGCCAGCGACTGATTCAAGACCGCCTCGCACGCTCCTCCCCCGGCCTCCGATAGCCGCCGGTTACCTTCGGGCGCCGGCTCCCGTCATACAGGCGACGGCCCCACGGTCGTCGGACCGACAACTGGATGGGAGACCAGAGTGCTGACGAACATCATGTATGTGACGGTCTATGTCACCGACCAGGACCGCGCGCTGGAGTTCTACACCGAAGGGCTCGGCCTGGAGAAGCGCATCGACTACCCGGGGCCGGAATCACGCTTCCTCACCGTTGGCGTTGCCGGCAGTCCGGTCGAGATCGTCCTCTGGTCGCATGCGCCGGCCGCGGGGCAACCGATCGGGAAGCAGCCGGGCGGCGCCCCCGGTCCGATCTTCCTCGAGTCGGACGACCTGAGGAAGGACTTCGAGGTGCTTCGCCGGCGAGGCGTGACCTTCGATCAGCCCGAACCGGAGGACTACCCGTTCGGCGTCCGCATCGAGGCAGTGGATCCGGACGGCAACCGGATCTCGCTCCGCGAGCAGCGCCGCCGAAACCGTACCGACGGATATGAGCAAGCAGATCCGAGGACGATGACGAGATGAATGACACCAGCCGGACAGACCTGGTGGCCGAGGCGTTCGAGGCCCAGCGCGATCGGCTGCGCGCGGTCGCCTACCGCGTGCTCGGATCGCACGCCGACGCCGAGGACGCGGTCCAGGAGGCCTGGATGCGGCTCGCCCGCCAGGACACGGCGACCATCGCCAACCTGGCGGGCTGGCTGACCACGGTGGTCGGCAGGATCAGCCTGGATGTCCTGCGGTCACGCCAGACCCGCCCCGAGGCGTCCTACGGCGACGAGCTTCCTGGGCTCTTGGTAACGGCCGACGACGGCGCCGAGCCCGAGGAGTACGTGGCGCTCGCCGACTCGGTGGGGCTCGCGCTGCTCGTCGTCCTGGACTCGCTCGGGCCGAGCGAGCGGCTGGCATTCGTGTTGCACGATCTGTTCGCGGTGCCGTTCGCCGAGATCGGTCAGATCCTCGGCAAGTCCGCCGACGCCACCAAGATGATCGCCAGCCGCGCTCGCAAGAAGGTACAGGCGACCGAACGGCCGACGGTCGTCGGGCGAGAACAACGAGAGGTCATCCAAGCCTTCCGCGCAGCGGCCGTGGGCGGCGATTTCGAAGCACTGCTGCGCGTGCTCGACCCGGACGTGAGGCTGACCGTCGACACCCCCGGTGGGGTGGTCGTCACGCTCGGCGCCACCGAAGTCGCCGCCGGCGCGAAGATGTTCTCCGGCCAAGTCGCACGCCATCAGGCGGTGCTCGTCAACGGCCTTCCCGGGTACGTCTCCTGGCGCGAGGACGGAACCCCGCTCTCGATCATCTCGTTCACGGTCACCGACGACCGGATCACCGCCATCGCGATCGTGGCCGATCCCGCCAGGCTCGCCTCGATGCGCCTGCCGGACCCCGCGTGAGCCGCCCGTGACTCAGCCGCCGTCAACGGAGCCGTCGGCGTAGGTGACAGCAGGCGTGGGGGGCGGCTCGGAGCCGGTGAGGGCGGCGCACGTCGCGGCCAGCACGTCGGCGGCCGGATCCCGGGTGGTCACGCATGCCAGCATCGAGGTCGACGGCGCGTCGCCGGACTTGGCCACAGCCTTCGCCAGGCGCTCGCGGGTCATGGTCACGCTGCAGGTACGCGACATCGGCCCCTCGTCGCAGCCGTACCAGAGAGGGGTGTTGATCGGCCGGTAGTTGGGGTTGTTCCGCGCGCGCATCGGGTTGGGATCGGGGCCCGAGACCTTGGCGACCAAGCCGATGCGCTGCCCCTCGGCGAGGCGGAAGCGGCACAGGGTCCGGCTCTGGTCCGTCTCGCCGGTCGTGGCGTGGCACTGGACCGGCGCGCCGGTGACCGTGACGCCCCAGCCGGTCAGGAGGGCGACCGCGAAGTCGTACTCCTTGGCCGGCTTCGACTCCCGCTCAGAGGGGAGGTCCACGGGCTTGGCCAGGCCGAAGTCGGGGATCACCAGCTCACGGAGCGCCACGTCCAGCTCGGCCGCGGAGCGGACGAAGCGCGGCTCGGGCGCGCCGCTGGCCCTGGCCAGCGTCTGGAGCTCGTCGCGCTGCCCGTCGGGCACCTGGAAGCCGACGAAACGGAACTCCAGCGTCAACCCCGCGGCGGCCACACGCTCGCGGATCGCCTTCAGGACCGCGTTCTGGTCACGGGTGCAGGCGTCGGTGCCGTGGCTGGTCACCACGACGATGCGGTTACCCCGCAGCCCCCGGAAGGGGTAGAGGCCGGAGAAGTCGTCGATCGCCGCGAGCACACCGCTCTCCAGAGTGACCTTGCCGGCCGAGGTCAGTGTCCGCGCGGCCGAGGCGACCTGCTCGCCCCGCCTGGTGCCGCTGCTCACCAGTTCGGCGGTGTTGTCGACGGCCCCGCAGGTCCCGCCGAACCTGCGCAGCGAGACGGCGTCACTGTCACCGGCGTTCCGCGCGGCCGACCCCACGGAGGCGGCTATCGCGGCGATGTCGACCCGGCTCTCCGAGGTGTCCACGAGGAAGGCCGTGCGATGGCCGGGAATGGCGAGGTAGATGAAGTAGGCGATCGCGGCCAGGATGAGCAGCAGCACGACGACCACCGCCACCCGCCGCTTGCGGGCCTTGGCCGGGGCGGTCATGAGGTGCTCGCCGGGGCCGTGGCGAGCAGTGCCTTGATCGCGTCGTTCATGCGCTTGACCCTGTCTTTGTAGTCCGCGGTGGCCCGTTCGAGCGAGGCGAGCTCCGGCGACGAACCGGCGCGCGCGCCGTCCAGCAACCGCCGGGTGCCGTCGAGCAGGCGGCCCTGTTGGGTGCGCAGGTCGGCCGCCCGCGCGTGGAGGTCGCGGGCGGCGGGGGTCTTGGCCCGCCCCGCAAGGTCGTCCAGTTCGGTGTCCACGCCGCCCGTTCCGGCCTGTCGCAGCTCACGCGCGGCGACATCCAGCCTGCCGTCCCGGATGGCCAGCAGCGCGGCGTTGACCCTGTCGACGGTGGCGTTGAGCGTGGTGATGACCCGCCTGGCGCTCTCCAGCACGGGCTCGACATTGGTGAACCAGTCCAGGGCGGAGTCCAGTTGCGCCGGCGTCCCCGCGTACAGCGGCGCGGGGGCGCCGGAAGCGGTGGCGATGCGCTCCAGCGCCTCGCGCTGAGCACGGGGAACCCGGTAGCCGACCACGCGGAACTGGATGTTCAGCCCCGCCGACGCGACCCGCTCCCGGATCTCGCGCTCGACGAAGGCGGTGTCCGCGTCGCAGGCGTCGGCGCCGTGGTTGCTGATCACGATGACCCGGTTGACCTGCTTGGCCCGCTGCGCGAAGGGGGCGGCGAAATCCTCGACCGCCGCGACGATGCCGCGCAGCAGCGTGCTCTGGCCCCCGGCGCGCACCTGGCCCGCCGCCGCCTTGATGTCCCGTCGGTTGCCGGTGCCGAAGGACACGAGCTGCGTGGTGTCGTCGTCGGCGCCGCACTCGCCGCCGAAGCGGCGCAGCGCCAGCGCGTCCCGGTCGCCGGCGGAGCCGACGACGGTCATGAGCGACCTGGTGATGTCGCCGGGCTCGGAGGTGGCGTCGATCAGGAACTGCGTCTTGTACGTCGGCGCGTACTGCGGGAGGACCACCCCCACGACGAACCAGGCGACGCCCGCCACCATCGCCCCGACGATCAATGTGACCAGGGAGACGGTGAGGCTGCGTGGCAGGTTGACGACGGTGACGTACAGGTCGCGCGCCGCCTGGTAGATCCGCGCCAAGAAGAAGGCTTTGGCCTCGAGTTTCACTCCCGTTCTCGCGTCGTCTCGCGGCGCCTGGGAGGGTGCGGTCATCGCTCGCGTACGTGCATGTCCCGGCCGGACTGGAACAGGCTGGCCCGGCCCGACGCCCGGGCGATCATGACGCCGGGGGCACCGCCCTCGTCGGCCCGCGGGGTGAGCCCGTCCACGATCCGCCGCAGCTCTTCCGCCAGCTCTGGATCGGCCGCGACCAGGCGCCCGAGCCGGCGCCGCCACTCCACGGCCAGCTCCTCCTCGGTCTGCTGGTCCGCGGCCTTCCTGGCGGTCAGCACCTCCGCGCGTACCTCCTCGAGGTCCGCCTCGATCGCGGGCACCCGCTCGGGATGCGGCTTCCGCCAGAGCGCGGCGATCGCCCGTCGCGCGTCCTGCCAACCCTCCGAGGCCATCGCCCCCACCACCGCCGAGCCGGCGGCCACCATAAATGGATCCACGCCATCAGCATCGAGGCGCCGCGCCAGGGCTGTCGAAGTCCCATCGCCAATACCCCATTGGCCATGCCTATCGCCGCAGGCCGGTGATCTCATGGGCGGTGCGTGCCGCCAGATGGCAGAACGCCTCGGCGAGCCCTCCGTTGTCGCCGGCCCGCCGTACCGCCACGACCACCGCCTCGGACAGGCCGGTGACCTCGACCATGCGGATGCCCGACGGCAGCGGGGTGTCCTTGAAGTTGTAGGGGCCGGGACAGAGCGCCCGATTCAGGCGTACGGCCATCAGCAGCTCGTCCGGGGTGGCGCCCGGCTGACCGACCAGGCGGGGCGTCTCCTCGTTGCGCTCCTCGTGCATGTGCCACCAGCGCGTGACCCTCTCGGGTACGGCGGAGGCCACCGGCACGAGCGGCTCGTCGAACACATCCGTGTAAGGCACGCTCCCGGCGTCCCAGAACGCATGGCCGACCGGTACGGCAACCGCCCTCGGCACCGTGGTGAGCGGCTCCCAGGTCAGCCGCTCGGAGTCCACCGGCATGAACATGAGCGCGGCGTCGAGCTCCCCGTTGATGAGCGGACGGTCGAAATCGATCAGCCCCACCTGCCGCCAACTCGTCCGCACCCTCGGATACGCCGCGGTGAAGGCACTGAGCACCGAGAAGTGCAGCTCGTCGGGAAGAGGCAGGGAGACCCCGACCCGCAACGCGCCCTCCCCGGCACCGGCCACGTGCCTGGCCGCTCTGGCCGCCTCTTCGACCGCGCTCAGCACGACCTTGATCCGCTCGTAGAACGCCTCGCCCGCGGCGGTGAGCCTGGTGCCCGCCGGGTCGCGGGCGAACAACGTCGCACCCACCCGCTGCTCCAGCTCCCGCACCTGCTGACTCAGCGTGGGCTGCGACACGTGCAGCCGGGCTGCCGCCCGCGTGAAGCTCCCCTCCTCGGCTACCGCCACGAAATAGCGAAAATGCCGCAACTCCATGTGCCCCCTCCTCATCCAGTATTCGGGCCGGTCAGGGGAGGTGTTAGCACGGCGAGAACTTCTGACCTGACTGGTCAGGAATCGAGAAGCGCGCACCCTCGAACCGCACCTAGCCTGACCGTCATGGACCTCACCACCACGACGTCAGGAGTGACCATGACCAGCTCTTCCACCCAGGGAATCAAGACCGTGCTGCATCCCGTTTCCGACCTGGCGGCGGCCAAGAAGGTGTACGCCGCGCTGCTCGGCGTACAGCCGCAGGCCGACGGGCCCTACTACGTCGGCTTCGAGGCCGAGGGCCAGCACATCGGGCTGGTGCCGGGCGGTGGACCGCAGGGCATGACCTCGCCGGTGGCCTACTGGCACGTACCGGACATAGAGGCGAAGCTGGCCGAGGTGACCGCCGCGGGCGCCACGGTGAAGGAGCCCGCGCACGACGTCGGCGGCGGCCGCCTGGTGGCCACCGTCACCGACCCCGACGGCAACGTCCTCGGGCTGCTCCAGGACCAATGAGTGCCGCTACGAGGGGGCCTAGGGCACGACGATGACCTTCCCGGTGGCCTGGTCGTTCTCCATGTACCGGTGGGCCGCGACGATGTCGTCCAGGCCGAAGACACGGTCGATGTTGGGTCGATAGACGCCTGCCTCGACCTGGTGGACGATTCGCTGCAGCACGGTCGTGCCCGCGCTGCCCTTGAAGTCGTCGCTGTGGAAAGCCGTGAGCCTGGTTCCGGAAGGGATCATCGCTATCGGCTCGAAGTCCGGGATCAGCCATCCGCTGAGGGAGCCCGACACGCACACCGTCCCACCACGACGGACCAGGCGCAGCGATTCCACCGCCGTACGCGCCCCGACGAGATCCAGTACATGGTCCGGGCCCTCGGGCCAGACCGCGTGCACGCTCGCCGTCAGCGGCCCCCCGGCGTCGACGAGCACATGGTCGACGCCGGCCGCGGTCAACGCGTCGACCTTGTCCGGCCGCCGGGTCGTGGCCGCGGTCTCGACACCGTAGCCGGCCGCGATCGACGCGGCCGCCATCCCCACCGACGACGTCCCGCCACGGATCAGCAGCCGCCCCTGACCGCCCGGCACGACCCCCAACGCGTCCAGCGAGCCCTGCGCGGTCAGGTACGTCTCAGGTAGCGCGGCCAAGACGTCCCAGGGCAGGGTGGTGGTGACCGGCATCAGCAGCGAGTTCGGCAGCAACGCGTACTCCGCGTAGCCGCCGTCGAACTCCCGGCCCATCTCACCCATCACCGCCGCGACGGTCGTCCCGTCCGGCAAGTCGGGATCGGTGGAGGATGCCACGATTCCCACGCATTCGATGCCGAGCACCCGCGGGAACTTCACGTTCGGGGAATGCCCCTGGCGGGTCCTCAGCTCCGATCGGTTCAAGCCCGCGCCCTTCACCTGCACCAGGCTCCAGCCCTCCCGAACCGCCGGTACCGGCAGCTCACGGATCTCCAGCACCTCCGGGCCACCCGCCCTGACACAGACCGCCGCTCGCATGGTCGTACTCCCTCTCGGCATGGGTTGATCGCGTATGCATCCACTGTCGTGAGAGAGCGCTGTGACCGTCCACCGGTAGAATGCCAAGTTATGCCCGTTGGCCGCCAACTTGCCGCGTCCGGTCCGACGTCACATCTATGGCCGTCCGGAGGCGTACATCTATGGCCATCGGGCGGAACCAGCCCGGTGGATTCCCATTCACGTGGACATCTGGTGTACGCGGCCCGTGGCGTCCTGTCCGTACACACCGAACGTGGCACATCGATCGTGCCGGCCAATCGAGTCGCATGGACCCCCGCCGGGTTCACGCACTATCACCGCGCTCACAGCAGCACCGACATGCGGATCGTCTTCCTGCCACCCTCGCTGGCCCGGCTCGTACCCGGCCATCCTGCCGTGTTCATGGTCTCCGACCTCGCCCGCGAAATCCTGCTCGCCCTCACGGGCCCACGCAACTACGACCGCGCCACGGGCGACCCCAGCCGGGCCGCGGGCGCTCGCCTCCGTCGAGTCCTCGTCGACGAACTCCACGAAGCACGCGAGCAGCCACTGCACCTGCCGGAACCGCGCGATGACCGGTTGCAGGCCATCGCCCAGATGATGTACGAGCAGCCCGGAAACAACGCCTCACTGGCCGAACTCGGGCAGGCGATCGGAGCCAGCGCCCGCACTCTCAGCCGGCTGTTCCACAACGAACTCGGCATGACCTTCTACGAATGGCGCACACAACTACGCGTCTACCACGCACTCGTCCTCCTCGCCGACGGCCACGACACGACCCGCGTCGCCCACGCCTGCGGCTGGGCGAATCCCAGCAGCTTCATCGCAGCCTTCACCAGCCTCATCGGCACCACCCCGGGCCGCTACCGCTCCCGGACCTGAGCTCATGAAACGGTGATGACCACCTTGCCCCGAGCGTGTCCCTTGCCGAGATAGCGGATGGCGTCCGGGACGGCGCTGAGCGCGTACGTCCGATCGATGACCGGAGTGATCTTCCCGGCTTCGGCGTACCGTCGCAGCAGGTCGAGATCGTCGCCGCTCGCCTTCGTCACCATCGGCGCCAGCCGCTGACTGATCAACGGGGAGAGCACGAGCAGCTTGAGCGGACCGAGCAGGGGGCGGATCCACATCCCCTTGAGCGGCCCGCCGACGGCCACGAGCACGCCGTTCGGGGCGAGCAGCCGCCTGATCACGGGCAGGGGGTGGTTACCGGCCATGTCGATCATCAGGTCGTAGCGGCGTCCCGTCCCGGTGATGTCGTCGCGGGTGTAGTCCACGACGTGGTCGGCACCGATCGAGCGGACCATGTCCCCGTTATGGGTGCCGCACACGCCGGTCACCTCGGCGTCGTACGCCTTGGCGAGCTGCACCGCGAACGTACCCACGCCTCCCCCAGCACCGTTCACGAGCACCTTGTGCTCAGGCAGAATGCGGCCCTTGTCGCGCAATGCCTGAAGGGCGCTGAGCGCCGACACCGGCATGGCCGCCGCCTCCTCGAAGGAGAGGTTGGCCGGCTTCTTGGCCACCATCCCGTCCTGGGGGAGGCTGGCGTACTCGGCGAACGCCGCACTGCGCGCGGTGGGTGCCATGCCACGGCCGCCGTAGACCTCGTCTCCTGGGCGGAACCTGGTGACGTTCCCGCCCACAGCCTCGACGCAGCCCGCCATCTCGCCGCCCAGGCCGATGGGCTTGGGCCGGGGCAGGCCGCACAGCAGTCGCATGAAGTACGGCGTGCCCGTCATGGTGCGGACGTCGAGCGGGCTGACGGCGGCCGCCTTCACCCTGACCAGCACGTCGTCATCGCCGACAGCGGGCAGGTCGACGTCCTCCAAACTCAGGACATCAGGCGAACCGTACCGGTTGAAGCGGATTGCCTTCATGACGTCTCCTCGCGGGGCGCCGACCTCGACGCGCTGTATCGCCGGCTCCTCGGACATGCTCGTCACGGTAGACAGCGGGCCGGGCCGCGAATATCACGGAGATTCGTGATTCGGTAGTAGTGTCCAGGGCAACCATGGCCAGACCGCCGCGCCTCTCGGGCAATCTGCCGGCCGAAGCGACCAGCTTCGTGGGCCGCCGCCACGAGCTGGCGGACATCAGGAGGAAACTCACCGAGGCGCGCCTGGTCAGCCTCGTCGGGCCGGGCGGGGTCGGCAAGACGCGCCTGGCGATCAGGATGGCGGCCGATCTCGGCCGCGGGTTCCCGGACGGGACGTGGCTGGTGGAGCTGGCCGAGGTACGGGATCCGGCCCGCGTCGGCGACACCGTGCTGACAACCCTGGACCTGCGCGACCAGGCGGCGACCGAGCCTCTGGCCCGGCTGCTGTCCTACCTGCGCGACAAGAAGCTGCTGCTGGTGGTGGACAACTGTGAGCACCTGGTCGAAGCGGCCGCCCGGCTCGTGACAGAGGTGCTCAAGGCCGCGCCGGGCGTGCGGGTGATGGTCACCAGCCGCGAGCCGCTGTCGGCGCCGGGCGAGCACGTGGTCCCCGTGCCGCCGCTCGAACTGCCCGCGGCTCACACGCCTCTCACGCGGCTCCGGCAGAACGAGGCGGTCACGCTGTTCGTGGAACGGGCCGCGGCGGGATCGGGCGCGTTCGAGCTGACCGCGGCGAACCAGGCGGTCGTGGTCGATCTGTGCCGCCGGCTCGACGGTCTGCCCCTGGCGATCGAGCTGGCGGCCGTCAGGACCCGGGTGCTCACCGCCGGGCAGATCCTCGATCGCCTGACCGACCGGTTCGGGCTGCTCGTCGGGGGTGGCCGGGCCGCGCTGCCGCGCCATCAGACATTGCGTACGACCATCGATTGGAGCCACGACCTGCTGGCGGCGGGCGAGCAGACGTTGTTGCGGCGGTTGTGCGTGTTCGCGGGCAGGTTCACGCTCGAAGACATCGAGTACGTCTGCGATTCCGCGGATGCGTTGGACCTTCTGTCTTCGCTCGTCGACAAATCCCTGGTGATGAAGGAGGACGCCGGAGATCTCGCCTGCTATCGGCTGCACGAGACAATGCGCGAATACGCCGTTCTCAAGCTGCGCGCGGCCGGTGAGGAAAAGGCCGTCGAACGGCGATTCGCCGACTACTACAGAACGAGGTGCCTGCGTTCCACGGCCGAGGCCCGATTTCAGCTTGTCGAGTGGCTCGAATGGATGAACCTGGAGATCGACAACGTCCGTTCGGTTCTCCGGCGCTCCCTGGACGAGGAGGATTTCTCCGGCGGAATCGCCCTCGCCACCTCCCTCGGCTGGTACTGGATGACGCGGGCGACCAATGAAGGCGTTCGGTGGCTCGACGAGCTGATCGCGTCCGGAGGCGATAACGCGCGGGGACACTTCATGCGCGGATTCCTGGCCGTGCTGCAGTCCGATCCGGTAGCCGCCGCATCGGCGCTCGAAAAGGCGGTGGCGGCGGCCCGGGAGCCGAGTCTGCTGTCACAGTCGCTCTCCCTGGCCTCGATGGCCGCGAGCATGACCGGTGATCGCGAATCCGCCGAACGCCTGCTCGGCGAGGCCCGCGCGGCGTGCGACGACCTCCCGGCCACACTCATGTCGCTACAGGCCCAGTCGCTCAACGGACTGTTCGACGGCGATCTCGACAGCGTGAGATCCGCCTCGTCACAAGGCGTGCGGATCAGCCGGGAAATCGGCGATCTCTACAGCCTCGACATGATGCTGTTCAACCACGGCTCCGTCATGCTGATGGCCGGTGATCTCGGCGAATCCAAGCCACTGTTCACCGAGGCGCTGCGAATCGCCCATCGGATCGACGACCGGGTGGCGCAGTATTGCCTGCTCGACGCCTTGGGGTGCCACGCCGCCGGCTCGGGCGAGGCGCGACTCGCGGCGCGACTCCTGGGGGCGGCGGAAACCGTGCGCAGTGGCGCGGGCGCGAGCATCCTGCCCTTCCTCGTCCCACTCGTCACCCGTGCCGAACAATCGGCGGCAGCAGAACTCGGACCCTCCAGATTCGCGGCCGAATTCGAGGCGGGGAAACGCTTGAGCCGGGCCGCCGCCATCGGACTGGCTCTCGGCGAACCTCCCCCGATAGCCGCCTCCACCGACGTGGCGCCGCTCGGGAAGCGGGAGGCAGAGGTCGCGCGACTGGTCGCGGACGGCCTGAGCAACAAGCAGATCGGGGCCCGGCTCTTCATTTCCGAACACACCGTGGACAGCCATGTTCGCCATATTCTGAACAAGCTCGGCTTCAAGTCGCGCACTCAAATTGCCGCCTGGATGGCAGCGTCCGATCGGTGAAATGAGCTGATCGCGGGTACAGGTCGGACCGGCCCGCACCACCAGGTGACCGAGCGCAATCCAGGTGTTCATCATGGCCGCTGGCCAACACCCACCGCACCCGCCCCGGGCCCGACTACGGTTGAACGCCAGTATGATCGCGGCCCGTGGCAGCAAGGTCGATCTTGCTTAACCTACATATATGCGGCCGTCAGCTTCAGGGCGACGGACTTCGCGAAGCTCAAGCCGGGCCAGGTCCTCATCCAGCGGGGAGAAAGCATCCCACTGAAGACTCCAGAGGCCGACGGAGTGGACTCAGAGATCGTCTTCGTGGACAAGGTGATCTCCCGGGCGGGCTTCGACCGCGAGGGCCAGAATTGGGCCGGCTGTGAATGATCACTATCGCATGGCGTCCGAAGCCGAGCTCGGCCAGTCGGTGGGAGCAGCACCAGGCCGGGCTAATGACCCGGCGGTCGGCCCGCGGCCTGATGTTTCCCGCGCGCTGTGCGTACGCTTCACACCTCAGCCACCTACGACCCGGGCGCACACGCGGCGATCATCCCGGAGCCGGAGGCGAGTTCTTGGCTGACCACGACTACAGCTGAGCCGCCCCATAAGAGCTCGTAACACGATCTTGAGGTGCAGTGCTGCTGGGCCGTAACCGGTGCGACGATTGAGCCGCTCGTGACGGCGTGAGCGTCAAGCCATGGTCGTGGACGACGAGTTGTGGGCACCGATCGAGCCGTCGACGGTGGGGCACCCTTCGGGTACGGTTTCCCCGTCGACGAGCTGATCGATGCACTGGCCGACCGGCTGCCTGTAGAGCCGCCTCAGGCGGTAAGGCTCTCAGCTTCGACGGCTTTTAGCGCTAGGAGGCTCTCGGCGGTCTCGGCGATGGTGTCCTCGATGGGGCGTGGCTTCCAGTCGAGTAGGCGCTGGGCCTTGTCCGAGGTGGCGTCGAGGTTCTTGCCCAGAAGCGCGCGGAGCGGGCGCAGTTCGGGTTTGATCAGGGACAGGCCGCGGGCTGCCCAGACGGGCATCTCCCGTGTGGGTACGTGGTCGGCTTTTTTCCCGAAGCGTTGGTGGAGGATCGCGGCGACGTCGCGGACCCACAGGCTGCGCCCTGAGGTCGCGATGAACCGCTGTCCTGCGGCTGCCGGGTCGGTCATGGCTCGCAGGTGCAGGTCGGCAACGTCGCGTACGTCCACGTAGCCGGAGGCGAACTTCAGGTTCACGGGGATCGAGCCGTCCAACATGCGCTGGATCAGTCCGAGGGACGGGGAGAAGTCGGGTCCCAGTACCGGGCCAAGAACACCGGTGGGGTTCACGGTCGCCAGTTCCAGCCCGTTCCCCTGCTTACTGGCGAAGTCCCAGGCAGCGCGCTCGGCGAGCGTCTTGGACTTCTGGTACGGCTCGATGCCCGCGTCCACGTTCGTCCAATCGTCCTCGGTGAACGGTGTGTCCCGGTCCGGGTGGCCGTAGGCGATAGCGCCGATCGCCGACGTCAGGACCACCCGTCGCACGCCCGCGTCGCGGGACGCTCGCAGGACACGCAGCACGCCGTCGCGGGCAGGCGTGACCATCTCGTCGTCCGAGCGGGGTGAGCTCGTCAGGGTAGGCGAGGCGACGTGCAGGACGGCGTCGCACCCCTGCACCGCTTGCGGCCAGCCCGCGTCCTGGGTCAGATCAGCGGTCACCACGCGCAAGGGCGCGTCGGATGCGGCTCCGCCCCGCTGCAGCATCGCCCGCAGTTCCGGCTCGCGGGACAGGCTGCGGACCGTCGTGCGTACCGAGTGCCCCGCC
Source organism: Nonomuraea sp. NPDC049141 (assembly GCF_040648415.1). Classification (NCBI taxonomy): domain Bacteria; kingdom Bacillati; phylum Actinomycetota; class Actinomycetes; order Streptosporangiales; family Streptosporangiaceae; genus Nonomuraea; species Nonomuraea sp. NPDC049141. Next base: position 129,333 of record NZ_JBEZDR010000033.1, read on the forward strand.
TCCAGCAGAGCCAGGATGCACCAGCTGCCGATGTAGCCCGTGCCGCCTGTGACCAGTACTTCAGCCATGGTTCCAGTCCTCCTTGACAGTCATGGACGAAAGCCTGCTTCTCTAAGCAGGGATGAGCGTGGTGACGCAGAACGGGTGGCCCGCGGGGTCCAGCAAGACCCGCCAGCGGTCGGGGTTGGGCTGGTCGGTGGCCTTGGTCGCACCGGCGGCCAGTGCGAGGCGTTCGGCTCGTCCAGGTCGGTGACGGCCACGTCGAGGTGGAACTGCTTGGGCGTGCCGTTGGGCCACTGCGGTGGCTGGTGGTCGGGGACGCGGACGGTGACCAGGAGGAGTGCGCCCAGTTCGACGGCGCAGAAGTCGTCGGACTCGATGGTGGTCTCGCCGCCCAGAAGGCCGCGAGTGCGCGTTAATCGTCGCAGTCCAGGGCCACGGATCCCAGACGTCCTACGGGTTCGGTCATGTCGACTCCTCGGGTCGTGGAGGAGTACAGGGTGCGGCGCGGGCGGTGTCAGACGTTGGCGTAGCCGGGGATGCTGGCCTTGATGCGCTCGAGTTCGCGGGCGTCGGAGATGCCCTGGAAGTCGTGGCGGGGGGTGTAGGGGGTTTCCAGGCGCCGGGCTTCGTCGTCGGTGAGGTCGAGGTCGAGGGAGGCGACGGCGTCGTCGATCTGTCCGATGGTGCGGGCGCCGACCAGGGGGGCGGCAACGACGGAGTTGCGGCGCAGCCAGGCCAGGGCGACCTGGGCGCGGGAGACGCCGTGGGCGTCGGCGATGGCGCCGACCTCGTCGATGATCTGTCGGTCGCTGTCGGCGGTGGCCTTGTAGAGCGTGTCGGCGTAGGCGCCGTCGGTGGCGGCGCGCTGGCCGGTGTTGGCCTGCTCGAAGGGGCGGGCGAGGCGGCCGCGGGCCAGCGGGCTCCAGACCATGGTGGCCACGCCTTGGTCCGCGCACAGCGGGAGCATTTCGCGTTCCTCCTCGCGGGCGAGGAGGTTGTAGTGGTCCTGCATGGTGACGAAGCGGGCCCAGCCGTGGCGTTCCTGCAGGTGGAGGGCCTTGGCGAACTGCCAGGCGTGCATGGAGGACGCGCCGAGGTAGTGGGCCTTGCCGGCCTTGACCACGTCGTTGAGGGCCTCCAGGGTCTCCTCCAGCGGTGTGTCGTTGTCGAGGCGGTGGATCATGTAGACGTCGACGTAGTCGGTGCCCAGGCGGCGCAGGCTGTTGTCGATCTCGGACATAATCGCCTTGCGGGACAGGCCGCCGCCGTTGGGGCTGCCCGGCCGCATGGCGTGCCGAACCTTGGTGGTGATGACTACATCGTCGCGGTTGGCGTACTCCTTCAGGGCGCGGCCCAGGATCACCTCGCTGGAGCCGTAGGAGTACATGTTCGCGGTGTCGAAGAAGTTGATGCCGGCCTTGAGGGCGTGCTTGATCAGGGGGCGGCTGCTCTCCTCGTCCAGGGACCAGACGGGGTGGCCGCGGTCGGGGTCGCCGTAGGTCATGGCACCGATGGCCACGGGGGAGACGTCGAGGCCGGTACGGCCGAGCTTGATGTATCGCACGGGAGGACTCCTACAATGGGCATCGGAACAACCGGAGAACTCTCCGGCTGACTCTTCGACCGTAACGGAGAGCTCTCCGGATCGCAACCGGGGCCCCGCGCCCACCCACAGGAGGACCCATGCCCGAGCCCGCACGGCAGCGCGCCGACGCGCTCAAGAACCGGGAGGCGATCCTCCAGGTCGCCCATGAGGTGCTCTCCGAGTCCCCCGACGCCTCACTCAACTCGATCGCCAAGCGCGCGGGCGTCGGCCCGGGCACGCTCTACCGGCACTTCCCCACCCGCGAAGCACTCCTCCTCGATGTCCACCAGCACGGCATCGACCAACTCACCGACGCCGTGACCCAAACCCTCGCCACCCAGCCCCCGCTGGATGCGCTGCGAAGCTGGTTCACCACCCTGACCAGCTACGTGCGCATCAAGCACGGACTGGGCGAAGCACTGCACTCTGCCGCAGCAAAGGACGTCATCAGCGCCTCCTGGCCGCCCGTCACCGCCGCCGTCCAACAGCTCCTCGACGCCTGCGTCGCAGCCGGCCAGGTACGCCCCGGCATCGACCCCGTCGACGTCATCATGCTGCTCAGCAGCCTGTGGCGAACATCCGACGACGCCGAGGGCGCCGCCCAGGCCGACCGCCTCATGGAGCTCGCGATCGATGGCTTCCGCCCACAAGCGCCCTGAACACGATCTTGCAGCGTGATGCGGGTCGGCTGTAACCCGGTACGACGACTGGGCCGTTCGTGATGGTGTGAGCGTCAAGCCGTGGGTCGTGGACGACGAGTTATGGGCATTGATCGAGCCGGCGCTGCCATCGTGGCCCGAGCGGCCACCGGGTCCCCGGCCGGTGCCGGACCGGTTGTGTCTGCAGGAGGTGCTGTTCGTGCTCTACACCGGGATCCCCTGGCAGCAACTGCCCCTGGAGCTTGGCTTCGGCTCCGGGCAGACCGGCGGCGGCTGGAGCGCTGGCAGGAGGCAGGTGTCTTCGACCACTCGCACCGGATATTCCTGTCGCAGCTGAACACGGCAGACGAGCTGGACTGGAGCCGCGTGTGCGTGGATGCCTCCCACGTGCGCGCGAAAAGGGGGCCCCGCGACGGGCCCGTCGCCTGTCGACCGCCGCAAGAGCAGCAGTAAGCACCACCTGACGAGCGAGTTCGCCGCGTCTTCTGACACCCAGCTTGGGGGACGCACTTTACAGATGGTCGCCGACGGTGCGTGAGCTCAAGAACAACTCTGCTGCGACATCGCGGCGGGCCTGCCCGAACGAGTTGCTCCCTCGCAGCCTTCGGACGGCTGTGCCGTCTCAGCCATCCGCCATACGCCAATCGCATGCGCCCGGTCATACGGTCCGCACTCATCGACGTCCAGGGACTCCCGGAACGCACTGATCGTCGGTCGACGTCGAGGGCGACCATACTGTCGTCACCCTTCGCTGAGTCAGCACTGCCACAGGAAGCGGCCCTCCTGCTCGTCGGGGCTGAGGAAGCCGTAACCCACCCCACTCTCAGCGAACAATGAGTCGTACATGCCTTGCTCGGAGCTGCGGAGCTGAAAGAAGTACGTCCATGCGCCCGCTGGATACTCCTCGAACTGCCACCAGGTAGGAGTGCCGAGCATGTGAGACCCCCACCGAGGGGCTGCCGACTGCTCGATCTCCTCCAGGTCGACGAACAACTCGTTCACGAGGCTCTCGCCGGTGGCGGCACCGACTGCCTGCACCAAGGGCGGAATCCGGCCCGGTTGCACGATGAGCGCGTTCTCCCCGCCTTCCGGATTCCACGACTCCTCGGATTCGTTGTCCATGAACAGGTAGGCCATCCGGATCTCCCGGCCGGGCAACCGGAACTGCCCCATGAACCCCATGAGACGCTCGTGCCGCCAGCAGAGCGGCCACTGCGGTTCCTCCAACCAGACGGGCTGACCACCGAGTTTGGTCCAGTACTCATCGATCGCCTCGTCAGCGTGAGAGAAGATCATCTGGTACGCGAGGCCATCACCGTCGATCACCGAGGCATCCTATGGAAAGGGAGTTCGTCGGCGTCACCTTCAAGAGGAAATGCCTGCCGAATTGCCGACGATCGCACAAGCGTAGGAGCGCTGGACCCCAGTACCGGCTCGGCCTGCAGTTTGTCGGATGCGACTGCCAGACTCCGCAGATGCATGATCTCGTTCTTTCAGCGAACACCGTTGCAGCCGGTCCCCCCGACGCGGTGACACGCTCCGCGGACAAGCATTCCGATCGCACTCGCGGCAGGCGGCCCATATGAGCGCGTTCGAGCAACTCAGCCTCCAGCCCAGTCCAGAGGCATGGAGCCCTGCGTGGATCGCGCGCGGTGAGCTTCGCGGCCAGCGGTTCGAATTGCCCACCGGCGTGTCGAGCGTGACCTTCGACCGGGCACGGCTGGTGGACGTGGACTTCTCCGGAACGCGGTTCACCCAGTTCACCGTTCACGGCAGCGAATTCGAGGAATGTGACTTCACCAACGCCGTCTTCGAGCAACTGTCGATGGGCTCGACGCGCGTGCGAGGAACATGGGACGGTGTCAGCTGGCCCCAGTCAGTCTTTCGCGATTGCGTGTTCCGGCGCACCCGCTTCGCCTCCTCCACGTTCTTCGGCAACGTCCGCTTCGAGAGGTGCACTTTCGACCGGTCTCGACTGAGAGACCAGACGAGCACCTCCGAAGCGGAGTTCGTCGACTGCGTCTTCCTTGGTCGCGTGCGGAACGTCAACTTCTGGGGGCACCCGACCGACCACCGGGCCGCGCTGGGCAGGGACCGCAATGACTTCACCGGAAACGACTTCACGGGCGCGGAGCTGGATTACGTCGCCTTGCATCACATCGACCTGCAGGCCCAGCGCTGGCCCGGCCTGCCCGGTTACGCGCTTCTCGACCGGATCAGCGCACGCGTGGAGGCGGTGCTGCCCTTGGTGGAGCAGTGGCAGGACGCACGTCACCGGAAGGAGGCGCACTTCAGCTTGGAGTTCCTCGCGGACACGGCCCTGGTGCAGAACGACGACCAGGCGCTGGTGAGTCCGTTGGATATGGGGCGCAAGTTGCCGCCCTCACTCCGCGAGGAATTGTTCGAGGCACTCAGACACACATCCAGCGATATAGCCCTTGGTTGAGCCGCACCGCCTCACGCGCCAGATCCCGCAAAGCTGTAATGCGTTCGACCTCGAACTCGTCAAGCAGCTCGTCTTCGGCGTACCCGCGCAGCCGCGCGTCGTCCACGGCGGCGAGTGCTGCGACAGTCTCGGGTGCTGCCCGGTCCACGCCTGCCGACTCGCCATCGTCCACGATGGCCTCACTGTCCCCGAACTCGCTGAGATCGTGTCCGGTGAGCTCCGCGACCAGTGTGTCGAGCTCGTCGAGCCACCCTTTGCAGTCGACGTACGACAGGTTCACCGCCTCCGGCCCGCCAGCCAGGGCCAGCCCCGCGGACTGGTCGGAGTCCGCCGTGAAATAGTCGACGAGAACGCCCATGGCCGGCCACTCTACCGATCAAGTCCACACGGTACGCAGCAGACGTGGGCCGATCGTTCGCCCGACTACTCGAGGAGCCCGGCGAGGGGCAGAAGCGGCAGCATGTCTGCCTTCTAGCTCGCAAGCCTGAATCGTCGTAAGCGGAAAGCGAGCCCATCGGCGATCAGCGGCGGCCCAAGCTGCCGGCGGCCGGGATCTGCCCCCCAGGCCGCATGCCCGGCTGCCGCCTTGATACCTGCAAGGGCAATGCGGCAGACCTGCGGGCAGGCCCGCGTCGTATTCAGCCGAGTAGTTCCGGGCAGCAGCAGCGGTGAGGGCTTGCATTCCTGAGGATAGCCACCTCTGCCAGCCCTAATCCGGAAATACGAGAGCGGACGCAAGGACTACCCCCCACCCACCTTCATCGAGGGTTATCACCCTTTGGGATCACCAGTCTGCACAGGATCGTTACAAGAAATCCCTTATCTCGCCCACACCATCCACTTACTCTTTTCTCTGCTATATCCCCCCAAGCAAGGACGCTAATGAAGCTCTTCTTAGCAGGCCTCGTGGCAACGGCCGCTGCCGTGTGCGCGGTGGCCGTACCCGCTCAGGCGACATCCGTAGCCTCCGTGCAGGCCGCTCCAGCGGACCCGGTGAAAGCCCTGAAGGCCCAGCTGATCTCAGGCAAAGGCGTAAAGATCACCGAATCAAACGGCATCACCCTCGATTTCACCTCCGACGACCAGGCTATGCAGGTACAGGTGACCACCCAAACGGTCGGTACCCTGGCTTTCGACAAAGGCAACGTAGCGGCTGCCGATCTGCGTGTCCGCATGTCCTCACGCCAGAAAGGGTCCAACCCTCCCTACCGGGTCATCGCTCAGGGCAGAAACGCCTACGTGACCAACGCCGGCATCGCCAAGGCCCTGCCTTCCGGTCGTTCCTGGATCCAGTCGAAGGCCGACGGGCCCGAAAACGCTCTCCTCAACATGGGCGCCACTCCAGCGGAACTACAGTTCATGCTGGACAACGCATCAGAGGTAGCGACCGGCCAATATCAGGGCACCGCCACACTCGCCAAATTCCGGCACGACAAGTCCGCCGGAGAAGGCAACGTCGAGTTCAGCCTGTACTTCGATGAACACAACCTGCTCACCCGCACGGTCGTCGACACGACGGCCTACCCGGACGGCGACAGCACGGCCTATGACCAGATGGCCTTCCACACCGATACCAAGTATTCGGACTGGGGCATCAAGGTGAAGATCGCTACACCGGCGGCCAGCAAGGTCATCAGGGAGAAGAAACTCAACGCGAAGACCCGCAAGACCGTCATAAAGGCTGGCTATCCGGAGAGCGGCCCCTTCTAACCAGCGCCAAGAAGGAACCGACGCCGGCGGGCAACCCGCACCACGCTCTACCAGGAGACGCTCACCTTCAGCCGGCTTTACAAGGCGTCGGCCGCGTTCCGCGCTCAGCACGACGGGAAGCCCACCGGGAAGTACGCGAAGACCGAACTCTCGTGGCCGCTATGGCTCGGAGAAGACCAGTTGGTGCGCAGGGTTCGGACCTCGTGGCCCGAGGGGCTCGGTAAGCGCTTGATCTACCGCGTTGTCGACGCTCGCCTGACTGGCTGGGGCACCAAGACCGACATCGCGGTCCCCTCCGCCGACGAGACGGCAGGACCGGACTCTTGGAAAGAGTCCCGGTCCTAAACCTCGCCGCCGAAAAGGACCCGTGGCAGCTCGATCCCGAGATCGTCCCACAGCGGGAGATGGCACCGTGTGCTTGTATCGTGCTGGACGTGACGCATGCCGAATGGTCGGATGTACGAGAACGGCTTTCGCGGCTGGCCACCGCACCTGATGCCGGTGCGGTGTTTGGTTCTGCGGGCCACGCCTGGAAGCTCCAGCCTCCGCTGGGAGCCGACGAATTGGCCGACCTGGAGGCGCAACTCCGAATAGAGCTACCTGGCGAGTACCGGTCCTTCCTGCTGCGGGCAGGCTGCGGCGATGGAAGCCTGCGTGGCAACATGACCGTCCGTTTTCAATCTTTGATGTGGCTGCGCGCACGCCCTGCGCGGCGCGTGTACAGACGTTGCTGTCGGTGCCGCTGTCGCCTCAGCCATAGCTACTGAGTCCCGGGGCCCGATAGCGGTCAGCGACGGCCGCCATACAAAGACACTCGTTCGTCCTTGTCGTGGTCAATCTCCGCGGTGCGGAATATGTCGCGTTGCCACTGCTTGTGGGCGATATTGATGGTCCATTGCTCGTAGTACCACTCGGGCTGGTGGGGTGTGCTCGTGTGATGCGGTGTGCTGTACGCGCTGCTGTATAGCCATGCCGGGGCCCACGCTGCGCCTCGCCGTCCGTATGCGGGGCAGGCGGGTGAAAAAGCAGATGTTGGCGACGGGATAGATCGCTACCCTCCGGGGGGTGGAGCTTCGAGAAGAGCAGCCGGGCGACGCAGGCGCCGTGCGCCACGTCCATCTGCGAGCGTTCGGCGACCACGGCGGAGTCGTGGCCGACCTCGTCGACACCCTGCGCCACGGCGTCCGCTCCGGCGGAGGGTTGGCGCTCGTGGCCGAGGTCGCCGGGCAGGTCGTCGGGCACGTCATGTTCACCCGCAGCCTGCTCGACGCCCCGCGGCGGCTGATCGATGTGCAGGTGCTCAGCCCGCTGGGCGTACTGCCCGAGCACCAGCGGCAGGGCATCGGTTCGGCCCTGGTCCGCGCCGGGCTCGCGACTCTCTCCGAAGGAGAGAGCCCCCTCGTCTTCCTGGAAGGCGACCCCGGCTACTACTCCCGTTTGGGGTTCACCCCGGGGGCCGAGCTGAGCTTCCGCAAGCCGTCCCTGCGCATCCCCGACGCCGCTTTCCAGGTGATCAGGCTTCCGGCGTACGAGCCATGGATGACGGGGACGCTGGTCTACTCCGAGCCGTTCTGGCGTCACGACGCCGTCGGGCTCCGCGACCTCGACGCCTAACTCCGGCGATTCTCCCCAACCGCCACAGCACATGCGGTTAGTCCGCCTTTATGCTGCTTCCTGGCAATACGGGCGCGCCACTGTCACTATCGGGAAATGGCGAACTTCGACATTCGCCCCAAGGGGGTCGACCCAGCCGGCTACGACCGGCTGGCTGAGCGGGTCGCACGGGCTCGCGCGGGGGAAGAGGAATTCACGGGCCATCAGTTGCTCAAGGAGCTGGTGGCATTGCACGCCAATCCGGTCGAGAACGGGTACGACGTGCATCAGGTCGTGGCGATGGCCGAGAGGTGGGCGCGGCTCTTGGACACGTTGCCCGCGCGCTTCAAGGTGGCGCTACGGGGCTACAGCCGCACGCAGGTGGACGCCCTGCGAGCGCGTGTCGAGGCGGGCGAGATCACCGGTGCCGAGGTCCGTCAGACGGCCTTTGACGTGGTTCTTCGGGGTTATGACCGCCATCAGGTGCACGTCGCCATCGAACACTGGGCCACAGCTCTCGATGCGGCGTCAGGCCCGATCGCAGGATGACGCCAGCCCGGCAGGCGACCGGAGACTACCCGCCACTGCAGCCGCCCTTCGAAGACGACAACACGGCTGGCGCCCGAACTGGTCGAGGCGATCAAGCGCCACAAAGCCGCCCTCCACAAGGAATCTGCCGCATCGGGGAAGGAGAATGATCATTCCCCACGCGTGGACGACGCCTTGAACAAAGGATCCCTTTCACCGGATCCACCGCGTATTGTGCCGCCATGCTGCCTGACTTCGATTACCACCCTGATCCGCTCAGTACGGGGTCGGTGAAGGCGTCCGATGCGGTGTGCGTGTGTTGCGGCCAACATCGAGGTTACGTGTACACAGGGCCGGTCTACTGCGTCGAGACTCTCACGAGCAAACCATGTCCCTGGTGCATCGCGGACGGGAGCCTGGCAGCCCGCTATGACGCCGAACTTGTAGATGTCTACGACGCCCCCAACGACGCGCCGAAAGTCACGATCGAGATCATCAGTCGGAGAACTCCTGGCTTTTCTGGATGGCAGCAGGAACGCTGGCTGTTCCACTGCGGTGACGGCGCTGCATTTCTCGGGCCGGTCGGGGCGCCGGAATTGGATGCTTTCCCTGATGCGCGGGAAATGCTGCGCTTCGAGCACTCCACTGGCGGATGGTCGCCGTGGATGGCTTCCTCGCGGCCCTGGATAAGGACGGCACCCCCACGGCCTATCTGTTCAGGTGCCGCAAATGCGGATCTCACTTGGCATACGCCGACTTCACGTGAAATCGCACCTAGGAACTGCTCCTGATCGGAATGCTGATCGCCCGCTTGGTGGTGTCAACGAGTCTCCTCGTCGACGGCCATCCCGTGGAGTTCTTCCATCGACCCACCGATCCACAGGTCGGCGGTGCCGGAGAAGTACGTCTTCCAAAGGAGCGCGGAATCGCAATAGCCGATCGGCACTTTATCCGCTCGCGATGTCGTCCCGCTGTCGCGACATTCCTTCGGTCTCGGTGATACAACGACCGGTCCGCTGGTCCGATGTCGACCTCAGACCACCATCCGCAGCCTTTTACCTGCTCAGGCAGCTGTTGCCGACTGGTGACGCACAATCGCATTAGACGGCGTCGCTGGGCCACCTCCACATCAACAAAATTCACTCTTGCCGATAACGTCCAAAAGCTTCAATATCTCAGCAACGGGGTCACATCACACCACGGGGAGAAACAACGTGCGACGTATCATCGCGGCTTTATCCGGCATCCTTGTCGGCCTGACGCTCATCGCCGGTCCACAACCCGCGACAGCCCGATCTCTGGGCACGATCACGATCAACTGGTCCGGCAGCGACGAGGGCGACCTCGGCAAGATCCGCGTGTCCACCACTTCCGACCAGCCGATCGCCACGCTCAAGGCCCACGTCATCTCCGCTACCGGCGGGGAACTGGCCACCATCGACGACTTCGCCCTCACCTCAGGCACCTCCACCAACGGCATCTGGACCACCCGCACCCGCGTCCAGCTCACCGACCTCGGCACCTACCGCATCGACGTCGAAGCCACCGACACCGAAGGCACCCACGTCACCGCCGAACGTACCGGCCAGCTCATCTACATGGTGAAGACCGTCTTCGACCCACTCACTCCCAGCCGCCCCACCGTCGACTACACCCACCGCCACGTCACCGTCAAAGGCCGCCTCTATGGCATCTGGCCCGGCAGCGGGGAGCGCAAACCGCTTGGGCAAGGCTTCCCCATCTCTTTCGGCATCTCGTACCTCAACAAGACGGGCGGCTACGCCGGCTTCGACCACGCCGAACTCACTACCGACGCCAAGGGCCGGTTCCGGCACTCGCTCACCCTCAAGATGGGCGCTGAGTTCAGGGCGACCTACCCCTACAGCAACGACCACCTCTGGTACATGAGCGGCACCTCCGACAAGCTGATCGTCAAGGCCAAGGAGTCCGCCACCGAGGTAACGGCCAACGTGGCCCCGGCAAGGGTCAACGCAGGAGACCCGCTCACCGTCTCCGGCCTGGCCAGATGGCGCTCCCCCGCAGGATGGCAGCCCATCCCCGACACCAAGCTCTCCGTCCGGGTCGAGAACACCAATGGCGCGCCCACGTCCGTCACCACTGACGCGCAAGGTCGCTACAGCCTGACGTTCGTGCCTTACACCACAGGCACCGTCACCGTCGCCTACTACACCGAAGACCCCTTCAAGGCACACGCCAGCACCACCATCGCGTTCACCGTCGCCCACCCCGCATCCTTTACCAACCTCACAGCGGTACGGGAGGAAGCCGAGGTCGTAGTGTCGGGCCATCTCGCCTTCACCGGCAGTTCCACCCCGGCCGACCCAGAAGCGATCATCGAATTCTCCACCGACGGAACCACCTGGGCCACTCGGTCCACCCGCCCCGCCTACTGGGACGGAACCGGCTACGCCTTCGCTGACGCCATCACCGAGCCTGCGGCCGGCCACTGGCGAGCCCGCTTCGAAGGCGGCGAACACTTCCAGGACGCGCTGAGCCAGAGCGTCCAAGTAGGCGCCGCACAGTAGCGGATAAACGACGCGAGCCCGTGACCGCACCGCGGACACGGGCTCGCGAGCCGCAGACGGCCCAAGCGCGGCATAAGTCTCAACAGGGCGGCCGAGCCCGCTACCAGGCAGAACCGAGAGGAGGAAATGCCGCTCCGAGCGGGCTGCCTCCAGATGCCGTGATCTTGACATAGCCGGCTGAGCGATCCTGCTGAAGGTCGAATGCGCGCCGTGGTCAGCATGCCGACCCGCCCGTGAAGTCCTCGACGTAACCGGCGCTTCGGCTTCCCGCCTCGACAGGCACCCCGACCACGACGCCGCCCGCATCGACACCCGGCAGGCGCCAGGGCTGGTTACCGAGACCCCGTCGCAGCCAGGGCGAGTCGATTGCGAAAAGTTCACCCCATCGTTGAACCGGGTCGGCGGCTACATCGTTTCGAAGATCAGCCAAACGCGGACAGCAAGCTCACGTCGACTCAGCGGGAGACTTCCAGTGACACTGCGTCTGAATCGCTCTGCTCTCGTCGATCTTCCTTCTGCGGATCGAATCCTGTTCCAGAGTTTCGGCGCCGGCCCGGAGGCCACCCCGGCGTTCGACCGCATCCACCATGCCTTCGAGGCCCACGCCAAGGCCGCGCCGACCGCGATCGCCGTCACGCATCTCGGCGAGAGCATGACCTACCTGGAACTCGACCGCCACGCCAACCGCCTCGCCGCGTCACTCGCCCACCGTGGCGTGCGTCCCGGCGACCGCGTCGGCCTGTTCATGACACGGTCGATCCCGATGGTCGTGGGCATCCTCGCGATCTTGAAGGCCGGCGCCGCCTACGTGCCGCAGGATGTCCGGATCACCCCGACCGTCCACCTGCGCCACATCGTCGACACGGCCTCCATCAAGGTGATCCTGACCTCCTCCGATACGGCGCCGAGGATCCCCGCCAGCGATCGTCACGAGGTCATCGCGGTGGACGAGGTCCCGCGCTCGGGCGAGTGGTCCTCGCGAGTCCCGGGCGGGTCGGGCGACGTGGCGGTGGTCATCTTCACCTCTGGGACGACCGGCCACCCCAACGGTGTCAACGTGACCCACGCCAACCTGTGCAACATCCTGCTGAACGAGCCGGGCTCCCTGGGAATCGGCCCTGGCACCAGGGTGGCCCAGATCCTCAACATCGCCTTCGACATGGCGGTTTGGGAGATCCTTGGAGCCCTGTCGCACGGCGCCACGCTCGTCATCCGCGGCGACGACATCGAGGAGACCGTGCGCGACGTCGACGTCGTCATCGCCACCCCGGGAATCTTGGGCTCTCTCGACGCCTCTCGGTGCCGCAACGTCAAGGTGGTCGCGGTCGCGGGCGAGCGCTGCCCCCGGCAGCTGGCGGACACCTGGTCTCGCTTCAGCGCCTTCCACAACGCGTGCGGACCCACCGAGGTCACCATCGTCAACACGATCCAGCGCTACGATCCGCGGCGCCGCGTCCTGACCATCGGCAGACCGCTGCCCAACACCACGGTCTACATCCTCGACCAGAACGGCAGGCCATGCCCGATCGGCGAAATCGGCGAGATGTGGGCGGGCGGCGCCTGCGTGACCGCGGGCTATCTTGGAAACGACGTCGTGACCATGCAGAGGTACCGGCCCGATCCCTTCCGTGGCGGCGGCCACCTGATGTTCCGCACTCGCGACCTGGGCCGCTGGACACCGGACGGTGAGCTGGAACACCACGGCCGTACCGACGACCAGGTGAAGGTCAGAGGCTTCCGGGTCGAGCTGGACGCGGTCACCGGCGCACTGGAGCTGACCGCGGACTGCGCCCGCGCCACCACGGTCCTGCGCGAGGGCGAGCTGATCGGCTTCGTCAGCCCGGCGAGCGTGGACGTCGAGGCGGCGAGGAAGTCCGTCGAGCAGTCGCTGCCGTACTATTGCGTGCCCTCCCGCGTCGTGGCCGTCGACGAGCTGCCGATGACCGACCGCGGCAAGGTCGACAAGACCGCCCTGCCCGACCTGATCGATGTGGTCGCATGACGGTCGTGCGCTCCTTGTCGGATGCGCTCGAACTGCCTCCGCCGCGCTCGGCGATCAGGATCCTCGGCAGTGGCCGGCGCTTCATGCACTACAACCGGCTCGCCGCCGTCGTGCTGGCCGTCAACACGGGGTTCCTCGTCCACGCGATCACCGTCGGCTGGTGGGCCGACCCGAGCACCCTGTCCCTCCTGGTGGTGGCCAATGTCACCCTGGCCGTGCTGATCCGCCAGCAGTACGTCATCAACCTGCTCTTTCACGTGGCCACCGATGCTCCCGTCCGCTGGCCGCTGGCGGTCCGCCGCATTCTGGGCAAGGTCTACCATTTCGGTGGACTACACGTCGGCGGGACGGTCGCGGCCACCCTGTGGTTCGCCTTCCTCGCCGGGGTGATGACCGTACGCCCCGCCGGGGTCTCCGTGGGGCTGCGCACGCTCACGTACGCGATCCTGGCGCTGCTGGTCGCGATGGTGGTCTTCGCGCTGCCCTCGCTGCGGGCGCGACTCCACAACGTGTTCGAGGTCGTGCACCGGTTCGGCGGCTGGACGGTGCTCGCCCTGTTCTGGGCGCATGCGCTGCTGACCGCGGCCCACCAGGCGACGTTCTGGGCGCTCACGGCCATCACCCTCAGCGTCGCGCTGCCGTGGCTGCGCCTGCGGCGCGTGCCTGTCCGGATCTCCAGGCCGTCGTCGCACGTGGCCCTGCTCGGGTTCGATTACGGCGTCACGCCGTTCGCGGGCTCGTCGACCACCGTGAGCCGTAACCCGCTGCTTGAGTGGCACTCCTTCGCCAATGTGCCCACCCCGGGCAGGAACGGCTTCCGGCTCACCGTCTCGCGGGCCGGCGACTGGACGGGGTCGCTGATCGACGACGGTCCCTCTCACCTGTGGGTCAAGGGCATACCGACGGCCGGCGTCGGCAACATCGACAAGCTGTTCGCGCGCGTCGTCTGGGTGGCCACGGGCAGCGGCATCGGCCCGTGCCTGCCGCACCTGCTGTCCCGCGACACGCCGTCGCGGCTGGTCTGGTCGACACGGCGCCCCCGTACGACATACGGCGACGAACTGGTGGAGGAGATCCTCGCCGTGCAGCCAGACGCGGTCGTCTGGGACACCGATGCCAAAGGCAAGCCCGACCTTCTGGCCCTGGCCTACCGGGCGTATGTGGAGTTCGACGCCGAGGCGATCATCTGCATCTCCAACAAGAGGACCACCTGGCACCTCGTCGAACAACTTGAGATGCGGGGTGTCCCCGCGTACGGAGCGATCTGGGATTCCTGACCTGACAGCGCGTGATCTCTGGAGGACGGTCCATGGCTTTCCGAACACTGACGGTCGACGACAATGATCAGATCGTGACGCTCGCCATCGACAGGCCCGGCGTGCTCAACGCCCTGTCCCGGCAGACCCTCACCGAGCTGAAACGCTTCCTCACCGGCCTGACCGGCTTCCGCGGAATGATCCTCACCGGTTCGGGAGAACGCGCCTTCGTCGCCGGTGCCGACATCCGGGAGATGGCGGCGATGACGCCGGAGGAGGGCGAGGAATTCGGCAGGCTGGGCCAGGAGGTCACCCGGCTGATCGAGGCGGCGCCGTTCCCGGTGATCGCCTGCGTGAATGGGTACGCGCTCGGGGGCGGGTGTGAGCTGGCCATGGCCTGCGACTACATCTACGCGACGGCGGACGCCGTATTCGGCCAACCGGAAGTACGGCTCGGGCTGATCCCCGCCTTCGGCGGATGCGTGCGGCTGCAACGTCACGTCGGCCCCGGCCGGGCCAGGGAGATGATCTACACGGGCCGCAACGTCGATGCCGGGGAGGCCCTGCGAATCGGCCTGGTCAACCGGGTGTTCGTGACCAGGGAGGAGATGCTGGAGGCGGCGAACGAGTCGTTGGCGCTGGTCTCAGCGAACTCACCGATCGCCGTGGCGTTGTGCAAGGAGGCCGTCAACGACTCGCGCGGTCGGGAGATCGGCGCCGCGCTCGACATCGAGGCGAACGCCTTCCGCCGCACGTTCACCAGTGAGGACATGCGCGAGGGCACGCAAGCCTTCCTGAGCAAGCGAAGGCCCGTTTTCCCGGGAAAGTAACCCCCTTCTCACATGGGTGTGGACATGACCGATGCGCATGCGGCACTCCTGCGGGCACTGTACGACGAGCACGCGCCCGCGCTGTGGCGCTTCGTTGTCCGCTTGACCGGCGACAACCAGTTCGCCCACGACGTCGTCCAGGAAACGCTGCTACGAGCGTGGAAGAGCCCGGAGGTCTTCCACAAGGGTGAGACGGCATCGCGCGCCTGGCTGTACACCGTGGCCAGGAACGTGGTGATCGACCACAGCCGCAGCGCTCGGGTACGCCGGGAGGTCGGCACCGACCGGCTCCCCGAAACGTCCAGCGCCGACCAGATAGACGCCACACTCGACGCCTGGCTGGTCACCGACGCCCTCGCGCAACTGTCGGAGAACCACAGAACCGTGATTGTGCGCACCTATTATGGCGGCGAATCCGTCGCCGAACTCGCCGACAAGCTCGACCTGCCGCCCGGCACGGTGAAGTCGAGACTGCACTACGCTCTCAGGGCCCTGCGACTCGCGCTGCAGGAAAGGGGGGTAACCACTCATTGATGTCCTCAACGGATCCGTACGCGAAATGGGACGCGGCGTACGTCATCGGGGCCCTGTCCCCCCGCGAACGACTCGAGTACGAAGAGCACCTGAGCGGATGCGCCACCTGCTCGCAGGCGGTCGCCTCGCTCGCCGGCATACCCGGCATCCTCTCGACCGTCCCGGCGGATCACGCCCTGCGCCCGCCGCACGCCGACCCCTCGCCTGCCGAGGTGCCGGCGAGTCTGCTGCCCGAGCTGATGAACTCCAGCCGGCGAGCCCGGCGGTGGGGCCGGATACGTGCCGCCGCGGTCGCCATCGCGGCGGCTCTTGCCGGGGTGATGGCGTCCTCACTCCTGCCCGAGCGGCAAGAGGCCGCCCTGCCGATGCAGGC
Organism: Nonomuraea sp. NPDC049141; assembly: GCF_040648415.1. NCBI lineage: Bacteria > Bacillati > Actinomycetota > Actinomycetes > Streptosporangiales > Streptosporangiaceae > Nonomuraea > Nonomuraea sp. NPDC049141. Next base: position 145,398 of record NZ_JBEZDR010000033.1, read on the forward strand.
GTCCCCGCTCCCGCCCGAGCGGCAGGAGACCGCCCTGCCGATGCTGCAGACGATTCCCAGCCCTGTCACCGCCGAGGTGCGCGTCATCCAGGAACCCTGGGGCACCCGAGTGGAGTTGACCTGCCGTTACGCCGTGCCCGCCGACCCGGCCCCGCCCAAGACGTTCGAGTACGCCATGTACGTCACCGACCTTCTGGGCAGCAGTACGAGGCTGGCCACCTGGATGGCGTCGCCCGACACCACGACCATGCCCGTCGGCACGACCGGGCTGACCATGAAGCAAATCAGGAGCATCGACGTCCGGCTCACCAAGAACGGGCGCGTCATACTCGACAGGCAGCTGTAGCGGTCGACTCCGAGGGCGACGCCCCGAGGCTCCCTGGGCTACGGCTCTGGGCGGCCGATAATGCCATCCGCGCAGGTCATCCGGCTTGCACGGCCGCCACCTGCGATGCCTGGCCGATCTGCCGGTCGGCGGCGTGAAGTGATACCCCTTCCGTGGACGTGACCGAATCGGCGTCGACGATGGTCCGAGCGGTCGGCGAATGTACGCCGTGATCGGGTAGGTGCTGATTGCCCTGGCCGGGATCGTTTATGCGGGGAGGGCGTCTCCGGGGAAGCCGTGGCACGGGTGAACCTCGCAGCGCATCATCCCGGCTCGCACGCAGGGGTCCCCGGCCATGATCTCCGCGGCTTCTTCGGCCGGCACGGTCATGATCGCGACGCCGGCCATGGTGTCGGAGGCGACCGGGCACAGGATCGCGATCACCCCCTCCGCGCGCAGCGACACCATGCGTCGCTGGTGTTCGAGTTCGATTGCGTCCGCGCCGTCCATGGTCCGCTCCGGCCCCCACTGAAGGAGCGCCAGGCTGTAGGGCTTCGCGGTCGCGGCCAGAGCCCGAATCTGTTCGTCGGTCACGGTCGTGCTCATGATGTCTCCTTACTTCTCGATGCGCTCGGCCAACGAGACGATGATTCCTTCGGGCCCGCGGACGTAGGCCATCCGCCACACGCCCTCGTATTCACCAATGCCTCCCACCAGGCCGTAACCGTCGACTGCGGCGTGGTCGACCGCGGCTTGGAGGTCGTGCACCTCGAAGGCGACGTTGCGCAGGCCCAGCTCGTTGGCCGGCGCAGCAGGCGAACCCGGGAGGTGGTCCGGCCGCGTGAAGCTCGAGAGCTCCAGCGTCGTACCTCCGCCGGGCGGTCGCAGCATGACGATCTCGGTGCGGGCGTCGGTCATGCCGATCACCGTGTCCAGGAACTCGCCTTCGACGGCCATCTTCCGATCGGCCTCCAGACCGAGGTTGACGAAGAACGCCGTCGCGGCGTCGAGGTCGGCGACGGTGATGCCGACGTGGTCGAAGCGCCTTATGAATGTCATCGGATCCCTTTCGAGGTTTCTTTAGGAGACTCTGATAAAGGTAGCGCCCAAGGTTCCGTAAGGGAACCCCATTTGCTAGATTGCTGCCATGCAGCGAACGTGGTTCGGGTTGGCAAGATCTCAACATTGTCCTGACAAATCAGCAGCCCTTGATGGCGTAACGCCTGTTCAGGGGCTTCCCATGTGAGAGCCAACGAGCGGAATCGAACCCCTGACCTTCCGTTTACAAGGTCCCAAACGATCTCCAGCGCCGTTCAGACCTGTTCACCGCACTGGTCGCCAGAGCTTCGGCTATTCAGACCCGTTCATCTCAGTTCGTGATCGTCCGTTCGAGTGGCGCCCAGAAAGCCAGCCCATGGGCGACTGGGACCCCTGGCTCGCGCTGCCGGTCTTCTCCCTGCTGTTCGGTATCGGGTTCGCGCTGCTGCTCAACTCCGCCGCGAGCCGCGTCCCCCGACCACGCCTGGTCCTGCTGCGCCGGCTTGGGGCGCTGCTCGCGATCGGCCTCGTGCACATGCTGCTATGGCCGGGCGAGATCCTGACCGACTACGCCGTCGTCGGCATGCTGGTGCTGCTGCCCTCGACCTGGCTGCCGCGGTGGGCCATGGCCGGCCTCGCCGCCGCACTCATCCCGGCGGCACTGATCTTCGGCGGGGGCGGGCCCCTGCTGATCGCCGGGCTGTTCCCACTGGGCTCGACACTGGTCCGCTACGGGGTGATCGAGCAGATCGAGCGGTCCACCCGAGGGCCGGCCCTGCTGGGCCTGGTCTTCGCAGCGGGACTGGCTTCTGCCCTGTGGGTACAGGCCAACATGCGGGCCGTGGGGGCCACGACGTACCTATCTTCCATGTCCAGCCTTGCCGATCTGCTGCTCGTCGGTGTGTACGTGTGCGGCCTGCTGGTCCTGCTCAGAACGCCGCTGCGACCGGCGCTGCAGTTCGTCTTCGCGCCACTGGGGCGGATGGCGCTGACCGATTATCTGACCGCCACACTCCTCGTTCTGGTGGCCAGTCACATCCTCGGCCTGCCGATCGGCCAGTCCTTGACGGCGGCGTACTGGACCGCGGGGGCCATCCTCACGGCCCAGTGGCTGTTCTGCACCCTTTGGCTGCGCCGTTACCAACACGCCCAGCTCTCTGATGCCCAAGCTCATCGAGATCCACAACAAGCAGAACCCAAGAGGCCAGCTCCCCACGCCCGCCTTCACGACCTCCGACACATCCACGCCACCACGCTGCTCCTGGCGGGCGTACCCGTCCACGTCGTCGCAGCCCGCCTCGGCCACGCCGACCCGGCCATCACGCTCCGCGTCTACGCCCATGTGATCCAGGACCAAGTGGCCACAGCTGCGGATATCTTCGCAAAGAGAACACGGTAATTACTTTATGTAGTTGACTATGTGCTTAGAGTAATTTACGCTGCTCGTTAGCAGCGCTCGACCGGATGGGGAGGAAGATGTCCACTGCCACGGCAAGTGCCTACAGAGCGAAGATGTCCGACCGGTACGACACGTTCGATCAAGATCATGATGGTGCGATCAGGGCCGACGACTTCAAGGCCATGGCGAAGCGGATTCTGGGGGCGTGTGGGCACTCACCCCAGTCGCCTAAGGGAGCGGCGCTGCTGGCAGCGGCGCAGCAGTACTTCACGGCGTTGGCTGAGGTGGCCGACACCGACCACGACGGGGCCATCACCAAGGAGGAGTTCCTGGCCGCGGCTGCGTCCAAGCTGCGCGGCAACGCCGAGGGTTTCGCCTCGGCGCTGCGGCCGTGGGCGACAGCAGTGATCGACGTAGCCGATGTCGACGGCGATGGCGCGGTCAGCTTGGAGGAGTGGGCCGCCGTGTTGCGTGCCATGGGGGCCACCCCGGAGCGCGCCGCGGAGGCGGCCGCCGCGGCCGACGCCGGCGTCGACGGCAAGATCAGCGTCGATGAGCTGCTCGCAGCGGCTGTGGACTTCTACACCAGCGATCGGCCGCACACCGAGTTCAGCCAGATATGAGGCAGCCCGTACCCGATCCCCGGCCGGTGCGAGCCGAGCCGGGGGAGGCCGACGCCTGCGGCGTGGCCGGCACCTGGGTACGGGAATACCTGTGTCGACCGCATCCCGAGCTCGGGCGGAGCGGACCGGTCTGCCCGTACGCCCGGCGCGCGCTGGACCGTGGCATGGTGTGGGCGGTGACATGGCCGGATTGCCCAGCGGACGCCACCGCGATGACGGCGATCATGGCCGAGTGTCTCCATTGGTTCGAGCGCTCCACGGATCCTGACCAGGCGCTGCTGGTGCTCTTCCCACGGCTCACCGCCGCCGATCACGGCTTGACGATCGAAGGCGTGCAGCGTCGCCTCAAGCCGGCCTTCGTACGGCGCGGGCTGATGATCGGCGAGTTCCACGACGGCCCGCCCGATGTGCCAGGGCTGCACAATCCGTGGTTTCGGCCTCTGCGCAGCCCGGTGCCGCTGTTGGCGGTACGGCACATGGTCCACTCCGATCTGCCATTCCTGCAGGGAGATCCCGAGCACCTGGCCGCCTACCGCAGGTTCTTCCCCCTACGGAGCTCTCGGTGAGCGCCCCGCACATGGGCCCCGAGGAGTTCCGCCAGCACGGCCACACGGTCGTCGACTGGATCGCGGACTACTGGTCGAGGCGCGAGGGATTCCGCGTCATGCCGTCGGTCCAGCCGGGTGACGTGGCCGGCCGTCTTCCCGAGCGGGCACCCGAATACGGCGAGCCGTTCTCGGCGATGCTCGCCGATGTGGACCGGCTGCTGCTCCCGGGGATGGCGCACTGGCAGCATCCAGGCTTCCTGGGTTTCTTCCCGATGACCACCTCAGGGCCATCGGTGCTGGGCGAGCTGCTGGCCGCGGGGCTCAACGCGCAGGGCATGACCTGGTCGTCCAACCCCGCGTGCACCGAGCTGGAGATGACCGTCACCGACTGGCTGGCGGACCTGATGGGCCTGCCGGCGTGCTTCGCCGGCCGAGGCGTCATCCAGGACACCGCCTCCGCCGGGGCACTGGTGGCGCTGACGGCGGCGTTGTGGCGCCGCGCGGGCCTGGCATGGCGGGACGGCGGCAGCGGCGGCCGGTACACCGTCTACACCTCCTGCGAGAGCCACTGCAGCGTGGCCAAGGCCGCCAGAATCGCGGGTATCGGAGACGCGGGGGTGCGATGGGTCGAGGTCGACGGTCGAACCCTGGCGATGCGGCCGCAGCACCTGCGCGCCTTGATCGACGCTGACATCGCGCAGGGCCTGACCCCGGTCGCGGTGATCGCGACCGTTGGGACGACATCCACGACCGCAGTCGATCCTCTGCCCGCCATCGGGAAGCTGTGCCACGCCTACGACCTATGGCTGCATGTGGACGGCGCATACGCGGGGGTCGCAGCCATCTGCCCGGAGCTGCGGTGGATCAACGATGGCCTGCAGGACGCCGACAGCTACTGCGTCAACGCGCACAAGTGGCTGCTCACCGGATTCGACTGCTGCGTGATGTGGGTGGCCGATCCCGAGGCCCTGACCAACGCCATGAACGTCTCGGCCGGCTATCTGACGGAGATCAGCAGCCAGGCCAGAGACTATCGTGACTGGCAGATTCCGCTGGGACGGCGCTTCCGCGCGCTCAAGCTATGGTTCGTGCTGCGCTGTTATGGTGCGGAAGGGCTGCGCGCCCACCTGCGTCGGGGAGTCGCGCTGGCCCAGGAGTTCGCCGGATGGGTCAGGGCCGATCCGCGCTTCGAAATCGTCGCCCCGCACCCGTTCGGACTGGTCTGTTTCCGTCTCCGGGCGGATGACGACCGCAACGCCGAGCTGCTCGCACGGATCAATTCCACCGGCGAGATCTATCTCAGTTCGTCGCAGGTTCGCGGCCGCTATGTGCTCCGCATGGCCGCCGGAGGACCGGCTACCGACCGGGCCCATATGGCCGGGCTATGGAAACGTATCCAAGCCGAGGCCGGCGATGCGTGAGGGCCGTGCTCTCTCGCCGGTCGAATGGCTCCTTGCCCAGGAGGAGATCTGGGCCGCGCTCTGGAGCCGGGTTCGGGGGCCACTGCGAATCGACCGCCTCACCCAGGCGTGCGCCACGCTGGCGACCAGCGTCCCGATGCTCACCACACGCATCGCGGACGGCTCGTGGCTGTATGCGACCGGCAAGCCTCTGCCGATTCAGGTCTTTCCCGCCGGTACGGAACTGTTCAACGCGCTGTCGACCGCTCTGCCCAGGCCGGGAGCCAACCCGGGGGCACCGCTCCGAGTCCTGGTCGTGCCTCACGGTCACGAGGACTCGACCGTGGTGCTCCTCTTCCACCATTCGATCATCGATGGGTCCAGCGCCTTCGCCGTGGAGCACCTGCTCTGGACCCTTTACGGGGGCGGTGACGCACCGCGGCAAGCGGGATTGCCCCCTCCGCTGGAGTCCTTCCTGGCGGGCCGGGTCACCCCGGAGCAGGTGGCCGACCATGTCGCCCACAGGACCGCCCTCGCCCAGCGCGCCATCGTGGCGACACTACCCGCGCGGGACTCGAAAGCGCCCCTGGACTACGCCGCCCGATACCTGGAGCTTGGCCGCACCGCGACCGAAGGGCTGGAGCGTACGGCGGCAGCTGCCGGACTGTCGACCCATGCGGTGGTCTGCGGCGCGCTCCTGGTCGCCGCACGCCGCATGATGACCGGCGAGCGATCGCTGACACTGACCTGCCACATGCCGGTGAACATGCGCCTCCACCTCCGGATCGCGCCACAACAGCCCATGTTCGCCTGCTCCGCTGCCCACCTCCCGGCACAAGTAGACGACGATCCGCTCGCCGTGGCGCGCGCCATCTCGGCGGGCTTGTTCCAAGCTCGATGGCAGGCTCTGGAATGCGAGGTGGTGGGACTACTCGACCTCCTGGCCGGACCCGTGCTGCCGATCACAATCGGGATCTCCAACCTGGGGCGCAAGAGGCTGGGCGAGCTACCCGGTGGCCTGCGGTGCGTGGACCGTCACTCCGCGACCTTCATTCCCGGCCCCGTGCCGGTGCTCCACGTCATGAACCGCGGCGGCTCGCTGGGCGCGGTCATCCCCTACAACCGGGCGTTCTTCACCGACCAGCAGATGACCGCTCTGGCTGACAATGCCACCGCCCTGTTGCGCGATCTCGCGGTGATGGGCCTCGCCGATTCTGGACAGCGCCCGGCGGTCTGACCCACTCTGCGGGGCGCGGCACCTCCCCCACAACTACCTCATGGGTCGTCTGACCAGCCGGGTAGCAGGTAGCAGGCCGATGACTGATCGTGCGGGATCGGCCTCATGGGGCGGTTCTACGCCCCCTCTGCGGGCTGCTGGATGGCCACCGGGATCGGCGTCTCTGCGCTGTCGCCGGCCTCGGCCAGCAGGGTCAGCAATTCCTCATAGCCCTGAGGCGACTCGGCGATGCGTCGCTGGGCGATCACCGTGCCCGCCTCGTCGACCAGGGCGATGTCGTGGTGTTTCTCAGCCCAGTCGATGCCGCAGTAGACCTTCATGACGTCCCCTCCGTCCGCTGACGCAGCTCACAGAGGCCCTCGCCGAGATCATGCGGCGTGCTAATGACAAGACTTGCCCGTCTACCATCCGATAAGCCGTCTACTGACCTCGGCAACCCGCGCAGTCCCGGCCTTGCTGAGAGCTGACAGCCCACGACATGAAGAGGGATTCCCCTGCGCGAGCGGCCCTCGATTCCGCTCTATCAGAGGCGGTCACGCCCCGCGGGCCGGTTGGCCAAAAGCGCCGGTCTCGGGCGGAAAGATCTCAAAGATCCTGCACCGGAAGTAGGCATCCCACGCGGCCCCCGGCCGACGGGACGTGACCTGCCCCACCGTCATTAGCACCGGAAGCGGCGCGGCAACTCCTGAATGCCCGCCTTGGGAGAGACGGTGATCAGGCACCATCGGCTCGCCCCAGACCTGCACATACGTGGTCTAGCAATCTCGAAGTCGTCAAGACCATTCCGCAGATATTCCCTAGTTGGAATGCCCGTAGATGCGAAGCAAGCTCGAATACAAGCCGGACTGGAGCCAACAGTACGCCCATCAGGCAGGACGATCACGCTCGTCGTCAGACGCGGCCCGAGGTCCGAAAGGGTTGTGCGGCTGTCGCCATAAGCCGGTGGAAGCCGACATCGTCGTCAGTGGCGCGTCACGCAGCCGTCTGATCCAAGGGAACGGCATGAGCATGGTCGACGATGTCACGGCTTGCGCGGACGGCAGATCGGACCTGGCGCGTGTGCTCGTGTGAGACGTGGTGGCCGTACGGCGCTGCCGTACGGCAGCGAGAGGACTTCGCTCACGCACCTTCCAGCTTCTCTCAGCCCGACAACTCATGTCTGTCACATTCCACATGTAATGAAGCGGATCTCTGCATTTGGTTTGCTGGGCTGCACCGCTCCTTCTCCGTAACAGCTACCCCTTACCGGACCACACCGCAGCAGTGCTTGAACTTTCTTCCGGTGGCAGGGGTGCAAACGCACCGATGATTCTGTGCAGGGTGATTTACCGCTAGGGGAACGACCGCAAAAACAAGGCGACCTCGCATTGCAGCGTCGATTAAATGGTTTGGACTCTCCCAGCTCATACCTTGAAGGTTATGTCCGATCATTACTCCAAGAACGCCTTCGGACGTGCTCCCGTACCAAATCGGCAGGAAGCTGAGAGGTGCATCAACGAGAACGGATCTGCCATGAACTGTAAGGCACATTCGTCCGTTATTCAGTGTAGCAAGAATTCTTTCATTTTGATTGCTCTGTGCAAGCTCAACCTGAACCTGACCCGTGCGCTCATTCACTTTTACGTGCGTGAAGCCATGTGCCGCCAGCCAATCGAGGTATGTATCGCTATATCCGTGCTTGTCGGCAGATTGAACTAGGTGCGGGATGTCGACAATGATGTTTGGTATGTACTTGTCCCCTACAGGTAGAAGCGAGCATTCGATCTCTACATTAAGGATGCCAGTGGGAGCTGCTTCATTTATCGCCACGACGGCAGACGGTCCACATCGTGGATGACACAGCTTCAGCCAGACTGCAGCTGCGTTATCCCCGGTATGCAGGAGGTGAACGAGATTAGCCTCAGCTTCGAGTGCGACGGGTTGTCTGCAAACAAAACAGCTATGTCGCGAAACGCTGAGATGGTGGAGCATCCCCTCGATTGATATATCGGGAAGGCTCTCTTTTACGTCGCTTGAAATATTGATCCGTCTTCCAGGGAGCTGATATTTACTTCCAAGGAACTGATATGCTTGCTTTGGAGGTTCGAGCGCTCTTACAAGAAATGCGCCGGCAGGTGAATGGCGATTCTTCTGGAGGAGTTCTGAGACCCTGTCAGACAGCTCTGAAGGGCTAGAACAGCCTTGGTCGAGTTCGAGGCCAAGCATTCTGAGCATGACCTTGCGCTCGGCGTCCACATCATTAATTTCGGCATACAGATGTTGCGCATTTTCAAGGAGCTGTCGTGCTCGATCCAGTTTTCCTCGCTCCACGAAGACCTGGGCCTGATCAGTACGCAACACTGCAAGCAAGTGTTTGTCTCGTAGCGGCGCGGCAATTCTGGCTGCCTCATTGAAACGCTTTTCCGCTTCGCTAAGGCGGCCCCTCTTCGCATGCTCGACTCCAAGGCAGCGCAGGACCGTAGCTCTGGCTGCTTTGTCCTGAAGTCGAGTGGCCAGTTTAAGGGCCTTCTTGTAGCCCTCCAAGGCTTCCTTGTCCTCTCCTGACGCGGAAAGACACGTGGAGAGATTGATGAGATGAGCCAGGAGCAAGGGGGGATCGAGGGTTTCTCTTGCTACGCGTATGCACTCTCTATATTTGACTGCCGCCTGTTCGAACTCGTCTTGGCGTGCCAAGACGTTTGCGAGAACCCCGAGAGACTCGGCAATTCCCTGAGCTCGTCCCAGTTGTTCGGACCGTTTCAGGGCATACTCGGCTTCGACGGCCGCCTCGGCAAACATTCCACGGCTTGAGAGTACGGTTGCTAGCTGACGTTTGACCGCAATGAGAGCGGGGTCGCTGGAGCCAGGCCCAAGCTCTTGTTCCGCTAGACGAAGCTGCTGGAGTGCTTCATCTCCGCGCCCGATGCGATAATAGGCATGACTTAGAACTGCTCGAGTTTCTGCGGCATCAGGCGCGCCGGGAATGCCTTGGATAAGATCTAGCGCTTCCTCCAAGACGCCTGCAGCCTTCTCCCACTCGCCTTGGTGACTCCAGTACTTCGAGAACTGCTGAAGGGCTTGAGCGATCAAGAATGAGCTTCCAGACTGCGCGGCGACACCTAGAGCTCTAGCAAAGCTCTCCTTAGCGCGTTCAAGCTCGGCTACATTCACCCACAATGATCCGAGGTTTACGAGTGAAACCACGGCCGCTTGGGCATCACAAAGAGTCTCCGCCAACTGGAGGCTCTCTTCGTAATGCTGAGCTGCTACGCCTGGACGACCAATCACCCGATAGACGCTCCCGAGATGAGTCAACGCGGCTTGCTGGCCAGATACTTCTTCTAGCTCTTGGAAAACCGCAAGCGCCTGCTCGTAGTCATTGATGGCGTCTTCCGTATTTCCTGTCGCCTCTGCGACGCGACCCTTGAGTAGCAGAGAGCCCGCTTCGCCGGAAGGGTCACCTACGGATCGATGCTCTAGCAACGATCGGTCGACGAATTCCCGCGCCTCGTTCGGCCTTGCGAGCTCGAGATTAATAAGCCCGAGATTCCCGAGGATATCGGCCTGCAACATGCGGCTTCTGACTTGCTTCGCAACTGCCAGTGCGTGCTGCAAAAGCTTCTCAGACTTTTGGAGTCGCCCAGTCCGAAGCATGCAGTCTGCTAGACCCGATAGTGCGGCCGCGATCCCATATCTGTCGTCGCCCTGCCGAAGGATCTTGAGAAGTGTTTCATAGACCTTTATGGCTTCGACTGGCTGTGACTCTGCCTGAAGTCTGACGATGCAGTACAGCGCACTGGCAGCGAGACTTGGATCACCTATATCGCTTGACAGCTCGAAGGCATTACGAAGATTTGTTTCGCCTGCAGCGATGTCGCCTAGCGTTATATTGGCATTGCCAATGTTCAACTGAGCTCGGGCGCGCCAGTGCTCGTTTGATGTGAATTGAGCCGCTGTGAGAGTGAGCTCATTTGTGTGAAGAAGTGCCCTCCACCGGCTCCGCGCTCGATATAGAACTTCAGATGAAAAGGTGAGACGAGACACGAGCTCCCACTCACCAAGCTCCGCCGCCTGTTGTGTAATAGCTAGAAGATTGTCCAGGTCATCCTTGAGGTACGGATTTCCTTCGCCTTCGTCTGGCGAGCTATTCATACCTGGCATTGTCCGTGGGTCAATGCGAGCGCCTAGGATGGTGGCTGTATCAAGGTACGCGTGACCGAGTGCGATTAGGGCTTCGTGTCTCACCCGGGACGTGTCAATCTCGGCGCTTAGCGTTAGTGCGTAATTATGAAGCAAGTCGTGAATGCGAAAACGCTCTGGACCGATCTGCTCAAGTAGGCCTTGCTCGACGAGGTCGTCTAGCATTTCCTCTGCGTCGAGCGTTTCCGTGCCTGAAACTCCAGAAGCTAGCGCGCTAATCACGGTCGCAGCTATGTGAGTCTTGATGCTACCTGTTGGATGGAGTCCAAGCGCCCGGAATGCCTGCGCGCGGGACTCTGGAAGGTCTGAATATGTCACCTCGAAGGCCGTTCGAATGGAGAGATCCCCTGCCCGCAGCGCCTGCAGTCGCCTCTTCTTATCGCTCAGAACGCTTGCGATCTTGTCGGCAGTTAGATGAGGACGCGAGAGAGCCTTTGCTGATACTAAATGCAGAGCGAGTGGAAGATTCCCACACAGGTCAGCTAGTTCGTTCACCTGCTCCTGGGATGAGAACCGGGATTCTCCGATCCTTGTCGTCAGGTATGAAGCTGCCTCTGAAGACTCTAGAGTATCTAGGTGTAGGTGGTGAACTTCCGATGTCTGCAAGCCGCTGAGGCGGGATCGACTTGTGCAGATGAGGAGCGATCCAGTCGGAATAGGAAGCAAACTGCGTAGCTGCCGCTCCTGGGAGATATTATCAATCACCAGGAGTATGCGTCGACTGGATAGTATGGATCGAGCTACCCCGACTCTTCCAGCTTGCGACTGCGGTAGTTGTGAGCCGTGCTGCCCCAATGCCAGGAGGACCGCTTCTAACAGGTCTTCCGGCTCAGCATGATCTTCTCGACTAAGAGTGAGAAAGGTCTGCCCTCCGGGGTAGTTGTCTTTGATGGCGTGTGCGAGCACAACGGCGAGGGCTGTCTTTCCTACCCCTGGTGCTCCAGTTATCGCGAGAGTGGGTGCGGGAGATTTCTGAGTCGAATTCTTCAGATCCTGGATCTCTTTGGAGCGTCCAATAAAGTTGCCTGGCGGGTTTGGCAGGGGTGGCGGAGGGAGTGGTTGGCTGTGGGCGGCATGGATATTTATTGTCTGCGCCTGCCCGATGTTCACGGCCTTATCTATGTGGCTATGGGCTCCAATGCTAATGCCAGCCGCGAACGGCGCGCCTGGAGTGGGTGGGCGATGCGTAACGACGTAGGACTCGTTGGAGTGTGAGTGATCACCAGATGAATCCGCCTGCCGGCTGTTCATTGACCCACTCCAGCTAGAAATTGACATCCCGTTCAACATTGTGAATGTATACGGCCTTGCCTACGCGAGCGTTATCCCCAATCGCGATGCCAATCGCGTGATAGTTCCGCTGAGTAAGGTTCAGGAAATCTCTCGCCATTTGAGAGAGATCGTTGTCTACACGCATTATATGGTGAAGTTGAGCAGTTACTCCTTCGATGGTTTCGGCCTGGACTTTGTTGTCCATGGGAGTAATTCCCAACCGCTGTCTGAGCCTGTTTGCGAGCTGGACCATCCTGCTCCATGCGGCGTTGCCAGCTTGCGTTGCGTACGCCTCCCACGCCTTGGTGGCCAGAAGGGTGGCCGCGCTGGTTGCGATGATCTCGGAATCCATCTTGATCCTTTTCTATGGTTTGACGGATCTCCTTCATACAAGACACCTCCGACAACTCGTGGGTACCCGGTCGTCTATGTAACCTCCTGGTAAGCAAGATTCCGCTAATCTGCATTTATGTACCTATATGCATATTGCCATCCTGTTTGTCGGGTGACGTGGGCTTTTCCTCGAGCTCCCAGGGCTCTGATTGCCTCGTACGCCGTCGCCCCCCGCGAAGCGGCGGGCAGGCCCGTGGCGGCGGGTCAAACTCGGCTTCGCGTGTACGTTCGCCGGTCGCCGTTCCTCGGTCATGGGATGCCAGGGGGTCACAGCCGGGCTTGACCCGTTGTCGCCGGTCTGCTGGGCTTGTCCGGGTGGATGGCGTGCGAGGTGATCAGGACCTACCTCAGCCACTCTTCCACGTGCACGTCCGCATGATGATCACCTCGGGGTCGGAGATCTCCGCCGGAGGCATGTCCTGACCGTCACTCGCTGCGACTACGGCTATCGCCTGACCACACTTGATGATGCACTTCGCTGGCTTCTGTCTGTCCGCCGTGTCTGCTGGCGCGTGGGCGGTGCTGGCCGCGACCGGCCGGAGAGCTGCAGCGCGGCCAGCAGAGGGAATGTAAGAACAACGGCTCTGGCCCGTAATCGGTGGCGGCGCTGAGTGATCAGCTGCCAAGCTGGGCCATGTCGAAGATCGACGATCTCACGGGTGTGGTGTTTGCGGGTTTGTCTGACCTGGTCATCGAGGGTGTGGAGGGCGAGGACGACCTCATTCGGGTCATGGCCCGGACGCGCGATGAGCCGGTGCCGTGCCCGGTGTGCGGGACGCTGATCGGGCGGGTGCACGGCTACTACAGCCGGACGGTGGCCGACCTCCCGGTCGAGGGTCTGCGGGTGGTGTCGATACAGGGACGGCGTCTGCTCTGTCCGGCATGGGAATGCGGTCGGCAGACGTTTCGTGAGCAGGTGCCCGGGCTGCTCGAGCGCTACCAGCGTCGAACTCGTCGGCTCACGGGCCAACTGGGCGCCGTGGTCACAGAGTTGGCCGGCTGGGCAGGGGCTCGGCTCTCGGCGGTCCTGGCCGTCGCGGTCTTGAGGTCCACGGCTCTGCGGCTACTCATGCCGCTGCCACCGCTGCGGATCCGGCGCGTGCTGGGTGTCGATGACTTCGCTCTCAAACGCCGCCACCGTTATGCCACCATCCTCACCAACGCCGAGACCGGACGAGGAGGTGAAGGTCAGTACGCCCGTGTTCTGCCAGAACTTCCACCTGCCAGTCGCCGACTACACAGTACGCCTCGCTCCTGCGCCGGCAGGCGGCGCGGGCCAGGGACATGAGGTACAGCCCGCCCGCGCTGGGCCGGATCGCCAGTTGCCTGGCGCAGCCCACACCCATTCCCAACCCGCAGCACCCCCTGCGTGTGGACGCCACCCCGCCCATCCTGCTGGCCTCCTCGCTGAACGACCTCGCCACCGGCTACCCGTGGACCCTCAGCACGGCCAAGCAGATCGGCGCCGAGGCCCGCGTGCTCACGTACGAGGGCTCGGGGCACAGCGTGATCGACCGCTACCTGATCTCGCAGTCGGTTCCGGCCAACGGGGTCCGCTGCCCGGAGGCGCGGCCCTCGATCATGCCTCGAAGAGCAGCCGCCGACGGAGCTTTTGAGCGTCTGCCGTAGCTGTCTGATCGAAAAGCGCCGCAACCTCGGGACGAGGCCTCGGTTGTCACAGGTCAGAAGCTACTTCGTTGGAGATTTCTTCCTTGCTACCGGGACCCCTTAGGTGTTGTACGGCTCGTGCCACCGGAAGGTGCACCGAACCGCGTGCCACTCGTCCACCAGAACCCCCAGCTGACCCCATAGCTGTGTTTTGCTGCTGTACAAGATCGAAAAAGCCCTCTCCCGATCATGGGAAAGGGCCTTTCAGTTGCAGAGCCGACGAGGGGAATCGAACCCCTGACCTTCTGTTTACAAGGGACTTCGAGACTGTCCACAGACGTCCACCGCCGTCATGGGCTCCTGCTCAGCGTCTCCTTTAGCTTGGGTTGCGTCCACGGGAGTGGTGTACGAGTTTGGCCTGGTCATAGGCGTGGCGTCGTGAAATGAAGACGGCCATCGCGTGATCCTTCGAGTAGCAAGATCAAGATCGAAGGAGATCAGGCGATGGCCGCAGACAACAGTGTGACGCCCGCGCAGTGGCTGGCGCGGCAGATCGAGACCGACGACCCCGACATGTTGCGATCCATGGTGAAGACCATGGCCGAAG
>NZ_JBEZDR010000034.1:0-105102 GCF_040648415.1 Nonomuraea sp. NPDC049141
ACCGGACTCCCACCGGCAAGCGACGACGAGCTTACGAACAACAAGATCAGCCGCTACGTCACGGCTTCACCTCCGTTCTGCTGGGCGCACGAAAGCCCGAGGCTAAGCCTGGAGGATGCCGGCGCATAACAGAGCGCCAATCCAAACTGCGGCGGGCACAGATGGGCGTGGCGGGCCGGGAGGAACCGGCCCGCCACAAGGGGAATCAGCAGTCCACCAGCTCGGGTTTCTGGTTGAGGATCTGTGCGCGTGGAGTGACGAACTCGCGCAACGCGGCGGAGGCCGTCGGAGCGAACACCGCCACCCGATGGCAGTTCTGGAAGGCCAGGCGGACGCCGAAGTGGCGCTCCAAGGCGCCCCGCATCGAGTCGCTGGCCAGGCAGCGCAGGAGCTGGCCGCGGGCCTCCTCGTCCGGTGGGGGCACCTGGTTGTCGGCGAAGTCGGCGCCGGTCCTGTCGCGGTGCTGGACCAGCTCGCTGATCACCGACCAGGCGTACGGCAGAGAGTCGCGGACGCAGGCGATGAACGCCGCGTCGTCGACCTCGCCCGTTCTGGCCTGATCGAGTAGATCGTTCGGAACGGTCAGCGACATGCTGTCTCCTCTCAACGGGGATTGATTCGAACGCTAGGTGGGCTCGGCGGAGGCTTCCAGACGACCGGAGGGGACAGTCATGTGGTCGGGCAGCCGCCATAGACGAACTCCGGGTCGATCTGGTCCGCCAGGTCGAGGCCGGTCTTGGCGTTGGCCCAGGAGCGGGCGTTGCGCAGGTGGAACTCCTCGGCCTGGCGGCCGAAGCGGGCCCAGTCCTTGGTCTGCGCGTCCAGGTGCTTGAGCAGCATGGCCAGCGCGTCGGTGTTGGCGGGCTCCAGGTCGTCGAGGGCGAAGCGCTGGCCCTGCTCCATGGCGCGGACGGCGGAGGAGTGGTCCATCCAGGTGAGCAGGTCGTCGCCCACCTGGTCGTGCAGGAAGTCGACGTCGGACTGGCCGTGCACCTTGTTGCCGATCACGGCGAGCGGCACGTCGTGGTCGGCGGCGTAGTCGCGGTATTGCCGGTAGACGCTGACGCCCTGCCTGGTCGGCTCCGCGACGAGGAACGTCAGGTCGAAGCGGGTGAACAGGCCCGAGGCGAACGAGTCGGCCCCGGCCGTCATGTCGACCACCACGTATTCGCCCGGACCGTCCACCAGGTGGTTGAGCAGCAGCTCGACGGCTCCGACCTTGGAGTGGTAGCAGGCCACGCCCAGGTCGTCCGCGCTGAAGGGGCCGGTCGCCATCAGCCGCATGCCCTCGCTCGTGGTGACCGCGAACTCGCTGGTCGTCAGATCCTTGAAGCTCAGCAGCCGGGAGCCGCGGCCCGGCGGGGTCGTCTTGACCATGGCCTGGGCCGACGGGATGCGCGGGTTGTCGCCGCGCAGCAGCTCCTTGATCTCGGTGAGCCGGGAGCCCAGCGGCTCCGGTGGCTCCTCGACGCCGAGCACCAGGGCCAGGTGCTGGTTGATGTCGGCGTCCACGGCCACCACCGGACCGCCCTGGCTCGCCACGTATCTCGCGAACAGCGCCGACATCGTCGTCTTGCCGCTGCCGCCTTTCCCGACGAACGCCACCCTCACGAGCACCCTCCCGATGATTATGAAAACCGTTACCGTTTCAGGTCACGCTCATCATGGCACACTGAGCGCGTGCGTGACGAGGAATTGGCGCCGGCCGTGGGGCTGCGCGAGGAATTGGCGCTGGCAGTGGGGCTGCGCGAGGAGTTGGCACGGGCCGTGGGGCTGCGTGAGGCGGGGGAGCGGGACGAGGCCCGCGAGCTTCTGGTCGCGCTGGCGGCGCGGCATCCCGAGGACGCCGAGGTGGCCTATCAGGCCGCGTGGGTGCACGACGCGCTTGGCCTGGAGGCGGAGGCGGTGCCGTTCTACGTACGCGCGCTGGCGGGTGACGGGCTGAGCGCCGAGGACCGGCTGGGCGCCTTCCTCGGGCTGGGCAGCACCTACCGGGTGCTGGGGCGGGTCGCGGAGTCGCTGGAGACGTTCGAGCGCGGGCTGGCGGAGTTCCCCGGCGACGCGGGGCTGCGGACGTTCAACGCCATGGCGCTCTACAACGCGGGCCGGGCGCGCGAGGCCGTCAGCTCGTTGCTCGCGGTCGTCGCCGAGTCAGACCGGGCGGGTGGCTATGCCAGGGCCATCTCCTACTACGCCGAGAACTTGGACGAGACGATCTGAGCGAAGGTGACTTCGGTCAGCAGCCGCTCCTCGTGCTCGCGCAGTGCGCTCCAGACGTCGGCCAAGGGCCCCGCGACACCGGGATAGCCACCGTGCGCGGGATATTCGGGTTTACCCTCGATGACCGCGATCACGTCGGCGAGCGTGATGTCCTCCGCCGGGCGCGCCAGCCAGTAGCCGCCGTCGGGGCCGCGCAGGCTGTGGATGAGCCCGGCCCGTCTGAGCTGCAGCAGGATGTTGTCGAGGAAGCGGCGCGGGATGTTCTGGGCCACGGCGATGCGTTCGGCCGGCACCGGCCCCGGCGGTGCCGCCGCTAATTCGCTGACCGCCCGCAGCGCGTAATCGGTTCGCGCGGAGACCCGCATCACACCGGATTGAGACCCCAGCGCCGCCGCAAGGCGCTGTCGGCCGCCTCGAACAACATGTCGATCACTATACCGATCACCAGGATTACGATCATCGTGCCGATCAGTCCCGGCGAGTCGGACAGTTCCCGCGAGATCGCCAGCTGCTCCCCGAGTGACGACTGATAGGCGATGATCACCAGCAGCTCACCGGCCATCAGCGAGCGCCAGGCGAACGCCCAGCCCTGCTTCAACCCCGCCAGGAACGACGGCAGCGACGCGGGCAGGATCACATGCCGGTAGAGCTGCAACCGCCGGAACCCGAGCACGTGCCCGGCCCGCAGGAGCAGCGGCGGCGTGTAGTCGACGCCGGTGATCAGGCCGTTGGCGATCGACGGCGCGGCGCCCAGGATCACCACGAACGTGATGGCGCTCTCGGTCAGCCCGAACAGCAGGATCGCGAACGGGAACCAGGCGATCGACGGCATGGTCTGCAGGCCGGTGATCAGCGCGCCGAAGGCGGCCCGCAGCACCTTCACCCGCGACACGGCCGCACCGACGACCAGTCCGACGAGCACGGCCAGCGCGAAGCCGGTGACGGCCCGGCGCATGGTGGTCCCCACGGCCTGGTAGAACTCGGGGTCGCCGAGGCGGTGCCCGAGGTCCTGGAACGTGGTGATCGGCCCGGCGAAGACGTACTCGGGCCAGCGACCGCTCAGCACGACCAGCTGCCAGGCGACCAGCACCAGCGCGATCGCGGTCAGCATCGGCCAGACCCGCGCCCAGACCCGGGACGCTATCCCGGCCCGCTGGTCACTGGCCAGCTCCAGCGCGTCCAGCCCGGCGATCTGCCGCGCGTGCGTGTCAACGGCCATCGTTCGCCTCTCTGCGTCGAAAAGCTGAGCTTTCAGTGGCCATGGCGCATGACCTCTTCCTTCAGCCGGTCGGTGATCTTCGCGGCCAGCCCGGCGACCTCGGCGGAGTCGGTGCGGCGGGGCCGGGCGAGCTCGACGGGGAACTCCTCGACCACCTTGCCGGGTCGGCTGCTGAGCAGCACG
This sequence comes from Nonomuraea sp. NPDC049141, assembly GCF_040648415.1. NCBI lineage: Bacteria > Bacillati > Actinomycetota > Actinomycetes > Streptosporangiales > Streptosporangiaceae > Nonomuraea > Nonomuraea sp. NPDC049141. Next base: position 3,623 of record NZ_JBEZDR010000034.1, read on the forward strand.
ACCTTGTCGCCGAGCCGTACGGCCTCACGGACGTTGTGCGTGACGAACAGGACGGACAGCGCCCGCTCCCGCCAGATGCGTTCGAGCTCGTCGTGCAGCAGGTCGCGGGTCATCGCGTCGAGCGCCCCGAACGGCTCGTCCATCAGCAGCACCGCGCCGTCCTCCAAAGAGGACGAGGACGCGGAGGACTGGGCGAGCGCGCGGGCCAGGGCGACGCGCTGGCGCATGCCGCCGGACAGCTCGTGCGGGCGCTTCTTCCCGAATCCGCCCAGGTGCACGAGGTCGAGGAACTCCGCCGCCCTGCTCCGACGGTCGTGCTTGGACAGACCCTCAGCGCGGAAGGCCATCTCGACGTTGGCCGAGACCGTGAGCCACGGGAACAGCGCCGGCTCCTGGAACATCATCGCGACCTGCCGCCCGACCGTGGAGATCTCCCCCTGCGTCGGTTTGTCGAGCCCGGCGACCAGCGAGAGCAGCGTGCTCTTGCCGCAGCCGGAGGCGCCCAGGAGGCAGACGAACTCGCCGGGCCGTACCGACAGCGAGACCTTGTCGAGGGCGAGCAGCCCGTTGCCGCCGTGACCGTAGACCTTGGAGACGGCCTCCAGCCGGACCGCCGTCGTGCGATCGACCACCTGCGTCGTCATGTGCGTCACCTGTCCGAAATCGACTGCTGGCCCTCCGCGGCCAGCACCTCGTTGAGGGGCTTCAGGTTGTAGATGCCGTTCAGGTCCACCGGCTTGAGCAACCCGACCTTGACGGCGTGGTCCGCGCTGCCGGTGAGTGAGGAGGCGATGGGGTCGTTCGTGAACGTGATGTTCTTGAACGCGCTCGCCAGCACCTCGGGCTTGAGCGGCTTCTGGGTGAGCTTCTGGATCGCGGTGTTGACGGTCTGCGCGGCCGCGGCGGGGTCGTCGTTGAGGTACTTGGTGGCCTCGACGTGCCCTTCGAGCAGCTTCTTGAGCAGGTCGGGGTTGGCCTTGGCCCAGTCCTGCCGGACGATCAGGTGGGTGATCACGAACTGCTTGTTCGGCCACAGGTCACGCTCGTCCTGCAGGATCTTGCCCTTGCTCTCGATGACCAGGCGGCTGGCGAACGGCTCGGGCACCCAGGCGCCGTCGATGTCGCCGGTCGCGAAGGTCTGCAGCGTCTGCGCGTTCTCCTGGGGCACGATGTGGACGTCGCCGCCGCCCTTGGTGTCGGTCTTGAGCCCCTTGCTCTCCAGCCAGTAGCGCAGTGCCACGTCCTGGGTGTTGCCGAGCTGCGGCGTGGCGATCTTCTTGCCCTTGAGGTCGGCGGGGGAGTTGATCCCGGGCTTGACGACCAGGTAGACGCCGCCGGACGCGGCGCCCGCGACGATGTTGATGGCCTTGCCCTTGGACTTCTCCCAGGCGTTGATCGCTGGGTTCGGGCCGATATAGGTGGCGTCGATGGCGCCGGAGAAGACCGCCTCGATCGCGGCTGGGCCGGCGTTGAACGTGCTGGTCTTCACCGGTACGCCGAGGTGCTTGGCGAAGAAGCCCTTCTCGACGCCGACGAGGGCGGTGGCGTGGGTGATGTTCGGGAAGTAGCCGAGGCGCAGTTCCTTCGCCGCGCCAGTGGGAGACGCGCTGCTCCCGCAGGCCGCCGCGAGCGCGGTGAGTGCGGTTGCGGCCAGAGCGGCTAGCACCCTGCGAGCGTTCATGCTCTACTCCCTATTTCCTACTTAATAAGTCGGCTATGTGCATATGAAACCCTCCGAATCCCTACACGTCAAGTTGGTATAGGGGGATAACTAGGATCTGTCCATATGGAGAGACAGCTGATCAGCCACCTCGCGCACGCCGACCACCCGATCGCCTCCCCGATCAGCGAGGCGAACCTGACCCGGCTGCTGCGCCGGGCCAAGCTGCCGAGCGGCGCGCGGATCCTGGACCTGGGCTGCGGTGAGGCGTTCTGGAGCGTCCGGCTTCTGGAGCTGTACGGCGACGCCACGGCCGACGGTGTGGACCTGTCCGACGCGGGCTTTGCCAACGCCCGCCGGACGGCGGCCGAGGCCGGGGTGGCAGACCGGCTGACCCTGCATCACGGCTCCGCGACGGGCTTCACCTCGGCCGAGCCGTACGATCTGGTGCTCTGCGTCGGTGCCACGCACGCGTTCGGCGGGCTTACGCCGTCGATGGAGGCGATCGGCGGACTGCTCGCTCCCGGTGGGCTGGCTCTGGTGGGCGAGGGGTTCTGGGAGCGGCCGCCGAGCAGGGAGGTCGAGGCGGAGATCGGCGAGTACGCGGACCTGCCGGGCACCGTGGCGCAGGCCGAGTCGGGCGGCTACCGCACCGTGTACGCCCACGTCAGCGAGCGGGGGGAGTGGTACGACTACGAGTGGTCGTGGACCGGGTCGCTCATTGATTGGGCGCTGCGGCACCCCGGCGACGACGGCGACGCCGCGATGGCCGCGGCGCTGGAGCACCGGAAGATGTGGCTCGACGGGTACCGTGACCTGCTCGGGTTCGTGACGCTGCTGCTCAGGCGCGGTTAACGGCAGGCGGAGTCGAGGGCGATCGGGGTCTCGGGGCTCGGCGTCCCCGGGGTGGCCTGCGGGGGCGTGGTGCTCGGGCCGTGGTCGGCCAGGGCCTTGGTGACCTCGCGCCGGATCAGGCTCCAGTCGGGGTAGACCGTGTTGATCAACGGCGGTACGAAGCTCAGGCTCTTGATCTTGTTGGCCTTCACCCGCTGCGCCAGCTCGACCAGGTCGGGCAGCACGTTCTGCGGGATGTCGGTGGAGATGGCGCGCTTCGTCGCCACGGCCAGCTTCTCGAAGCTGTTCAGCACGGTGACCGGGTCGGCCTGCTTGGCGACGGCGTTGAGCAGGCACTTCTGGCGGCCCATGCGTACGTAGTCGTCGCTGTCGGTACGCGAGCGGCCGAACCAGAGGGCGTCCGCGCCGGAGAGCTTGCGGGTGCCGGGGCGCAACAGGCCCTCGCGGTACTTGCCGTAGACGATCGGCTGCTTGATGGTGACCGTCACGCCGCCCATCGCATCGATGATCTGCGCGAAGCCCTTCATGTCGACCATGGTGTAGTAGGTGATCGGGATGCCGAGGATGCCGCTGATCGTCTTCTTGAGCAGGGTCGGGCCGCGCTGCCCCTTGCGTATGCCTGGCTCCATCTCGGGATAGTCCTCGGCGTACTGGAACACCTCGTTGAGCAGGCCGGGAGTCTCCGGGCCCGCGCCGGTGAAGCCGTCCGGGAAGCGCTCTCTGGGCGGACCTTCCGGCAGGCGCACCCGCTGCAGGTTGCGCGGCAGGCCGAGCAGGATCGTCGCGCCGGTGGCGATGTCGACGCTGGCCACGGTCATGCTGTCGGTACGCACCCCGGGCCGGCCGGGGGCGGCGTCGGCGCCGAGGAGCAGGAGGTTGATCCGCTTCGCGCCGTCCCATGGATCCTGGGACACGACAGGGGAGACGTTCGCGGTGAACAGGCTGTTGACCACATCACGCGACACGTAGGTCACGCGGGCCGCGTAGACGGCCGGGGTCAGGATGAGCGCGCACAGGGCGATGGTCAGCGCGCTGGTCACCGCGCGGCCCACGCGGTTCACGGGCGCGGGCCGGACCAGCATGTACGACCAGATGACCACCCCGGTCCAGATGATCGCGATCGTGGCGATCATGATCGAGAAGGCGGTGAGCCAGGCGGGCTGGACGGCCAGCGGGAGCAGCTTGCTGCCGAACACGGTGATCACGGTGAGGATCATGGCGAGCATCAGCACGTGCGCCGCCATGAGGGCGAGGCCGGTCTTCCGGCGGTCGGCGGCCAGGTGGGCCACCCCCCACAGCAGGGTCGACGCGAGGGTGAGGATGATGCTGAAGCCAAGCCCAAAACCCCGTGTTCTCACTGTCATCCCTGGTAAGCCCCCCCTGTTCTACGAATTGCTCTCAAGGCTAGTAACGAGTTGCACGCGGGGTATTTGCGGAAAAGGCAGTGTCACGGCAAGTTTCGGTGAAGTCCATCTTGCGATATAACGTGAGTGTGAAGCGCGGTAGCTATGGATTCGACGCGCCATGGGCCCTTGCCGGACTCTTCTTCGGGGCAGTGGTGCTGCTGGTGCTGGCAGCGGTCTCGTTCGTCTCCGATGTTCCGGCGGCGGCGATCGCGTTCCTGCTCGGCGCGGTCTACACGCTGGCCAGCGCGGCCAGCTACCTCTACACGACCCGCCGGGGGAAGTTCGCCGTCTGGGGCGAGGAGCTCGGCCGGATCGAGGGCGACGAGCAGGTTCTCGACCTCGGCTGCGGGCGCGGGATGGTGCTGCTGCTCGCGGCCCAGCGGCTGCGCGAGGGCCGGGCCACCGGCATCGACCTGTGGCGCGGCGTAGATCAGTCGGGCAACGCCGAGGGCGTCACCAGGGCCAACGCCGAGGCCGAAGGGGTGTCGGATCGGGTCGAGCTGGTCACGGGTGACATGCGTGAGCTGCCGTTCGACGACGGCCGGTTCGACGTGATCGTGTCCAGCCTGGCCATCCACAACATCCCGACCGTGGAAGGACGCGAGCAGGCCGTCAAGGAGGCGCATCGGGTGCTGCGTCCGGGCGGGCTGATGCTGATCGCCGATTTCCAGCACACGCCCCAGTACGAGACCGTGCTGCGTGAGCTCGGCGTGGTCGACGTGCGCAGGCGCGACCTGGGGTGGCGGTTCTGGTACGGCGGGCCGTGGTTCAAGTCGGAGATGGTGGAGGCGCGCAAGCCGAGCCCGAACGGCGGCGAGGCACGCACGGTCGGCGCCAAGGCGGTCGCCGCCGGCGAGGCGCCTCCGGCCGGTGACGAGGCGCTCCCAGATGGCGGGCGGCCTCGTGGGCCTCACCAGGACGCGGCGCCTGCGAAGGATGTCGGCGAGGGTGCGTAACCGAGTCGGTCGCGGGCCGCGCTGATGTCCAGGGTGCGCTCGACGGCCAGGTGGCCGACGGCGTAGCGGGTCAGGCGCGGCTCGCGGGTGAGCGTCTCGGAGATCGCCGCCAGGCCGTGGGCGAGCCGTCGGGGCAGATAGAGCGGGGTCGCGTCGATGCCTTTCTCCCGCAGTACGGCACGGAGCGCGTCGTCCAGGACCACCGGCTCGGCGTCGGTGACGTTGTAGGTGCCGAGAGGGCCCGTGACAGCCAGCAGGCAGGCCTGGGCGAGGTTGGCTACCGAGGTCAGGCTGACGCGCTGCCGCCCGTCGCCGACCGCGACCAGCCTGCGGCCCCTGACCGCCCGCAGCACCCGGGGGAGCAGTGTGGTATCGCCGGGACCGTAGACGGCGTGCGGGCGCAGGATCACCGCACGCCCCTCGACCAGCCGCTCGGCGGCCGCCTTGGACGCGCCGTACGCGTTGACGTACCGGCTCACCGGGGCCTCGTGCTCGCGGGCCATGACCGTCGGCCGTCGCGGGTCGTACACGCTGGCCGTGCTGACGTGCACGAACCGGGCGCGGGGGAAGGCGGTCAGGGCGTTCTGGGTCCCGTCGAGGTTGGCCCGCCAGATCCCGGCCGGCGGGCCCCAGTCGGTGACGCTCCCCGCGCAGTGGATCAGCGCGTCGAGGTCGAGGTCCGGGCGGTCGCGGCCGGTCAGGTCCCAGATGAGGTACGGCACGCCGGGGATCTCCGTGGGCCGGCGCCCGAAGCCGTACACCTGCCAGCCCCTGGCCACGGCCGCCCGGCAGACCGCGCCACCCACGAAACCGGACGCCCCGGTGACCCCGACTCTCATGCGGCCCTGATCAGCAGCCGCTCGTAGGTCGGGATGAGCACGCCCCTGGCGGCCCGTCGCGCCACCACCCTGACCGGGCGGGCGAGCACGACCCGGGCCACCGCGCGGATCTCGGCCAGCGCCAGCGGGTAGCCGATGCAGAAGTGCGGCCCGGCGCCGAACCACAGGCGGCGCAGCTCGGGCGGATGCGGCCGGGACGGATCGAACGGTCCGTACGCGCGGGCGCAGTTGTGCGTGACGATCACCACGCGGTCGCCGGGCCTGGCCAGGACCCCGCCCACGCGTACGGGCTCGGCGACGGAACGCAGCATCACCGGGGTCGGCGTGGTGACCCGCATCGCCTCCTCGATCGCCAGATCCAGGTCGGCGCCGAAGGCGTCGTGGTCGTGCAGCAACGCGACCAGCCGGGGCACGAACGTGGCGACCGTCTCCGTGCCGGTGAGGAAGAACGCCCCGGCCGCCCCACGGGCCTCCGCCGCCGACAGCCCGAGCTCGCGCATCCGGCCCATCACTGTGGCGGGATCCCCCGCGTCGTAGGCGGCCTGCGCGATGTCGCCGATCCCGTCGAGCACCTCGCGGGCCACCCTGAGCTGGCGGGCGTTCAGGCCCCTGGTGCGCAGCGAGACCATCGACACCACCCGCTCCCCGTCGGCGAACAGCCGCCTGGCCCTGGCCGCCGGCACGTCGCCGAGGCCGACGACCCGGCAGATCACCGCTCCGGCCAGCAGGCGCATCTCGTCCACCAGGTCTACCGTGTCGCCGTTCGCCAGTCGTACGCGGAGGTCGTCCAGTGGGCCGGCGAGCACGTCGGCGACCAGCGTGGCGACGGACGACGGCGTGAACAGCGGGGCCAGCTTGGCGCGGAGTGCCGCGTGCGGCTCGCCCTCCATGTTGAGCAGCACCGACGGGCCGAGCACGGGCGTCCACAGGTCGCCGGGGGAGCCGGGGCCATCCTTCCGGAAGCGGCCGTCCATGAGCACACGCCGGGCCAGTGCCGCGTCGTTGACCACCACACCAAGGCCCGGCACCCGCACCACCGCGCCCAGCCGGGCCAGCAGGCGCATCAGCGGGTAGGCGAAGGGGTGGGCGGCGAGGTAGAGGCGGGTGTCGTTCACAGGTCCGCCAGCATGACACCAAGGCTGATGCCGCCGCCGAGGCCGAGCAGTGCCACGCGGTCGCCCGCGCGGGCGTGCGCGAGTTGGAGCGGGAGTGTGGCCGATGCGCAGTTGCCGTGGTCGGGCAGCGTGATCACCAGCCGGTCCTCGGGGAGGTCCAGCGCCTGCGACAGGACCTTCAGGTACGGCAACGCCACCTGGTGCACCGCGATCACGGCGAAGTCGTCCCAGGTCAGGCCGGTGCGTTTCAGGGCGTTGAGGAAGAGGTCGGGGCCGATGAGCTCGAACGCCTCCTTCAGCCTGCGGCCGTCGCCACGGAAGTAGGAGTATTCGGGGTCGCGCGGATGCATGGAGCCGCCGCCAGGAAGGGTGCCGATAGCCCACGCCCTACTATCAGCCGAAAAATCGCGATAAAAGATGCCGCGCGTGGGGTCGGCCTCCACGAGCACCGCCGCGCCCGCGTCCGACAGCGTGTACCCCGCGAACGCGTCCACGAACTGCGCCCGATTCCTGATCCGCCAGCGGATCGCCCGCGAGGGCGTCTCGCCCGAGCACACCAGCACCCTGCGGTACGACCCGGAGACGATCAGCCCCTCGGCCACCTGGATCCCGTTGAGCAGGCTGTTGCAGGCGTTCTTGACGTCGAACACCGGGCACGACAGACCGAGCTTGGCGGCCACGATGTGCGCGGTCGCGGGCTCGACCAGGTCCTGCGAGGCCGAGGCGAAGATCAGCAGATCGACGTCGGTCGCCAGCTCCTTGGCGGCCTCGACGGCCAGGTCCGAGGCCTGCTGATCGTCGGAGGCGACATGGCGGCGCCTGATGCCGGTCATCCGCTCGACGATGCCGCGCGGGGGGCGGTAGCCCCGGATGCGTCGCTCGACCTCGTCGCTGGTCAGCGTGCCTGCGGGGAGGTACGTGGAAATCCTGGTGATGCGGGCCTTCATCTGCCGAAACCTAGCGGGTCGCCCTTGCAGAACGTTTGCCAGCCGTTCATCGAGATGCCTATAGGCGATGCGGAGACGGCGCGGGCCGCATGACGCGCAGCACCTGCGTGCTGTCGGCGAGATACAGGTGCGGCACGTCCACGAACACCCGCATCGGACCGGTGCCCAGCCCCAGCCGTCCCGCCATCCCGGCCTGGACGTCCGCGAGCGGCAGGTAGTTCAGGTAGCTGGTGAAGGCGTTCTGTGACCGGAACGTCGCGGTCATGACCAGCGCGTCCTCCCTGATCCTGAAGGCCAGCCCGATCAGGCAGGGGACCGAGTCGTACGGCTCGCCCGGGGTGGTCAGCGAGATCCAGGCGCTCTTGCTGTACGGCTTGGCCCGCAGCAGGTCGGCCGCCCATTGGAGCTGGCCCTTGATCCTGGCGCCATAGCTGTACTTGAACGGCGGCACGATCGTGTCCTGGCTGAACTTCCTGCGGTACAGCGCCAGCCGGTCCGTGTCGCCGTACCTCTCGATGATGGGGTCGTTCCCACTCGTGACCGCGATCTCGAACAGTACGGACGGCGCCTCGATGACGGGACCTCGGTCATCGTCGGCGAGCGCCCCCGCCGTCCAGACATGGCGCATCAGCCATATCCACGCCTCCCCACACGACGCCCAAAGTGTCGGGCCGGGCATTCAGGTCTCCTGATTCGGGAATTCGTAGGGATTGTGCGGGAGCCGGCGCCGCCTGCTGACGTTGCAGCGCACGTAGTAAACGGAGTAATGGACGAGAGCCACCAGCGTGATACTGCTCAGCAGCATGAGCAGGTTCGGATCCTGCCCGCCGAGGCCGCTGACACCCACGGTCAGGTACGTCGAATTGACGATCGCCAGCATCATCACGTTGATCCCCGGCCAGGCCAGAGGCGCGTACGTCTCGGGAAAGCGCGGATCGACCGGCAGGTTCGGCGACCAGTTGAGCTCGTCCTTGAGCCGGCCCGCGTACAGCAGCCGGAAGTTGTTGATCGCTCTGGCCGTCCTGGCGTGCGCGTTGACCGCCTCGATGAGCCGCAGGAACGGCAGCACGCTGAGCAGGCCGAACGCCGCCACCAGGGCGAACAGGTACCACGGCACCCGGTGCCACTCCGTCAGGTCCTGCGGGTCGACGACCTTCGCGCTGGTGAGCGCGATCGCGGCCAGGAACGGTCCGGACAAGAGGCTCATCGCGAGCCTCGTCATCTTCAGACGTTCTTCCTTGGCGGCCAGGTGGACCGCGTATACGCCGCTGAAGTCGATCGCGGCGAGTTGGAGGAAGTGGTTTGACTCCAGCCTTGACTCCGGAGCCATGCGTGGGGGTGTCTTCCGCATGATCGTGCTCCTGTGGGACCAGCTTCCCCAAGTATGAGCACACCGTTCCCGGATTTGACAGGATTTCTACCAATCATTCCAACAAATCGGTATGGGCAGTCTGCTGATCTTTAAGCGAACTAGATCATTTGGGGAGGCAGCTGATCCAAAGGGCCGGGTAAGCCAGCGGGCGAAACAACGGTGTCATCACCTCTGGGGGATAGACCTTGTACAAGCACGCCATCACCGCTCTAGCGCTGACCGCCTCCGGCCTGCTGCTGGGCGCAGGGCCCGCGGTTGCCGACGACGAGTTCGACAGCAGCGGCTTCACCTTCTTCCCGATCAGTGCGGTCGGGACGGAAGACTTCAAGGCAACGGGCCACTTCTTCTTCGCCGACGCGAACAGCGTCCGCTCCGGCAGTTTCAGCATCAGCCGCTCCAGTGTGAGCAGCATCAGCCGATCCAGCGTGAGCAGCGTCCGCTCGGCCGGCACCCTCGCCGCGCCCTCTGCCTGCCAGGCGGCGACGGCCGCTGTCCGTCCGGCCACCGTCTGTCCTGACGCCTGGACCGCTGCCCGCCCGGAGGCCCTGACGGCCGTCCGCCCAGAAGCCCCGGCTTCTCCCTGCTCCGCCGCCGGCCCGACGATCGTCCGCCCGATCGCCCAGGTCTCCGCCTGCCCGGCGGCCACGGCCGCTGTCCGTCCCTCGGCCACGGCGGTTGTCCGTCCCTCGGCCACAGTGCTTGTCCGTCCTGCGACCACGGTGATGGTCCACTCGACGATTTCGGCGTTTGTCCATCCGACGCTCACGGCGGTCATCAGCCCCACGGTGACAGCGGCTGTCCGTCCCTCGGCAATGGTGGATGTCCGTCCGACGGTGACGGCGGCTGTGCGTCCGACGGTGACGGCGGCTGTCAATCCGACGGCCACGGTGGCCGTCCGTCCGACAGCCACGGTTGCTGTCCACCCGACAACCACGGTGGCCGTCCGTCCGAGGGTGACGGCTGTCCGCCCGGCGGTCGCGACCGCTGCCTGCCCGTCCGCTTCGATGGCGTCGGCCCCGACCGCGGCTTGCCCGGCTCTGGCCGCATCGACCGCCGTCCGGCCGGTGGCCCCGGCCGCTGCCTGCCCGTCCGCTTCGATGGCGGCGGCTCCGGTGGCGGCGGCTCCGGCTGCGGCCTGTCCGGTCGAGTCGACCGTTGTCCGCCCGGCCGAGCCGAAGATTGACTGCATCGACCCCACGACCGCCAAGGTCGGCAGCCTCGAACAGCGCACGCCGTCTCAGACCTACACCTGGGGCAGCGGCCGACGAGGGTCCGTCCACGCGCGCGGCGCCTGGAACGTCTGGTGGCAGCGCGGATCCGTCCCCGCCTACGCACACGGATGACGTACGGGAGGTAACAACGGGTTCGGCCCCGTCATCCGCCTGAAGCCTGAAGCCTGAAGCCTGAAGCTTGAAGCCGTCCGCTCGCCGCCATGCGGGCGGACGGCTCGACGGCGTTCGACCCGGCCATCCGGCTATCCTGCTATCCGGTGCACTGCTCCGAATGCCAGCCTGGAGGCGAGCCGAATGGCGGACACGATGCGCGCGGACGGCCGCCGCAACTACGACCGGCTGCTCGACGAGGCCCGCGCTGCGTTCGCCGAGCACGGCACCGACGTCTCCCTGCGCGACGTCGCCCGCCGCGCGGGGGTCGGCATCGGCACGCTGTACCGCCACTTCCCCACCCGCGAGGCGCTCATCGAGGCCGCCATGCGTCACGGCCTCGACGCTCTCTGCGCGCGGGCCGACGAGCTCATCGACACCGAGCCGGCCGGCGAGGCGCTGGCCGCGTGGCTGCTCGCCTTCGCCACCGGCTCGACCCGATATCAGGGCCTGCCCGCGTCGATCCTGGACGCTCTCGGCGACGAGACCTCCGAGCTGTACCGCTCCTGCCACGCCATGCGCGCCGCCGCCACCCGGCTGCTTCAGCGGGCCCAGCAGGCCGGCCAGGTACGGTCCGACCTCGCCGTCGACGATCTGCTGGCGCTGGTGGTCGGGGTCGCCTGGGCGGGCCAGCACGCCCGTGACGGAGAGGGCCTGACCAGCCGCCTGCTCGGCCTGATCAGAACCGGCATCGAGACCTCCGGCGGTCAGTGAGAACGCCAGGCGGCCAGTAGTTCCTCAGGCCCCCACGACTGGTCCAGCGGAGGGCCGGGCTCGAACCCGGCTCTGGAGACGGCGATGATCGGCGTGTCGATCGAGACGCCCGGTACGAAGGCGGCGCCGCGGACCAGTTCCTCATGATCGCGCTGATCGAACAGCCGGTTGTCGTACCACTTGATCGATCCGACGAAGTGCACGTCTCTCGCGACCGGACCTCTGTCGCTGCCCACCAGGTCGATCTCCGGATTGTGCTGGCGATTCCACCAGCCGCCGATCTCCTCGGTGTCCGGCCACCGGTCATCCGGCAGCGTTCTGGCCAGGGTCTCGCGGATGATCGGCTCCACGGCGCGTCCTCGCCAGGCCGTCCAGGATCGTTCGATGCGCCGCAAGGCCAGATCCGGGCGACCTCGCTCGCTGTCGGCGATGGCGCGCTGCAGGAACGCCAGCCAGAAGCGCAGATAGTGATCGGATATCCGATATCGCTTGTTCTTGGTGTCCGGCTTGGTGGACAGGGGCAGGTCGGTGGCGATCACTCGCTTGGCCGCCAGACTCGTCAGGATCGGCGCGAGTGTGCCGGGCAGGAGCGGGGTTCCGCCGCCCGTCTTGGTGGCGATGTTGGAAAACGTACGCTCGCCCGTACCTACCGCTTCCAGGACGGCGCGAACGTGCGAGCCCACGGGAAACTCGCCCAGCATCGAAAGCTCTCCGGCGGCGAGCAGCGGAGACAACGGCGAGTCGAGGCTCGCGCGCAGGAAGTCGACACGTGACAGCCCCGGCTCCCAGGAGCGGACTATTTCCGGGAATCCGCCCGTGATCAGGAGCGCGTCGATGGCGTCGGCCGCCGGCAGTCGCGTCATCTCCGCGACGTCGGCGAGATTCAACGGCTGAACGGTCATCCGGGCGGCTCGTCCGAAGAAAGGCCGGCCGTATTGCTGGAGCGCCTCCATCATCGTCAGATCGCTGCCCACGAGGAGAAGCAGGATGGGTTGGGCGGAGAGGAACCTGTCCCAGACTGTTTGCAGCGCCCCCTCGAACTCGCCGTCCTGCTCGACCAGCCACGGCACTTCGTCGAGCACCACGATGCACGGGGCATCGGCTGCGGCTGTCACCAGCGACTTCAGCGCCTGGTTCCAGTCCTGCGGCTGAGTGTCCTGGACCAACTCCGACATCGGGAGCCCCGCGGACGCCACCTCTCCGATGAAGTCGCTTCGCTCCGCGCCGGGGGCTCGCCCACGAGATGCTTGGAAGACGACGTACGGCAGCCCGGAACGATCGCAGAACTCTTGCGCGAGGCGTGACTTGCCGACCCTGCGGCGCCCGGTCATGATCACCGCTCGACCGCGGGTGGTCAGTTTGCCGTCCAGGACCAGGCGCAACTGTTCGTCGAGCGTCCTGAGGTCGTGGGACCGTCCCGAGAATTCGGCGACCATCCTCGCTCCAAACTATGATCCAATCATACTATGAACGATACATAGCTTACCTTGGAAGCGCATGATGGCGTGGTGATCGGACACATCGGGATCAGCGTCCCCGACCTGACGCGAGCCAAGGCCTACTACGACCAGTTGATGCCGCTCCTGGCCTTCGACGAGTTTCTGAATGGCGCCGACCAGTTCGCCTACCGGCCCGCCGGGGGCAAGCCCGGCACCTTCCTGTTCTTCTATCCGGCGGCCGACGGAACGGCCGGCTACTCCCGCGACCACCCGGGCCTGCAGCACCTGGCGTTCATGGTCGGGAGCCGGTCCGCGGTCCGTGCGGTTCACGAGCGGGTGGTCTCGCTGGGGGATGTGGTCGTGGAGGAGCCGCGCAATTTTCCCGAATATCCGCCGCCCTACTACGCCACTTTCTGGCGGGATCCGTTTGGATTCCTCCTGGAGGCCGTCTGCCACCGTGAGCGCGATTGACTCTCACACGGTGTCAGGTCGTAGACCGGGAAGTCCCAGCGAAGAGGAGATCGTCATGACGTTGGCGGATCGGGTGGACAGTGTCCTGCGGGCGGGTAAGGCGCCGAACCTGCACGGGCTCGTGGTCGTCGAGAACGGGCAGGTCACCCTCGAACGGTACGGCGCGGGCGAGGACTTCAAGCTCAACGAGCCTCTCGGGTACGTCACGTTCGAGCCGGACACGCTGCACGACGTCCGGTCCGTCACCAAGAGCGTCGTCTCGCTCCTGTACGGCATCGCGCTGGCCGAGAAGCTGGTGGCGCCGCCGGAGGAGGGCTTGCTTGCTCAATTCCCGGAATATCCGGACCTGGCCGGAGACCCCCAGCGGGCCCGACTCACCGTCGAGCATGCCCTGACGATGACACTCGGGCTGGAGTGGGACGAGAGCGTGCCGTACACCAGCACCGCCAACAGCGAGATCGCGATGGAGTACGCGCCCGACCGCTGCCGCTTCGTGCTGGAGCGGCCCGTCGTCGAGGAGCCGGGGCTCCGGCGGACGTACTGCGGCGGCGCGACGGCCCTGATCGGGCGGCTCATCACCAAGGGGACCGGCCGGACACTGACCGAGTTCGCCAGGAGCGCGCTGTTCGAGCCGCTGGGCATCGGTGAGTTCGAGTGGGGGCGGGGCGGCGACGGAGCCGAGATGGCGGCGTCGGGGCTGCGGCTGACGCCGCGCGACCTGGCCGCCATCGGCACGCTCCTGCTCGACGGCGGGCGCGGGATCGTGCCGCGGAGCTGGATCGAGGAGCTGTCGCGGCCCCGCGTGCGGATCGACGACAGGTCCGCGTACAGCTACCACTGGTACGTCGGCACCGGTGAGCAGTCCGGGCTCTCCGCGCACGGCAACGGCGGCCAGGTGCTGCACCTGGCACCCGAGCGCGGGCTGGTCGTGGCCATGACCGCAGGCAACTACGACAACTTCGCACAATCCACCTCCGCGGCCGTGCTCGACGCGGTCCTTCAGGAGGCTTGACAGCCTCCGGCTAAAGGCATTAGCTTTCTGGCTATAGCAATTAGCCAAGGAGGGCGACATGACCGAGTTCCTGAAGCACGAGGGCGGACAACTCGCGTACGACGTGACGGGCGAGGGCCCGCTGGTCGTGCTGGCGCACGGCATGGGCGACGGCAGGAAGGCGTACCGCTTCCTGATCCCGAAGCTCGTGGCGGCCGGATACCAGGTGGCGAGCCTGGACATCCGCGGCCACGGCGAGTCGAGCATCGGCTGGGACTCCTACACCCGCGTGGACGTCGCGGGTGACATCCTGGCGCTCATCCGCCACCTGGATGCGGGTCCCGCCGTCGTCGTGGGCCACTCGTTCTCCGGCGGGGCCGCCACTGTCGCGGCGGCCCAGGATCGCAGCCTGGTCAGCGCGGTCGTCGAGGTCGGCCCGTTCACCCGGGCGCAGCAGATCGACCTGAAGGGCATGCGGATCGCCCGCCACCGCAAGGGCATGATGCGGCTCCTCGGCACCGCCGTCCTGCGCAGCGTGGGGCTGTGGAAGAGCTACCTCGACGTCGCCTTCCCCGGCACCAGGCCGGCCGACCACGCCGAGTACATCGCCGCGCTCGAAGCCGACCTGCGCCGGCCGGGCCGGATGGCGGTCGTCGGCAAGATGGGCGGATCCGCGCCCACCGACGCCGGCTCCATGCTCCCGGACCTCCAGGTTCCCGCCCTGGTCGTCATGGGCACCCTCGACCCCGACTGGGCGAGCCCCGAGGCTGAGGCCCAGGGCATCGTCGCGGCCATGCCGGAGGGGCGCGGCAGGATCGCGATGATCGAGGGCGCCGGGCACTACCCGCACGCGCAGTTCCCCGACGAGGTCGCCGGGGCCATGCTGTCCTTCCTCAAGGAGAAGGTCCGTGGCTAGGGCGGCGCTGTCCCCTGACGCGGTCGTCTCGCTCGCGGTGGCCATCGTCGATGAGGAGGGCCCCGCCGCGCTGACCCTGTCGGCGGTGGCGGCGCGGGCGGGTGTGGCCACCCCATCCCTGTACAAGCACGTGCGCAACCTCGCCGAGCTGCGCGAACTCCTGTCCGTGCGGATACTGAACGAGATGGCGGAGCACGTGGGCGCGGCCGTGCTCGGCCGGTCCGGCGACGACGCGCTGCGGGCGCTGATGGAGGCCTGGCGCTCATACGTCACGCGGCATCCCGGACGCTACGCCGCGGTGATCCAGGTCCCGGACCCGGCGACGGCCGAGGCGGGGGCGCGGCTGATCGACATCCTGTTCGCGGCCCTCAGGGCGTACGGACTGGAGGGCTCGGACGCGATCCACGCGGCGCGCTCCCTGCGCGCGGCCGCCCACGGCTTCTCGGTGCTGGAGGCGGCAGGCGCGTTCGGGCTTCCCGAGAAGCTCGACGAAAGCTACGACCTGCTGACCCACATGATCATCTCAGGCCTCCACTCCCCCCGTTAGGGGATCAGCACGATCCTGCCCAGTGCGGTGCGGTCTTCGAGGCTGCGATGGGCCTCGGCGGCCGACTCCAGCGGCAGCGTGGCCGCGACATGCGCCTGGCTGCGCCCGTCGGCCACCCTGGCCAGCATCTCCGGGTAGTGGACGCCGAACACCTCGGCTCCCCACGCGGGCCCGCCGCACCCGACGATGGTCACGCCGCGAGCCCACAGATCGGCGGCGCCCACCGCGGCGGGTTCGCCGCTCAGCGAGCCGTAGCAGAGCATGCGCCCGGAGCCGGGCGTGAGGTGATCGAGCACCGCCTTGGCCGACGCCCCGCCGATCGACTCGAAGACCACGTCCACGTCGGGCAACTCGCCGGGCCAGCCGGGTTCGCGGTGATCGATGACCTCGTCGGCCCCCATCTGCCGGGCTCGCTCCCGCTTCGCCGGGGCGCCCGCGGTGGCGATCACCCGTTCCGCGCCGAACTCCTTGGCATGCCGCAACAGGTACGTCCCGATGGAGCTCGCCCCGGCCTCCACCAGCACGGTCTCCCCGCCTTTGAGCCCGGCCCGGTGCAGCAGCGCCAGCGCGATGGCGCCCGGCGCGGCGGCGGCGACGGCGTCGACCGGCGACACGCCCTCGGGCACCGGGCAGATCATCGACGCGGGCACCGCCGCGTACTCGGCGTAGGAGCCGACCCCGCCCGTCACGCAGGCGATCGTGGTGCCCAGCAGGGCCTCGTCGACTCCGGCCCCGACCTCGGTCACCACGCCGGCCGCCTCGGCGCCGAACACCACGGGCAGCGGCACCGGCAGCGGGAAGGCGCCCGTCCGCATCTGGGTCTCCGCGTAGCTGACCCCGATGGCCTGCGTACGGATGACCAACTGCCCTTCTCCCGCCTTCGGCTCCGGCCAGTCCTCGACCTTGAGCACCTCGGAACCGCCCAGTTCGTGGACAACGATCGCGCGCATGCGACACTCCTTCTAAGTGAACCGTTGGTCCAGTTAATATATGGACCGTCGGTCAACTTGTCTATGGGGAACAATGATCTGATGGAACGGCGGGAGCGGGCCGACGCGGCACGCAACAGGCGGGCGATCCTGGAGGCCGCCGAGGCGCTGCTACGCGAGCATCCGCCGGGGGAGGTCTCCGTCGAGCGGGTCGCCGCCGCGGCGGGCGTGGGCAAGGGGACGGTGTTCCACCGGTTCGGCAGCCGGGTCGGGCTCATGCAGGAGCTCATGGCGGAGCGGGCGCGCGCGCTGGAGCAGGACGTCGCGGACGGGCCGCCGCCGCTGGGGCCGGGCGCTCCGGCGGGGGAACGGCTGGTCGCCTTCCTGAACGCGGTGGTCGCGATGGCGGCCGGGAACGCGGGGTTGATGGCCGCGCACGAGCACGCGAGACTGACCCAGAAGGCCGGGGGCGGGTCGCGGCTGGCCAACCCGATCTACGTGGCGTGGCACGAGCACGTCTCGGCGCTGATCGCCGAGGCGCGGCCGGATCTCGACGCCGAGCTGGCCGGGCACGTCCTGCTCGGCACGCTGCACACGGAGCCGATCAGCGGCCTGCTGCTCGGCGGCGAGTCGGCAAGGGTGGCGGCCACCCTCGGCGACCTGGTCAGGGGCCTGCTCAACGAGGGCGGGCGCCCGCCCAGCGAGGGGGTCGGCCTGCGCGGCGAGGAAGGAGACCCGCTCAGAGAGGGAGGTGGGTGATCGCGGTGTGGAAGGCGGCGACGGCCGCCTTGATCGCGGGATGCTCGCCGTACCCCCTGCGGAAAGCGGCCAGGGTGCGGCGGCTGAGCGGCAGCCCGGTCAGCGTCACCCCGTGCGGCGGCGTGAGCGCGGCCAGGCGTGGCACGAGCGCCACGCCCTGACCGGCGGCGGCGAAGGCGAGCACGGTGTCGAAGTCCTCGATCCGGTGACGGACCTGCGGCTCGAAACCGGCCGCCTGGCAGGCCCGGATCGCCATCGCGTGGCACAGGGTGCCCGGCTTGCCGACGATCCAGGCGTCGTCGCGGGCGTCGGCGATCGTGGCGCGATTCGTCAGGTACATCTGCTCCCCGAACAGCGGCTCCGTCTCCAGCGACGCGTCGGTGACCGGTGGCACGAAGTCGTACTCGTGCACGAGCGCGACGTCCACCTCACCCGCCCGCAGCGCGGCCGAGACGTCGGCGGGGTCGATCTCGGAGACCATCGGCCGCAGGCCCGGATGCGCGCGGGACAGCTCGGCGAGCGCGGGCGGCAGCAGCACGCGCGCCGCCGTGGGGAACGCGCCGACCCGCAGCGGCCCCGACGGGCCGCTCCGCACCGCGGCGAGCGCCGCGGACGCCCTTTCCAACTGTTCGAGTACGTCCTGCGCGTGCTCGACGAGCAGGTGGCCGGCGGGCGTCAGCGTCACCGTACGGCCCGTGCGCCGCAGCAGCGCCACGCCCGCCTCCCGCTCCAGGGCGCTGAGCTGCTGGGAGATCGCCGAGGGGGTGAAGCTGAGCGCCTCGGCGACCGCGGCGATGGTGCCGCGCTGGGCGAGTTCGCGCAGGAGGCGGAGCTTGCGAGGGTCGAGCATCAGACAAGCTTAAGCTCAACAGCAGAAATCCGCGCTGGACCTAACGTATCGTTCCGGGTCAGGCTGAAGCATGCTGACAGGACTTCATGTGCCACTGGTCACGCCGTTCACCGAGACGGGCGAGGTGGCCGTCGAGGCGATCGACAAGCTCGCCCGCCACGTTCTCGACCAGGGCGCCGCCGGACTGGTCGCGCTGGGCACGACCGGAGAGGTCGCGGCGCTGACGCCCGCCGAGCGGGCGCGGGTAATCGAGGTCTGCGTCCGGGTCTGCGCGGAACGCGAGGTGCCGCTGACCGTCGGCATCTCCGGCAACGACACGCGCTCGACGGCCGTGGCGCTGAAGGAGCTGCCCGAAGGGGTCTCCGCCGCCCTGGTGACCGTGCCGTACTTCCTGCGGCCCTCGGAGCGCGGTGTCGTCGCGCACTTCGAGGCGCTGGCGGAGGAGACGCCGGTACCGCTGGTGATCTATCACATTCCCTACCGGACCGGGCAGGCCGTGAGTGCGGCGACCCTGCGTCACCTGGGCGGGCACCCGATGATCGCCGGGGTGAAGTACGCGGCCGGCGGGATCGACCAGGACGCCGTGGACCTGCTCGGGGACCTGCCTGAGGGGTTCGAGGTGCTGGGCGGCGACGACCTGTTCATCTCGCCGCTGCTGGCGCTGGGCGCCGCGGGCGGCATCCTGGCCTCGGCGCATCTGGCCACCGACCGGTTCGCCGAGCTGGTCGCGGCGTGGCGCGCGGGTGACGTGGTCAGGGGCCGGGCGCTGGGTCACCGGCTCGCCCGGCTGTCGGCCGCGCTGTTCGCCGAGCCGAACCCGACCGTCATCAAGGGGGTCCTGCACGCCCGGGGCCTCATCCCGACCCCGGACGTGCGCCTGCCGCTGCTCCCCGCGAGCCCGGAGGCCGTCTCACAGGCTGACGTGGTGGCGGTACATCCAGGACAGTGACTCCTGGCTGGCCGTCTTCTTGAGGAAGAACGGCATCATCAGGTCGCGGAACACCCGGCCGACGGGTCCCGCGGCCTTGCTGTTGCTGATCGTCCGCGAGTAGGCCACGACCCGCTCGGCGCGCTCGCGCCGCTCGGCCTCGAACCGCTCGAACGCCTCCCGGTGGTCCGCCGCGTCCCGCAGGCATCTGGCCAGCACGATGGCGTCCTCGATGGCCTGCGAGGCGCCCTGCCCCGCGCTCGGAGAGGTGGCGTGCGCGGCGTCGCCGGTGAGCACCACCCGCCCCTTGTGCCAGGTCTGCAGCGGCGGCAGGTCGTAGACCGGCAGCGCCAGGTCCACCTTGGAGCGGCTGACCAGCTCGGCGGAGAAGTTCGCGTCGTCCTTGAACGCCTCGACCAGCAGCGGCTTCCAGTCCGGCGGTACGTCCCCGAGTTCGCGCGGCAGGTTGGCGAACCACCAGGTCTCCCCGGAGACGGTCACGGTGTAGCCGAAGAACGCGCGCTTGCCGAACACCATGTTGTAGACCCCCGGCTCGCCCGTGAAGTCGCCGTCGCGGACGATCCCGCCAAAGCTGTACAGGCCGCTGTAGCGGGGCGCGGGCGCGCCGGGGTCGAGCAGGGCGCGGGTACGCGAGTGCACGCCGTCGGCGGCGATCAGCACGTCGCCCGTCTCCTCCGTCCCATCCTCGAAGCGGGCGGTCACCTGGTCGCCCGTGTCGTCGAAGGAGACCAGGCGCTTGCCGTACGAGATCGGGATGCCGCGGGAGACGGCCTCGTCGCGGACGATGCGGTAGAGGTCGGAGCGCAGGATCGTGTGGCTCACCGTGCCGTCGTCGAGCGGCAGGCCGTTGGCCACCTCGCCGAGGCGCTTGCCGGAGCCGCTCCACATGACCATGTGCGGGGTGGGGATGCCGGCGGCCATCACCCCGCGGTGCGCGCCCAGCACCCGCAGGGCGTCCAAGCCGTTCGAGGCGACGTTGAGGAACGAGCCGACGCCTTCCGCCTTGTCCTGGTACGCCTCGAAGATCGCGGCGTCGATGCCGGCCGCGCGCAGGGCCATCGCGGTTGCCGGACCACCGATGCCGCAACCTATGATCAGAGCCTTCATGGTGATAACCTTTCGTTCGGTCGAACGAAATATATGCCGGGAAGGAGGACCGTGTCCAGAGATATTTCGGAACACCGAAAGAAATTGCTCGAAGCCCTGTTCGTGGCCGGTCGGGACAACAGCAACGCCGCGGTGATGTTCCACACCGCCATCGGCGAGCGGCTGGGCGTGGGGATGACCGAGGAGAAGGCCCTTGACCTGCTACAACGGCTGGGTCCGCTGACCGCGGGAGAGCTCTCGAAGCACACCGGTCTCGCGCCCGCCTCGGTGAGCGGGCTCATCGACCGGCTGGAGGGCAAGTGGCTGGTGCGCCGCACTCGCGATCCCAAGGACCGGCGGCGGGTGATCGTCGAGGTCAACCACGAGCAGCTGGCCGGGGGCGCCGAGCTCTTCGCTCCGTTCGTGGCCGGGCTGACCGAGCTGTACTCCAGCTACTCGGACGAGCAGCTGGAGTTGATCCTCGACTTCCTCGACCGGGCCACGGCCATCCAGCGCACCTGCACGGCGGAGCTGACCACGTCGCAGTGACGCGTCAGTCCGCCGCGTTCTGCCTGATGGCCGTGCCGACCTCGCCGACCCGGTCCGCGAGCAGGCCGATGGCGCCCACGGCCCTGGTCATCGGGTCGTCCTCGGCGCCGCCGAGCGCTTCGGCGCGCAGGTAGGCCGCCTTGATGTCGCGCCAGCGGGCGGCCTGCTCGGGGGTGAGGCGGCCGCGGAGCTCGGCGAGCTTGAGCAGGTTGGCCTCCGCGTCGCTGGTCAGGGTCTGGGCCTCGCCGAGGTAGTGGTCGTCGATGACCGCCTCCAGCTCGGCGTCGTTCATGGCGGGCACGATCCGCTCGGCCAGCTTGTTCATGTTCCGGTACGAGCCCTGCAGGCGGAACGGCGGCTCGGTGCGGGCGGCGTCGGACTGCCCGGCCGAGGCGATGTAGGCCTGGTTGTTGGCCAGCACGACCTCCTGCACCCGCACCAGCTTCCGCAGCACGCTGAGGATCTGGTCCAGCTCGGTCTTGGCGTACGGGTGCCGGAGCTGGTCCGGCCGCGCGGTCTGGTCGCCGCGGGCCAGGCGTACCAGCAGCTCGACGTCGGCCCGGTCACGGGCGGAGAGCGGCGCCAGCACCGGGTTGGAGGTGAGCGCGTTGTCGATGTAGCTCAGCGCGAACAGCTCTTCCTTGCCCGACAGCACGTCGCCGAGGTTCCACACGTCGGCGCGGTTGGCCAGCATGTCGGGGATGCGGAAGCGCCGGCCCGACTCGGTGTACGGGTTGCCCGCCATGCACACCGCGAACCGCTTGCCACGTAGGTCGTACGTGCGGGTCCGGCCGTTCCAGACGCCCTCGATGCGGCGCTGGGCGTCACACAGCGAGATGAACTTCTGCAGCAGCTCGGGCGAGGTGTGCTGGATGTCGTCCAGGTACAGCAGCGTGTTGTTGCCGGTCTCCAGGGCGAAGGAGATCTTCTCGACCTCCTGCCTGGCCGTCGCGTCGGGCGCCTCCGCCGGGTCGAGCGAGGTGACGGCGTGGCCGAGCGCCGGGCCGTTCACCTTGACGAAGACCAGGCCGAGGCGGCTGGCGACGTACTCCATCAGCGTCGTCTTGCCGTAGCCGGGCGGCGAGATGAGCAGCAGCAGGCCCATCTGGTCGGTCCGCTTGTCCGCTCCGGCGGCGCCGAGCTGCTTGGCCAGGTTGTCGCCGATCAGCGGCAGGTACACCTCGTCGAGCAGCCTGTTGCGGACGAACGCGCTCATGACCTTGGGCCGGTACTCCTCCAGCCGCAGCCGGGTCCGCTCGGTGGCCACCAGCTCGGTGCGCCGCTTCTGGTAGGCGCGGTAGGCGGGGACGCGTTCGGTACGGAAGCGGCGGGTCCTGGCCAGGGTCTCGTCCAGCCGCAGTTCCAGCTTGCGGTCGGCGATGCGCGGGTGGGTGCCGAGCAGACCCTCCACAGTGGCGGTCAGCGCGGCGCTGGAGTCGTGCCGGGGCAGGTCGCAGAGCTGTACGGCGATGGACTCGGGCACCTCGGGGCCCGTGCCGAAGGCGCCGATCCAGGCCCGGGCCAGCTCCAGCCGATCGGGCGGCGCCACGGCCTTGAGCTCCTCCTCGAACTCGCGTGACCTGGCCGGGCCGAGCGCCTGGTGGAAGCCCTGGAGGAGGCTACGGGCCGCCGCGCTGGTCACGAAGCCGGCGGGCTGGGTGGCGAGCTCCTCGACGAGGTACTCCCCGGCCAGCGCGGCCGTCTCGCCGGGCCCCGGGTGGAACGCGGCGATGTGCGAGCCCAGTTCCGTTGCCAGAGCGGCCAGCTCCGGAGTCGGGCCGAAGACCGTGCGGGCGCGCACCAGCGACACGGCCCGTGTGGCGAATGTTTTACGTGAAACCTCGTCCGTCCCGAACGCCCAGTACAGCTGCGCCGCTGCCCGCGCATCCGGCGGATACCGCAGCAGCCCCGCTCCCTCCCGGAGCCGGAGCAGCGTGTCGAGGATGGCGGTCGCGTCGTGGTCGTGGACGCCGCGCTCGTACCCCTCGTCGTAGCGTTCTTCGGCCGTCTGCCGTACGAGGTCCTGGAGCGGCCCGCCCGGCACCGCCACGTCGAGCAGCGAGGCGGCCAGGTGCTCGGCGCGGTAGACCTCCGGCGTCTCGGAGGCGAGCAGTTGGTCCCAGAACGGCTGGGTATCGGCGAACGAGGCGGGGGCCGGGGACCGGTAGTCGGTGCCGGTGATGGCGAAGTGCATGGCGCCGTCGTGCGGCACCAGCGTGAGGTCGATGGGCTGGGTGTTGACCGCGAACCGGTGCCGGCCCAGGCGCAGCGTCTCGCCGCCGTCCGAGAACAGGTCGAGGCGGTCGCGCAGGGCCCGGCCCGCCTCCTGCTGCGCGGCCTTGACCCTGCCCCCCAGCTCCTCGGCCCGTACGGCGTCGCCGAGCCCGCGCAGCTCGACGGAGACCGAGCGGAGCTTGGCCACCATCGGGTCGGTGGCGAAGAAGGTGTTGACCTCGTCGAGCGAACCCAGCGACGGCAGCCGTCGGGTGACGCTGCCCAGGATGCGTTCGGCCGAGGCGAAGATCCGGTCGGCCCGGCGGGCCAGCTCGTCCAGCTGCGTCTGCTTGCGGGCCGAGAACGCCTCGTAGACGTCGTCCCGCTTGCCCGCGAGCCGGGCGGCGAAGTCGTCGAACTCGCCGAAACGCGTCTCCAGCGCCTCCAGCCGCAGCATCAGCCTGCCGAGCTGCTCGTCGCACCGCTCCGGCGTGTCCGCCACGGCCAGCGCGCCGGTGATGGCCTGCCCGAGCAGCGCGAACTCGGCCGCGAACGCCGCCCGCCCCTCGGCCCCCAGCAGCTCGCGCCGGCGACCTTCCAGCATGGCCCGCGCCCGGTTCACCCCGCCGAGCACCTCGGCGATGCGCTCCAGGATGGAGGTGCGTACGGTGGCGTCGGCGATCTCGAGCGAGCCCACGACCTCGGTGACGACCTCCAGCCCCTCCGACTGGGTGGCCAGGCGTTCCGTGACGGGCTCGGCCTCGGCCACCGTGGTGATCGCGGCGGCCTCGGCGGCCAGCCCCTCCACCGCCTGGTGGTAGCCGGTGAACGCGTCGGCTCCCTGGAGGAACGCCACCGCCCGCTGTCCTGCGGAGACCAGCTCCTCGGCCAGCGATCCGGCCAGCGTGTCGAGCCGGGCGAGGTCCAGGTAGCGGACCTCGCGCAGCGTCACCAGGCGGCCCTGGGCCCGGCGCAACGTGGCCAGCAGCGTCACCCAGGCGTCGGCGGTGGCGGGGGTGTCGCCGCGTGCCTGCCGTACGAGCCGGGTGGTCTCCTCCGCGGCCTCGGCGAGGGTGCGGGCGGCCTGGCGGGTGAGCGCCTCCACGTGCTCGTACTCGTCGAGCACCTGCTCGGCGGTGGCCCGTACGTCGGCGAGTGGGCCGCGCAGGCCCTGCTCGCCGAGCCAGTGGTAGTGGTCGAAGGCCCGCGTGCAGGCGGCGATCAGCGCCTCGAACGTGGCCGCCGACGGCGCCATCTCGCCGATCATGCGGGCCACCGACAGGCAGTCGGAGATGCCGCGCACCAACTCGGCGTTGCCGATGCGCTCCAGCGGGCCGGTGCCGGTGGGCTGGGCGGCGGCGTAGGTGTCGGAGACGTACGGCGTCTGCCAGACCTGCATGGGGTGGACCCGCGTCGGCTCCTCGGAGGTGGCGCGGAAGACCACCATCGTGCCGTCGTCGAACAGGGAGTAGCCGTGGCAGACGATGGGGTTCGCCACCTCCTTCCTGATGACGTTGTACGGCAGGAGCAGTGAGCGGCCGTCGCCCCTGGCGTGGAAGACGTACAGGACGTCCTCGCCGTTGGGGGAGCGGACCACGCGGTCGAACTCCAGGTCCGTGACGTCGGTGTCGAACGTCTTGCTGACCCCGGTGGCCAGGTAGTAGCCACCGGGGAAGATCAGCCCCTGGTCCTCCGGGAGGCGCTGGCACGCCTGGCCGATGCCGTCGAGCCTGGTCACGGCCTTGGTACGGATGTTGAAGACCAGGTGGCGCCAGCCGGTCTCCTTGTACGGGCGGATCCTGATCAGGATGAGCGGGCCGATGACGGTGTGCTCGACGTCGGCGTCGGCGAGACTCTGGAGGGGTTCGGTGACGGGCTCGGCGTAGATGCCCTCGCCGGTCTCGGTGTTGTTCTCGATCTTGATGGTCAGGTCGCCGCCGACCGTTTCGACGAACACCTCGTCGCGGATGGAGATGTGCGGGTGACGGCCGAGCACGTGGTCGTCTCGGGTGGCCGGGGTCCACACGAAGTCGTGCGAGGGCGGGAAGGCATGGTCCCGCTCCCCCCTGTTGTCCTGATATTTCGTGATTCCTTGGGGGTCGACCGTCCATCTGAAGACCCGGGTGTCGGCCGGGCCGGTCTGGAAGACGGCCAGCAGCTTGCCCTCGACGCGCCTCAGATGGTGGAGCCTGGACTCCTTGTAGTAGCGGTACAGCTCGGCGAAGTCCTTCTGGAACGCCGGATCGTCGAGGGCCGCGAGCCGGTCGGGGTCGAACCTGAAGGCGTCGCCGTCCCTGGTGAAGCGGTGCACGGAGAAGACGTCGGCGACCGTGGTCTCGGGCTTCAGCCCGATGAACACGTTGTAGCCGAACAGCATGACCCCGCCCAGCGAGACGATGTCCCGGGGGACGCAGTTGTTGTCGGTACGGATGCGTTCGGTGCCGAGCAGGCGGAGCTCCGTGCCGCCGAAGACGGTCAGGCGCTCGGCGTTGACCGCCTCGGCCGCTCTGGCCAGGGCCTTGGCCTGCGCTTCCAGCCGGGACTTGAGCACCTCGTAGGTCCCGGCCGCCAGGCCGGTCGCGCCGGGCTCCGCCGTACGGGAGCCCTGGCGCTGTGCGTCGTCGGTCACGCGCGATCAGACCTTCGCGGCGGCGAGCGCGGCCACCGGGGAGTCGGCCACGCCCAGGCGGCGGGCCGTCTCCAGGAGCTCGCCCAGCGGGGCCGAGTCGGGCCCGCCGTTCTGGATGAGCCGCATCAGCAGCGCCGACACGGTCAGGTTCTTCAGGTCCTCGGTGCTCACCCCGCCGACCAGCGCGCTGAGGTCACCCGCGAGACTGGCCGACCCGTTGAGGTACGGCGCGGCCAGCGAGCCCGCGACCTGCGAGTGCTCCACGAACCCGTCCACCACCTTGCCCGCGGTGATCGAGCCCACCACCTTGTCGAAGAACATCGTGTCGCCGCCGACGATGTCGATGTTCGCCTTGGCCAGGCCGGCGGCCAGGACGCTGGCCTGCGACTCCGCCACCTGCCGGGTGACGTCGATCTGCTTGAGGCGTACCTCCGTGTCGGCCTCCAGCCGCAGGCGGTACTCCTCGTGCGCCCGGCTCGCGTCGTCGAGCGCGGCCATCGCGGCCGCCTTCTCGGTCAGACCCTCGGCCTCGGCCTTGAGCTTCTCGCCCACCGCGGTCGCGGCGGCCAGGGCCATCGCCTGCTCGCCTTCGGCCCGTGCCTTGAGCCGGTCGCCCTCGATCGTGGCCATGGACCTGGCGCCCTCCGCCTCGGCCCGTAGCTTCTCGGCCAGGGCCACCGCCTCCGCGCGGCCGACCTTCTCGATCGCCTCCGCGTCGCGCTCCCTGACCTGGACCTGGGCCAGCCCGGCAGCCGCCGACTCGGCCTGTACACCCTCGGCCAGCCTGATCTTGGCCCGGGTGTCCAGCTCGGCGGCCTGCTGCCTGGACTCGGCGAGCGTCAGCTCCTCGCGGGCCTTGAACTTCGACGCGGTCTCGGCGGCCTCGGCCGCCTTGATGTCCTTGACCAGGTTCTCCTGCGCCTCGGCCTCGGCGGCGATGATCACGACCTGGCGGGTGCGCTCGGCCTCCTCGACCACGCGCAGCCGCTTGATGCTCTCCTCCTGCTCGGCCACCGTCTTGTCGACGGCGATCCGCTCGCGTACCACCTCGGCGATCGACCGCTTCTCGGTCTCGACCTCTTTGTCCTTGGCGATCCGCGACAGCTCGGTCTCCCGCTCGCGGGCGATGACCTCCAGCATGCGGTCCTTCTCGATCCGCTCGGTCTCGATCGCGATCACCCGCTCGCGGTTCTTCTCCGCGACGGCGACCTCGCGGGCCCGGTTCTCGTGCTGGACGCCGAGCTGCTCGTCGGTTTTGATGTTGGCGGACTGCGACTTCAGCCGCTCCTCGGCCGCCACCCGGGCGATCTCCGCCTCCTCGCGGGCCTTCATGGTCTCGATCTCCCGATGCTGCTTGATCTCGGCGTCGGCCTGCCGGCGCTGCAGCTCCAGGATCGCCTCGCGGGCGTCCACGTTCTGGCGGGTGATCTCCTTCTCTTCGCTGCGCTGGAACTCGTTGGTCCGTACGTGCTCGATCGCGGTCAGTTCGGTGATCTTGCGGATGCCCTGGGCGTCGAGGATGTTGCTCTTGTCCAGCGCGTTCAGCGAGGTCTGCTCCAGGTAGTCGATGGCCGCGTCCTCCAGGCTGTAGCCGTTGAGGTCGGTGCCGATGAGCCGGACGATCTGGTCGCGGAACTCGTCACGCTTGGTGTACAGATCCACGAAGTCGAGCTGCTTGCCGGCGGTCTTGAGCGCCTCGGAGAACTTCGCGCTGAACAGCTCCTGCAACGTCGACTCGTCGCTGGCCCGTACGGTGCCGATGGCCTGGGCGACCTTGATGACGTCCTCGGCTGTCTTGTTGACGCGTACGAAGAATGTGATCTTGATATCGGCCCTGATGTTGTCCTGGCAGATCAGCCCCTCGCGGCCGGTCCGCTCGATCTCGATGGTCTTCACCGAGATGTCCATGACCTCGGCCTTGTGAAAGACGGGGAGCACGGTGGCTCCGGTGAACGTCACGTCGACCTTGTTGACCTTCGAGATGATCAGCGCCTTGCCCTGCTCGACCTTCCGGAAAAGGCGGCTGATGGCGGCAAGCAGGCCGATCACGATGACCAGCACGACGGCGAGGAATATGCCGAATCCGGTGGAGATGACGTCCATCAGTGCTCGCTTTCGTAAGGCATGACCCAGAAGAATTCGCCGTTGGCGTCGTATTCGAAGATGAGCGCGTTGTCGCCGCGCGCAAGGCGGTCCTGGCCGGTCGTCCTGACCTGGACGACCGCCGAGGAGCCGTCGGGCGCGGTGACTTCGGCCTGGCCGAAGTCGGCGCCCGCGTGGCCGGTCCGGATCACGCACATCCGGCCGACGAAGTCACCGCGTGACGGCCGCCGCGCGTCGGGGAACAGCCGGCGCAGCGGGATGAGCAGGCCCCGCATGCCCAACCAGGCCCCGAGCAGGGCAAGGATGGGTACGGCCAGCAGCGCGACCCCCTGCGCCACCTGGCTGCCGATCAAGGTGAGCAGCCAGGCCAGTGCGATCAGCAGCGACAGCGCGATCCCGGCAGGCACTCCGCCCAGCCCCAGCCAGGGCGCTTCGCCGTCTTCGAAGTCGAAAAGGCCGGATATGACAATGAACCAGTAGCCGGCCACCACGACGAGAAGGAAGGTGAATACGACCGTCGGGAAGCTCAGCGCGACATGTAAGAACTCGGTCATCAGACCCTGGTTACCCCGTCCCCTGCTGTGCCCCCGTCGGACTATATACAGATAAAGCCGGACTAAAGCTGAAAGTTCCCGAACTGCGATATGGCTTGACCTCAAGTGTGGTTGGGGATGCAGGGTCGGCTCTATGACCAACGGAAATTTCATGAAAGCTGCGGCGTTTGCCGAGTTCGGGGGACCTGAGGTGCTTCGCCTGATGTCCCGGCCCATGCCGGAGGCGGGGCCGGGACAGGTCCGGGTGCGGATCAAGGCCGCCGGGGTTCAGCCCTTCGACGCCGCGGTACGTGCCGGGTGGACGCCGCCCGGCTTGACGGACCCGTTGCCGCGGGTCCCCGGCAACGAGTTCGCGGGCGTGGTCGACCAGGTGGGTCCGGATGTGACGCTGGGTGTGGGGGAGGAGGTGCTCGGATTCTCGCTACTGAACAGCTACGCCGAGTACATCGTGGTCCCCGCCACCGACGTGACGCTCAAGCCGCCGGGTGTGCCCTGGGAGGTGGCGGGTGCGCTGACCGCCGCGGTGCAGACCGCCGAGATCGCCATCGACCAGCTGAACCCGGTCGCCGGTGACACGCTCCTCATCCACGGCGCCGCCGGAGCGGTCGGCACGGCCGCAGTCCAGATCGCTGTCGGCAGGGGCGCCACCGTCATCGGGACCGCTCGCGAGGAGAACCACGCCTACCTGCGCGACCTCGGCGCGATCCCGGTCGTGTACGGGGAGGGCCTCGCCTCCCGCGTACGGGCGCTCGCGCCGGGCGGGGTGGACCTGGCCCTCGACGGAGCGGGTGGCGCGGCGCTGGACGTCTCGCTGGAGCTGGTTCAGGACCCTGGTCGCGTGCTCACGCTGGTCGAGCATGGCAAGGCGGCCGGGTTGGGGGTCATGACCACACGGGGTGTCCGTACGGCTGAGCGTCTCGGCCGGTATGCCGCGCTTTATGCGAAGGGGGAGCTGAAGTTCCTGATCCGGCGGACGTACCGGCTGGAGGATGCGGCGGACGCGCACCGCGAGATCGAGACGGGCCATGGTCGCGGCAAGCTTGCCCTCCTCATCTGACCGCACACCGGTGTTGATCGGCAGCCTGTTGTCCTAGAGGCGTTGACGGACCGCTTCGGCCACGGCGAGCTGGATCTCGTGGAGCTCCCGCTTGCCGCGCGCCACGTCCCAGAGCGAGTTCTGCAGCACCCGGCCGAGCGTCCACCCCGCAGCCCGCTGCCGGTCCAGCCCGAGCCCGTCCACCATGAAGTCGAACCGCCGCAGAACCGCCCGCCGTACATCCCCCGTCGCCACGGCCTCCGCCCACCGGTTGTGCAGCGCGGGCAACAGGTCGAACCCGGGGTCCCCGGCGAGCGGCTTGGGATCGATGGCCAGCCACGGCTCCCGATCCCCGGCCAGTACGTTGTCGTAGTGCAGGTCCCAGTGCAGCAACCGATCGCCCGGCTCACCCACGAGCTCGCGCACCGTCCCCGCGCAGACCCGTAACCAGTCCCGATCCCGCTCCCTGCGCAACCCCGCCACCGCCTCGGGGACACGGCCGAGCATGTCACCCGCGATATCCCCCAACCGCCGCATCCCCTCGGGGGCGGGCAGCGCCACCAGCCGCCGGAGCAACTCGGTGAGGATCCCGAGCGCCTTCATGACATCGGGTTCGGCCGACAGCGGATGCTCGGCGTCGAGCCGTTCGAGCAGCAGGGTGCCGGTGGCGGGGTCCTCGTCGAGCAGCAGCACCGACCCGTCACCCGCCCAGGCCCGCAGGCCCGGCCCCTCGCCGACGTTCTCGTGGCTCACGGGTTGCAGCTTGAGCGCCGCCCGCGTGCCATCGGCCCGCACCACGGGCAGCACCAGCGACACCATCCCGTGCGCGGGCTCGCCATCGAGACGCAGCTCCCATCGCTCGAGATACCGCTCCGCCAGCGCGGGCAACCCGGCCGACCAGGCCCGCCCGGCCTCTCCATCATGCTTCACGTGAAACTCGGTCAAAGCAGCAGGCACCACGATCTCCACCCACCCAGTCTGCCGCAGGCGAAACGTATGCAGTGTTATCCTCAATCGTATGCAGACGAAGGACAAGCGGACCAGCTTCTCCCACACCGAGGACGTCGGCAGGCAACTCAAGCAAGCCGCCGCCGCCCACGGCGTCACCGTCTCCACCTACATAGACGAAGCCGTCGCCGAGAAGCTCGACCGAGATCGCAGAATGGCAGCCTGGCGCGAGCTCGTCGGCTATGACCTCAACGACGCCCCCGCCGACACGCTCGCCCGCGTCCGCGCCATGTTCGACCGCATCGAGGAGAGCCACCGATAGCCGTGCGCTTCCTGGACACCGGCCTGGTCCTCGACCACGCCGCCCTCACCGACTGGCTCGCCAAGGACATCGAGATCGAAGTGATCATCGGCGAAGCCGTCCGCCGCGGCTACCCCATCGTCATCCCCACGATCGTCGCCGCCGAGGCCGCCCGCCAGGTCCGCACCGAACCCGCCCGCGAACGCCTGCAGGGCCTGCTGTACATGATCGCCCACCACGTCGACACCCTCGACAGGGATGACGCCGTCACCGTCGGCTCCCTGGCGGCGGAGCACGACGTCGCCTCGCTACCGGCCGCTCACACCGCACTCGCCGCATCACACCGCCGCACCGACGTGGGCAATGCCACCGACTGGCGCATCATCACCCGCGACGCCAGCCCCTACCAGCGACTCTGCCCGGACGTCCCGGTCAACTGGCTCTGACCCCGAGTGCTTGGCCAGGAGCAGCAGCCTGCCGTCCAGTACGTGGCGGCCCACCATCCGATCCGCGTGCCCTGCCGGCCGCCGACGTTCCCAGGCTCCCGGGCGTCTATCAGCAGCAGACGGGGGTCGATCGTCCCGGTGAGGCGGCCGCGGCGCCTGAAGGCGTGCCGGCGTTCGCCTCTTGGCCTTGGACGATGCGGCCGCGCAGCATGATCTCCATGACCTTCATGAAGCGCTGCGTCCTGGAACGGCCGATGACGAACGGATTCCCCGCTCCCGACGACCCGGCGCGCAACTCCTCGATGCGCGCCAGGCCGTTGTCGACGCCCCCGTGATTGTTCAGCTCGATGTCCACCCCTGCCTGCCTCATCCTGGAGGCGAAGGCGAGCGCGGAGGAGAGAGTGGTGCGCTTGTCCGCGGTCGCGGCGGGCGGGGCGGTCCCGCCCCACAGCATCGCGGTGTGCCGTAGCCCCTTCCAGCGCACCGGGAAGATCGGCGAGACGGTGCCCGGCGTGTGCCCGGGCGTGTGGTGGAACGCGACTGTGGTTTCGCCAAGGGTGAGCCGCTGTCCGTCGGAGATCTCCAGGTCTCGCTTGGGCGCATTGGCCGGGCGTTCGGCGGCGACGAGGTTCCAGTCGGCTCGGCTCATCATGACTCGGGCGCCGTACTGGTCGGCGAGGAACTGGGCGCCGCCGAAATGATCGCTGTGGCCGTGGGCGACCACCACGTACTTGATCTTCGCTGGATCCGCTCCCACAGAACGCAGCCCAGGAACGATGATCTTTTCGGCGTCATCCGGTGATCCCAGTGCGTCGATGAGGATGATGCCCTGGGAGGTGAGCAGGGCCGTGGCCTGGACGAAGCTGGTGCCCAGCACCGCGACGTCGTCGAAGGTCCTCAGTGGCAGGAGGGGCTTCACGGTCGGCATCGAGAGGCCCGGCGTGAGGGCTTTGACGAGGGCCCGCAGGACCGGGTCGTCGCCGGCCAGCCTGGCCGCGCGGTCGTAGTAGGACTGGGCGCTCTTGGGGGCGGCGGCCGATGCTTTGGCCTCGCCTCCCGCCAGCGGCAGGAGGGCCGCGGCGGCCAGCAACGCACGGCGGGACGGGCTGAACTGCCCTAAGGACATGGTCTAACACCTGCTTTCACGGGCCAGAGACCTGAACGCGATCACGACCTCGATGGACGTCAATGACCGCTTAGCAGACCAGAACCGATCTCCTTTCGTCCAATATTGATATACATAGTCCACTGATTAGGAAGTAGATATTGAAGCTGATCAGGCATCGCGGGGCGGTGGAGATCATGTACTACGGCGGGAGCCTCTCTGACCGGCTCCTGGCCCTGGCGCCCGAGATGGCCGGACCGCCTGTTAGTCACTGATCTCCCAGATGTACCAGGGTCCGTTGAAATGGCAGTAGTAGCCAGGCCCGTCGATATCCGGCTCACTGTTCGGACTCCAGGCGAAGCCGTAGCTGGTGAGGAAGCCCGTGTCGTCGATCATGAAACCAAAGGCGTTGCGGGATCCGTCAAGGTACTCGACGGGATACAGGCCGATCCAGTTTCGCTTCCCGGGCGGCGTCCCCTCTGACACCGTCTTCGCGAAGTTGTCGAGGGCGGGGCGCGACAACTCGAACCGCATCCTGACCGGCGCACCGACGTAGACGAGTGAGCCGACCAGTGCCACGATCAGGGGCGGCACAGCCCAGAACGGCCAGTGACGGCGTAATGTGACGAGTCTCCCCCGCCTGACAAGGACGCCACCAAGCACGACCAGCCAGCCGAGGCCGAAGAGCAGCCAGCAGACGCCGGCGAACATGAGCCACGTGAAGTGCCCCCCGGGAGCGCTCGTCGCATAAAGCATCACGAGTCCCAGCAAAACGGCGACCGTCCCCCATGCCCTGTCGCTGACATCCATGGGAGCGCGCCGACGACGCGCGTCAGGAAGATCGCTCGTTGTGTCCACCGCGTGATCGTAACTATCGCTTGTGGTGATTCCGCCGGGCTTGTGCGTATCTTCCGTGCAGAAATCCACGAGAGGTATCGGGAGCTGCGATTTCAGAGGCTGTTCGCCGCCGGGATTCGGCTCGTGGCTGATCCTCTCACCCGTCGCGCCGATTCTCTGACCAGGAGAGCTGTTGCGGTGAGGTCGGTTGGGAACCCTAGCCCAGTCCGCCATCGGCCAGAAGCGAAGCGGCCGCGTGCGGATCCATGAGGTTGGACCAGATCACCTCACCTGCATCGATTTCGCGGTGCGGCATGACGTCGGGATACCAGCTGTCACGTTCGCACCCAGGTACGGCGTCCAGGACAGCTGCCTGCTCGGCGATGGTGACGCTACCGATGATGCGGATGCCTACATAAGTCTCGTGGTCTTCCCGAGCACGTACGAGAACGGCGAGTGTGTAGCCGCTGAGCTCCTCGCGCTCCTCGCGCCCGTTGAGCAGCGAGTTGACGACCAGCCTGCGAACGCAGCTCTCCATTCGAAGCATTTGGCGCTCGACGTCTTCGAGTCGTAGGCGCGCCTCGTCGAGGGGACTGGGCAGCAAGCCGTCGGTGTGAGTGTCGGTCGTCAGCGCAGGAGAGTTGCCGCTGTTATAGAGCTTGCGAGCGTGTCGTCCTCGCTCGGCGAGGGCCGCATAGAAGTCGTCCGGGCTGCCGTCTTCCCGCCTGCCTGCCCCTACCAGCCAAGGACAGCGGCTGTCGGCCCACACTGCTCCTCGCCATCGTTGAATCTTGACCTTGAACAGGACGTTGTCGTCGACCGAAGCGATCCGTTCCCTCGGCCCCTCTCCGGAGAACTGTGCGGAGGCCTTACGGAGCAAGGGATGCTCCAGTTCGTTCAGTGCCACCCGTGCGGGCGGGAGTTTGGTGAAGCCGAGGTCTTCGCGCAGGCAGCGGATGGTCGGACGAGTCGGCTTCATCCCTCGGACACCCCTCCTAGCTCCTCGATCTGCTCCTCGGTCAGCCCGGCGACGAGTGCGACCCGCGCCGCGTGTGTCCCGTCCAGTTGAGCCATCGCCTCCTGCATGGCCGCGTGCAACTCCGCCTGGCGGACCTGGAGGTAGACCCGTACAGCCTGCGCGACGAACTCCTTCTTGGTCACGTGAAGGAAATGCGCTCCATGCGAGATCAGTTGGTCGGTCTCAGAATCGACTTTGAGCGGTGCGACATTCGATGCAGCCATGATATTCCTCCGGTACCCAATGGTACTTGTACCCGCATGAGAAACGAGACACCGACCCCAAACGTCGTACGGCTTGAGATCCTCAGCCACTGCGCGGCGTCCGGACCGGCCTTGCCGCCTGCGCCCGTTCGGCTCCTGCCTTCGGAGATTTGGAGGTTTTGGAGGAGGTCTTGATCGAGGCGTGGGGCTCGGCGACGGCACGGACGACCTCAGGGTCGGATCTGGCGGGTGATGGATGGGTCGGTGACGGTGGTGTCGGCAGCCAGGAGGAAGGCCTTGGACAGGATGATCGACAGCATGCCGCCATCTTCCTCGAAGGGCAGGAAGACCTGGTCACCGGAGCCGCGGGGGACGATGCACAGATAGGCGTCGTTAGGTTCCATGAGGATGTTGCCCGAGCCGAGGTGGATCCGGTATGTGCGCAGGTCGCCGCGGACACGCAGGAACCGCTCGTCCAGCGTGCAGCGGTCGGCGATGGTCAGGCGGGGCAGCAGCCGGGTCAGGGCGTCCCGGCGGACTTGGGCGGACTCGGTCAGATCGCCGAAGCTGTAGGACTGCCAGTAGTCGCCGGTTCCGTTGGGGTCCAGCCCGGTGGAGGTGACGCCGACGGCCAGGTCGGCGTCGCGCAGCGCTTCCGACAGAATGAGCGGGGGCACCTCGGCCAGCAGGACCGTCTCGCCCTCGGAGGTGAAGCGGAGATCGCCGCTGACGCAGATGGAGGCGGTGCCGTAGCCGTCTCGTTCGTAGGAGTGCTCGTCCAGGTGGAAGTCCCAGGCGGCGGTCAGGCCGCCGGGCAGCTCCTTGGTGGCGGTGCACCATCCGGATCCTCCCGCGCCGTCCCAGTGGCCCAGGGTCATGCCGGTCCAGCCGCGGCTGGTGAGCAGCGCCTTGGCCTGGCCGTACCGGAGCAGGTGGTTGGAGAAACGGCGCGAGTGGTCGCGCGTCTCCTCCTCGGCGGGCGTGAGCAGGTAGAGCTCGCGGAATGCCTGCTTGTACGGCTGGCGCAGACCGATCGCCATCAGGTGGTCACGCCAAGCCCGAACCTCGTCTGCCGTGTGGGCGGGAGGCCGTCGAGAACGCCCACGTCAGCCGCCGACCAGCGGGACGAGCTTGACGAAGGAGACGACGGGGTCGGCGATCAGGTCGATCTCGGTGTCCAGGTCCTCGATCTGGCGGTCGCCGACCAGCAACAGGAAGCCGTTGCGGGCGAAGGCGGCCTCGGCGGCGTCGGCCTGACGCTCCCAGTTCAGCTTGCGCGCGGTTGGCATCCGGTAGCCGTTCAGCTCGGCCTCGGCATCGCTGGGCTTGACCAGGCCGCGAAACTGGCGGGAGGGGGCAGCGTTGTAGCGGGCCACCTCCTCGCGTACGCGCAGCCGTACCAGCTCCCGGGCCGAGATCCGCTCAGGCAGGTCCGGCAAGGAGAACTCCTCTAACGCCCGTCCTGTCGCCGTCTCATCGCGAAACGTCACCAACGCCATTGAAACCCTGCCTCCGGACGAAGATCAGATAATGGCGTCATTCATAACAGCGGTGGCCGACAGAATCGCGATCACGGTCCCTGGCTCAGGGCTTGACCACAGAGCGGCGGCGCATGAGCAGGCCGCCGATGCCGGCCGCTGCGATCAGGGCGGTGCCCGTCAGCACGAACATGCGGCCGTCCGGGCCGGCGTCGCCGCCCGCGCCCGTGTCGGCTCCTGCCTTCGGGGTTTTCGAGGTCTTGGAGGAGGTCTTGGTCGATGACTTGGGAGTTGTGGTCGGGGTCTCTTCGGGATCGGGCGTGGAGGAAGTTTTGCTGCCGGTGCCGATGGTGAGGGGGTACGTCTTCAGGGCGGAGGCGTTCTGGACCTCGCACTCGATGACGGAGACGCTCGGTGAGGTGCCGATCTTGATGGCCGCCGGCTTCACCGTCGCCGAGCCGGAATTCTTGGACTTCGTCTTCATATCGACGCTGGTGGGCAGCGTGATGGGGTCGCTCGCGGTGGCGGTTCCCAGCTCGCCGACTCCGTCTGCGGAGGTCAGTTGGGAAAGGCCGGAGATCGAGGCGTACGCGTACAGCTTGCTGCCGGGAGGAAGCCCGGTCGACGGGGCCTCGAGTTCGGAACCTGTCTCATAAGTGCCCGACCAGCCGATGGAGAACTGTTCGCCGGCCTTGGGGGTGCTCGTCGGCATCGTGAGCGTGACGCGGATCTTGACGGTCTGGGGGCTGGCTTCCGTGCCGGTCCTGCACGAGTAGGTGACCACGTCGCCGGTCCCGGACCCGGTGGCTTGCCCGACCGTGACCACCACGCTGGTCGTGCTGGTCGTGGTGCACGTGGTCACGTCCGACGGCGCGCTGGCCAGGCTCAGCTTCAGGCTGCCCTGATCGGTGGCTCCATTGACCGTCACCTCGTCACCCGTGGTGGCGGTTACAGACACCGTGCTCGTCACCTGTGCGGCCAGTACGGACGTGGATCCGGAGGTGACGCTCGCCCCGGTCTTCTCGAGATCCGTGTGCGTCCCGCCAGTCACCGTGAGTTTCCCGGCGACGTGGACCTGAGTGGTGGTGGTCGGCGGCGTGCGCAGAGTAAGGGCGGGAATTCGCCACTTGACGTCGAACGTGCCAGTCGCCGTATCGGGCATGGTGAGCGGCACGCTGAGCGATGTGTCGGTGAACGGGCCGCCTGTACACGTGTAGGCCAGGGTGAGGGTCTTGTCGGCCAGGGCTTGGGCGGGAGCCGGCAGGGCTAACGCGATCACCGCGCCGACGAGCCAGAGAGCGGACGCGTGCCTGACGAAGCGGCGCCACACCCTCGATGCCGGCAACTGTCTCATCCCCATCCCAAGGCCGAGTCAAAGGACGTATCAGAATTGCAGTCCTTGGTCACGATTGGGTTGAGACGGGCGGTAAAGGAGGTGAACGACTCCGCCTGGGGGTCGCACGGTCTCGTAGCGGTGGCCGACCGCGGGCGAGCTCAAGGCCGCGTGCGGGCGGCGGCGGTGAGGCCACGGAGACGGGCGAGGAATGCCTGCCCGTCCGAGCCGGAGTCCAGAGGCAGCAGGTACGAGCTGGCCTCGCCGTGCCCCAGCCAACGCGCGTGCACGAACATGCCTGCCACCTGGGGTTTCGGACCGTCCAGGACAGCATCGGCCAAGCGCGCGCCGAGCCGTACCGACTCGCCGTCCATCCGGACCAGCGCGATCACCACGAACGTGTCCGTGACCACCGCGGCGGCTCGGTTCTCCACCGTCTTCGGCGCAGGTGCCAGCCTGCGGAAAAGCCCGCGCCGCGACTGCTGAAGCGGAACGCTGTGGGTCTCGCAGCAGATCCGCGCCGACTCACGCAGATCCCCGAGGTGGTGCTGCTCCGCGTAGCCGTCGAGGAGCACCCGCAGCCGTACGTCAAGGTCGTCGACCGCGCACAGCCGCGTCGACCTGCTGTAAGAAGGCGTGATCACGGAAGCACCATAGGGGGGAACCCTTGACAGCTACTTTAATCAGGACGGTCCCTCAAACGACCAGCGCTCTGTACGGGGCTCACCACCGCCAGAACCAGAAGCGGTGCTGGTGCCGGACGAGCAGCCGGCCGGCCCGCTGCTTGCCGTGGACCACGAAATGTCGCCCGTCCCCGGGGAACGGCGAGCTCGTCACACCCCGCACCTTGGAGGGGCTCGCGATCAGCTCGACGTTGTCGATGTCCACGGAGGCGCCGGGCGGGAGTATGAGCGTGGTGGAGCCCGCCCACACGTCCAGCTCGATCTCCACGACCTGATGGGCCATGACGGCATCGGTGAAATCCAGCTTCACCGCCCCGGCCTTGGCCGACACCCGCAGCAGCCGGGGCACGACCCACTGGCCGCGCCGTTTGAGAGCAGCCGCTGTGGAGCGCAGTTCGCCGCTCTCCGGTGCCGGTGCCGCCACCCGGCTCCCCGGCAGGTCGGCGACGAACGGCTCAGCCTCGCCGAACGTCCGGGCGCCGAGCACCCCGCTCAACCGCTGCTCGAACTCCTCCATCGTCAGCCGCCCCTCGCTGACCGCCGTACGCAGCCTGATCGCGACTCGCTCGCGATCCGCGTCGGACATCCGCGACTCTGGCGGCTGCGGGACTAAATCTCCGCTCACGCCGCAACTCTAAATAACGGAGGACGGAATTCGGCGCCATCGGCCGGTGAATAACGACAAGGTTTCACGTTGCGGGTGGTGTGCCGCCGTCCTCAGGGCGGCGGCAAGCGGATCAGTAGTGCCAGGGGAACGGCGACCAGTCGGGAGAGCGCTTTTCCAGGAACGAGTCGCGCCCCTCTGCGGCCTCGTCCGTCATGTACGCCAACCGCGTCGCCTCGCCCGCGAACACCTGCTGCCCAACCAGCCCGTCATCGATCATGTTGAAGGCATATTTCAACATCCGCTGAGCCGTAGGCGACTTGCCATTGATCTTGCGGCCCCACTCCAGCGCCGTCTCCTCCAGCGCGGCATGGGGGACGACGGCGTTCACCATCCCCATCCGATGCGCGTCGGCGGCGGAGTAGGTGTCGCCGAGGAAGAAGATCTCGCGGGCGAACTTCTGCCCGACCTGCCGGGCCAGGTACGCCGACCCGAAGCCGCCGTCGAAGCTGGCCACGTCGGCGTCCGTCTGCTTGAAGCGGGCGTGCTCCTCGCTGGCCAGCGTGAGGTCCGACACGACGTGCAGGCTGTGCCCACCGCCCGCGGCCCAGCCCGGCACCACGCAGATGACGATCTTGGGCATGAAGCGGATCAGCCGCTGCACCTCCAGGATGTGCAGCCGGCCGGTGGACGCCGAGCCGTCGGCGTACTGGTAGCCGTCCTTGCCCCTGATCCGCTGGTCGCCGCCCGAGCAGAAGGCCCAGCCGCCGTCCTTGGGCGAGGGGCCGTTGCCGGTGAGCAGCACGCACCCCACGTCCGTGGTCTGCCTGGCGTGGTCGAGCGCGCGATAGAGCTCGTCGACCGTCTGCGGCCGGAACGCGTTGCGCACCTCTGGGCGGTTGAAGGCGATCCGCACGGTGCCCTGGTCGACCGCCCGGTGATAAGTGATGTCGGTGAAGTCGAATCCCTCGACCACCTGCCACGCCTTCGGGTCGAACAGTTCGGAGACCATGGGGCGAGCTTAACGGATCTGCTCTTCCGCCCATTCGGCCCACTGGCGCTGCGTGGTGGCCAGGCGCAGGCCGTACTCCAGCGCGATCCTCCCGTACACCGACAAGTTGTCCTTCCCGCTCTCCACGAAGCCCCGGATGCTCTCGATATGTTCCAGTTGCTTGGTCATGATCTCGGCCTGCTGTCGCAGGTACTCCTTGGCCTGCTGCGGATCCACCTGGGCCAGGAAGAACACCCGCAGGAGCATGTCGCTGCGCGCGGCCCTGACCGGCTCCACCTCGGTGATCCAATGACGTAGCTCGGCCAGGCCCGCGTCGGTGATCGCATACTCCTTGCGGCCACGCGGTCCCTCGGCTGACACGCTCACCAAACCGGCGTCGGCCAGCTTGCCGAGCTCGGCGTAGAGCTGGCTCTGCGTGGCCGGCCAGACGTTCGCGAGGGAGACGTCGAATATCTTCATCAGGTCATAGCCGCTCGCCGGTCCCTCGGAGAGCAGGCCGAGCACGGCGTGTCGAAGACTCATGTTCCTATATTGACATATCGACGCCGCAGGTTCTACTTTCGACATGTCTACATAGGAACGTCACGAGGAGCTCTAGATGCGCGGCTTGCTGGGATTCTCCCCCTGGATCCTCTATGCGATCATCGCCACCAGCGACGAGTGGCGCTGGGGCGCCATCACCGGTCTCGTCATCGCGCTGGTCCTCGTCCTCGTGGATCGCCGGTCGGGGCGGGCCTGGGACGAGATGGTGATCGAGTCGAGCGCCGCGGTGTTCTTCGCCTGCCTCACGGTCCTGTCGCTGGTCGATCCGCATTCGGTCCTCACCCCGTACGGACCGGCACTGGTCAACGTCTGGCTCGCGGGCACCGCCTGGGGCTCCCTGGCCATCCGCAAGCCGTTCACGCTCGGCATCGCGCGGACCATGGCGCCCAAGGAGGTCTGGGAGACCCCGGTCTTCTACCGGGTCAACGTGGTGATCACCACCGCCTGGGCGATCGCGTTCACCGTCGCCGCCGTCTCGCTGACCTTCGTGCTGGCCGCCGCGCCGCACGCGACCTCCGTGGTCATCGCCATCAAGGCGCTCTCGTTCGTCGTCCCGGCCGTCTTCACCGCCCGCTACCCCAAGGTCGTCAGGGCTCGCGCCCACCGCGAGGCCGGCGCCAACGCCTCCTCCGACAAGTAGCCGCTGGCGGGCGATGGCCTCAACGCGGTTCCTAGGGGTTCTGGAAAAGGACTTCGGGGTTGGTGGTGGACGGGCCGTCCAGCAGCTGCTGGTGTTCGCCACGGAGGTGCTGGTCGAAGAAGGCGCCGACGTACGCCGTGGTGATCTCGCCCGACCGCTTTCCGGAGAGCGGTGCGGTGGGGTCGGTGATCCCTGCCTGCCCGCCCAGAATGGGCAGGTCGATGAAGGTGAAGTGGCCGGAGTCGGCCACTGTCAGCCACCGCTTCCAGCCGTCCAGACGTCGCCAGTCTCGCGGCCAGCTCGTGTCGGTGGAGTCGGGCGAGTGCTGGGCCTTGGTGCCGAGCATGAGGAATGGCCGTTTGCCGAGGCCGGCGTCCGGAATCGGCGCGAAGAACGTACCGTCCATGTTCACCCCGGCGCGCACCCGGCGGTCGGTTGCCATGACGCTCGCCGCGGCATTGCCGCCGAGCGAGTGACCGGCGGCGCCGATCCGCTGCGGATCGATCATCTTCCAGTGCTTCCAGACGGGCGCGTGTCCGCCGGTGTGGGTCAGTTGGTCGATGACGAAGGAGATATCGGCTGCCCGGCCGACGGCGGCCTTGCCCAGCAGCTTCTTCTCCTCCTCATCGGAGGGGGCCTTCTCCACCGTCTCGCATGCGACGCAGGTCAGGGTGCGGCCACCTGGGAAAGTGGTGCCGTACGACTCGTAGGCATGATCGACGAGTGCGACGACGTAGCCCTGGGAGGCGAGCTCCTCGGCGAGCGTGGTCAGGGTGGCGCGGTTGAGGGTGAAGCCCGGGGAGAGCACCACCAAGGGGTGCCTGCCGCCGACGGGGCGGGCGCCGACGCGTGCGTTCGTGCGCGTGCCGGCGAGCAGTTCGGCTTTGACGAGGGTGTCGAGCTTCTGCCCCTTGAGAAGGAGCCGGGCCTCGTCCATGGTCATGTACGGAGCAGCACCCCCGCTGGTGCCGGCCGGGTAGTACACGGACACCATCAGCTCACGCGCGCCCGCTGCCGGCACCCACGGGTCTCGGCGCTCGCCGTCGACGAGATGCAGGGTGTCGCGCCCGACGCCGTACTGACCGGTGGGGCGAGGGATCGCGAGGCGCACCTCGGAACGGCCCGCAGAGGAGGCCGCGACGGCCGGGAACGACATCGAGGCGGCCGTCGCGGCCGACAGGGGCAGGGTCAGAGTGAGGAGGACGGCCGCGGCGCTGCGGCGAGTGCGGATCATGAGCAGCAGCGTAGGAAGGGCCCTGAGGCGCCCGACACTGCCGAAAGACCAGCTCGTGCTCTTACTTTTGTCGGATTGACGGCATTGTCGGAGCTCCCAGACGCCTGGTCGGCCGCCCCTCGGTCAGGGGACCTCGGCGCGTAGTTCCGCGAGGAGTTCGCCCTGGTCGGCGAGCATGTCGGTGAGGATGCGGCGCGCGGCCCCGAGCAGGTCGGCCAGCTCGGGAGTGGCCAGCGTGTAGACGACGGTGCTTCCCTCGCGGATCGCGCTCACGATCCCGGCTCTTCGCAGCACCGCCAGCTGCTGTGAGAGGCTGGACGGCTCGATGTCGATCTGGGCCAGGAGTTCCCGGACGGGAAGCGGGCCTTCCTGAAGTAGCTCCAACACTCTGATGCGAGCGGGGTGGCCGAGTGTTCGGAAGAAATCGGCCTTGGCCTGGTTGACCTCCACGTGCATACTGCCAGACTAATCCAGCGCACTTGCATAATTCTTCAAGTCGTAACGTTGTTGGCTAGGATGACAGCGGGGACTAGGGAGTAGCCATGGGCCGAGGAAGAGCCAAGGCGAAGCAGACGAAGGTCGCTCGCCAGCTTAAGTACACCAATCACAACATCGACTACGACCGGCTCCGCGAGGAGCTGGGCGCCGACTCGCCGCATGACGAGATGCACCCGACTACGGCGTCCGAGCAGGAGTCCGAGCACGCGCGCTGACGCGTGTCAGCTTCGCAGGGGCAAGGGTGACGAGCTTGAGCCGCCTGGCCTCCGGCGCCGGATCTGGTGCGGAGAGCTCCAGGCGGTTCAGCACCTCTCGGAGGATGACACGCATCTCCAGGAGGGCTAGCTGGGCCCCGACGCAGAAGCGTCGGCCGCCGCCGAAGGGCATCCACGCCTTGCCGTGGGCGTCCGCGCCGTCCAGGAAGCGTTCAGGCCTGAACTCCTCTGGTGAGGGCCAGACCGACGGGTCCTGGTGGATGAGCGCGATGAGCGGTGCCGCGTACCATCCGGCGGGCACCTCATAGTCGCCCAGCCGGAGCGGGGCGTCGACCAGCCGGGGCGCCTCGAAGACGACCGGCCTGACGCGCAGTGCCTCCTTGACCACGGCGTCGAGATACTCCTCGTCGTGCGGCAGCCGGTCGAGGATGTCCGGGGTGCGGAGCAGTCGTTCGAACGCCCACGCCAGCCCGGTGGCCGTCGTCTCGTGGCCGGCGATGAGCAGGGTGATCAGCTCGTCGCGCACCTCCTGGTCGCCGAGCTCGGTCTCCAGCAGCCTGCCCAGCACGTCGGTGCCGCCCGGTTCGGCGCGTCGCCGGCCGATCTCGTCGAACAGGATCTCGTCGACCGCCGCGCGTAACCGCAGGAACCGCCCGTACGGCGCGAACGGCAGGCGCCGCGTGGCCTCGCGCAGCCGTGGCGGCAGCAGCATCAGGGACGCCGAGCCGCCGACCTCGATCAGCTTCGGGAGCAGCACGCGCAGCCGGTCGAGCCGCTGGGCGTCGCGGATGCCGAAGATCAGCCGGATGATGACCTCCAGCGTGATCTCCTGCATGCGGTCGCGCAGCCCGAACGGCGTGCCGAGCGGCCAGGTCGCGATCTTCTCGGCGGCGATGGCGGCGATCTCGCCCTCGTACCCGGCGATCTGCTTGGCGCGCAGCGGCGGGGTGAGCAGCCGCCGGTGCCGCCACCACGGATCGTCGTCCAGGGTGAGCAGCGAGTGCGCGCCGACCATCGGCTCGAGGAAGTCGCGCCGGACCCGGCCGGCCCGGCCGCCGCCCTGGTCGAGCTGGTAGACCTTTTCGGCCAGCTCGGGGGTGGTGACATAGACCTCGGGCGGGAAGCCGAAGAAGCGCAGTGTGAAGATCGGCCCGTACCTGCGGCGACACTTCTCGAACGCGCCTACCGGGTCGGTCAGAAGCCAGGCGGTCTGGAGCAGCGCGGGGAGTTTCGGTCCAGGGGGGAGCATCTCTCTACCTCCGTATATATACGTACGTCATATACGCTCGTATATATCAGTAGCATAAGACGCGTGTCGAGAACAGAGCTCAGTGGATACCGGGAGAGACTCCTGGCGGCGGCCGTCGCCTGCCTGCAGGAGAAGGGCTACGCCCGGACGACCGCCCGCGACCTGGTCGCCGCGTCGGGCACCAACCTGGCCTCCATCGGCTACCACTTCGGCGGCAAGGACGCGCTGCTCAACGAGGCGATCGTGAGCGCCTACGACGCCTGGATCGTGCACGTGGAGGAGGCGGTCTTCGGCGGCCCGCTGGCCGGCCCGAGGGAGATGCTCGAACGCGCCATGGTGGCCCTGGTCGACGTTTTCGCCGAAATGCGCCCGCAACTGGTCCTGGCCGTGGAGGCCTACCCGCCCGCCCTGCGCGAGGACCTGCTGAGAGAGAAACTGGCCGCCGTCTACGCCAGGGCCAGGCAGGCCGGCATCGACATGATCAACAGGGCGGCGGCGGAGCTGGGGGTGCAGCTGCCGTTCGCCCCGGAGGCCCTGATCTCGGTGCTGATCGCGATCTCGGACGGCCTGATGATCCAGTGGCTGCTGGACCCGGAGAGCACCCCGGACGCCCACCAGGTGGTGGAGGCGCTGGCCGCGCTGTCGGCCTTCATCGCCTGATCAGGAGATCGCCTGATCAGGAGGCCGCGCACGTGTCGTGGGTCGCGTCGAAGCCCTTCAGCGACTCGGTGTCGTTG
Source organism: Nonomuraea sp. NPDC049141 (assembly GCF_040648415.1). Taxonomy (NCBI): domain Bacteria; kingdom Bacillati; phylum Actinomycetota; class Actinomycetes; order Streptosporangiales; family Streptosporangiaceae; genus Nonomuraea; species Nonomuraea sp. NPDC049141. The sequence continues at coordinate 47,975 of NZ_JBEZDR010000034.1, forward strand.
GTGGCGAGGGGCTTGGTGCCCTTCCAGTCGTTGCCGAGCACCAGCACCAACCGGCTGGTCTGCGCCGCCGCGACCAGCTTCGTCTTGGAGACGAGCAGGTCCTTCGTCAGGGTCGGGACGCCCGTCTCGCCGTTCGGTCCGTAGAAGACGGTCGTGTTCGCCTGCGGCTTGCGGGGCGTGTCGCCGATCTTGGTGATGTGATAGCCACGCTGCTCCAGCGCGGCGGCCACCTGCGTGCCGAGACCGGTGCGATAGGTGCCGTTGCGCAGCTCGATCTGCATCTTGGACCTGGACACCTTGGTCTGCCCGCCCTTGACGCCCTGCACGCTCTCGTCCTTGGACACGATCTGGAACAGCTTCCCGGCCTGCGGCTGGACCCACTCCACCCGCCCCGGCTGGGTGAGGGAGTAGTGCCACGGCGTGGTGATGAAGCGGATCTGTCCCGCGTTGAGGCCCTGCAGGCTGACCGCCAGGTCCTTCATGACGCCGGTCGTCAGGCCGGGGTCGGTGGTGACGGCCTTGGTGCCGGCGTCGAGGAATCCGTAGAGCTTGGCTGGGTTGGTGAGCGTCTCTCCGCTCATGACCTTCTTCACCATCGACGCGATGAACATCTGCTGACGCTGGATACGCCCGATGTCGGAGCCGTCGCCCAGGCTGTAACGGGCACGTACGTAGCCGAGCGCCTGCTCGCCGTTGACCGTCTGCCGCCCGGCGGCCAGCTTGAGCAGCGCCTTCTTGTCGTCGACCGCCTCGGGCAGGCAGATCTCCACGCCGCCCACCGCGTCGACCATGCTCTTGAAGCCGGTGAAGTCGACCTTGACGAAGTGGTCGATATGGATGCCGGTGAGCGTCTCGATCGTCTTCCAGGTGCAGGCGATGCCGCCGGAGTTGAACGACTCGTTGATCATGCCCAGATGCGGCTGCTGGCCGGTCAGGCCCGCCTTGGCGCGGCAGGCGGGGAGCTGCACCAGCGAGTCGCGCGGGAAGCTGACGACCATCGCGTTGTCCCGCTTCGACGAGACGTGCGCGAGCATGATCGTGTCGGTGCGCTCGCCCGCGACGTGGTGGCCGTACTTGGCGTTCTTGCCGTCGCGCTGGTCGGAGCCGACGATCAGCACGTTCATCGCGGTGCCCGCGACCTTGGGCGGGCGGGTCGCGCCGAGGTCCTCGGCCGTCACGTCGTCGTGCTTCAGGTTGCCGGTCAGCTTGACGATGACGCCTACCGTGACGCCCGCGATCAGCAGCACGACCGTCACCCCGATCGCGATCACCCACAGCAGCCAGCGCTTGCGGCCGCGGGGTGGCGCATGGGGGGACGGCGGCGCGTCCAGCAGCCCGTTGCTCACGTGACTCCCATGGGACAGGGCCGCGGGCCGCTGCCCACGGCCAAGACCTCCGCCGTACAGATCTCGGCCGGTTGGCGTGCCGAGTGTACTAAGCCGGATCGGGTGGGATTCGTTATTCGGGCAGTCCCAATCGCAGCGACACGGCGCCCCGCAGGTCGAGCCAGGCCGCGCCGGGCCCGCGGACCAGGCGCAGCACGACCTCGTCGCAGCCGGGACAGCGCGCGACCAGCCCGGGTTCGGGGCCGTAGACGCGGAGCGAGGCGATGGGACCGGTCAGCCCGCAGCTCGCGCACCGGCCGACGGCCGCGGTGATGTCCACGGCGAAGATCTCGGCGAGCGGGCCGGCCAGGGCGTTGCCGTCCAGGTGTTCGGTGGTCATGTCAGCCTCCGGTCGGGCCGAAGCGTTCGGTCCTGATGTGTTCGGGCGCGTGCCCGAGTGCGAGCAGCAGGTCGGCCGCCGCCTCCACGAACCCCGTCGGCCCGCAGACGTAGCACTCCGGCTCGAAACTGGCGGGCCAGCCGCCTTCGGCCAGGTCGTCCAGCATGATGCGACCGGCCGGACGCGGCCAGCCGTCCGGGACGGCCCGCGTGTAGAGGTAGCCGACGTCGAGCCCGTTGTCGGGGCGGCGCAGCTCCTCGGCGTAGTAGCGGCGGCCGGGATCGCGCAGCGAGTACAGCAGCCGGAACGGCACCCGGCTACCCGCCTGGCGGCGCGCGCGGATCATGGCCATCAGCGGGACGATGCCGGAGCCGCCGCCGACCAGCAGCACCGGCGACTTGCTCTCGGGCCGCCAGACGAACCAGCCGCCGACCGGCCCGCGGACCTCCACCTGGTCACCGGGTTCGATGATCTCGGTGAGGTACGGCGAGACCTCCCCGTCGGGCACCCGTTCGACGGTGAGCTCGATCGTGTCGCCGTCGGCCGGCGCGGCCACCGAGTAGCTGCGCTGGGTGCTGTAGCCGTCCTCGGCGGTCAGTCGCACGTCCACGTGCTGGCCGGCCAGATGTCCCGGCCAGCCCGGCACCTGGAAGACCAGCGTGCGGGCACTGTCGGTCTCCTCGCGCAGCCCGGTCAGCCTGGCGGCTCGCCAGGCCAGGCGGCCGCGCACCTAGTCGCCCTCGTAGCGCTGCTCGCGCCACGGGTCGCCGTAGTTGTGGTAGCCGGCGGTCTCCCAGAATCCCGGCCAGTCCTCTTCGAGCAGTCGGATGCCGTGTACCCATTTGGCCGACTTCCAGAGGTACAGGTGCGGGACCAGCAGCCGGGCCGGACCGCCGTGGCGGGGTTCGAGCTCCTCGCCGTCGAATCGGTGGACGATCCAGGCCTTGCCGTCGAGCAGGTCTTCCAGGGGCAGGTTCGTGGTGTAGCCGCCGTAGGAGTAGACCAGCGCGTACTCGACGGAGGTCTCGACGTTCTCGAACAGCGTGTCGAGCGAGACGCCCTGCCAGCCGGTGCCCAGTTTGGACCACTTGGTGACGCAGTGGAGGTCGACCGTCGGTGTCTCCTGCGGCAGCGCCATCAGCTCCGCCCAGGACCATCGGTGGGTCTGTTCGGCCTCGGTGTCGATGGCGAACTCCCACCGGTCCAGCGGGACCCGCGGCGTCGGTCCCGCCGACAGCACCGGGAAGTCGTCGACCAGGTACTGGCCGGGCGGCAACCGGTCGTCGTCCTCCCTGCGCCGGCCTCGGAAGCCGCGCGAAATGATACTCACCGGCACTCCCTTCAGGGATGCGCCAGATCACGTTCACACTTGCCTGGCGCTGCTTATGCCCAGTATGTCGCGTAGGGCGTCATCCCCTTGGCAGGACCAGGCCCGATTCGTACGCGAAGACGACGAGCTGGGCCCGATCCCGAGCGTGCAGCTTGGTCATGGCCCGGCTGACGTGGGTCTTGGCGGTGGTCGGGCTGATCACCATCTGGGTGGCGATCTCGTCGTTCGACAGCCCCTTGGCCACCAGCGCCGTCACCTCACGCTCCCGGTTGGTGAGGATCTCCAGCCTGGTGGGCGCGGGATTCGGGCGGCGGCCGACGTACTCGCCGATCAGGCGGCGGGTGATCGCGGGCGAGAGCAGCGCGTCGCCCCGTGCCGCCACCCGCACGCCCTGGAGCAGGTCGGTCGGCTCGGTGTCCTTCACCAGGAAGCCGCCCGCGCCCGCCCGCAGCGCGTTGTAGACGTACTCGTCCAGCCCGTAGTTGGTAAGGATCACCACGTGTACGCCGTGGAGCCGCTCGTCGGCGGCGATCCGCCGGGTGGCCTCGATGCCGTCCATCACCGGCATCTGCACGTCCATGAGCGCGACGTCCGGCCGGTGCTCCAGCGCCAGGGCGACGGCCTGCTCGCCGTTGGCGGCCTCGGCCACCACCTCGATGTCGTCCTCGGCGCTCAGCAGCGCACGGAAGCCCGCCCGGATGAGCGCCTGGTCGTCGGCGAGCAGTACGCGGATCACGACCGTCCTCCCGAAGGGAGTCCGACAGGGACGCTCGTGGGGTGTGTGGTGGAGAGGTTCACAGGGAGCTCGGCGCGGACGGTGAATCCGCCTTCCGGCCTGGCCTCGGCCCGTAACCGGCCGCCCAGGGCCGCGACTCGCTCGCGCATGCCCAGCAGCCCCACACCGGGCACGTGGGTCGTGTCCGCGCCGGCCCGGCCGTCGTCGTCGATCTGCACGACCAGCTCGTCCAGGCCGTAGTCGATGCGTACCGCCGCCGACGCGCCGCCCGCGTGCCGCGCGACGTTGGTCAGCGCCTCCTGCACGATCCGGTACGCGGCCCTGTCGACCTCGGCGGGCAGCGACCCGCGCGTACCGGTGATCAGCACCGTGGCGGGCAGGCCCGCGGACCGCGCCCGGTCCAGCAGGTCGTCGAGCCGGTCCAAGCCGCTACCCGGCGCCTCACCGGCATCGGCATCGGAGTCACGCAGCACCTCCAGCGTCGCCCGCAGCTCGCGCATGGCGTCACCGCTCGCCTCCTGGATGGCCAGCAGCGCCGGGGGCACCTCCTCGCCGCGCTTGCGCGCGAGATGCACGGCCACGCCCGCCTGCACCTTGATGATCGAGATGCTGTGGGTGAGCGAATCGTGCAGCTCCCTGGCGATGCGCAGCCGCTCTTCTCCCGCCCGCCGCAGGGCGACCTCCTCGCGGGTGCGCTCGGCCTCGGCGGCTCGTTCCTCGACCTGGTGGAGGTACGCCTGCCGGTGCCTGCTCACCGTGGCGGCCACGCCCGCGGCGACGAACCAGCCGATCAGCAGGCTCGTGTTCTGGAGGCTGTTCAGGGCGGGCTGGTCGGTGGCGGTGGCCAGGCTCGCCACCAGGCTGCCGCCGAGGAACACGGCCCCCGCGCCCGCGGCCACCAGCCGATGTCCGGCATGGACGGCCGCGAACACACTCAGAATGACGGGAAACGCCGCCGGTGGGCCCGGATGCGCCTCGACCGAGAAGACGAGCATGCAGACGGTACAAATCACCAGCGCCACCACCGGCGCCCGGCGAAGGAGGAGGAGCGACAGCGAACCGGCTACAACGACGACATATTCCAGCACGCCCGTGCCCGGCGTCGACAGCGCGACCACCAGCAGCATGACGCCCAGCGCCACTGAGACGGCCACATCGGCCGCGAGCGGCCGCCACCGAGTGCTCATTCCTGCACAGTACGGCGTTTCCCGATCGTCCTCCTCCGCACCAGGTCGGAACCGGCGCTACTCCCTGTGTGGTAGTCGCGTCCGGCCCGCGCCCCACGTGGTAGTCACAGGTGTCTTCCCAGGCACGACGCCCCGGGCGAGGACAATCGACACCATCTCGGTCATGACACCGAAGTTCTTTCCCCTGCTACGCGTCATGGCCATCGTGCAGGCCGCCGCGTTCCTGACACAGGCGATTACGGCCGGGCAGTTGCTGTCCTCACCCGGAGGCCGCGCCCTGCACGCCGCCACGGCGATCGCCGCGCTGGCCGCCGGCGTGCTCAACCTGATCGCGGCGATCCTGGTGTGGCGTCCGGGTGGCGGTTCGGCGCGCTTCGTGGGGTCGGCCGCGTTCACTCTCGCGATCACGGTCGCCCAGGCGGCCCTGGGCATGGCGCACGTGAAGGCGCTGCACGTGCCGCTCGGCGTGCTGCTGTTCGGCGGCAGCGTCATGCACATCAGCCGGGTGATGCCGCGCCGTGCGCCGGCCACGGCATGACGGTCACCAGGCGCCAGGCGTTGCGGCTGCTCGGGCTGGGCGCGGCGGCGGTGGCGGCGGCGCCCGGGTGTTCGCTGCTGTCCCGCACGCCCCAGCCCCAGTTGCTGACCAGCGGCGCGCCGCTGCCCCAGCCGTTCGCGGTGCCGCTGCCGGTGCCCGCGCCGGCCAAGCCGTCGAGTCCCGGCCACTACGACCTGGTCGAACAGGCCGCCGAGGTGGAGATCCTGCCCGGCCTGCGTACTCCCATCTGGGGGTATGGCGGGCAGTTCCCCGGCCCGACCATCGAGGCCCGCAGCGGGGAGACGACCGTGGTGCGCCTGTCGAACGGCCTCACCCAGCCGACCGTGCTGCACCTGCACGGCGGGCACACTCCGCCGGAGTCCGACGGTTACCCCACCGACCTGGTACAGCCCGGCGCGCGGCGCGACTACACCTTCCCGTTGCGGCAGCGGGCGGCCACGCTCTGGTACCACGACCACCGGATGGACTACACCGGGCCGCAGGTGTGGCGGGGACTGGCCGGGTTCTTCCTGGTACGGGACCCGGCGGAGGAGGCTCTGGGGTTGCCCGCCGGTGACCGCGACCTCCCGCTGATGATCTGCGACAGGTCGTTCGCCGAGGATGGCTCGATGCCGTACCCGGGCCTGCCGGGCAAGCCGGGCGTGCGCGAGGCGTACATGGGCGGGGTGCTGGGCGATGTCATCCTGGTCAACGGCGCCCCCTGGCCGCAGCTCCGGGTGGCCAGGGCCCGCTACCGGCTGCGGCTGCTCAACGCCTCCAACGCGCGGACGTACGAGCTGGCGCTGTCGTCGGGCGGCCCGATGGTACGCATCGCGAGCGACGGCGGCCTGCTCGCCGCCCCCAGAGCCGCCAAGCAGGTACGGCTGGCACCGGCCGAACGCGCCGACGTGGTCGTCGACTTCGGCGCCTACCGGATCGGCGACCAGATCGAGCTGCGGAACCTGGATGGACAGGGCCCGCAGTCCAAGGTGATGCGGTTCGTCGTGGACCGCGACGAGGCCGACGAGTCGACGATCCCGCAAGTGCTGTCGAACGTGGACCGCCTCGACCCGTCGAAAGCCGCCGTGACCAGGGACTTCGACTTCAACAGCGGCACCATGCACGGCGGCGGCGCATGGCTGATCAACGGAAAGCCCTTCGACCCCGAGAGGATCGAGGCCAGGCCCAAGCTCGGTGACATCGAGATCTGGCGGCTGACCAGCGACGTCGCCCACCCCGTACACCTGCACCTGGCGCAGTTCCAGGTGCTGTCGGTCAACGGTGAGCGCCCCGCCGGGCCGCCGGAGTGGAAGGACACGATTGAGCTGCGCGACGCCCAGACCGTCGAGATCATCACCCGGTTCACCGGTTATCGCGGCCGCTATGTCTTTCACTGCCACAACCTCGAACACGAGGACATGGCCATGATGGCCACCTTCGAAGTCGTCTGAGCATGTGGTGTTGTGACGGCCTTCACCCGTCCGGAACCGTTGGACATGGCGTTTCCCGGGCAGAGGGGAGGGCGACGCTAGGGGAAGTGAGTGGAACGATGAGCGCGCGTGCAGTGCGAATCGACACCATCCGCCACGTTCATTGCACAGTCCTTCGGGCGAGCGGCGAGCTGGATCACGCCGGTCGGGCGCGTCTGAGCGCGCGTATCCAGGAGGTGTGGGACTGGTCCGAGGGGCCCATTCTCGTGTTCGACCTGGCTGATCTGGTGTTCTACGACTCCTCCCTGGTCGGGGCGCTGGCGGTGGCGTTGCAGCGCGTACAGGCCACGCGCAGTGGCCGCATCATCCTGGCGAACCCTCCAGACCGGCTGGTGACCGTTCTGGAACGTACCGGTCTGCTGCGGTACGTGGAGATCAGCGGTGGCGTCCAGGAGACGGTGGCGGAGATCGTGCTCGCGGCGGAGCGAAGGCGCCGGGAAGGCGCCGGTGGCGCGCCCATGGGAGGCCGGGCGGGTGCCGGTGGCGTGCCCGAAGCCCGGCCGGCTGCCGACGACGCATCTGTGAAAGGCCGCTCGGGTGCCGACGGGGCGTCCGTGAAAGGCCGGGCGGGTGCCGACGGGGCGTCCGTGAAAGGCCGGGCGGGGTCCGGCAGCGCGTCACAAGCAGGCTCCGGCAGCGTGTCCCAGGCGGACTCCGGCGGTGCGCCCGAGGACGAGGGTCACGGCGCGCGGAGCTCTCGGATCGTCCTGCCGTATCTGCCGTATCCGCGGTAGGTGTTCGGCAGACGCCCTTCCCGAGTTATCCACAGCTGGCTGAGCTCGGGCCTGACCGTCGTGGCGAGTGTGCTGGAATTTGCGGGTGACTTCGGAGACGCGGCGCGGAAAGGCGCCAGGCCGGCTCGCGCAGCCGGCCACGGCGGCGATCGGCGCCTCGATCCTGCTGACGATCGCCATCGGCCTGCTGGGCCCGTCCGTCATGGTCCCCGCGCTGAGCGGCCCCGCCTGGCAACCGCCCTTCTCCCTGCACCTGGATCCCGGCCCCCACCTCGTGGTGGCACTCGCCGCAGCGGCGATCGTGCTCGGTGCACTCGGCTCACTGGGTCTGCTGCTCGCGCTCACTCGCGCGTCCCCGAGCGGCTTGCTCGCCACCGGCCCACCGGGCGCCGGTCAGTGGTTGCCGGACCCCCGGCTGCTGGTGCGCCTCGGCTGCCTGGCCGCCGCCCTGCTGGCCTTCCTGCCGCCCTCGGGCTCCGGCGACCACCTCAACTACGCCGCGTACGGACGCATGGTGACGTTGGGCGTCAACCCCTACACCCACGGCGCCGTCGACCTGCCGGCCGACCCCATCGCCGGCGCCGTCGAAGCCCCCTGGCGTGAGGAGCCGAGCGTCTACGGCCCGGTGGCGACGGCCGTGCAGGCCCTGGCGAGCTGGATCGGCGGCGACTCGCTCCGGCTGACCATCTTCGTCCTGGCCCTGGTCAACGCGGCCGCGTTCATCGCGACGGGCCTGCTGATCGACCGTTTCACCCAACACGATCCCGAACGGCGGCTGCGCGCGGCCCTGCTGTGGACGGCCAACCCGCTGCTGCTCTACCAGTTGGTCGCCGGCATGCACGTCGACACCCTGGCCGTCGCCTGCATGGTCGCCGCCCTTTTGGCCCGGGGCCGCCCGGTCGGCTCCGGGCTCCTGCTCGGCCTCGGCGTCGCGGTGAAGATCAACGCGGGCCTGGTGGCGCTGGGCCCGGCCTGGGAGCTCCGACGGCGGCCCGGTCGCCTGGCCCTGATGGCGGGCACCGCCCTGGCCGTGGTGGTCGTCGGCTACGTGATCGTCGGTTCCGAGGCGATCAGCCCGATGACCCGCACCAGCAAGTCGATCTCACTGGCCTCGTTCTGGAAACTCGTCCAGGGGCGGCTGCAGTCGATCATCGGCGAAGGCAGCGCCTACCGGGGCGAGATCCAGATCGGCTCGCTGCTCGTGCTCGCCCTTGTGGCCTGGTCGCTGTTCCGCCTGATGTCCAGACTCCACGCCTCGGGCTCACCGCACCCGCTCGCCTCTCCCGGGTCGGCCGGGCTGAGCGCCCCTGTGGTCGCCGTCGTGATCGTCATCGCCTACCTGTTCGCGACGCCGTACATCCTGCCCTGGTACGACGGGCTGGCTTTCGGGGTGCTCGCCCTGGTCGGGGCGTCGGCGCTCGACGGGCTGCTGATCACGCACCTGCTCATACTCTCCCTCGCCTACCTGCCCGCCCGCGTCCTCGACCACGTCATGCCTCAGGACCTCGACTGGCTCCGTACGGTCGTCAGGTCGCGGATCGCCCCGTGGGCACTGATCGCGCTGACCGCTGCTCTGGTGTGGTGGGCGTGGCAAGCTGCAGGGCGCGTACCGAAGCCGCGAGCGTCAACGGCACCGCCACCGTGAGTGCCATGGCCGGGATGGCGATGCCCGAGTCGTTGATGAGAAACCCGATGAAAGCGCACGTGAGCGCCCCGAACAGCCCGGCCCGGAGCGTCGGCGCGAGCGCGTACGCCTGACCGAGCGCGGGAGCACCCCAGCGCGACGGCCGATTGAGCACCCAGAAGAGGAACGCGAGCGCGACCAGCGAGAGCAGCGTGAGAGACCAGTTCCCGACGGTGACGCCGATCATCGCGCTGAACTTGCGCCAGACCACGGTCCACGCCTGACCGTCGATGATCTGCTGCACGAAATTGCCCAGGTGAGTGCGCTGCGCCGCCGGCCGCAGCCAGTCGAAGAGGGAGATGCCCCCGATGAGGACGGCTCCCGCCACCCCGACCAGCAGCAGCTTCGTGATCGAGACCCGCCGCCCGGCCAGCAGGATGAGGAAGACCGCCAAACCGATCACAAAGGCCGGCACCCCACCGAAGTCCGCCCCCCACGACGGCCACCCATCCGCGAACACCGCCAACGCCCCATACGCGCCACACACCAGCACCGTGACAAACCTCGACACTCCCCGCTTGAGCAGCCACTGGGCGACCCCCGCCAGCCCGAGCACGGTCCCTGTCGAGTAGACGGCGAAGGCGATGTTGGAAAACCCGTAGAACCGCCCCCCGGTGACGGGCTCATACCCGGTCACCGCATTGACCTGCAACGTCGACCCGGTCATGACGTCGACAAGCAGAGCGACGGAGGTGATGCCGGCGACCACGGCAAGAGGCCCGAGCACGTGCGCCCGCCACGGCCCGGCGAACGCCAGCCCGGTGATCAACCCGGCGATGGCGAGGATGGTCACGATGACGCCGAACATCGGCGAAGGCAGGGCCCACCACGGCACCAACTGCGCGAGGAACGTGGAGACGGCAATGGCCCCACTGACCACGGCCACCACCTGCACAACCGCCAGCAGCCGAGAAGCACTCGCCGGCACCGGCCCCGACGCTGCCGGCCCACCGGCACCATGGGCACCAACGGCACCGGCACCATCGATGTCACCGCGACTCTCCGCAGAGATGTGCATCGCAGACGCGGCTCCTACAGCAGCCGTCTCGCCGGACGAGCTACCCGCGGAACCGGTTCCTGCGGGTGCGGCTTCTCCGGTCGAGGCGCCCGTTGGTGTGGATCCGGCAGGCGCAGGCCGGGCGGGAGCGGCACTTTCGATCCCGTCAGCGCCCTCCCCGCCCTCAGGGCCGTTAGAGCCTTCAGGACGGTCGGTGGTCGGGGTGGGGGTCTGTCCAGCCCCGGCGGAGCGGCGACGGCGGCGGAGGGCCAGGGCGGAGAAGGCGTAGAAGACCAGCTGGACCGTCACGAACACGGCGAAGAACGGGCCGCGAACCTCCCGAAGCACCTGGCTGGCCAGATCACTGTCCGACAGCTCGTTGACCGTGTCGGCGGGTGTGGCCGGGGCCTCCGTGACGTCGCTCTGCCAGGCGCGCCCGACCACCTCGCGGGGCGCCTCCAGGTCCAGCAGTTGGATCACGGTGGCGGTGAGGTCGGTGATCGTGACCAGGGCGTCCTGGCGGGTGGAGGTCGCCGTCAGGTAGCCGTGCAGATACGGCCGGCCGCTAGGGGAGGGGCCGGTCGCGATGGCGACGTGGAGGTGGGGGTTCGTGGTGATGTCGGAGACGCCCGCCACCAGGACGGTCGTATCGTTCGGCAGCTTGCCGAGCAGGGCGCCGATGCGGCGATCCGCCTGCGTGACGGCGGCCTGTCTCGTCGCGGTGGGGAGAGGGGTCGGCACGCCGTACTCGTCGAGCGGCTGACGGGCCCAGGCGGCGGCGAGGTCGGGGGCGTCCATGACGATCAGGTTGTACGGAGTGGGGTCGCCGAGAGCCTCCGGGGTATCGGCATATTTGGCGATTTTTCCGGTCGTATCGGCAGCGCCCAACGCGGCGCCGGGGCCGATGGCGGCGACCTTGCCGCCCGAGGACGTCACCAGCCCGCCCAGCGTGCCGAGCCGCGCGTCGTACCCGGTGTCGGCCTGATACGCGACCAGCGCCGACCAGCCCGGAACCGTGGCGCCCTCACCGGCGCCCCGGGGCACCGGAATCGCCGGACAACCACGCCCTGCTGTGCCGGACCGCTGGCCCGCCGACACGGTCAGCCACCCGGCCATCGGGCAGGTGACGCCACGGTCGGGCGGTGGCACAGCCCGCGTGGAAAGCGACGCGGAGCCGCCCTGGGAGACCAGCTTCCACAGGTTGGGGGTACGGGTTTCGTCCAGGTCACTCCACTGGAGCCCCGGCACCCCGATGAGGGCCACCCGACCACGCACGGAGGTCGCCGCCTCCACACGACCGGTCGGCGTTGCCGCAGCGGCCGGGCTCGCACCGAAGAGGGCTGCCAGAACGGTGGTGAGGAGCAGCGCGGCAAGGATGTGTGTGGCCGAACGGCGACGGAGCAGCGCGGCAAGCACGTGTGAGGGCGCGCTGAAGGTGGCGTGCTGCATGTGCGGGACCCCCAGTACGACGCGCTCGATCAACAACAGCCACGGTAACGTGCCTCACCGTGACAGGTGGCAGGGCGACGACGATCCGGCGGCAGTGGTGGGCGTGGGCGGTTGCCGTCCTGGTCATCGCGGTGGCCGTCGCACCGCTGGTGCAGCAGTGGCTGACGAATCCCGACGATCAGCGGCTGGTCGATCTGGATGTGTACCGGACCGGCGGGCAGATGCTCCTCGAAGGCCGGCCCGTCTACGAGTTCGCCACGCCCGCGCCTCAACTGCTGCCGTTCACCTACCCGCCGATCGCGGCGATGCTGGCCGTCCTGCTGGCCAAGATGTCCTGGGACACCGCCCAGTGGGTGTGGACCGCCGGGGTCTTCGTGTCGCTCGCCATCGTGGTGGCGTACTCCTTCGGAGGGGTGCTCGGAGGGGTGAAGCGGTACGCGCCGTGGGTCTTTGCCTTCCTCATGGTGGCCTGCGCCTATCTGATGCCCATTCGGGACCAGGTCCGGTTCGGGCAGGTGGACATTCTGCTGGTCGCGTTGTGCCTGGTCGACTGTGTGGCCAGGCGGCCGTGGTGGCCGCGGGGGTTCCTGATCGGGCTGGCCACGGCGGTGAAGCTCACGCCGGGCGTCTTCCTGATCTACCTGCTGGTGACGCGGCAGTGGCGGACGTTCTTCATGGCGGCGTTCGCCGCGGCGCTGCTCACGCTGCTGCCGTTCCTGGTGATCCCGCACGACGCGGCCGGCTTCTGGTTCTCCGCGCTGTTCGATCCCGAACGGCTCGGCGCGAACGCCGCCACCACCAACCAGTCGATCCGCGGCATGCTGATCCGCCTTTACATGAACGACACGGTGACGTCCGTGCTCTGGATCGGCCTGGTGGCGGTCGTGGGCTGGTACGGCTTCCGCGGCGCGCGTGACGCGTACCAGGCCAAGGATCCGATGACCGCCGTCGCGCTGGTCGGGCTCATGGCCGTGCTGCTGTCGCCGGTCGCCTGGATCCACCATCTCGCCTGGGTGGTCGTGGTGCTGGGGGCCATCGTGGGTGACGGGCGGGATCCGGTCAGGGTGCGGGTGGCCGTGGGGGTGTGGTTGTACTACGTGCTGCCCATCCCCTGGTGGGGCGTGGCGTTGAAGGTGGCGGGCGTGCCGGTGCTCGACAAGATCGTGCAGGACGGGTTCGGGCTGGGGGCGCTGGGGCTGGTCTGGTTGTTGGTCGCCTGGTTGCCGAGGCGGCGCGACCTGGCTTGACGATACATTACCCTCTGTTACGTGTTGATTACCGTATGGGTTATGGTGGGTCTCGTTGCCGGGGTGAGCGGCGTCTGCATCGGCTTTCGGGCGCTCAAGGAGGCCAGGACCGCGCTCGACGAATGCCGGCAGCAACTGGTCAGGCAGACGAGCGAGGGCAAGGGCGATCTCAAGGCCATCCGCGACGTGGCCGTGTGCCGTTACGACGCGCTTGAGGAGATGACCGGGAGGTTGTCGTTCTCGATCGCGATGATCAACGGACTGGGCGACGGCATCGTGCTGACCTCGATCAACGGCCGGTCCGAGACCCGCACCTATGTGCGGCCGGTGGTGAGCGGCAAGGGGGAGGAGCCGCTGTCGCCGGAGGAGGAGCAGGCGGTGCGAGCCGCCCGGCTGGGCCACGGCCCGCTGATAGACGCTCAGGCCGGCAGATGGTGAAGAGGGCTCGACTGCGAGATTTCCGTGTGAGTAAAGGTTCATACGCCACGCGGTAACCTGCGGATACTTTGTATGCATGCCCAGACTCGCCTATCTCGGACCGGAGGGCACCTTCACCGAAGAGGCCCTGCGACTCCTGGAGCCCGAAGCCGACCGCCTGCCCTGTGCCAACGTCGGCGCCGCCCTGTCCGCCGCCCGCAACGGCGAGGCCGACGGCGCGGTCGTCCCACTGGAAAACTCGATCGAAGGCGCGATCACGACGACCCTCGACGAGTTCGCCTGGGGCGAGCCGCTGCTGATCACGGCGGAGCTGCTGCTTCCGGTGCGCTTCTCGCTGCTGGCCAGGCCCGACACCGAGATCGTGCACATCAAGCGGATCTACACGCATCCGGCGGCCATCACGCAGTGCCGCGCGTTCTGCGCTCGGGAGCTGCCCGACGCGGTCGTGGTGGCGGCGCCTTCGACGGCCGCCGCGGCCCAGGAGGTCTCGCTGCCCGGCTCGCCGTACGACGCGGCCATCGCCGCGCGCATCGCGGGCGAGCACTACGGGCTGGTGGAGCTCGCCGACGACATCGGCGACCGCAACGACACCGTGACGAGGTTCGTACGGGTGAGCCGCGCTGGCGCGCTGCCCGAGCCGACCGGCACCGACCGCACCTCGCTCGTGGTGTTCCTGGCAGACGACCACCCGGGCGCGCTGCTGGAGATGCTGACGGAGTTCTCGGTACGCGGGGTCAACCTGACCCGCATCGAGTCGCGGCCGACCGGCAACGGCATCGGCCGCTACTTCTTCCACTTCGACTTCGAGGGTCATGTCGCCGACGCCCGCGTCGGTGAGGCCATTTCCGGGCTGCATCGCATCTGCGACGAGGTGCGCTTCCTGGGCAGCTACCCGCGTGCCGACGGCGTCGCTCCGCAGATCAAGAAGGGCACGGCCGACCCGGAGTTCGCCGAGGCGGGAGACTGGCTGGCCCGAATCCGCGCCGGACGCGTCTAATCCGGAGGCGGGCGGTCACCGGGCGCCGGTAGCCTTTATCCGTGATTGACCTGCGTACCCTTCGTGAGAATCCCGACCGGCTACGGGCCTCGCAGCGTGCCCGCGGCGAGGACGACTCCATCGTCGACACGCTGCTCGACCTCGATGAGCGCCGCCGCGCCGCGCTGACCTCGTTCGAGTCCCTGCGCGCCGAGCAGAAGAGTCTGGGCAAGTCGGTCTCCAGGGCGCAGGGCGAGGAGAAGGCCGAGCTGCTCCAGCGGGCCAAGGACCTGGCCGGCCAGGTCAAGGCCGCCGAGGCGGAGGCCGAGACGCTGGGCGCCGAGCTCGACGAGCTCGTGCAGTCGGTGCCCAACATCGTCGACGAGGACGCGCCACACGGCGGCGAGGATGACTACGTCGTGCTCGAAACCCATGGCACGCCTCGCGTGTTCGACTTTGAGCCGAAGGACCACCTGGAACTGGGCGAACAGCTCGGCGCCATCGACATGGAGCGCGGCGCCAAGGTGTCCGGCTCGCGGTTCTTCTTCCTCAAGGGCGTCGGCGCGCGCCTGCAGCTCGGCCTGCTCAACATGGCCATGCAGCAGGCGATCGCCAACGGGTTCACCCCGATGATCACTCCGGTGCTGGTCAAGCCGGAGACCATGCAGGGCACCGGCTTCCACGTGGCCCACGACAAGGAGATCTACCGCCTCCCCGAGGACGACCTCTACCTGGTCGGCACCTCGGAGGTGGCGCTGGCGGGCTACCACGCCCAGGAGATCCTCGGCGGCGACGAGCTGCCGCTCCGCTACGCGGGCTGGTCGTCGTGCTTCCGCCGCGAGGCCGGCTCCTACGGCAAGGACACCCGGGGCATCATCCGGGTCCACCAGTTCGACAAGGTGGAGATGTTCTCCTACGTACGGCCCGAGGAGGCGCGCGAGGAGCACCAGCGGCTGCTCGCCTGGGAGCGGGACATGCTCGCCAAGATCGAGGTGCCCTACCGCGTCATCGACACGGCGGCGGGCGACCTCGGGATGTCGGCGGCGCGCAAGTTCGACTGCGAGGCGTGGATCCCCACCCAGGGGCGCTACCGCGAGCTGACCTCCACCTCCAACTGCACCGAGTTCCAGGCCCGCAGGCTTGGCGTCCGTTACCGCGACAAGGACGGCAAGCCCCAGCACCTGGCCACGCTCAACGGCACGCTGGCGACCACCCGCTGGATCGTCGCGATCCTGGAGAACCACCAGCAGGCCGACGGCTCGGTAGTGGTCCCCGAGGCGCTGCGCCCCTTCGTCGGCCTCGACATCCTGGAGCCGTCCAAGTAGTAGACCGCGCCGGCTCAAACCACTAGTGGTTTGAGCCGGTCATGGTCGTGTCGGCCGTCCGGGAGTGGGTGGCGTGTCTGATGAGCGCGCCGCTCGCCGTCACCACACACGCGGTCAGCACGACGGCGAGCCCTACCGCGACGCCGTACGAGTCCGGCGCCCCCTGCGCCCAGCCGTAGAAGGGCACGTACACGGTCGCGTACACCAGCGGCGCCGCCCCGAAGCCGACGGCCACCGCCGCGCCCCTGGCCTGCCCGGCGATGGCGAGGCCGAGGCACACCAGCGCCCCGATCAGCGTCATGGCCAAGCCCATGACCAGGCTGATCGGATCGATGCCCCACAACAACGACGTATCGCTGCCCGAGTCGAACATGGCGTACAGACCCGTACACACCACCAACGCGGAGACGGTGTAGACGCCGCTGAGCCGCCGCAACCCCGCCCCGGCGGCGGAGAGCAGCATCAGGGCGGCGAGAATCAGCGCCACATGCTGCTCAGGATCGGTGTTCACCGCGTCGTTCATAGGGGCCGAGAGCGGCTCCGGCCATCTCTGCCATCGCCACGTCCCGGAGACGTCCCGTACGAGCACGCCGTCGAGCCCGTTGGCGACGACCACGACATGCCCCTCGGGCCGAGCCTGTACGGCCAGCGCACTCAGCACGGCCATGGAACTCGCGTCGCGCCGCCTGACCGACCTGACGTCATCCGGCCGGGTCCAGGAGTCCCGCCACGTCTTGCCTCCGTCATCGGACTGGGCGACCGCCGGCCGCTCGGGAAGCACCCGGTAGCACCGCTGCGGCTGCCGGGGCACGCAGGCGGCGGTCTGGGGCAGCCGCGCCGGCCTCCCGTAGTAGGCGGACCAGGTGGCGCCCCCGTCCACGGAGGACATCCCGGTTAGGCCTCCCGGGCCGCCGCCGCGCACCAGCACGACGATCCGCTCCCCGTCCACCTGCACGGAATCCCGATCCCCGTCGACCTGTACGGAGGTAGACCGTGTATCGGCAGCCGTCGCCGCCACCGCGAACACCGCCAGCGGCACGACGACCAACACCCGCCACCGCTCCCCGAACCCCGTCAGACGCCGGGGGAATACAGTGAGACGCTCCGAGAACGCGGTTAGACGCCCTGAAAGCCCGGGAAGCCGCCAGAGTCCCGCCGGGGGCCGCAGAGACGCTCTTGGACCCTCTGAGAGCCCTGCCGGACACATGGAGAGACTTCTCCGGCGAGCCCACCAGGCCAATCCGAGCGCGGGCAACGCGAGCAGATCCGTAGGATCGGCCAGGACTCGCGACGGCCCGGCCACCAGACTCCACACCTGGGAAGCCCCCTCAGCCCCCGCGTCCGTCGTCTTCACGAACGCGAACAGCACCCCGGTGACCAGCACGGCCCCGAGATCGGCCCGCCGGGCGAGGACCAGCGCCACCAGTGGCGGCGCCACGACGAGCCCGGCCACGTCACTGAGCTTGCCGGTGACGAATCCGGGCCAGACCTGCTTGAGCAGGTGGTCGTTGAGCAGCAGCACGAACACCGCGACCAACGTCGCAGGGTGACACAACCACGCGTACCTCATATATCGGTCGATGGTCGTGGAAGATCGATGGTTCAGGGGCTATGTGAGTTGAGTCACACCCGTGACCGATCTGTCACCACTGTTCGGAACGCGGCGGGCGGGCTTTTGACGGACGTTGTACGGAGAGTGACAGCCGAACGTCCGGAGACGCGAAAGACCGAGGCCCGCTGGAAGCGAACCCCGGTCTGTCTCGCTGCTACAGGTCAGATGGCACGGACCTGGGAGGCCTGCGGCCCCTTCTGTCCCTGCGTGATCTCGAACTCGACCCGCTGGCCGTCTTCAAGGCTGCGGTAGCCGTTGCCGACGATCTCGGAGAAGTGCACGAACACGTCCGGCGCACCGCCGTCCGGGGCGATGAAGCCGAAGCCCTTCTCGGCGTTGAACCACTTGACGGTTCCCTGAGCCATAAAAGCTCTCCCTCAGGATGTGAATCTATGGGACCCGCACCTCGCGAGTCCCGGTGTGTCGTACAGCAAGCACCCGGGGTGGCTCAGACAAAGTCATGCTGGTTTTCACTACGGGATCAGCTAATACAACGCCATCACATCTAACACCATTCTGGCGCGTTGGTGTTCCCGTCCCTAGGAAGATTTCTGGCCGGCGGCATCACCGGGCAAACTGGAACGTGTTATGCGAACCCTTGCCGCGCCGCGCCTAGTGGCCACCGACCTCGACGGAACCGCTCTGCGCACCGACGGAACCGTCTCTCCCCGCACCGCCGCGGCGTTCGCGAGAGTCGAAGAAACTGGTGCCGTCCTCGTGTTCGTCACGGGCCGTCCACCTAGATGGATGAGCAGCGTGGCGGGTGCGGTGCGTCACCGAGGGTTGGCAATCTGTGCAAACGGTGCGTTGATCTACGATCTGCATACCGAACGGATAGTGGAATCTCACCTCATCGAGGTGGAGGTACTGGAGCAAGTCGTCGCTCAGCTAAGAGCGAACGTGCCCGAACTCGCTTTTTCGGTCGAGTATGAAGGTGGTTTTGCGCATGAGTCCGATTTCCCACTCGGCGGATGGGACAGCAAGGCCATCGGCGGCCTTCGCGTGGGCGCGGCGACACTGACCTCGCGGCCCTGCGCCAAGCTGCTGGCCATGCACCCGCGCATGGCTCCGGACCCCCTGCACGAGGCCGTGCACGGGCTCGTGGGACACCTGGTGACCGCCACGCACTCCAGCGGCAGGGGGCTGATCGAGATGAGTGCGCACGGCGTCACGAAGGCCACCGCCCTGGCCGCGCTCGCCGAACAGCACGAGATCAAACCATCACAGGTGGTGGCGTTCGGTGACATGCCAAACGACTTGCCCATGCTCGGCTGGGCAGGCACGTCCTACGCGGTCGCCAACGCGCACCCCGCCGTGCTGGCCGCCGTGGACCATGTGACGGCGGCCAACAACGAGGACGGGGTCGCGCGCGTACTCGAGCGGCTCTACAGGTAAGGGCCCGAGCCGCCGGGCGGCCGCTGCATGTCGTCGTGGGGCACACCGGGCAGCGCCCTGCGCATCTGCTCCAACTGGGCACGGGCCGCCATCTGCTGCGCGAACAGCGTCGTCTGGATGCCGTGGAACAAGCCTTCGAGCCATCCCACGAGCTGGGCGTGCGCGATGCGCAGCTCGGCCTCGCTGGGCGGGGTGCCGTTCTCGTCGGTGAAGGGCAGCGACAGTCGCTCCAGCTCATCGACGAGCTCGGGCGCCAGGCCGTCCTCGAGCTCCTTGATGGACGACTCGTGGATCTCCTTCAACCGCTTACGGCTGGCCTCGTCCAGAGGGGCCGCCCGGACCTCTTCGAGAAGCTGCCGGATCATGCTGCCGATGCGCATCACCTTGGCGGGCTGTTCGACGAGGTTCGTGACCGATCGCTCGTCTTCGCCGCTATCGCCCTGACCTTGGAAGTCCGGGCCCACCACCACGATGTGGGGGGTGTTGTTGTCCTCAGCATTCATAGCACTCACCGTACTAGCAGGATTTTGCCTATGTGCTCTCCCGATTCCAACATTCGGTGGGCCTCCGCGGCCTGCGCCATCGGCACCTCCGCGTACACCACGGGTCGCACCGCCCCGGCGCTGACCAACGGCCAGACGTTGTCGACGACGCCGCGCACGATGACGCCCTTCTCGTCGACCGGGCGGGCGCGCAGCGTGGTGCCGTGGACGGCCGCTCGCTTGGTGAGCAGGGCGCCCAGATCGAGCTCGGCTTTGGCGCCGCCTTGCAGCCCGATGATCACCAACCGGCCGCCCGTACGGAGTGCCCGGATATTTCTGGACAGGTATTTGGCGCCCATGATGTCGAGGATCACATCGGCCGTCACCCGCTCGGCGAAGTCCTCCTCGCGATAGTTGATCGCCTCGTCGGCGCCCAGCTCCTTGAGGCGGGCCAGCTTCGCCTCCGACCCGGCCGTCGTGACGACCCGCGACCCGAACGCCTTGGCCAGCTGGATCGCGAACGTCCCGATCCCGCTCGCCCCGCCGTGCACCAGCAGCGTCTCGCTGCGCCGCAGCCGCCCGGTCATGAACACGTTGGACCAGACCGTGCACGCCACCTCGGGCAGCCCGGCCGCCTCGACCAGCGTCACGCCTTCGGGAACGGGCATGACCTGCTGCCACGGCACGGCCACCCGCTCGGCATAGCCGCCCCCGGCCAGCAGCGCGCACACCTCGTCACCCGGGGTGAAACGTTCCACGTCCTCGCCGATCTCGACCACCACGCCCGAAGCCTCCATCCCCGGGTACGAAGGCGCGCCGGGCGGCGGATCGTAAAATCCCTGACGCTGGTGGACGTCGGCCCGGTTCAGCCCGGCGGCCGTCACCTCGATGAGGACTTCGCCCCGCTCGGGACGCGGATCCGGCACCTCATGCCACTCCAGAACCTCGGGTGGTCCCGGCCTGGTGATCTCGATGGCTCGCATGCCAACCACCGTAGCCGGGCAAGGAAGTTGTAGGTTGACGACCTCTGCCGATACAGATGACGTTAACCTGCAATGTATTTGCTGCCCCTTTACACCCACCAGGGGGAGAAACACGGTGGCAAGACACGATCGAGAGGAATCTCTCGAGGAACAGCTGGCCTGGCTGGACGCGATCAAGGAGACGGAAGAAGCTCCGATCTCGGTCAGCGCCTCTGCCTCGGAGGACTCCGTCGCTTCGCCGTACCCCCAGGACCCTTGGCTCTCGGTGCCGACTCAGCATGAGTCGCCGACGCCACTGTTCAGGGCCGCGGTCGACTCGGTGTACGGCACTCCGCCCGCGGAGGAGCTCACCGAGGAGGCGGCCGGTACGAAGGACGAACCGGCGCCCGTCACTCCGCCGGCGAGCCTGGGCAAGGCCGACGACGGGTTCCTGGCGCCGCTCAAGCCGCTGCCCCGGCCCGACGACACCGACTCCTACTCGCTGCTGTCCTTCCCGAAGCCGGAGAAGAAGCCGGCGGCGGAGGAGCCGGAGCAGGAGGAGGAGACGAAGTCCTCCTGGCCCGCGCCGTTGGAGTGGCCGCGTCCCACGGAGACGTTCGACGAGCCGCGCCCGGTGGAGACTGCCGAGGAGCCCGCTCTGGGCACCTTCGAGCCGCCCGCCGAGGACGCCACGGAGCCACGGCTGGAGGTCCCGCTGACCTTCGACAAGCCGCTGAGCTTCGACAAACTGCCGAGCTTCGACAAGCCGTCGAGCTTCGAGAAGCCGTCGGCTTTGGACAAGCCGTCGGCCTTCGACCAACCGTCGGCCCTGGACAAGCCGTCGGCCCTGGACAAGCCGTCGGCCCTGGACAAGCCGCCGAGCTTCGACCTGCCGCTGAGTTTCGACAAGCCACCGGCCGCGGAGAAGCCGCCCGCCTTCGAGGAGTCGCGGACTCTCGACGAGCCGCCGCCCCGCGCCTTCGACTTCGACGAACCGAAGCCGTCGTCCCGCACGTTCGACGAGCCGAAGCCGTCGTCCCGCACGTTCGACGAGCCGAAGCCGTCGTCCCGCACGTTCGACGAGCCGAAGCCGTCGTCCCGGGCGTTCGACGAGCCGCCGTCCCGCGCGTTCGATGAGCCGAAGCCGCGGCCCAGGGCCTTCGACGAGCCGCGCTCGTACGACCAGGACCGTGCCTTCGACCAGCCGCGCTCGTACGACCAGGACCGCGCCTACGAGCAGCCGCTCACCTTCGACGAGCCGCCCACCTTCGACGAACCCCCCGCCCCGCGCCGTCGCCCGGCCCCCGTGCCGGTCTTCAACGCCCCGCCCCGCCCCCCGATCACCGGCAAGCCCACGGCGGACAGCCTCGACCCCGAGTCGCTCCTCCGAGGCCGCCGCAACGCCCCCTCCAAGGGCTGGCGCCGCCTGATCTACAAGGCGTCGGGTGGCTGGATCAAGCCGGGTGAGCCGCCAGAGGTCCGTCGCCGCCGCGAACTCCTGACCAGGGCCCGCACCCCGGTCGCCACCGGCCACCACCGCGTGGCCGTACTGAGTCTCAAGGGCGGCGTGGGCAAGACCACGACCACGGTCGGCCTGGGCGCCACCCTCGCCGCGATGCGCGGCGACCGGGTGATCGCGGTCGACGCCAACCCCGACCGCGGGACGCTGTCCGACAAGCTCACCCTGGAGACCTCGGCGACCGTACGCGACCTGCTCAACGAGAGCGACCAGGTCAAGAGGTACGTGGACATCAGGGCGTTCACCTCGCAGGCGCCTTCGCGGCTGGAGGTGCTCGCGTCGGACCGCGACCCATCGGTGTCCGAGGCGTTCAGCGGTTCTGACTACCAGGCCGTCTCGCAGGTGCTGGAGAACTTCTACTCGATCTGCATCACCGACTGCGGCACCGGCCTGCTCCACTCGGCGATGGGCGGCGTGCTCGGCCTCGCCGACCAGATCGTGCTGGTCAGCTCGCCGTCGGTGGACGGCGCCAGGGCAGCGTCGGCGACGCTCGACTGGCTGGAGGCGCACCACTACGGCAACCTGGTCAGGGACGCGACCGTGGTGCTCTGCAGCGTCCGTCCGCGGTCGAAGTCGGCGGTCGACATCTCGAAGCTGGAGGCCCACTTCGCCGCGAGGTGCCGTGCGGTGATCCGCGTGCCGTACGACCCGCATCTGGAGGAGGGCGCTGAGATCGACCTCGAGCGGCTCCAGGAACCGACCAGGGAGGCCTACCTGCAGTTGGCCGCCTGCGTCGGCGACGGATTCGCCGCACGGGGGGAGTGAGCGCGGGCAGCGCGAACGCGGGCGGCGGGTGAGGGCATCGAAGGGGTTCCTGTCTTTCATCTGTTGAGCCGGTGTGTTGCGGCTCACGGAATTTCTCGCATCTTCGAGAGAGCCGGACTTCTCCGGAAACGCAGGACAGCATTTCGGTGTTATAAACAGCGCATCGATGTACGGATTGTCGTTGCCGCACGACGTACCGTGAGGAGATTGGTTCGTGATATCCCACGTCCAGGTGGGATTCCGGGCGACCGAGCGCGGCTTCTTCGTCGGATTGCGCCGAGCCTGGGCGCGCCCAGCGCGCTGTCGTCCGGCGTGGCCTTTTCCCATGAGGCGCGCCATTCGCGTCGCCGCGGCTATTCCTGCGAGAAGGTCGCCGAGGGAGGCGCCGACCGCGTCCCAGCGCCCACGTCGTACTCCTCCAGAATGCGCGGCTTGTAGGCCGCGGTGACGTACCGCCGCTTGGGCCGATCGACGTCGTCGTTCTGGAGGTCATGCATGGTCACTGTAGGTAGTACCCGTTCGCGCCCGTCTAAGTAGAGCTTGGCGTGGGGGTGCGCGCGGAGCGGGCGGTAGACCGAGGCGACGCACGCGGCAATGACGGGACCCTGAAGGGTGGCGGAGGGTGTGGGATTCGAACCCACGAGGCCATCGCTGACCTGGCCGCTTTCAAGGCGGCTGCACTCGTCCACTATGCGAACCCTCCAGTGCGCACACCACGATAGCGGCTGTGGTGACGGCGGTGTACGTTCAGGAGGTGGCGGATCTCAACGTCGAGGTGGAACGGGCCGACGGCACGGCGAGTGTGCGCCTGCGCGGTGATCTCGACAAGCTCACCGCGCCCCAGCTCAAGCAGGTCATGGGTGAGCTCATCGCCGCAGGTCACGTCTCGATCGTCATCGACACGGCCGCCCTGGCGTTCTGCGATTCCAGCGGGTTGTGGGTGCTGGTCGAGCATCAGCGCAAGGCGGGTGAGCGCGGCGGGTCGCTCGAGCTCACGGGCGTGCAGGGTGTGTTGCGTCGGGTCCTCGACGTGACCGGGTTGAAGGCCGCCTTCGACAGCGTCCTGACCGCCCAGCCGTGACTGGCGGTCTAATCGTCCAGCTGTGACAGCAGCCACTTGGGGCCCACGGTCGTGGCTCCCAGCTTGCTGACGCGCTCCTTCAGCCCCCGGTCCGCCGTCACCACGAGCACGCGTTCCCACGGCCGCGCCTGCCGTACGACGTCCACGATCGCGTCGTCGCCGCTGCCCGTCGCGGCCACCACCTGGATACCGGGAACGGCCGGCGCGCTCTTCGCGGCGCCCTCCACGACCGCCACGATCCGCGGGTACCACTGCGCGAGCACGGAATGCGCCAGCCGCAGCCCCGCGACGTCGGTCAGCAGCCGCGTCGCCGCGCCGAGCCGGTCCCTCCACCAGCCGTGCTGGGCGCGGGCGCCGACGATGTTGGCGACGTCGAGCACCAGCGTCTCGGGGGTGAGCTCCGGCTGGATCTTGTCCCACGACTCGGCGAACCCGGGGTGCAGCTTCCTGGCCTTGACCTCGGGCAGCGGCACCCAGCGCAGCTCGGTGCTCTCGTTGTTGGCGGGCGCCGCGGCCAGTAGCTCGGCCGACTCGGCGATCACGGTCTCGAACGCCCACCCGCCGTGATCGTCCAGGTAGACACCCTGCACGCGCAGCTCGTCGCCGCGTACGGACGCCTCTTCGTGCGCCTCGCGCAGCGCGCCCGTCACGGCGTCCTCGTGGCTGTCGCGCGCGCCTCCCGGCAGCCCCCAGGTGCCGCCGTGGTGGCTCCACCAGACCCGCTTCTGCATGAGTACGTACGGCATGCCGCGCTCGTCATGGTGTACGGCCAGGAGCCCCGAGGCCCCGTGCAGCCCCCAGTGCCGGTGACCGCGCTCGCATTGGGTCCAACCGTCGCCGTCCTTCGCCGCCATGATCTGATTCTGTCAGCCCGGAGTCGCTACCGGCCGTTGCGGCTGAAGTGCTGGAAGTCCTTGGTGCCCGACCAGGCACCGCCCCAGCCCCAGCCCACCGAGGCGAAGGCCCTGACGACCCGGTCGCCCGGGTTGATCACGCCCTCGCCCTTCGCGGGGCGCTTGGCGAACTTTTTGGCGTTCTGATGGGCAGTGCTGCCGCTCGCGGTGACGTACGGGTTCTCGCGCGGGTTGATGTCGATCGCCTCGCCGTACGCGTGGTTGGACCAGTTGCTGGACCCAGTGGCGGCGCGGCAGTTGAAGGCCGAGGTGTTGTCGGCGTCGATCGAGTCGTAGTCGTCGCCCTTGTAGACGTCGACGAGCCGCATCTGCTTGATCGGGTAGCGCATGGCGTACAGCTTCCCGAAGACCTTGACGACGTCGTCGGTGACGGTCTTGCGCACGACCAGCTCACCACCGGTGTGCGCCTTGTCGTCGAAGCCCCAGTACGTCATCGTGATCAGGCGCAGGTCCTGGTAGGAGACCGGGCAGCCGGGCTTCCACGAGTAGGGCAGGCGGCTGCGCGAGATCTTGGTGACCTTGGCGGTGAACTTCGGTGGCCCGGTGGTCTTCGCCGTCGGGGTGGGCGTCGCGGGCACCGGCGGCTGGGTCAGCGCCTGGGGCTGGACCTCAGGCGGCGCCTGTGAGGCGACCGGCGCCTGCCCGCCGCACGAAACGGACGCGAACACCACGAACGCAGCGGCAGTACGTTTCATGCGGCCACCCTACGCGACGTCCTACGAGGTCAGGGCGGTATCGGCGAGGCGAGGTCAGGGCACGATCAGCACGGTACGGCGAGCACGCCTGGCCAGCCCCACGGCCACCGAGCCGCCGAACGTGTGCCACAGCGAGCGGGACCGGCCCACCACGATGGCGTCGGCCATGCAGGAGTCCGCGAGTGTTTCCAGCTCACGCGCCGTGTCACCCCGCACCATGACGAACCGCCACGGAACGCCGACCCCGCTCAGCTCGCTCCGCAGATCCTCGGTCAGGTCTCCGGCCGAGTCGGGGATGATCGGCGAGCCCGCGAAGAACCACAACGTGGCGCTGGTGAGCGTCTCCACGAACGCGATGAGCAGCGCGGCGTTGTCCCGCCGGGCGAGCCCGGCCGCGTACGCGAGCGCGTTGCGGCTCGGGCCCGATCCGTCGAAGCCGACCACCAGCAGCCCGGTGCCGTCTTTGCCGATCTCGAACTGCTCGCTGGGGAGCCTGCCTAGGAGGGGCTCCCACCGGTCGTCTGTGCTACCGCCGTACACGGCATGCCTCGCACGTCAGCCGTCGGCGACGTGCTTGCCGCGGCCGGCGAGCTCGCGCAGCGCGTCGGCGGCGTAGATCACGATGGCCACGAAGGAGACGCCGGCCAGCGCGCCGCCGACCCACAGATCGTTGACCGTCGCGTCGGCGTAGGCCGCGCCCCTGGGCTGGTAGCCCACCGCGAACGGCGCCGCGACCAGCCACAGGCCGGCCAGGAACAGCACGACAAAGGCGGAGACGCCCAGCTTGGCCGTCATCGGTTCTCCTCCACTCCCACCAGGGCGGGCTTGCCGTTCTGGCGGTGGTCGCCGCCGCGTCCGGCGTTGTTCAGGTCCTCACGCAGCGCCTCGACGAGCGGGGCGAGCAGGCTGGCCAGCTCCGCGGACGACCCCTGCGGCGCGGGCGCCACCGGCTCGGGCTCCGGCTCGGCCTGCTTCTGCCGTACGGCCACCAGACCGCGGACCACGAGCTCCTCGTGGATGGCCGCGACGAAGGCGGCCACGGCGATGAGCCCGACGACCGCGACGCCCAGGCCGGTGAAGAACTCGGAGGTGGTCGGGTCGGTCCAGTCGGCGTTCTCCGGCTGGGTGCCGAGGGCGAACGGGGCGATCATCAGCCACAGCCCGGCCATGAAGGCCAGGGCGGCCGCGACGGCGCCCACGAACTTGCGAATCATGATGAGACTCCTCCTGTTACGAGGTCTTTCCGCGGCGGCGCGGCCTGCGCGATCAGAGCGCGTGAGGTGGGACGCAGCACGCTCTGCGCGACCGATCTGGCGCGCTCCCGTTCGGTACGGTCATCGGGCGGCGCCATCCTGGCGACCGCGGACACCAGTGCGGACGGCTGGCCGTTGGCCCGCTCGATCCGCTGGGCGATGAGCTCCAGCAGCAGCCCGGCCAGGACCAGGTCGTCCTTGCTGAGCGGCTTGGGCTCCGGCGCGGGCGTCGCGGGGCCTCTGAGCGGCAGCTCCTTGAGGAAGAGCGTCGCCACGAAGCCGAGCAGCGCGATCGGCACGCCGACCATGAAGACGGTCTCCAGGCCGCGGGTGAAGGCTTCCAGCACGATGTGCTTGATCGGCCCGGGCAGCGACTGGATGGCACTGGGGCTGCCCAGCTTGGGCGAGGAGCCGCCGGGCAGCTTGATGTGCGCGGCCCGCAGCATGTCGGTCATCTCGCTGTTGAGGCGGTTGGTGAGGATCGCGCCGAACGCGGCCACACCCACGGCGCCGCCGAGCGACCGGAAGAACGAGACACCCGCCGTGGTGGACGCCATGTCACGCAGCTCGGAGCCGTTCTGCGCGGCGAGGATGAGCATCTGCATCGACAGGCCGAGACCGGTGCCCAGTACGGCCACGTCGAACCCGATGAGCCACTGGCTCGACTCCACGTGCAGCCGCGACAGCAGGAACAACCCCACGGCCACGATCAGCAGGCCCGCCACCGGGAAGATCTTCCACTTGCCGGTCTGGGTGACGATCTTCCCGGAGATCACACCGCCCAGGAACAGCGCCACCACCATGGGCAGCGTCATCAGCCCCGACTCGGTGGGGCTCAGCCCCTTGACGATCTGCAGGTACTGCGGCAGGTAGATCATCGCACCGAACATCGCCACGCCGACGAACAGCGAGGCGGCCGCGGTGAGCACGAACGTCCGGTTCCTGAACAGCCTGGGCGGCAGGATCGGGTTCCGGGCCGTGCGCTCGGAGAGCACCGCCAGGGCCAGCATGAGCAGGCTGATGGCCCCCAGGGCGTACGTCCAGAAGGAGTTCCACTCGAACTCCGTGCCGCCCAGCGTCAGCAGCAGCATCAACGCGCTCGCGCTGGCCGTGATGGTGGTCGCGCCCCAGATGTCGACGGAGGTGTTGCGCCGGATCCTCGGCAGCTTCAGCACCTTCTGGATCACGATGAACGCGATCAACGCGAACGGCACGACCACGTAGAAGCACCACCGCCAGCCGAGCCAGTCGGTGTCCACGATGAACCCGCCGAGCAGCGGCCCCGCGACCGTGGAGATGCCGAAGACGGCCCCCATGTACCCCGAGTAGCGGCCGCGCTCCCGCGGCGACACGATGTCGCCGAGGATCACCTGAGCGAGGGCCGACAGACCACCCACACCCAGCCCTTGCACGGCACGCGCCGCGATGAGCTGCCCGATGTTCTGCGACAGACCGGCCACGAGCGACGCCGCGACGAACAACCCCAGGGCGCTCTGGAACAGCAGCTTCCTGCCCCACAGGTCGGACAGCTTGCCCCACAACGGCGTGGAGACCGTCATCGTCAACATGGTCGCCGACGCCACCCAGGAGTACTGGTCCTGGCCGCCGAGTTCCCCCACGATCGTCGGCAACGCCGTGCCGACCACCGAGGTCGAGATCATCGAGGTGAGCATGGCGAGCATGAGCCCGGACATGACCTCGAGAATTTCGCGGTGAGTGTAATGCCGCCTCGCGGGGGCCGCGGCCTGTGTCTGGGCTACCAAGACACCACATCCCCTTCTTACCGTTTTCTCCTCGGCGAGTATACGACCGTTTACTAGCCGAGCGGCAAGTGGGGTGTTCTTGAGTAGAGTTCGGGCCATGGAAGCGCAGTTGACGGACGCCCGGCCGCGCGATCGCGCGGCCACCCGCCAGCGGCTGCTGGAGGCAGCGCGCATGCTGTTCGGCGAGTACGGCTACGAGCAGGTGACGGTCCGCATGATCGCCTCGGCGGCGGACGCCAACATCGCCCTGGTGGGCCGCTACTTCGGCTCCAAGGCGGGCCTGTTCGGCGAGGTCCTGGCGGGCGAGCCGACGGTCCGCGCCGTGGTCGAGGGCGACCGGGCGGGCCTGCCCAGACGGCTGGCGGAGTACGCCGCCGAACGCATGTCCCACGACCCGGAGAGCCCCATCCTGCGCTCACTCGAACGTTCGGCGGGCGACCCGGAGATCCAGGCGCTCGTCCGCGATCGCCTGCTGGCGGTCATGATCGAGCCCATCGCGGCCCTCCTCGGCGGCCCGGACGCGCATGCCAGGGCCCGGATGGCGACGGCGGTCTTCCTGGGCCTCGGCTCGGTCCGCCGCCTCGTGGGCCCCGAGACCCCGTCCCCCGCCGACGTCGACCGGCTCACAGCGGTCTTCGAACTCTGCCTGGGCCTGGAGCCCCTGCCCTAGCGGATCGGCAGCTCCCTCAGCGTGCCGTCCGAGGCGAGCTCCAGCACGCTCACCGCGTCGGGCCCGTAGGCGACCTGCGAAAGGCAGACGACCTCCGTGGCACCCACCCGCTCCCTGAACGGGGTGTGCATATGGCCGCAAGCGTGCACCTGAGGCGCGAGCCGGTCGGTCAGCGCCCGGATGGCGTCCCGCCCCACAGGCTCCTTCCCCTGGTGCAGGTACGAGAGCCCGGCGGGCCATTCGTGCGTGAGCAGGAGGTCGATCCTCTTGCCACGAGCCTGATCGAGCAGCAGGTTGACCTGCGGCCTGGTGAAATAGCCGTACTCCTTGAGCCGCTCCGGCGTGACGGCGGGAGGCGTGTCGGGCTCGCTGAAGTGGCGCGAGTAGATGCCGGACAGAAAAGCGACTCGAAGGCCGGCCACCTCCCGCACGCCTGAGCGCCCCAGAAAGTGAAAGCCGGGCGCCCATTCGCCGGGCCCCTGGGCGTCGAGCGACGGCCACGGCTCATGGTTTCCGCCGATGAAGTAGACCGGCGCGCTCATGCTGCGCCACCCCGCGACGAACTCCGGGAAATCGCCGACCTTGCGATATTTGGCCGGGCCGCCTACACCGAGGCTGTCCGCCTCGGTCCTGTTGGGCTCGGCGTCGCCGACGCTGAAGATGGCGTCGACGGGACCGCAGTGCCGCCGGACTATCGCGTCGGCCTTGGCGAAGTTGGCATGGATGTCGCCGATGACCGCGAATCTCATGGGTCGATCATGCTGAGCGGCGGGCTGGGTGGACAACCGGATTTCGGGCGGGACGGGGACCTTGCCTTCCGGTAAGTCGATCTCGTGGGGGCATCCGTGTTGGCTGAGATCCATAGAAAGGACGTGATCGCCCCATGGACCCGGACCGGAACCCGAAATTAAAAGCGAGGGCTGCCGCCGACTCACTCGTCGAATGGCTCAGCAAGACGTTCAAAAAGGCCAGCAATTACACTGTGGCGGTGACGACCGGAGGCGATCTAGTCGTGTCCAAGGTGGGCGGCTTGTCCGTGGGACCGAGGAGTAAGACGAACGGACCCGGGCAAAAGATTCGCAATTATGTCAAGGGCAACTCTGCCTACAAGGATTATAACGTCTATGTGGCCGGACCATTCACCGATGATGTGGCCAGTAATCACGCTGAAATGTGCATACTCGCCGCGTGTGGGAAAGGCGGAGTGGACTACATCAAATGCACTTCGCCCAACTGTGCCTACTGCAAGAAGACGATCGCGGCGTACAAAATCGATAACGGCAATCCCAAGAACGAAGTGGGTAAAAGTCAGATCGGATGGTGCCACCCGTACTTGCCGGTCAACTACGGAACAGCGGTCGGGAATGATGTCAAGGCCCAGCTCAAGGAACTCGCAGAGGTCAGCGCCTTGGATGCTTCCAACGAGTCGGTGGATGCCGGCCTGTACAAGGAGGGCGGCCTTGCGCCGAGTCCATCGAAGGGCGAATTAGCATCGATCAGTGCTGAATCCGAAGCCAGCGAAAAGGACGCCGACGAGGGTGAAGAGAAGAAGCCGAGTCCCCGTAAGCCGCTCAAAGTGCGGAGTCCTGGTAGTGGTAAAGTTTTGTTCGACAGCAAGCGGATGAAGGAGCGGATAATAAACTCGCCTCCGCAGAAGAGCGGCGGCACAAGCAAGGTCAGAGGCGGTGTCGAAAGTAAGGCCGAGGTCGGCAGCGACAGCGAAGATGACAGCACCGAAATCAGCGGCACGAGCCCGGAGAAGGCCGAGGTCGACCCGGCCAAGGAGAAGACCGAGGTCACCACGAGCAAGAAGAAGTCCGTGGGCAAGCAGTCGCCGCGCCGGAGCGCCCGGCTGCTCCGCAAAAGAACTGTCGCCAAAGCCAAGGCTTCAACCAAGCACCGGGGATAGCCGTATTGCAACAGGTTTCAGTTTGGCCTTAGGCTGCGGTCGGAGGTCATGACATGATCCTGGACCGCTTCCACGTCACCGGCCACGCCGCCATCGTCACCGGTGCCGGCCGGGGCATCGGCGCGGCGACCGCGATCGCCCTCGCGCAGGCGGGCGCGGACGTGGCGATCTCCGCCCGTACGGAGGAGCAGCTACGCGCCGTCGCAGCTCAGGTGGAGAAGGCGGGCAGGCGGGCGCTGATCGTCCCCGCCGACCTGAGTGTGCCGGGCGCCATGGAGGCGCTCGCGAAGCAGGCCGTGGACGCCTTCGGCCGGGTGGACGCGGTCGTCAACAATGTGGGCGGAGCGCTGCCCCGCGCCTTTCTCGACACCACGCGGAAGCACCTTGAGAACGCGTTCCAGTTCAATGTCGGGATCGCGCATGAGCTGACGCGGGCGGCCGTACCGTACCTGCTCGAGACCGGCGGCTCGGTGGTGAACATCACCTCCGCCGTGGGCCGGACCGCGGGCCGTGGTTATCTCGCGTACGGCAGCGCCAAGGCGGCGCTCACGCACTACACGCGGCTGGCCGCCCGCGACCTGGCGCCCAGGGTGCGCGTCAACGCGATCGCCGTCGGCGCGGTCGCCACCTCCGCCCTCGACATCGTCATGACCGACGAGAACCTGCGCACCCAGATGGAGCAGGCCACCCCCTTGAAGCGGATCGGCGAGCCGGAGGACGTGGCGGCCGCGGTGCTCTACCTGGTCTCGCCTGCGGGGCGCTACCTGACCGGCAAGGTGCTGGAGGTCGACGGCGGCATCGACCAGCCCAACCTCGACCTCGCGCTGCCCGATCTCTGAGCCACAGGGACGAAATCCACTTGAAGCCTCAAGCGGCGACTTGCGAGACTCGGAGCCGAGCAGCGCCCATCCGTGGAAGAGCCAGGCCGTGACACAACCCTTCGAAATCGCCTGCGACGAGTCCGGCTCAGAAGGGGAGAAGCTCATTGGCGGAAACACGGCGGTGTTCGCCCACGCCAGCATACGGCTGGACATCGAATCAGCGGCTGACTGCATCCGAGAAGTACGGAACCGAGCCCCCTCCCCGACCACGGAATACAAGTCGGGCGTCATCCGCAGGAAGAAACACCTGAACGCCCTCAAGTGGCTGCTCGGTCCTTCGTCCCCACTCCACGGGAACGCGCACGTCTATCTGATCGACAAGACCTTCTTCGCGATAAGCAGATTCATCGACCTGCTCGCCGAGCAGGACCAGGACTCCCGGGCCATGGCCGGCACGCTCTACCGAGAGGGCGGGCACACGTTCGGCCCCGAGCAGTGGAACGCCTTCCTGGACTCCTTCAACGACCTGATGCGTACCAAGAACGGCCGAGGTCCGGGCGCCTCCGTCGACTCGGTCTTCAAGAGGATCGACACCCTTCGCCGCGCCGCCCCACAGAGCCGGGTGGGCGAAATAATGAACCTGCTCTGGGAGTCCAGGCCCAACATGGACTCTTTCCGCGCGCGGCCGCCCACGCTGAACCCGCTGTTCCCGGCCATCATCCAGGCCGCCATTTACTGGGGCGAAACCGGGAAGCCCGTTTCAGTCGTTCACGACCGGCAGACCCTCCTCACGGAAGAACGCATTGACGAGTTGAAGGAGACGGGCCGACTGGCCGACCTGCGACTCGTCGACTCACGCCTGGACGCACGGATCCAGGTGGCCGACCTCCTCGCGGGAGCGGCGCGGAAAATAGCGGAAGACGAACTCACCCACCAGGGCGACGCCGAACTCACCGCATTGCTGCGACCGTATGTGGATGCGTTCTCCGTCTGGGGAGACGACCGAAGCTGGTCCCTGCTCGCGCCGAGCAGCCGGCCCTGAAGTCCTATCCGCGGGTGTGCGGGTCCAGCGGTTGGCTGAGCAGCCGGCGGCCCTCGTCCCGGAAGCCGCGCTTGCGGTAGAAGTCGAACAGGTGGCTCACGTCCTGCCCGTTGGGGGCGATCACGATCTCGAGCTGGCCGCAACCCCGGCCGGCGGACCAGCGCAGGCTGTCCTCGATGAGGCGCTGCGCCTCGCCGCGCCGGCGCGCCTCCGGGGCGACGTAGAGGTCTTCGAGCTCGGCGATCAGGCCGGATTCGAGCCCGAACGTGGTCGTGGTGATGGCGAACGCGACCACGCGACCGTCCGCCTCGCTCACCGCGACGCGAGCCGTGGGAGAGGCGATCAGCGTGGCCAGGTTGGTCCTCAGCTCGGCTTCCGAGGTGGCGAAGCCGTCCTCCTTGTAGAAGTCCACGGCGAGGGCGAGCAGAGCCGGCAGATCTTCCGGGGCGGCGGTCTTGATGGACATGCACAACATGATGGCCGAGGTTGGACAGGCGCCGCGATGTAAAATATTCTAGACATGGAGTCAAATTTTGACTACATTGATGATGTCGGAGATCCTATGCATCGAAAGGGGTGGGCCATGACGCACGAGGAGAAACGCGCGTGGATCAGGCTGGTCGTCGCCGTGCTCGGGTACGCCGCCTATGTGGTCATCATCATGAGTCGCGCGAACGGACGCCCACTGCCTGAGGTGCCGTACGTCACCACTCTGCTCTGGACCATCGGCGCCGCCATCGTCGCGTCGATGGTGGCCGAGATCGGCATCGCGATCGTGAACCCGAGGGCGTCCCGCGCCACGGACGAGCGGGACAGGGAGATCGGCCGGCTCGGCGAATACACCGGCCAGTCGTTCGTCGTCATCGGCGCGGTCGCGGCGATGGTCATGGCGATGGCCGAGTGGGACTGGTTCTGGATCGCCAACGTGGTCTACCTCTGCTTCGTGCTGTCGGCGGTTCTCGGCGGGATCACGAAGGTCATCGTGTATCGCAGGAGCCTGCCGCAGTGGTGAAGTCGACGCTCGTCACGAACCGCATCCGCTCGCTGCGCTTCGCGCACGGCGAGATGACCCAGGCCGAGCTCGCCGAGCGCATCGGCGTGACCCGGCAGACCGTCATCGCCATCGAGCAGAGCCGCTATTCGCCGTCCCTGGAGATGGCCTTCCGGATCGCCCAGGTGTTCGGCGTTCCGCTCGACGACGTGTTCCAGTATCCCGGATCCCCGGGAGAGTGACCGTGCGACTACTTCCGCACCTTCGCCGGGCGCACGACCACATCGACCGCCACTACCAGGCGGCGCTGGATCTCGACCGGCTCGCCGCCGTCGCCGGGGTGTCCAAGTTCCACTTCGCCCGCAGCTTCGAGGCGGCGTACGGCGAGACGCCGATCCGCTACCTCACCCGCCGTCGCATCGAGCGCGCCCAGGACCTGCTGCGCGTCGCGAACCTCACGGTGACCGAGGTCTGCATGGCGGTGGGGTTCGCCAGCCTCGGATCGTTCTCGTCCCGCTTCACGCAACTCGTGGGAGAAAGCCCCACCGCCTACCGTGATCGGTGGGCCGCTCGCGGTGGCCCGCACGTCCCCGGGTGTTACCTGTTCATGCGCGGGGTGCTCGACCCGAGTGGTACGGCTGGGCCCAAGGCCGCAATCTGAAAGAAGCGGGCGCCGCTGGTCGCCGCATACCGTACTCACATGATTACCAACATCTCACTGGTCACCGTCTACTGCCTCGACCAGGACAAGGCCCGCGACTTCTACATCGAGCACCTGGGCTTCGAGTCCCGCACCGACATCACCATGGGAGAGGGCTTCCGCTGGGTCACCATCAGCCACCCCGATCAGCCCGAGCTCGAGGTCACCCTGATGATCCCCGGACCGCCGCTCGACGCCGACGCCGCCGACTTCATCCGGCGGCAACTCGAAAAGGGCCAGATGGGCGGCCTCGGCCTGCAGGTCGATGACTGCCGCAAGACCTATCAGGAACTGAGTGCCAAGGGCGTGACCTTCCTCCAGGAGCCCTCCGACCGCCCGTACGGCGTCGAGGCCGTGATGCGCGACAACACGGGCAACTGGCTGGTCCTCGTCGAGCCCAAGGAATTCACCCCCGAGGACTTCGCCTGATCGGTGGCCATATGCGCCGTACATTTTCTCGTCGTCGGACTCTGTATCCGCGGTTCACGCCTCCTGGCCTGTCCGAGCGCGCCAGGGGAGCCCATTGAGGTCGGCACGTCGTGGCCGCCGAGCCGACCGTAGCCGTAGGCGGTGGTCGCTCGTTCCAGGATGCGGGGAAGCGGGCACCGCCTCCCCGCGCATGGCTTCGGTCTGATCATGGATGTGTAGTCCCATCTGTCGAACGATGACCGGCCTGTCTCTCTTGTTCGGACGTTCTCCTGTGAGCAGCCGCTCGATCCTGTCGCGCGGCATGTCACCGCGAGATGCCGATTATAGATAAAAAATACCTTTTGAGATATATGGTGATCTCTGTCGGGTTTTATTGATCATTAGCCATGTGAATCTGGCGTACTGGAAACCGATTCGGCTTTTGTTTCTCGACGAGAAGTCGATATGGAACTTTCTGGTATGTACGGGCGTCATACACTCCGCAAACCGTGACCGAACGCTGGGCAGGAGTGCGATGCCATTCTCTGACGTATATGAGTGGCCCTCGGGAACGTTCATGGCTGGCCTCGCCCCCGCCATCGGCCGTCAGCTCATGGCGCTGAGGCCGGCGACGCTCCGCCAGGCGGGGCAGATCTTGATTCGGCAGGGCGACTCGACGGACAAGCGCATCTTCCTGCTTCGTTCGTTGAATGCCACGCACATCGCCCTGGTAAAGGTGACGGCCGACCTGGAGAACGGGGAACAGGCGTTGCTCGGCATCCGGGTCAGCGGTGACGTGGTCGGGGAGATGGCGCCGCTCCGTGAGCTGCCGCGCGCGGCGACGGTCACCCTCTGTTCCGACTGCCGAGTGCACGCCATTCCCGACGTCGAGTTCGCCGCCTTCCTGGAACGGCATCCAGCGGTCTGGCGTGCGGTTGCCTGTCTGATGGCGGACCGGCTCGACTGGGCGAACCGGCGCAGGGCCGACATGGCGGGATACGACGTGCTGATCCGGCTGGCTCATGTTCTCGCGGAGTTGGCCGATCGGCACGGTCACTCCTGCGAGAGAGGCATCGATCTCGGCGTACCCCTCACCCAGGTGGAGCTGGGCCGGCTCATCGGGGCGAGGGAGGACGCCGTCAACAAGGCCATGCGGAGGCTGCGTGACCAGCGCATCGCGCTGACCGAGTACCGGCGGGTAATCGTCCTGGATCTGCCCAGGTTGCGTGGTCTCTGCAATCAAAGCCGGTAAATCCGTACTAATCCGCCTTCCTTGGAGCTCGGCCGTGAGAGGCTGCCCTCTCCAATCGGTATTGATCTATTGGAAAGTTCATCAAATGCCGACAAGTCATGACATGGACACTCCATCGGCGGCACGCCGCAAGAGATGACAAAAGCGACAAAGTACCGCATGGGGCTGTTTGGTAAGAATTATTCGCAATATCTGGCCAATCCCACAATTCATGGAGGTCCCTATGAGTAGTCTGTCCGAGATCGCCGACGCGATGTGGACGGCCGTTTCGGACGGCAGCCTCGAGCGGGCCGGTGCTTTTGGCGCCGAGGCCGCGGTCAGAGGCATCGGCCGACTACGGACCAAACTGCGCGACCACCGCATACGCAAAGGGCAGAGCGAAAGGCCGGAGAGTCGGGAGGAGCTTTACCTGAGCCTTCTCGAACTACTCACGGCGGACGCTGAGGCCCGATCCCTGGTCGCCTTGATCACGGCCAATCAGTCCGTTGTCAACACCTTCCACGGATCCGTCAGGGTCGACAGAGGGACGATCGGCATCCACAACGGGACCGCAGGACGATGACGGCCCCTGCGGGCCCTGAAGCTCACCGCGCCCCCGGCCTCCTCGCCGGCGCCAGTACCGGTCACGACGATTCCGGCGCCAGACGACGCCGACTTCGCGTGGCGACCACTCAACCATTCTGTTCGAAGTCAGCGGAGCCCTCCATGCACGAAGCACATCGACGCCAGCTCCTTCTCTGCGCCGACATCGTCGGCTATAGCAAGGGCGTTCCCGCACGCCAGGCCGCCGACCAGGCTGTGTTCCGTGAGGTTCTGACCCAGGCTGCAGAGGCCGCGCAACTGAACCACACAGCATGGGAGGTCCAGCCATCGGGCGACGGGGTGCTGGCGGTTCTGCCCACCGCTCCCAGCGTCGATGAGGAGCCTCGCCTGGTCGATGACTTCATCCGGCACCTGAACCTGCTGCTGCGGCTGTCCAACGCAGGCAGGAATGCCGCCGACCGGATGCGCCTCCGCGTCGCCATCCACTTCGGCACGCTCAGCGACGGGGCGAACGGGTACGTCGGCAAGTCCCCTGTCGTGGTTGGACGCCTCGTCGACGCGGCACCGGTCAGGGCGGCGATCGTTGCGGCGCCCGGCGCTCTGCTCGCTCTGATCGTCTCCGACGACGTCTACCAGCACGTGGTGGCGACCGACCATACGACCTGGAAGCCCCAGGAGTTCCGTGAGGTCGACGTCACGGTCAAGACCTACCGGGGGACCGCCTGGCTACTCGTCCCTGGCACTGACGTCCATGCTCTCGACCTGCGCGAACCGGCCCCCGATGACGACCGTACGGCCACGAGGCAGAGCACGACAACGGTGATCAACGGCTCCGTCCGTATGGGTGACCACGGGGTGATCGGAATCGCCAACCGATGAGCGCGGCATCCGAACAGCCGGCACCGGAGACATCGGGTCCCACACCGGCGGACGCCGTCCGGGAGATGAGGTCCAGCCAGCACACGAGCACGACTATCAACGGCCCGGTCCAGATGGGCGCCGGCTCGGTGATCGGAATAGCCAGCGCGATATCCGGGCAGGTCGCGCACCGCCTGGAGGGACGCGTTCCGCCGCGGGTTATCACAGAGACCTGCCAGAGGTACGCGCGGCCGGCGGAGTACGCCGCGGCGCTGGAGGCGCTGCGCACCGACGCGGTCATCGTTCTGCACGGCCCCAGTGGCTACGGTCGGCGGGCCGGCGCGCTCAACCTGCTGTGTGACCTCCACGCCGACCGCCGCATGTTCATGCTGCTGCCCGACCTGAAGGATCTGGCCGGGCGCGACGACTACCTGAAGGGCACGGCCTACCTGGTTTTCGACTGGCCCGGCGAGGACGCGGAGCCGGACAACAGCGACGTCGGCCTTGGCGCTCTGGTCGAGAAGATTCAGGCGACAGAGGGCACCCACCTGGTCATCATCAGCGAGCAACCTGTGTCGTCGCTCGTACCGCAGTTCCGCTGGGAACGGCCCTCCGCTGAGAGCATCCTGGCCGCTTACAACGTGCGGGAGGCGGGGGTCGACCCGGCGATCCTGCATGAGCACAGCCTGGCCGACGTCGTCCAGTTCGCCCGCAACCTGGCGAGCGGGATGGACGCCAACAAGTCACTCGACGGCCTCGATCTTGCTCTGCGGCAGAAGGTCGAGCGGTGGTTCGAGGATGACCCGGGGCCACGAGACCTGCTCGAAGCTGCCGCCCTGGTGTTCCTGGACGGATTACCCGAGGGCGTATTCGAGCCGCTGCGAGATCGGCTGGCCGCCGCCGTCATTCCCCCGCTTCCGCCGGACACGGAGGAGCACGTTCGGCCGGAAGCGCTCGAACCGAACAGGAAACGACACGAACGGTCCCTCATTGCCACCCATAGGCGAGCCGCCGAAAGCGGCGATGCGATCCCCGGCCAGACGCAGCGCTGCGTCGAGTTCAAATCCCAGGGTTACCGCACGCACGTCGTTGCCGGGCTTTGCGATCGCTACCCCCGGCAGTTCTGGCAGCATCTGTTCGACTGGCTCAACGAGATCATCGACGAGCCCGACCCAGAAGTGCGCCTCCGAGTCACATACGGACTGGCGCTGCTGGCCGAGTACGACTTCGACAGCGTACGCACCCATGTCCTCCAGCCGTGGTCGGGCGGACTACGCGGCTGGCGCGCATGGACGGCCGCCAGGGACGTGTTGTCTTTCATGTGCCTGATCGACACGACCGCGCCGCTGGCCAGGCGCACTGCGATCAGGTGGTCGAGGAGCAGAGACGAACTGCGCAGGTGCGCCTCCGCCTTCGCTTTCTCCGGAAGCGTCGGCGTGCTCTACCCGAGCGACGCTCTACGTCATCTGTGGCTTCTGTCGGAGCAGCCGGAGACCGCTGGCAGCGCGGCCACCGCCATCATGCTCCTGTACGTCACGCTCAACGACGCCGGCACTGGCGACGAGCAGGTTGTGCTGAAGGATCTCATCGCTCAGCTGCACCGGTTCCTCAGGGTGAAGATGGAAGCTTTTGAGAGCACCGTCGACGTCGCCTTGGATGTGCTCCAGGTCCGGTCGGGCGAGCGGTACGTCGCGGCCGAGCACCTTGCCGCGCGCCGGGAGGATGTCCCGCTGTTCGCGGAACTGCTGGCGCTGCTGTTGGTGTACAGGCCCAGGCGCACCATCGCCTTCTCGCTGGTATTCGACCTCCTCAACGCGCTGGAGCAGGAGCCCGAGGCAGTGCTCCACGGCGTTGTCACCGCGCTCAAGACGGCGCTTTCCCCCCGTGAGCGGCACCTGTTCGGGAGCCAATTCATCCTGTACACCACCAGACGCGGGGCCGGGCGCGCCCCATTCGTGCCTCTCATCACCTCGATCTTTCAGCTGGAGTGCCTGTGAGCACGTCATATCCGGTCATCAAGCAAGACTCCCTCCCACCGCTCGACAAGCGCGGACTCTTCGGGCTGGGCGGGCGCACCCGGCCGGCGACCGACATCCCTGCGGCGCGTACCCACGAGGCCCTCGTCGTGACCGACGGGGTGACCTACACCAGCGGCAAGCATCGGCGCCTCAGCGGCAGCGACGAATATATGGTCAACGCCAGCAGCTACTGCCTGGTGGACATGACCCGCGACAAGCCGATCACCGTACAGCTGTCGTTGCAGTCGAGCGGTGTGGACCAGTTCACCTTGCGGGCCACATTCGCCTGCACGGTTACGGACGAGATCATCGTGGCCCAAGTCGGCCACCGGGACCTGAACGAGGCCGTGCTCGCCTACCTGAAGGGTTATCACCGCCTCTATCAGCTCGGCTTGGAGCACCCCATCGATGCCGTGCTCAAAGTGCAGGACGACGCGCAGATCGAGGTGGGCGTCTACGCTCAGGCGTCGCCGCCGAAGTTCCTCGGCATGCAGGTGCGGCTGTCCAGCATCGAGGTGCTCACGCCTGCCGCTGTCCTGGAGGAGCAGCGCAAGCTGGAGGAACGGCTCAAGGAGCACGAACGCCAGGAACGCGAGCTGGAGCTGGAACGCGCACTCAAGACCAAGCAACGCTCCTACGAACAGCACGACCAACTCGACTCCCACCGCTTCACCCGCGAAATAGCCCGCGAGCAGGGGGAAACCGAACGAGAGCGGCTGGACCGGCTGGCCTCTGAGCGCCGCATGGCACGCGACTACGAGCGTGAGGAGGGGGACTTCGCCAACGAGCAGCGTCAGCGCGATCTCGCCGCCGAGCTGCGCCGAGGGCGGATGTTCGGGGAGGAGGTCGCCCGCGATCCGTACGCCGCCATCTCGTTGGCACTGGCCCGCGGCGAGCTGAGTCCGTCCGAACTGATGCGCCGTGTCGACGAGGAAACCCGCAAGCTTCGGGAGGACGAACAGGCCGAGCATCTCGCCCAGCGAGAGCGTCTGCACCTCCAGCTCGATCGCGAATGGGAGGAGGAGCGGGAGGCGCGCCGCCAAAAGCGGCAACTCGAGACCGCCAGGCAGGAGCACGACGCCAAGCTGGAGGAACGCAACTCCGACCTCGCTCAGGAACGGATCCGCCTGGACATGGAGCGCGAGTCCCGCGCACAGCAGTGGGAGTTGACGCGAGAGGAGCGCGAAGGGGCGCACGACATGGAGAAGCTCCGCCTTGAGCACGCCGCACTGACTGCCCAGCAGCAGCTGGCGGCCGGCCGCGAGGAATTCGAGCGGGAGTGGGAACGCGAGCGGGTGAGACTCGATCACACCAGGGATATTCGCCGGCAGGACTTTGAGGACCACCGCGAAGAGCGCAAGTGGAAGGACGAGAAGGAGCAGCAGGCGTGGGAGCGTGAGCAGAGGGCGCGTGATCGTGAACTCAAGCTGCAGATCGCACAGAGCCTGATCAACCGCGGACAGGGCGACCACACAGACCTTACCGAAGTGATCTTCAGCGTCCTGCAGGACGTCACCAGCACTCCACACACGGCCGAGATCCTCGTCGAGGACGTTCAGGCCCTCGGAGCCGTGGACAACACCGCGACCGGCCGACCGGACGAAGCTGCCGAAGACACGCCTCAGGTGAAACAGGGCTCCTCCGCCCCTACGTCAGCTGAAATGAGCGAGGAGAACATCGGCTGATGACCAGTTACAAAACGCCCGAGATCAGCGCGCTGGAGGGCGGCGAGTGGCGGCCGCCCCGGCTGAGCCGCGGCTACGGCCCTGGCCGCGCGCTGCGTGCGCTGATCGGCGTCCAAGAGGACGTTGTGGCCTGGGTGCCGGAGGACCGGCCGAAGCTCACCCGTACCGGAGCGGTTGTGTTGTGCGCCCCGCTGATGGCGGCGGTATCCCTATGGATCGCGTTGAGCCAGTTCTTCCAGGTCTCCACAGCACCGGCCATCATGGGGGCGATGCTGTGGGGAGGACTGATCTGCGTCCTGGACAGCTGGCTTATCGCCACCTCGCACGGGGTTGTTGGACGCGGCCGCCTCCTCGTGCTGCTCCCCCGCCTGCTGGTCTCGTTGTTGATCGGCGTGCTGATCTCGGAGCCGATGACCATGAAGATCTTCGAGACGGCGATCGCCGAGCAGATCAAGACCACCCACCAAGCGGCCGAGGACCAGCTGCGTGCTGCCTATGGCAATTGCTATCCCACGCCCGTCGTGGGCGTGGACTGCAAGCCTTACAAGCTCACCATCTCCCCTCCTGACGACCGTCCGCTCACCCTCGTTACCGCGGAGCGCGACGAGCTGGAACGCTCGCTCAGTCCGCTGATCAACGAAGAGACAAGGCTGCGCAGCAAGTGGGCCGAAGAGTGTGCCGGCGGCAAGGTGCCGGGAACCAGTGGCATTGAGGGGAAAGGGGTGCGCTGCGGTATCCGCAGTGAGTCGCTCGCGAAGTTCCGCCGCGACAACGCCATGGACGACAAGCAGGGCAAGCTCGCCGACCTGCGGGACAAGGTCACCGCGCAGACCACGAGCTACAACAAGGCGCGCGACGAGTATGCCAAGCGGGTACCGCAGCTGATTCAAGACAGGATCGCGGCGGAGCGGAACAAACATGCCGCCGTACCCGGCCTGCTCGAACGGTTCCAGGCGCTCAATGCGCTGTCGTCCAAGAGCTGGACCGTCTGGTGGGCTCACCTGCTGGTCGCGGGTCTGCTTATCCTCATCGACTGCTTCCCCGTGCTCACCAAGCTGATCAGCAGGTCCAGCGCGTACGACCGTCGGCTCGCCGCCCAGTTGGAGAGCAAGGAGCGGCTGCATGACAACGACGTACGGCTGAACGAAAGGCTGCGCATGAGCCACTACGAGATGCTGCTGCACCAGGAGGAGGCGCGGATCGTGCAGACGAGGGAAGAGAGCGACGCCGGCGCCCGCCTGCGCACCGCCGAGCGGGAAGCAGAGTTGCAGGAACGCATGGACGAAGTGATCGCCCAGGTCAAGCGCACTCGCGCCCGCCGCGGCCCGGGGCGGTGAGCTCCGGCCGGTCGACGACAGCACATTTACATCAAACATCGATATAGTACGAGCGTGGACCACCCGCTGAACGTCGACGAGCTGACCACCGCGATCGAGGACTTCAACACGATCTTCATCCGGCTCCCGTCGGTCCGGAGGTTCAACTTCTCGACCCTGTCCGTGCTCCACACCCTGTCGCGGAAGGGGCCGCTGCGCCTGACCGATCTGACGGCCACGGAGCAGCTGAAGCAGCCGGCGCTCACGAGCCTGGTCGCGAAGCTTGAGCGAGACGGGCTGGTGTCACGCCGCCCGGACCCAAGCGACGGCCGTGCCGTGCTGCTCTCCCTTACCGAGGAGGGCAGGCGAATTGTCCGGTCTCGTCACGCGGACCGGGTGGCGAACCTGGCACGTCTCGTGGACCGGCTGAACGACCAAGAGCGCGAGGTGCTCGCCGGTTCGGCGCGCGTCCTGGCGCGTCTGACCGAGATCGCTGCGTCCGATGTCGCGGGCGAGTAGGTAAGGAGACAACCATGCCCCTTGAGCCGACGCCGCTCCACGTGTCCGACGAGGTGCTCGATGACCTGCGTCGCAGACTGACCATGACCAAATGGCCGCTGGACGCCGGCAACGACGACGGCTACTACGGGGTGCGCCGCTCGTACCTGCAGGAGCTCGTGGCGTACTGGGCGGACGGTTTCGACTGGCGCGCCGCCGAGCGCGCGATCAACGCCTACGAGCACTACCGCGTCGACGTCGGTGGAGTGCCGGTCCACTTCATGCGCAAGCCCGGCGTCGGGCCGAATCCGGTGCCGCTGATCCTCAGCCACGGCTGGCCGTGGACGTTCTGGCACTGGTCCAAGGTCATCGACCCGCTCGCCGACCCGGCCGCGTTCGGCGCCGATCCGGCGGACGCGTTCGACGTGATCGTGCCGTCGCTGCCCGGCTTCGGGTTCTCGACACCGCTGACGCATCACCCGGACATGAACTTCTGGAAGATCGCCGATGTCTGGCACGAGCTGATGACCGGTGTCCTCGGGTATGAGAAGTACGCGGCCGGCGGCTGCGACGTCGGCGCGCTGGTCACCGGGCAACTCGGGCACAAGTACGCCGACGAGCTCTACGCGATCCACATCGGGTCCGCCCTGAAACTCACGTTCTTCAACGGCGACCGCGCCTGGGACATCAGCGGCGGCAGACCCATCCCGGAGAACCTGCCGCCGGCCGACCACGAGCGGCTCATGGCCTTCGAAAAGCGCTTCGCCGTCCACCTGGCAGCGCACATGCTCGACTCGGCCACGCTCGGTTACGGACTGGCCGACTCCCCGGCCGGCATGCTCGCCTGGATGCTGGAACGTTGGACGAACTGGTCCGACAACCACGGGGACGTGGAAACCGTGTTCACCAGGGACGATCTCCTCACCCACGCGACGATCTACTGGGCGGGCGACGCCATCGACACCTCGATCCGCACGTACGCCAACAACAACCGCTACCCGTGGACGCCGTCGCATGACCGCCGGCCGGTGATCGAGGCGCCCACGGGCATCACCTTCGTCGGCTACGAGAATCCGCCCGGCG
This sequence comes from Nonomuraea sp. NPDC049141, assembly GCF_040648415.1. Lineage (NCBI taxonomy): Bacteria > Bacillati > Actinomycetota > Actinomycetes > Streptosporangiales > Streptosporangiaceae > Nonomuraea > Nonomuraea sp. NPDC049141. Next base: position 92,066 of record NZ_JBEZDR010000034.1, read on the forward strand.
TGACGACCGGCGAAGAGCGGGTGAAGAGCTTCCTCGACAGCGACCGCGCCGCTTGGTACAACCACGTCAACATCACCACTCACGACCACGGCGGGCATTTCATCCCGTGGGAGATCCCGGACGAGTGGGTCGAAGACCTACGGCGTACGTTCCGCGGACGACGTTAGACCGGCTCCCTCGAAGAGCGCGGAACCATTTCGCGGCAAGGATCACGCGAGGTTGCGGCAAAGGCCGCGACGCCTCGTTCTCAGGTCTGCCAGGGTCGACGCGGCCTTGCTGATCTGGGGAGACATCATGAACCTTGTCGGGGATGACGAGCAGTTCGACCGCCTGCTCATCGCTGCCCGCTCATATTGGGAACATCGCCCTCCTCGGGATGACAGCGGGCCGGTGGTCGTGGCAGAGGCGTTGCACGAGGACATCAGGGTCATCGTGCGCAACCTGCTGGTGGCGAACGCGATCTGTGACCTGAGGTCGGCCCGGCTGGTCGTGCTCACCGGCACGGACCGGGACTGGAACGAGGTGCTTTGGGAGGAGTTCGACATCGAGCGGGTTCGGCGGCTGGCCGAGGCGTTCGGTGCCGACAAGGTGTTCGACGTGCATGACCTGGTGAATCGCCACCTCGCCGACCGAGATGACAGCCCGACAGAGGCGAGTGACTCCGAGACGATCGACGCCGTGGAGAAGGCGACGCTGATCCGGCTGGGCCGGGTACCGCGGCTGCCGGACACCGAGGAGCCTTGGCATCGATCGCGGCGTAGCCGTACCCGGGCCTTTGCCGCCGTCTACGACCGGTTGTTCGCCGAGCTGTCGCCGGACGCGCTGGTCACCAGCCATGTCGACTACGACCAGTGGGGGCTGGCGGTCGATACGGCCATCCGCCGGGAGATCCCGGTCGTGCACGTACAGAGCACCGGGACCCTGAAGGCGTACGCGCTCTTCCCGGAGCGGCGCAGAGGGCTCGGCACTTTCCGGGAGGAGCTGACCGGCCAGATCGCCGAGTATTTCGAGGAGTTCGTCTGGCCGCACCGGGACCTCATCAAGCCGAGCGCGGAGCTCCTGGCGTGGCGGGCGAAGGTCAACCTCGGCAGGCCGAGCTGGTGGCGAGCCGGAAACGTGAGCGATTTCGAAGTGCGTACCGAAACGGAGCGGCGCCAGATCCGCCAGCACGCGTGCGAACGTTTCGGGATCAACCCGGACCTGCCCGTGTTCACCGTCTTCCACCATGCCGTCTCCGACGCTCTCGGCACCAACCGGGAGCTGTTCGATGATCTGGCGCAATGGTTCGAGGAGACCGCGGACTTCGCCGCCGCCAACGACAGCGTGAACTGGCTCTTCCTGGATCATCCGAGCCAGTTCCGGTATGACACGACCGGCCATTTCGCCGTGGTCGCGGAACGCCATTCAGCGCGCGCGCACATGGCCTTCATGCCCAGCCTGGCACTGTCGAAGAACGTCCTGTGGAGCATGACCGAGGTCGGGGTGACGGTCCGCGGGAGCGTCTCCAGCGAGCTGCCCGCTTTCGGCATCCCGGTCATCCAGGCCGGTTGGTCCGAGTGGAGCGGATGCGGGCTGTCACACGTCGCCCAGACGCGGGACGACTATTGGCGGCTGCTCGGCGAGGCCGTCGCCAAGCACGCGAAGGGCGAGTCCATCCTGGGGCCCGAGCAGCGGGAGCGGGCCCGACTGTGGCTCTGGCTCTACCGCAGCGGGGCCGACGTGCCCTCGCCGCTGGTGCCGCACTGGGAGGTCGGGGCGGGCAACGAGTACCTGAGTACGCTCGTCGCCGGCCTGCGGCACGTGGAGCGCGACGGCGACCCGCTCTACTGCACGCTACGCAGGATGTGGGAGCGGCGCGACCCGCTGCTGAGCCGGTTCGACTTCCAGGATCCCAGTGGGTTCGCCGCGGCCCTGGCCGCTTCGAGGAGCGCGTCATGAGTACATCGCTGATCGCCGGCACCGCCACCGACTTCGACAGGCTCGTCGTGCCCTGCGAGGTGCCGATCGAGATCGCCGGCGGCCAGACGGCGGCGCTGCAGGTGGCCGACCAGGTGCATCGTGGCGTCCAGATCGTGGGCCGGTTCGAGCGCTCGGGACTGGCCGGCTTCAAGGTGGCCGCCGCGGGCCGCCGGCTGCGGGTCACGGTCACGCTGGCCGTGGACGCCGGTTCGGTGCGCGGCTGGCACGAGGGAGAGCCGGACCCGGCGGAGGCAGGTAAGGGCCTGCCACGGCTCATCCAGGTTCGCTCCCAGGGGCGGTTGCGCCAATGCGTGCTGCTGAAGGCGGGCAGCCGCATCAAGAGGAGTGTGGTCGTCTTCGACCTGCTGCCCGAGGAGATGCCGGACGATGGTCTGATCTGCATCGAGGCGCTGGACATCATGGAGGGCCGCGGCGTTTCCGGCGCGCTCCGGGAAGCCGTGACGGGATCCGTCATGGAAGACGGCGTAGCCGGGCTGCGCATCGACAGCGTGGCCTTCGCCGTGAGTCCGGCGGAGAACCAGGCCACGGCCGCCGCCCGCCAGACGTGGAACGGCGCGGGCAGCGAGGACTCCTCCCTGATCAGCTGCGGTGGCCTGACCGGCCGCCGTGACCGTGAGAGCCGCTCTCTCCGCTCCGGCCTGCTCATCGTCAACCCCACTCCTCCGGGCGTCTTCGGCTCGGGGGGCGCTCTGACCATTCGCCTCGGCAGCAGGGCGGAGGCCACATCGGGCAGGCGAGTTCGCGCGCTGATCCGGAAGGCCCGGCCCGGGGCCAACGGCTGGACCTTCAGAGCGGGCGCGCCGGCCGTACAGCAGGTCCTGAGCGTTCAGGACGGCGACCTGGCGCCGCCGATCCAGTCGACGAGCGGCAACATCACCGAGCTCGAGCTCCCGGCGCCCATGGACGCGCCGGTCCTCGTCGTCGTAACGGCCAAGCAAGGCGTCGTGCCCACCCTGCTGTCCACGACCTGGACTCCTTGACGGGCTTGGTCAGGCCACGGGGTGGGGCGCGACGGGGGACTGAGCGGCCATCAGGTGGTCGATGAGCGCGAGCAGTACGTCGCGGCCCGCCGTCCGGTCGCGGGCGTCACAGAGCACCAGCGGCACCTGCGGATCGAGGTCGAGTGCCTTGCGGATCTCCTCCTGCGTCCGGTCCTTGACGCCGTGGAAGCAGTTCACGGCGACGACGAAGGGGATCCGGCGGCTCTCGAAGAAGTCGATCGACGCGAAGCTCACGTCCAGCCGGCGGGTGTCGACCAGGACGATCGCTCCCATCGCTCCGTTGACCAGGTCGTTCCACATGAACCAGAAGCGTTCCTGCCCGGGGGTGCCGAACAGGTAGAGCACGAGCTGGCTGTTGAGGGTGATGCGCCCGAAGTCCAGTGCGACGGTCGTGGTGGACTTGCCGCTCAGCCCTTCCAGATCGTCCACGCCGACGCTGGCATGGGTCAGGTACTCCTCGGTACGCAGAGGAGCGACTTCGCTCACCGCGCCGACCAGCGTCGTCTTCCCGACGCCGAAGCCGCCGGCGATGAGGATCTTCACCGCCAGGGGAGCACCGTCCCCGTGGTCAGAGGTTGCGTAGCCCATCCCTCACCGCCTCAAGGATCGCCATACCGGGAAGGCCGCCCGCCTTGGCGAAGGCCAGGGGTGGCCGGGCCCGCAGTTGACCGGCCTCGATCAGATCGCCGATGAGGATCTTGGTCACCGACACCGGGAGGTTCAGCGCGGAGGCGACCTCGGCCACCGCCAGCGGCCGCGTGCACAGAGCGAGGATGGCGCGGTGCTCCGGCTGCGGTCTCCGGCGGCTGTGTCCGGTCTCCGAAGAGGACTCGGGGATCGCCGTCAGCAGGGTGATCAGCGTGAGGTCGTCCCGTTCGGAGATGGTTCGCCCGCCGGTGATCGTATAGGGGCGGACAAGGGACTCGTCGGCGCCGGCGTCGTCGAATCCCTCCGTCCAGTGTTTCATCCGTGTCTCCCCGCGTCGTCGGTCCGCGGGTTACGCGCGTCAGTCCCCAGCCTCTGGCCCACCTGCTGGACCAGGGTGTGCATCGCGACGGCCATCAGTTCGGCGTCGACCTCCTGGGACGCGACCACGGCCAGATGGGTGCCGCGGCCCGCGGACGTGATGAACAGCCACAGATCGGCCATCTCGATGATGACCTGGTGAACCGGTCCGCCGTTGAAGAGTTGCCCGACGCCGCGAGCCAGGCTCTGCTGGCCCGTGGCGATCGCGGCGAGGCGTTCGGCGTCCGCGCGTTCGATGGTCTTGGACCGGCTGATCACCAGGCCGTCGTCGGACAGCACGATGGCGTGCCGGGTGCCCGCGACCTGATCGACCAGGCCGTCCAGGAGCCAGTCCAGGTCTGTGTCGGTGGCGGTGGTTCGCTGCGTCATCCTCGATCTTCCGTCCTAGGGGAACCGGGTTCGGGCGATTCGTCCTGCCGGGGCTGGAAGGCGTCGTCACCGGTCCGGCTCCTGCGGGACTGCCTCTGGAACGCACCGATTGTGGCACTGGATCGCGTGGGCTGGTCACGTACGGCCCAGCTCTCCTGGTCGGTCTGTTCGTCCCTGTCCGCCGGGACCTTGAGCTCGGTGACCAGGCTCGCCTGGCGTACCCGCTGAGGCAGCGGGTCGAGGGGCGCGTCGCCCCGATCCGGTGATCCGGCGGCGGGTGCTGTCACATGTGCCATCGCGCGTCCCCTGGAGCGAGTCGGCAACTGTGCCTCTTCCTCGGGTGGGGTGCTTTCCGGCCTGGTGGGGGCCTCCTCGGGGACCGCGGCCGGCTTGGGTACCACCCGGGGGCGGCCCACCACCAGCGACGTCGGCAGCAGCACGATGACACGGGTGCCGCCGAAGGCCGACGTCCGCAGCGTCACCTGGAGTCCTAGGCTCGCGGCGAGCCGGGCGACCACGTACAGGCCGAGCCGCACATCGTCGGCGTGGGTCATCACATCGAGCTGCGGCGGCGACTGCATCAGGGCGTTGGCGGCCACGTACTGCTCGGGTTCCATGCCCAGGCCGCGGTCCTCGATCTCCACGGCGATGCCCCGGCTGACCGGTGCGGCCCGCACCTCGACGGGGGTCGGCGGCTTGGAGAAGGCGGTGGCGTTCTCCATCAGCTCCGCCAGGACGTGGACCAGCGGTCCCACCGCGCGCTCGGCTATCCAGGGCTCGCCCCCGACCTCGATCAGGATCCGTCGGTAGTCCTGGACCTCGCCTTGCGCGGCGCGCAGTACGTCGAGCAGGCGTACTGGCTTGCGCCAGCGGCGCTGTGGCTGGCCGCCGCCGAGGATCACCAGGTTCTCCTCGTAGCGGCGCAGCCGGGCGGTGAGGTGGTCCAGGTCGAACAGGCCCTCCAGCACCTCGGGGTCCTCGTGCTTGCGCTCCATCTCGTCGAGCTTCTTCAGCTGAAGACCGATGAGGATCTGGGTACGGCGGGCGATGCGCTGGAGCATGCGCTGGAAGCCACGGTGCTGTTCGGCCTGCCGTACGGCAGTGAGCACCGCGCTGCGGCTGGCCAGATTGAGGGCCTGCCCGAGCTCGCCGAGCTCGTCGGGAGTGGGCTCGACCATGTGTACTTCCGCGTCCACGTCGACGTCCTCGCCGCGCTCCAACCGGGCGACCACGTCGGGCAGCCGCTCCTGGAGTTCCTGGGCCTCCTCGCGCAGGTGGAGGATGCGCCGGCGAAGGATGGCGGTCAGGCGCCAACTGGTGACGATGACCAGGATCAGGGCGAGCAGGCCCACGCTGCTGACGCTCATGAAGACCGCGAAGAGCGTCTTGGCGTGGGCGTAGCCGATCTGGCTGACGTTCTCGAGCCGGAGGCTGAGGACCTGCAGCAGTTGCGGGGAGATCGTGTCCACCGAGGAGCGCCACGCGCCGCTGACCTCGCGCAGTGACACCTGGCCGTTCTCGCCGCCGGTCCCGGAGGTGACCAGCCGCTCCTCCAGAGCGGTCATGGCCTGCCACGCCTTGCTGGCCGTCAGCGTTCCGTACTGGCTCTCGTTCGCCAGGAGGCTGGGGGCCACCCGGGACCGCAGGAGGTGCTCCTTGGTGCCGATGGCGTCGGCGACCAGGTCCCACTCGTCCTTCGTCAGATGCCCGGTGTCCCAGCCGCGGGCCAGAACGGCGTCTTCGCGGCCGAGCATGTCGATGACCCAGAAGAGGTCGACCAGCGTCTGCGCCTTGGTGCCCACCTCGCCGTGCTCGGTGTGGCTGAGGGCGGTCAATACGCTGAGGTCGGACTCGATGACGCCGGTGTAATAGTCGTACGCCTTCTGCTCACTGGACGAACCGCCGTCCACCCCTCGGCGCTGCTGGTCGAGGAGGCCGAGGCCGCGCACGGTCCGGATGACGGCCTCGGAGAGCCCCTCCTGCCCGTTGGGGGCGTCCAGAGTCGCCAGCGGACGGAAGACGCTCACGGCCTTGTCGGTCACCGCGCGCTGCTTGGCGAGCTCGTCCCGGGCGGTGCCACGGGGGTCGGCCTGTGCCTCCGCGGTGAGTCGCCGCTCCTGGTCAAGGGTGAAGAACAGGTTGGCCGCGGGTCTGCCGACGGTGGTGGTGGCCAGATCCATCTGGGCCTTCTCCGACTGCCACTGACTGAACAGTTGGTACATGCCCGAAGCCAACAGCGGGGCGAACGTCACGCTCGGGATGAACACCACAATGATCAGCACTGTACGCAGGGTCAGCCGGCGGCCACCGGCCGGTCGACGCGGCCGGCCGCTGGTCGACCCCGATAACCCGTTCTCGTCGCCCACGGTCCGTGTTCTTCGCCGCCCGGCCCTGCCCAATCCAGCCACGTGCCGGACACTCCTCACCGGTCGCTGCGCCCATGCCTAAAATCGCCAAAGTAGGCGATTAGTGCCCGATGGTAGCGATACGGCAGTTGGGGCCGAAAGCCCCGCCTCACTGACGTGTTGGAGTTCAGTGCGCGTTGCCTGACTGGATGTCGAGCGCTGAGGTGCTGCCCGGCCAGACACCGCTGAGGTCGATCTGACGTACGCCGCCGGCCCATTGGCCCAGCGGGGTGTTCCATTCGAAGCGGTGGTGCTCGTCGGAGAACACGCCCTTGAAGGCGAGATCGAGAACCAGGTTGGTGGCATCGAGGGGAACTGCCCCGATGGTCGCACTGAGCCCGGCGGGAATCAGGGCGGTCCTGGTCACGGACTGGTCCGTGTCGTAGGTGAGCGTCGCGTTCACGACATAGGTACAGCCAGGGACGCTGTTCAGCAGCAGCTCAAAGGAGCCGAGGACGCCCGTCCACTTCTCGATCACTGTCTTGCCGTCGAACGAGGCGAAGGTATAGGCGATGGGCGCGGGACCTGGGGCCAGGGATTCGGGCGTCTCCGGCCAGAGGTGCCGGGAGACGCTCTTGTCGGCCGAGGCGGTCCTGAATGATCCCTGGCCTGACCCCTGCCCGAGCATGTCGTGGACCGCGCCCGCAGATCCGCTCAGGGAGAACGTCGTGTTCTCCGTCTGCGCCGCGATGTTCACGCCGCTCTTCGCCCAGATCACGCTCGTGACAACGCCGAAGCCCTGACTGATTCGGTGGTCGGTGCTCATGTTGTGCGTTTCGGCGGTCGCTGCCAACCATTCCAGCCGGCTGCTGAGCAAACTCAGGTCCAGGAACTCCTCCGAGGTCACCGCGAACTCCGAGAACATCGATCCGGACCGCTCCAGACTCCAGGAAACCGTGACCTCCGCATTCACCTTGGTCCCCGTGTCGGGGTCGATGACCGTCCCGTCGGCGCCGAGGTCGACCTCCTTACGAGACACGTGCTCAGACATGACCGACCACCGTTGTGAGATCGGCCGCGATGTGGTCGTCAGACCGGGGATGGCCACTCCGACCGGCGTGAACGCCCCGGTGCCCGGGTCCAGAACACCGACGGCGCCGGGGGCGATCGCCGGGTTCAGCGACCAGTTGCCCCAGTAGCCCTGCCGTTCTCTGCGGATGAGCTGAGCGAAGACGACATCCCATGTGACAGTCAATCTCTCGGCCTCCTCTTGTGGGCGGATTTCGTTCCGCTCCATCTTCGGAACTTCCGGGAATGGAAGCGAGGAGAATCCTTGGAAAAGGGTTCAACTGTGGCTAGCGGGATGTATCGGTAACTCCGTCAACATAGATATGTCTGGCTTGTAGTTGTTCGCGGGAGATGGATGCGAGCAATTATCAGGATTTATGGGTAAATATCTCCGTTCGAGCCGGTATGGCTCGTGCGGGATGTACGGCGGCGCAAGATCGTTCGGGTGTGCCCGACGCCCTCGTACGAGCGCGAAGATCATCTTCAGTCGCATGCGGGACGGCGGGACGAGTCCAAGGCGTCCTCTCGCAACATGATCATCTACGGCCGGGTCGCGGCGGGATCCAAGCGCGGAGGCGTTCAGCGGAACTTTCGGTCCCATCTGTGGTGCGATACATGTTGTCCGAAATTACGAAAACCTGTACCTCTTGATCATTGTTAGAGAAATTAACCTTGACCGTTGCGCTGTAATTCGGAAGACCGGATCATCGTGATCATCATCATCTCGCCCCGCAAGGCCAGAGTCTCGTTGATCGTCTGCTGACGCGCGTCGCCCACAAGGTGACCGTCGAGGCAGGCTGCAGCAACTACTACTACTGCTCGGGTGGCATCAAGTACCTCCGTCAGTGCTGTCTGGACGAAGGTTGCCAGACGGTCAAGGTCGGCACCTGCTGATCCGGCTGAAGTAGGCGCTCCGCGGGTGGCGGCCGGCCGCCGCCCGCACGCCGACGGGGACAGAAGGCGCTCTGCCGCTGCTTCGGTACATCCGCCGCCCCCTTGGTGTAACAGCCCGCTGATCATCGCAGCCGCACTCGGCGTACTGCTGCCTGGTGGCCTGCCCGCACCTGGCGGCGCGGCTCTGGCAGGTGCTGCGGGGCTCATCGGGGCTCATCGGGGCGATACTGATCGCCCCTTTCGACGACATCGTCGATCTCTTCGCGAGGAACGTCTGATGCCTTACCTGACCGCAGCCGTCGTGCTCATCGGTCTGCTTTGCGTGTTGAATCTGCTGCTCACCCTGAGCCTGATCCGCCGGCTGAGGCAGACGAGCGGGGGAGGCGTCCAGCATGCCGGGCCGCCCATCGCGTTGCAGCCTGGCTCGCCCGTCGGCGAGTTCGCCGCCGTGACCGTCGATGGCGAGCCGGTGTCCCACGATACGGTCGCCGGCCTGGTCGGGTTCTTCTCCGCCGGATGCGAACCCTGCCACAAGCTGCTTCCCCACTTCACCGAGCGTGCCCGCACCCTCGGACGGGAGAACGTGCTGGCGGTGGTCGCCGGGGACGACGCGGAGGCGGTCGAAGCGCTCGCGCCGGTGGCCCGTGTGATCGTGGAGGACTACGACGGCCCGGTGGCAGGCGCGTTCCAGAACACCTGGACCCCGGCGCTCTACCTGCTCGGCTCCGATCACCGCGTCGTCGCCGCGGGCGGACGCCTGGAGGACCTTTCCGTCGCATCGACGGCATGAGCGACCCGGGGCCGAGCCGACAGGCCGGGATCCGGGACCTGGCCTCGGCCGCCGTGGAGGCCATATCGCTGACCTGGCGGTCGGCACCATTAGGGGTCACCGGCTACGTCTTTCTGACACTCGCCGAGGCGGTGGCCCCAATCGCTACCGTATGGCTGACCAAATCGGTCATCGACCGGCTGGCGACCCCCGATGGCGCGGTCGCGAGCCTCGCGCTCGGGCTGGCCGCGGCCGGTCTGGCCGCCGCCGCGCTCCCGGGGATCGGCCGCTATCTGCGCGCCCAGACCGGGCGCCTCGCGCGAGCCGACGCGATCGACCGGCTGTTCGCGGCGGCCGAGCGGCAGGTTGGCCTCCGGCGTTTCGAGGACCCGGTGTTCCTCGACCGGCTGCGCCTCGCGCAGGAGGGCGCCGGGAGCACCGGCGACCTCGTCAGCGGAATCTGCGGAAGCCTGAACGGAGTCCTGTCCCTCATCGGATTCGTGGGCTCCCTTCTGATCCTCAGCCCTGCCATGACCGCCCTGGTACTGCTGGCCGCCGTCCCAGCACTGGTCGCTGAACTGCTGCTGACGCGGAGACGGGCCACCATGCAGTGGGACATCGAGCAGATCCACCGCCGCGAGTTCTTCTACAGCCGGCTGCTCACCGGAGTCCAGGCCGCCACGGAGATCCGGTTGTTCGGCATCGGCGCGTTCCTTCGCGCACGGATGATGGCTGAGCGAGGCAGGGCCGACACCGCCGAAAGCCGGATGGACCGCCGTGAACTGGTCACTCAGGGTGGCCTGACCACGCTGAGCGCGGCGGTCGCGGGTGTCGGTCTGTGGTGGGCGATCACGGCCGCCCGCGCGGGGTCCCTCAGCGTTGGCGACGTCGCCATGTTCGTAGCGGCCGTCGGCGGGGTGCAGGCCGCACTCAACATGCTCGTCTCCTCGATGGCGTCCGTCCACGAGCGGCTCCTCACCTTCTCGCACTACGTCGCGGTGATCAGGACCGAGCCCGACCTGGCGAGCGTGGACGAGGGCACGGCCCCCGCGCTGCGCCAGGGCATCGAACTGCGGGACGTTTGGTTCCGCTACAGCGACGACCATCCATGGGTCCTACGCGGGGTCGATCTGACGATTCAGCACGGCCGTACGGTCGCCCTGGTGGGCTTGAACGGCGCCGGCAAGAGCACCCTCATCAGGTTGCTCTGCAGGATGTACGACCCGACGCGCGGCCGGATCCTGAACCGCCCCGGCTTTGATGGAGAGCTCAGGGGTTGATTCCAACGAGGTCGTTGGGCTGCTGTTGAGCGTAGTAGAGGGCTTCGTACTCCTTCGGCGGGATGTTGCCGATTGAGGAGTGCAGGCGGGTCGTGTTGAACCATTCAACCCATTCGGCGGTGGCCAGTTCCACGTCGGGCAAGCTGCGCCAGGGCCCGCGAGGTTTGATCAGCTCGGTCTTGTAGAGACCGATCTGCGATTCCATCAGCGCATTGTCCAGCGCGTCTCCGACCGTGCCGATGGAGGCGTCGATGCCGGCGGTCATCAGGTGGGCGGTGAAGCGGAAACAGGTGTATTGGCTGCCGGCGTCCGAGTGATGGACCAGGCCAGGCCCGGCGGGACGTCCGGTGCGGTCGCGCCGCCACAACGCCATGTCCAGGGCGTCCAGCACCAGGTCGGCGCGCTTGGACAGCGAGGCCGTCCAGCCGACGATCGCACGGGAGTACACGTCGACGACGAAGGCGACGTAGACGATTCCGCACCAGGCGTGAACGTAGGTGAAGTCGGCGACCCAGACCGTGTTCGGCCGGGGCGCGGTGAAGTCCCGCTTGACCAGGTCGGCCGCCCGCTGGTGGCCGGGATCGGCCATGGTGGTGCGGATCTTCTTGCCCCGGCGGGCTCCTTGCAGGCCCAGGGCGCGCATCCGTCGCTCGACCGTGCACCGCGCGACCTGGTGGGGGACTGTCCAGTAAATGGTGTAACTCGATCTTGAATCAGTTTTATCGGGTGGTCGGGGTCAGGCGGCCTTCGAAGGTGATGGCGAAGGCGTTGAGGGCAGCTTTCCAGCGGGTGATCCAGCGTTTGCGGCCTTTGCCGGTCGGGTCCAGGCTCATGATCGCCATGTAGACGCACTTGAGCGCGGCCTGCTCGTTGGGGAAGTGGCCACGGGCCTTGACCGCCCGCCGGATGCGGGCGTTGACCGACTCGATGGCGTTGGTGGAGCAGATCACCCGGCGGATCTCGGTGTCGAAGTTGAGGAAGGGCACGAACTCGGCCCAGGTGTCCTCCCACAACTTCACGATCGCCGGATACTTGCCGCCCCACAGCTCGGCGAATTCGTAGAACCGCTCGAGCGCGGCCGCCTCGGTGGGTGCGGTGTAGACGGGCTTGAGAGCCTTGGCGACGGCGTCCCAGTGCTGGCGAGCGGCGTAGCGGAAGCTGGCGCGCAACAGGTGAACGACACATGTTTGCACCACCGCCCGCGGCCAGACGGTCTCGATGGCCTGCGGCAGCCCTTTCAGGCCGTCGCAGACCACCATCAGCGCGTCACCGACGCCCCGGTTCTTGATCTCGGTCAGCACATGCAGCCAGAACTTCGCGCCCTCGCCACCGTCGCCGGCCCACAAGCCGAGGATGTCGCGCTCGCCGTCGACGGTCACCGCCATCGCCACGTAGATCGGCCGGTTGGCTACCTGGCCCTCGCGCAGCTTGACGTGGATGGCGTCGATGAAGATCACCGGGTAGACAGGGTCGAGAGGCCGGTTCTGCCATTCGGCCATCCCCTCCAGCACCTTGTCGGTGATGGTGGAAATGGTCTGTTTGGAGACCTCGGCGCCATACACCTCGGCCAGATGCGCGGAGATCTCCCCGGTGGTCAGGCCCTTGGCAGCCAGCGAGATCACCATTTCATCCACCCCGGACAGCCGCCGCTGCCGTTTGCGCACGATCTTCGGCTCGAAGCTGCCGTCCCGATCACGCGGCACAGTGATCTCCACCGGCCCGACATCGGTGATGACCGTCTTGGACCGGCTCCCATTGCGCGAGTTGCCCGTCTCACTGCTGACCCGCTCGTGCTTGTTGTAGCCGAGATGATCGGTGATCTCACCCTCAAGGGCGGACTCCAGCACCAGCTTGGTCAGCCGCCCCAGCAGCCCGTTCTCACCCACCAGCTCCATGCCCTCGGCGCGGGCCTGCTCGACCAGCCGGCCGACGAGCTCGCGATCCGAGTCCTTAGGCTCCTTACGCGCCACCGCGGTGTCCTCCAGGTCGATCTCCGTCGATGCCTGGATCACAGTACTCATCAGGTGTGTTCTCCTTGATCAGGAGTTACACCGAAAACCGTACAGTCCCGGTTTCGGCAGCAACTTGGAAGGTCCGGCCCGACCAAGTGAGGCATCGGACTAGAAGTGGAAAGCTCTTATTGGCTTTCACGGCGCTCCGACCGGTGCTTCGGGTGCCGTCTCGCCCCCGCCAAGGGCAGGCATTCCACGCTAGGAGTGTCCTGAAGATCTTGGTGGGCGGGTCGGTATGCGTCGGCCCGTCTGCTGGTTATGGAGTGGCGGGATCGAGGGTCCAGGTGTTGTTG
>NZ_JBEZDR010000035.1:0-75584 GCF_040648415.1 Nonomuraea sp. NPDC049141
AGGAATGAGCAAATCTATACCTATAGGACGAAGAGCCCAAAAGCCTGCGACCACAAAGCGGGCACATGCCAACGAGCCATGCCTAAACGCCCACTCAGGCTGCAGCATCGGCGTCCCACGGGCAACTTGGCTCCGTTGGAGGGCATACACGACCAAGCAGGTCGCAGAGCGTGCTCCCCGCGCATGCGGGGATGGTCCCGCCTCGACCCACTCAGGTTGGCTCGCGGCGGCCAAGTGGCGAATCGCTGACGCCCTGGAGCTGGCGATGTGAGCTCAGAGTTGGAGTGGTGGCCCGACCATGGCGTAAGGCTCTTTAATCTCCGGACGGGCATCGGCGGAACGCCCGTGGCCTTGGAATCACCGTCTAGACGACGATGTCGATCCACTTGTCCGAGGTTCCGGAAGCCAGCGACTCACCGTAGATGCAGAGCCCATGGGCGTACTTCGCGTCCTCCCGGACCCGGAACACCAGGGTGTTCCCGCCTAGGCGCAGCAGACCGCCGTCGAACGGGACTGTGCAGGACTCGCCGTGTCCCTGATCGGACACAACGCGGAGCATGTCGACTGGATGTCCGTTGACAAGCACCTCGACATCGCTGAAGGTGCCGGGAGTGCTCTGGTACTGCAGGGCATCGGCGGACAGGTAGGCGCGCAGCTTGGCCTCGCCCGTGCTGGGGCCGTTGAAGGTGAAGGTGTACACGAACCGCCCGGTCACCTGCCCGTAGACGTGCGCGTTGAGGACGTTCTGCCGCACGATGCTCGGATCGTCTTCATACACGGGGCCGTATTTGGAGAACCTCGACCGCTGGTCGAAGTCCGCGGGGCGGATCCGGATTTCCCGTGTGCCCGCGCCGGGTGTCGGCGGTTCGGACGTGACCGGGTGCCAAGGTCGTTCCGGACCGGCGGGACGGTCCCTGCCCGCCCAGAGCACACCCGCGGTGACCAACGCGCCGCTCCCCAGGACGACCAGGACGGTCCTGCGGCCGGGCCGCGAAGGCGCGGTCGGCGCCTCTCCGGTGGCCACGCTGTTCTCTTCGGCTTGCGCTCCTGGAATCGGGACGGCGTCCGACGCCGTCGTTGGGAGGTACGGCTGCGGACCATGTGGCGCAACGGCGTCGGCAGGCCGGTGAATGGGGCTCTGAGCCTGCGGAAGAGCAGTGTCTGATATGGCGAAGGGCGGGCGGCCCGCCCCAAGACTGGAATTGGGCGAGCCAACCGAACGGGCCGGACCCATCCGGCGCTGTGACTGGGCGAGAACGGCCCTGGCCTCGTCGAGCAGGGTTCCCGGCGACGAATACCGGTCCTCGGGCGACAGCGAGAACGCCCGCGAGAACACGGAACGCAGCCCGGCATATTTCTTGGGGATCTCCGTGAGCAAACCCCGGTCTCCGACGGCTGGAACGGTGCCGGCGAGTAGTTCGTACAGCACGACCGCGAAGGAGTAGACGTCGGCCTGTGGGGTGACCGGTCCGTCGGCGACCTGCTCGGGCGCCCTGTAGTCCGATGCGCCGCCCGCCAGCGGAGCCGTGGGCTCGGAGGTTCGCCAGGCCAGGCCGAAGTCGCCGAGCAGGACGTTCTCCTCCCCCGGGATACCTCCGTCGAGGAAGACGTTCTCGGGTGTGAAGTCCCGGTGCACGATGTCGTTGCGGTGCAGTTCCTCCAGGGCCGAGGCGAGCCGGCCCATGACGTGGAACACATGGCCTGGGATGAGGGGGGCATTAAGCCTTACGAGGTCACGAAGGATGCCGTGCCTGGCGAACTGCATGGTGAAGTAGAGGACGCCGTCCTGTTCTCCGTGCTTGTAGATCGGCAGCAGGTGCGGATGCCTGACGCTGGCCAGGTACTGGGCCTCCTCGCTGAACCGGCCCCGCCATGCGGGGTCCTCCGCGAGGTGGGCGGCCATGACCTTCAACGCGACCGGGCGCTGGAGCGAAGTGTCGTACGCCTCGTAGACCGTCCCCATCCCGCCCTCGCCGATCTGCCGTACCAGGACATGCCCGGCAAACTCGGAACCCGGCTCGAATGTCGGACGCACCATTGCGCTCCCCGAGGCCACAAGTCGTGAAAGTCAGGATAGTGCAGAACGTAGCAGCGGCCTGAAGGCAGGGCGATCGGAATCACCGGGTCGCGTGGCCGCGAGGACGGCTACTCCGTCGTGGCGCGGGACAGCAGCCGCGCGGCGGCGGGCGCGGCGGGGAGGCACCGGTCGAGGAGGCCGCTGAGGTCGGCTTCCGGTGCCGCACCGTCGGCGACGCCCGCCGCCGCCTGGGCGAGAGCGGCGAGGTCGGCGAGGTCGCGCCGGGAGCTGCTGTCCAGGCCGGATGCCTTCGCCGCCTCGGCCATGGCGGGGTGTAGTTGGCCGAGGCCGGACAGAGTGCTCAGCACCGCCTCGTTGTTCTGCGGTTCCTCTAGGAGGAGGGCGAGCAGCCGGAACAACCGTCGTGCGTATCGGCGGGTGAGTACGGCGACGGGTTCTCCGGCCGGGTTCCCGGTATTGGACAGCCGGGCCCGGGTAGCGATGATCCACGGTTCGATCGTGGCGGCGGTCCACAGCGGTCCCGAGGTCAGCTCATCGTCCGGCGGGGGCATGTCATGGCTGGAGCGCCGCCTCCACACCGTCACCAGCTGCCTTTCCACGCCTATCGCCTGCGCGATCTCCGCGATGCCGTAGAAGCGCCGTCCCAAATCCACCATGACCGTTCCGTTCTCTTAAATAGCAGAGTTGACCTCAGTGGCGTCACTGCGCTAGCGTCATTTAAGGAGGCGATCCCGCCTTCTTGGAGAACAGTAGTACATCTTCCCAGGAGAATCATGCGACGCTACATGAAGATGAGCTACGCAGGCGCAGTGGTGGCCGCCATGGCGGCCACCGCGATCGTCGCGGGCAGCAGCACGGCGCAGGCTTCGGGCTGCACCGTCAACATCTACCTGGTCAACTCCACCCCTGCGGCCGTCTGGACCCTCGACGGTCGTTTCATCAAGGACAAGAAGGCAGGTGACACCGTCAAGGGCCCCAATAGCAACATCATGAACATCAACACCAGCAACGGCTGGCGCAAGGTCTACCTTGCCGACGGCCAGCTCGCCATGATGTACCCCGGCTACCTCAACTACACCGGTTGCCAGTGATCCTTACCGGCACCGCCAAGAGGAGGTAAACAGCAAACGCACTTGAGGACGAGCCCTGTCACGTGCACCACGCGCAAGGCTCGTCCTCGACCTTTTCGGGGCAGGCGCGCAACCCTTTTCATCCTCTGGTGCGATCGCCGGGGTCACAGCATGATCGCGAGACTGGCGTTCGCTGATGGTGATGGCGCTCGGCGATTTTGGCAGAGCGCCATCACCCGCAATACTCCAGCTCACCCAGTCCCTGAGAAGGAGCCGCACCTCTTCTTACCTGGGAGAGTGTCTTCATCGTCGGGTCGTGCGATGCCTAGTCAACCCCTTGTAGGGGCCATCCCCGCGCGCGTTGGAGCGCTCCGCTTGACCCGCCGTGAGGCTCGTAATTGAGACACTTAACGAAAGTTAATATGTTGCGCATTTTGCGTTATCAAGCAGGCCTTCTGATCGTCCCAGGCTGCCTCATCGGTCTTCCGCCGGCAACGTGCCTCGTGAGGCGCCTTTGCCGACAGGCGACACGAACCGCTCCTCAATAAGCGCATTTGCGGGTTCTGCATAGCGATGATGCCCTTTAATAACCCCATGCTCGGTGGGGGGACACTCGTGACCGATTCGTTGAGGGGTTGTCGGCTGCGGCTTGCAGGGTCTGGACCAAGCATGATCGAGAGCCAGGCGGGTGGCTGTCGCGGTGGTGGCGTACGGCTCACGGCAGTGCCAGGGCTGGGCTGCCCTGGCTGTCGTCGGCAGCCGAAGGGAGTAGCTGCCGGGGTGCTCTTCGTCGGAGCTCTTCGTGTGCTTGATCGGGCCGCCCGTGAACGTTGACCCGGCTATTTGGCCTGCCTGGGGCAAGGCGGGAAAGGACAAGGTTCACCCTCTCATCTGCCACACCCTCGATACGGCCGCGGTTGCCCAGCGCCTTATAGGAGTCCTGGCCGGGCCACAGTGCCGAGACGAGTTGCGTGCCGCATTCGAGCCGCTGGGCGAGGTTGACCCGTGGATCGCTACCCTCTGTGGGCTGCACGATCTAGGGAAACATAGCCCGACGTTTCAGGGGCTCCAGGTTGAGCTCGCCTTGGCAAGGTTCGATGAGTCAGCGGCTGCTGCTCTGAGGCAAGTGGCAAAGAGGCCGGGGCTCGGGCGGCGCATCGACACACCGCATGGGCTGGTGACGGCCATGCACATGAGAGATCTTCTCCGTCGCTGGGGTGCGTCGCCGGCCACAGCGGAACTTGTCGCTGCTGCGCTTGGTGGGCATCACGGCTACTTCCCTGATGGGACAGCACTGCAGCAGGCGAGGCGAGAGGTCCACAACCACGGTGGTCCGACCTGGGAAGGATGGCGCGATAGCTTCGTCAGTGAGGTCATCGCGGTGCGTGGCCTCCAGGACCCCGGCGAGATGCCTTGGCAGGACGTGTGCGTGAGCAGCGCCGCCGCGGTCGCTCTTGCCGCTCTGACGACGATCAGCGACTGGGTTGCGTCTGACACCGAAAACTTTCCCTATGCCGATGTGTTCGATCTTGCCGTCTACAAGAAGAGAGCAGACGAACACGCATCGGCGGCTGTGGAGAGGCTTGAGCTGCGCCCCTGGCAGCCGCCTACCTCGTTTATCGAGCTGTTCCCCGACGAGAAGCCGCGGCCCGTGCAGGTTGTCGTCGAGCGTGTAACAGCGGACCGGGACCAACCGACATTAGTGATCGTGGAAGCTCCCACAGGAGAAGGTAAGTCCAAGGCAGGGATCCAGGCGGCCGCGGCCTTGATGCGTCGCCTTGGCCTCCTGGGGGCGTACGTCGCCAATCCGACCCAGGCGACGAGCAATCAGATGCTGGCTGAACTGGAGGAGCTGTTAAAGCGCCTTGGACAGGACCGGACGGTGAGCGTTCGACTGATCCACTCCGGCGCCCTCGATCACCTGAGTGAGCGGGCAGCTGATCCCGTTGATGTGGGTCGAGACGATCAGGAGGACTCTGATGTCCAGGCGAAGGAGTGGTTCACGCGCAAGAAGAGCTTGCTCGTCCCGGTTGGTGTTGGAACGATCGATCAAGCTCTGAAGGCTGTCATCCGGTCTGGCCATGTCTTCGTACGGTTGGTCGCGTTGACCAACAAGGTTGTCGTCATTGACGAGGTCCACGCGTACGACACCTACATGTCGACGCTGCTAGACCGGCTGCTCGCTTGGCTTGGGCGGCTGGGGACGTCAGTGGTGATGCTGTCGGCCACGCTGCCATCCGCTCGGCGGCAGGAGTTGGTGGCGGCCTGGCAATCGGGCCTACTGAGGTGTGGTTCTGTCGGTGACAAGCGACAGCGTTTGCCGGTCTCCTGCGACAGCGATCGTTTCCACGGAAAGACGATGTCGTTGAGAATTGATAGCGCTCGACAGCTTGCGGTGAGAGCATTGGTGTGCTGCGCGGGATGAGGTGCGCCGGTGCAATCTAAGGTCGAGTTGTACGCGGCGATCCGCCGCGATTCTCGAGCGGGGCTGTCCATCCGGGCCATCCAGAGCAAGCACAACGTGGGCTTTCGCACCGTGGAGAAGGCGCTAGCCTCGGTGTGGCCCGAGCCGCGCAAGCCGCTGCCGCCCCGGCCGTCCCGGCTGGACCCGTTCAAGCCGCTGATCGATCAGATGCTGCGGGCGGATCTGGACGCACCGCCCAAACAGCGGCACACGGCCAGGCGCATCTTCGATCGGCTGGTGGAGGAGCATGAGGCGAGCGGGATGTCGTACGGGATGGTCCGCGCCTACGTCGCCAAACGCCGTCCGCAGATCCGATTAGAGGCGGGCCGGGCGCCGGCAGAGGTCTTCATCGAACAAAGCCACCAGCCCGGCGTCGAGGCCGAGGTGGACTTCGGGGACGTGTGGATCCGCCTGGCGGGCGAGCTGACCCGGTGCTACCTGTTCGCCTTCCGGCTGTCCTGGTCGGGCAAGGCCGTGCACCGGATGTTCCTCACCTGCTCCCAAGAGGCGTTCTTCGAGGGGCACGTGCACGCGATGACCGTGCTGGGCGGGCTGCCCACGGGCAAGGTGCGCTACGACAACCTCAAGCCTGCGGTGGCCAAGGTGCTGGGCTTTTCCCGGGCCCGGGTGGAGTCGGAGCGATGGGTCGCCTTCAGAAGCTGGGCCGGTATCGACGCCTTCTACTGCCGCCCGGGACTGATCGGCGCGCACGAGAAGGGCGGGGTGGAGGGGCAGATCGGCTGGTTCCGCCGCAATCACATGGTGCCCGTCCCTGAAGTGAGCTCGATGAATGAGCTCAACGCGCTGATCGACCGCTGGGACGTCAAGGATGAGCAGCGCCGGATCCGGATGCGCCCGCAGACCATCGGCGAGCGCTTCGCTCATGAGCAGAGGCTGCTGGCGCCGTTGCCGGTCGAGCCGTTCGAGATCGGCCGGCTGCTGACCCCGCGCGTCAACATGCACGGGCAGATCAGCGTGCGCACCAACCGCTATTCGGTGCCGATCCGGCTGGCCGGGCACGAGGTGCGGGTCATGCTGTTCGCCTCCCACCTGGTCGTCTACCACAAAGGAGCGGAGGTGGCCCGGCACGAGCGGCTGATCGCCAAGGGCGGAGCCCGGCTGGAGCTGGACCACTACCTGGAGGCGCTGGCGCACAAGCCGGGCGCGCTGCCCGGCGCGACCGCGCTGGAACAGGCCCGAGCCGCGGGCACGTTCACCGCCGCGCACGAGGCGTGGTGGGCGGCCGCGCGTCGCAAGCACGGGGACGCAGCCGGCACCCGGGCGCTGATCGAGGTGCTGCTGCTGCACCGGCACATGCAGCATCGCCACGTGGTGGCCGGGATCGCGGCCGCGCTGACGGTGGGCGCGCTGACCGCCGATGCCGTCGCGCTGGAGGCGCGTAAGGCCGTTCAGGCCGACGACGATCCCGTTCCGGGCCCGACCCCGCCCCGGCCGGAACGGCTGGCCTGGCTGGATGAACCGGCGGTGGTGTCGCTGACCACCCGGCGGCTGGCCCAGCTGCCGCCTGACACCCGGCCGCTGCCATCGGTGGCCGTCTATGACCAGTTGCTGCGCCGCCGTCCCGGCGGCCGGCCCGCACCCGAGGGAGAAACGGGAGAAACATCATGACCACCTTTCACCGCCGCGGGCTGACCGAGGAAGCCGCCGAGGCCGCCATCTACCAGGCGTGTCAGAAGCTGCGGCTGCCGACCATGCGCGGCCAGTTCACCGACCTGGCCGCCCAGGCCGCCCGCGAGCAGATGAGCTACCTGGGTTTCCTGGCCGAGCTGCTGATGGCCGAATGCGACTACCGCGCCCGCAAGGCCTCCGACCGGCGGATCAAGATGGCGAACTTCCCCCGGCAAAAATCGCTGCGCGAGTTCGACTTCGACGCCAACCCCCACGTCGACCCGGCCGTCATCCACACGCTGGCCGGCTGCGACTGGGTGCGCAAGCATCTGCCGCTGTGTCTGATCGGCGACTCAGGGACGGGCAAGTCGCACCTGCTCATCGCGCTGGGCACCGAGGCCGCGATGGCCGGGTTCAAGGTCAAGTACATCCTGGCCGCCAAGCTGGTCAACGAGCTGGTCGAGGCCGCCGATGAGAAGGTGCTGACCAAGGCCATCGCCCGCTACGGCCGCGTCGATTTACTCTGCCTGGATGAGCTGGGCTACATGGAACTTGATCGTCGCGGAGCCGAACTGCTGTTCCAGGTTTTGACCGAAAGGGAGGAGACCAGCAGTGTCGCAATAGCCTCAAACGAGTCGTTTTCGGGATGGACCAAGACATTCACCGAGCCGCGGCTCTGCGCGGCCATCGTGGACCGGCTCACCTACGGCGGCAACATCATCGAGACCGGCACCGACTCCTACCGGCTCACCCAGACCACTCGCGCCCAGGCCGAAGCCGCCGCCGTGGCGAGCAAGGCCGCCGGCTAACCCTTCTTTCCTGCCCTTCCTCGACAACGCCCTGGCCAGCTGCTGGGAGGAACGGGTTGCCGTGCGGGGTGGCCCGGCCCACCCTGCGATCGTCCAGCAGTTCTTACGCGCCAGATCCGACAGCAGACCCAGCACCAAGCGCTTGGCCCGGAGAAGAGTTCGATCCGCGCGAACCGGCCAGCGATCCGGTTCCATGGCCGCCTCGAACGCCTCCCGCCAACGGGCAGGTCTATGCTGTGGCCCTGTGGCCTTGCGGCCACCCCGTGGTCGTTTGTCTTCACACCGATGATCGACGGCGGCCGCACCCGTCTCCACAGGAGGACATGTGCAACGTGGCGAAGTCTGGTGGGTCGAGTTTGACGAGCGGCGGCCGGTCGTGCTGCTGTCGGAAGGCGACGCGTCCGGGATCCGGGTGATGCAGGTCGTGGCTCCGGCGGGCGTCGATGTCAGCGGTTGGGGCGTCGAAGTGGCAGTAGGCGCCATCGAGGGACTGCCCTTTGAAGGCGTGCTGCGGTTCGCGTTCCCGCGTCCGGGCTTTACCCCTTGCACGTGGCTGACCACCGTGTCCCGGGACGACCTGCTCGAGCGGGCGGGCGCCCTACCCTACGCAAAACTCAACGAGATTGAGGATGCCCTCCGACTCGCTGGACAGGCGAAGGAGCGGACCCCGGCGACGACCGCGAAGCTCAGCGAGATAAGGGACGCCCTCGGTCTCGGTGGACTCCAGTAGTCGGGCAGGCGGAGAAGGAACGGACACCCCATCCACCCACGCCTTCGAACCCGGCCTGACCCGCTGCGGAGGCTTATCGTTCGATTCCGACCGGATAGCCCCAAGGTCCCGGACAGGGCCGCGCGCCGCGCGGGCCCTGCGGCATCCGGGGGCATCGGCATCGCCGACCGGCGGAAAGTGCAGGAAACGCCCGAAACCCTGGGCCTCCTGGTCTGAGGCATCTGGCAGCCACGACCGCACCGCGGTTCAACCCCCCACCTAGCTGATCGGCGTGATCCAGGAAGACGCTGCTGTCCCCGCGCGCGTGACACGCCTCGCTGCCGTTAGCCTTCACCGCCGGCGCGGCGGTCGGCGTGCTGGGTGGCATGATCGGCCTGGGCGGCGCCGAGTTCCGGCTCCCGCTGCTGATCAGCCTGTTCGGGTTCGCCGCCTTGGCGGCGGTCATCGTGAACAAGGCGATGAGCCTGATCGTGGTGGTCACCGCGCTGCCCGCGCACGCCTGGCAGCTGTCTCCTTCGCCGAGCTGGCCGGGCACTGGAACGTCGCGGCCAACCTGCTGGCCGGAAGCCTGCTCGAGGCCTGGGCAGGCGCCTCCTGGGCGGTCCGGATGCGCACCGCGACCCTCTACAGGATGCTCGCGGCGCTGATGGTGCTCATGGCCGCCGCCCTGGTCCTCACCCACACCACCGCCCTAGGCACCCTGTCCCTGCCCGGCCCAGCGAGGGCCATCGCTGGGGTTGCGGCTGGGTTCGGCATCGGCGTGGTGGCGGCCATCATGGGAGTGGCCAGCGGCGAGCTGCTGATCCCCACGATCGTGCTCCTCTACTCCGTCGACATCAAAGCCGCCGGAAGCCTCTCGCTCCTGGTTTCGCTGCCCACCATGCTGGTCGCCTTCGCCCGCTACAGCCGCGATGGCAGCTTCGCCGTCCTGGGCGCCAACCTGCGCTTCGTCGCCGTCATGGTCGCCGGCTCCATCACCGGCGCTCTGCTCGGCGGCTTGCTGCTCGGCGTCATCCCGGACTTGGTACTCATCCCCATCTTGGCCATCGTCTTACTGATCTCGGCTCAAGATGGCCCGCCACAGCTGACGTCTTCGACACCGGCTGCCTCGCCGATCCGGGAATCAGGTGCTGCTACTTCTCACCGACATCCCGAGCCCGATCAGCCCCCGAGTGCTGTCCGAACTGACCAACAAACGCTGCTGCTAGTCACCAGCAAAATCACCCTGGAGTAACGATGGGCCCGGCGTTGGAGGCACCCTTCCTACCCGGGAGGGTGCCTTCAGCGTCGGGTCGTGCGATGCCTTACAACCCCTCGTATGGGATCACCCCGCGTGCGCGGGGAGCACGACGCCAAGGCGCTTGAGGCGGCGCTGGCGAAGGGATCATCCCCGCGTGCGCGGGGAGCACACTCCACGACCTGCGTAGTTAGCGACCGCAGGAGCCATTTTCGAGCACTTTCGCGGAATCGGACATTGTGGACATGGTCATGAGGCGCTCGCTTTCGAAGGTAGGGCATGCCGGTGGGACGCGAAGGCGCCGGCTGTTGTCGGTCATCGAGGGCCGGTGAGTGAAGGGCGCTAAGCGAGCGTGTGGTGGATGCCCGCGGCCCTGCCCGGACTGTGCGCACGTATTTGGCACGATCACCCGCTAACGATCAGCTACAGCCGTACAGCCCCGGACACATCAAGAAGCCCTTGACTGGCGTTCCTGCTGGTCAAGGGCGCTCTACCGCTGATCAATAGTGGTGCCCCCGGCAGGATTCGAACCTGCGGCACCCGCTTTAGGAGAGCGGCTGCTCAACGAGCAGCGAACATGGTCTGACGTGCGGGGACGCCATCTCAAGTATGCCCTCCTTGCAAGATCATCCCATGCATGTCCCATGCTCTAGCCGACAGCCGCCGACCTGATCGGTGGCAAGACACTCGGAGCGCAGAGGCCCGGGTCACGCGATGGCCATCTTCATTTCACCACGCCATGCCTGTGTCAAGGCCAAACTCGCACACCATCTCCGATGGACGCAGCCGTGCCGGTAATGGTCAGCGAACAGTTGCGCGACGCGGCGTCGGCAGCGGGCAGGATCGGCCAGACATGCCTCATGGATGAAGGTCGAGCAGCCGTACGGCAGATGGGTGGAGATGGAGAGCCACTGCCTCTGCCGGGAGACGTCGAGCGAGGCGAGGCGCGTGCGGTGCTGGTAGTCACGCCGGGCGAACTGATCGCATAACACCTGGCGGTCACTCGCGTGCAGCTAGACCACCAGGCCGACGACACGCTCTGCCGCCTGGTCGCCCACCACTCCTGCGCGGTCAACGAGACTCTTGAACGTTCCCTGCTCGCCGCGCGTGGCACGGTGAGGGGAGCAGTACCAAAGACTCACTGGAATAAGAATCCACCTCGCCCGAGGTGGTAGCACTGGCTGTTCGTCGTTGGCGCAAGAAGTCCTTCTTACAACCAGTCCGGAGCTGGTCCCGGCGCTGACCTACTGCGAGATGACCACCGGCCCCGACGGGATTGCAGACCGGCATGCGCATGACGGTTTCCGTGGGCGTTCGGCATGTAGCGCCACCCGGTCACCTGGTTGACGCTGCGGATGCGGTGGATCCTTCGGTGACGATAGACAACGCGCGCTGATGGAGTCCATGGGAATCAACCGTTGTGGTCCCTACGAAACCCGGGGCGGTTCAGAGCCCCAAGGTAGTTTGTGTCGAGTTTGGGCCCGAGCAGCACGAGCGCTGTGAGCCGACGCGCGATGTTGGTGAACTCGCGGGCTTCGGCGGTGGTGAGGTCGCGGCCGAGGACGCGCTTCTCGCGATAGCTCAGCCACTTACGCAGCACCTGGAAGCCGCCGATCTTGAAGTCCCAGGCCGCTGCCGGGACCCCGCGCCAGCGCGCGCTATCGTTTAGATAGATGTCGAGAGTCTGCTCGCCGAGGACGTCCCGCTCTTCGTTGGTGAGCCTCTCGCCATCGGCGGCGGCCCGTTCGTGCACGTCGTACTTGCCAGCGCCCGGCATGATCGCGCGCGGCTGAACGATGCCCCAGCCAGCCCTGACAGCCAGGTCTCCCTTGCCTGGGTCCAGTTGCTTGCTATCGGTCCGCTCAATGACGGCGACTGTCCGCGCGTACGATTCAAAGGGAGTTGTAGCGACGTCGCTCAGGGGTACATCGAGGTTAAGCAGAGCGGCTATCTGCCTGCCGAAGGCTGCCGACTCGTGCAGCGCTTGCTCGGAGTCGGGCAAGGGGATGCGGGGCCAGTTGGAACGCACGGCCTCGCCGTTCTGCTCGACGTAAAGGGGCGAAAACCCGATAGCCAGCGCGTGGAGCCAAATGAGCGTCGCGCTGTCCTTGTTGGACTTTGCGTCGTCGATGCCGAGCTGCTGCAGGTAGGCCAATGCATGATCGGAGAGATTTGGTCTCCACGTTTCAGCTGGCTGCTCGGGATCGAGGTCAAACAGCGAGGCGACACCGTTGTCGGTTGCGCCTACGCCGGCCGAGAGCCAGAACGGTATGGCGTAAGCGTCGGTGAACAGGACCTTCTGGTCTACGAGGCAGTCGGAGAAGTGGAAGGTCGCGCCATCGAGCGCTCGGGGGGCGCGCCGGCGGACTAGTAGGAAGCCGGAGGCAGCCGCGGCGGCGGCGACTAGCAGTGGTCGCGAGCGGTTCCACAACTGCGTTTCGGTCTCGACGTAGGCGTAGCGCATGTCGAGCGGACGGAACTGGAAGCGCTGGATGCGTTGCTCGTCGAAGGGGCGCTTGGCTAGCAGGCGCGTTCGGACCTTCTCGGGGTCGAAACTCGCGAAGGTCCTGCTAAGCCGGGCGTCGACCTGTGCCATTGGGACGTCGGGGTCTAGGTAGGTGCGGATACGGGCGATCAAGGCGTCGCGGTCACCGTCGACCAGGGCGAACTGGCGGTTTTCGTTCAAGCCGAGCATCGGGTCCTCGGCACACAACTCGTTGATGGCTGGCCAGTTCGCGTAACCTTCGCCGGTGCGCCAGCGCAGCAGACGGAACCAGTTGGCCTGCTCCGGCGCAAGGACCTCGTAGGTAGGTCCGACATCCGGATCGGCAGTGGCGGCGGCGAGTTGCTCACGCTTGTCCTGTCCCCAGAAGTCGCGATAGCGGACCGTTGCCGGCTCATCGGTATGGTCGGCCACGCGGACAAGCGTGCTGATAGCCACGCCGCGTGTAATCCCAGGGGGGTTGAGCCGCGTGGAGAAGATGGAAGGGTCCGGATCGCCGTCCGGGGTCTTCTTACCAGTCTCGCGGCTGTCGCCGTTGAGGTGGTCGACCGTGATGCCGTCGAACTCGCCAAGCAGCCGCTCGCGCATGACGACCGAGGAAGGATCGCCGAGCCAAGAGGAGTTGGTGACGAAGCAGATGATGCCCTTGCCGGTCTGCTCGGCGATGCGGCGCTCGGCTACGCGGAAGAAGCGGATGTAAAGATCGTCCAGCTTGTTCTTGGTGACGTCCCACTTCTGGGTTAGCCCGACCTTGTACGGTTCGACGAGGCCGCGCTCTGCTCTCCCGGACACGCCCGCGAAGCCGTTGTAAGGAGGGTTTCCGAGCATGACAAGGATCGGCTGGTCGCGCTTGACGGCTTCGGCAGCGTCCCGCTCGGCCACGAACTCCGGGAACGGCAGCTGCGGATGCTCACCAACTTCGACCCAACCGGTCAGGGCGTTCGTCAGGTACACACCCGCACGCTCTCCAGTGCTTGCGTCCAGCGGCACACCTAGGCGCTGCAAAGCGAGTCCAAGCTGCAGATGCGCGATCACGAACGGTGCGGGCAGTAACTCAAAGCCGTGGATGCGCGACAGGACCGCTTGCTTGGCCTCTGCCGCGACGAGCCCGTCATCGCTCTGTTTCCTGAGCGTGGTGACGATCTTGTCGAGGACGGCGGTCAGATAGGACCCGGTGCCTGTACACGGGTCGAGCACGTGGACCCTCGGGTCGGCGAGACCGAGCGGTAGCCCGAGCCGTGCGCGCAGCGCCCGGTCGACGCCGTCGACCATGTAGCGCACGACCTCCGGAGGTGTGTACCAGACGCCGAGTTCGCGGCGGAGCTCGGGATCGTAGGCCTGTAGGAACGGTTCGTAGAAGTACTGCACGGCCTCGGCAGCTTCGAAGCGCTGGAAGAACAGCTTGCGGTCCACGCGTGCGAGGACGTCGTCGGTCCAGTCGAGCACGTCGTCTAGTCCGACCGGCAGGTTCGCGGGCGTGGCCAGTTGTTGGAAGAGCACGCGAACCATCGGCACCGGTAGCGTCCACTGGGCTTGGCGCCAGGTGAAGCGCTTGGTCGTCTGCTCCGGCTGCTGTTCGGACCAGAAGACCCATGCAGCGAAGACACCGTAGAACAGCGTCTGCACGAGCGCCGAGCGGAAGAAGTGGTCGCCCTCCTTGCCCTCAAAGCGCAGGCCTAGAGATTCCTCCAGCGCGCTGCGCAGGGTCGCGAGGGCCTGTACGTCGCCGGCGTCCTCGACGCGTTTTAGACCGGTGCGGGCATAGGCGGCCAAGAACCATGCGAGGTCGGCAGGGGCACTCAGCGGCGCGTCGCCCTGCAACGCGCGCTTGAGATAATCGACGAAGTCGACGCCGCGCGTGTTCTCGGCGTCTTGGGGGTTGAGCGCCCAGAAGGAGTCCTCGTCAGGCGCAAGGGTGAAACGTTCCCCGGTCTGAGCCTGGCCATTGGAGTCCAAGCGAAGGACGAGGAAGTCGCGGTAGGTGCAGACCAGGACTTTGCCGTAGCGTTCTAGGTAACGCCTGACCTGGGTGGAGTGCGCAACTCGAGTAACGTCCTGTGCCAGTCCCTTGACCTCCATGACACCGCGCTCGGGTGCTCGCGCAAGGAGCACGGAATCACCGGCCTCTGCAACTGCCGGGCGAGTGATGAACAGGCCACCGTCAGGCACTCCAGCGCCGCGGTTCTTGGTGGTCAGCACGCAGGTAATTGCTGGTGAGAGGGCCTTGCCGACCTCATTGAGCAGTCTTTCGAGTTGCCCATAGTAGGAGGTCTCCTCGACGGCCTCGCCGGTCGAGTAGATGGCCTGCAGGCCTTTAAGGTAAGTGCTTAGGGCGACCACCGTTGGCATCGTATTCGAAACCTGGCCCGTATGGGAGGCAATGGCAGCGGCTCACTGTCGCGGTTCTTCGCGGTGGGCCGCAACGAGCACCTGGCAGGAGACTCCGCCACAACCACCTGGATAGGTTGGTGTCAGGGCGCCAGCTGGTTTTTTGCCTTCGGAGCAAAGAGATCGCCTACACGATGGGCAGGGAACACAACGGCATCGCCAGCTTGTACTCCGGCGTGAACGAGCGCTGCTTCGGCCGATCCGATCGAGGTCTGTCACCCTTGTCCACCTCGCCATCATCGGCGAGATCCCCACGAAGGTCGGCCACGGGCAAAGTCGCTGTCTGAAAGATCCTTTTCTCGCCCTACTTGAGTCACAGAAGACTACTTCGTCCCAAGGTCTCACGAGAGTCTGGCAGAGAGGGCGGGCACAACCCTGTGCAAATACCAAGAGCCAGGACCCTTACTGGGCACGCGTGGATGGCAGCTCGGATGGGCTGGTGTGTGCAGACGTTGCCGGCAGCGCTGCTGTCACCTCAACCATGGTCACCCGGTGCCGAGTCCCGACGAAGGAGGGACTCGGCGTCGATCGCCCCAGCCAGCCAGAGGGGGTACCGAAGTCAGCGATCGTCACGGCCGCGGCAGAACACATACCTGATCCTTCGTTGGCAGCGAGGTTCTGCCCGATATGAGCAGCAGAGAGTACCTCCAGACCGACCTTCGATGATCTCCCCAAAGGTTTCCGCCGCAGAGCCACGCGCCCGTTGGGATGACCATCAAGGACACATCTCCTGGTCCAACGTCACCAAAGTAGGGCTCGGCGACCTCTACCGGGCACAGGACTGTAAGGCATGCTGGCGTTAGCACCTCCATCGGCTCAATCCATGTTGAGACGAGCAACACGGTCGAAACGGAGACGAACTCACCATGAGGGGGAAGTTATCCCGCATGTGGCATCGAGGGACTAGCAGCCATGATCCAATATAGATCATACGTTCGAAAATGTTACCGGATGGACACCGCCACCATGGCGTCTAGCTGCTAAAATGTCTGATAGTGGCACTTTTCGGGCAGAGCTAACACGTAGATCGCGAACCGCGCACTAGGCTCTCAAGATCAACGACAACTGGCGGTCTTCAATGCGACCTCAGCAAAGGGCCTACTGAGAGAGTGATCAGGCGACAGAATTGAGTCGGCAGTCGAAGGGCCGACACGGCGCAGTTGATTGCGAGGAGAGGACAACGTGCCCGAGCAGACACTACCGACCACTCCTGGCGCACGGATCGCTCTGCTGATCAAGCGCTCAAATGTCGCAGAGGGAGAGCTATCAGATATTGTAGACCTCCCTGATGGCGTTACGGTCGTCGATGTTCTAGAAGATCGCTACGCCCTCTCTCCTACCGATCTCGTTGTAGTCGCGGACCTATTGAACGTGCCAGCTACGACACTAACCGGCCAGATGCCCATCGATCGACACTTGGGCGTATCGCTACGAATAGGTTCTGCCGAAATATCGGATGTCCCTGTGGAGGCTCTCGAATATGCCGATATCCTCCTGCAGCACCAAGCCGTTTTGGATTCATGGCTAGGAGAGATAAGCAATCTTCTACACGAAGTACCTATGAGCACAGACAGGTATTTCGTGCAAGCGGGAAGAAGGAGCGCCGAGCGCGTTCGCGATGCACTAAGCCTGGACTACGCCCCTATTCCGGATCTTTTGGGGCTAGTTGAGAGCCTGGGATTCCCTATTGTGTTTCGTCAATTGCCGCAACATATTCACGGTTTGAATATTCGAGACGAACGCGAAGGTAGGCCATCTCGTATAATTGTCGTGTCAACACGCGGACCTTGGACTATGCAGCGATACACAATCGCCCACGAGTTGTGTCACGCATTATATGATGACAAAGATCAGGTCATTGTAGATAGAGTAGATCTTCCGGACGTACTTCCAGAGCTACGGGCTGAGCGTTTTGCCAGACACCTGCTACTACCAGCCGATGGGCTCCGTCAAGATGTGAAGGCGTTGCGTGGCGCTGGTACGGACTGGGCGTTGGTCACGGCACGTCTTATGCTGCGTTGGGGAGTTAGTAGAAAGACTCTACTTCGCGCTCTAGTGGATGATGGTCTTGCAACACAAGCTGACCTACAGGGAGCTAAGGATATCCAGCTGTCTGAGCTTATGCAGTCAGCCGGGATCCGCGATCAGTGGAACGACTTGCTCGAAGGACAGTGCGACGAGTCGGGATCAAGTCTGCTGATGCATCGAGCCCTTGAAGCATTTTCCAGAGGATGGATTAGTGTACGAGTTGTGGCTGAAATCCTCGGACAAACTCAGGCTGAGACCGAGCTAGAGCTTACGGCTCAAGGATGGCTTTAATCCGCGAGACAGAATCGATCTATTCTCTGCTTTTGTTAGCCTAGTCCGTCACAGGCGCCGCAACCGTCGCCGCTCTGCTGGCACTCGAAGGCATCAGAGTTACGCTGGCGGGAATGGAAAGGCGGGGCCGAGACGTTCAAGGAGATCTGAAACTGAGCGAACCAGTCTGTTGACTTGACAGTTCGATCAGAGCAAGAGAGTTCGGCGAGAATGTCACCTAAATGGCGGCTGGGCAGCCCGTAGTTGCTTGCCACAACGCTTGCGCCACCGTCGTTGGTCAGCAGGATATGAGGACGGCCATCACGGGCCATCTGTCTTACCGCCAAGACGATGATCTGCGCCTCTCCACCATGTTTCTTAAGCGGGTCCGCGGAGAGCGCCCGGAGTCGTTCGGCGACTTGATCGAGCATAAGAAGGTCGTCGTGCTTCAGAGAAACAACCGGAAGAGAAGCATCGTCTAGCAATAGCTTGCGGTAGACGAGTCTTGCAGCCATAACCCTGGTGTGGTCGTCCGGAGAGGCATCAGTGCCCGAGCGCATATCGGAGTGGCTCCTTACCTCCCTCACCACGCCTTCAGCCACACGCACTCTGTTCCCGTACCGCTCGCGGAACCGGGTTGGTAGTTCCTCCTGCGTCCCTAGTCCTAGCAGGACACCCGTGTCTGGCCACACATAAGCGTCCTGCCAGCCGCGTTGGGGAATCTGGCTGGCAACCTGGAATGAAGACCTAGCCGGCGGCATCGACGCGGCAGGGATGGCAGCCCGGCGCTTCGGCATCATGGATGGGGTCGGCTGCAGCGCGCCCTGCCCTTCACCCATGTGCCGCCTCCTCATCCGTGATCGCGCCGATCACTCCAACGTTAGCCGGGTCAGACATCAGAAGGGGGCGTGTTCACTTGCCGGATCTTCACGACCAGCATGGTTCCCCTCCGCCTTCGGCGTCTCCTTCCAGACGTCACGATCGGGGCACCATTGAGCGACAGGACACCATGAGCACTGCGGGCCCGGGCGGGTCTCCCAAACGTTATCCCGGTGCCACTCAGAAGCGGCACGACGGACGTCGCCCGCAGCGACGGCAGAAATTATCGGGTCACCCGACCCCCATGTCCAATTGTAGGAGTTATCGGGAGTTAGAATTTCCAGCTCGACCTTACTATTTTGCGCGTTAAACCTCTCGGCCAATCCCGCCAAAAGCATCGTCAGCATAAACGGCACTTGGAAATACCGATCATAGGCTGCATTCTTCTCGACAAGGTCGATGCGCGCAGTAGTCTTCACTTCTCTTGCGACAAGAGTATCCCCGATGCGGTAAATTAGATCCGGCTTGCTAACAACTGTTACATCTGCCAAATGATCGAATCCATATATATTCTGATCGACGATCAATGCCGTCGAGCCGTCATTCGCTAGAGGGCAATTATCTATGTGATGGCATAGGAATGGATATGCCGCTGCGTATTCCTCTGAACTGAGCACGCCTGCGGCCAAGCCAATGTTATCGCTCCCCGGCTCATGGAGATCCGCAACCGTGCACGGAATCGAACGGGCGTGAGCAACCGCCAACCATCGATGAACCGCCTTCCCGCGCATAATTCCTTCGCCATCATCCTGATCCTTCGGCAGATGTAGTTCGGAGTCCAGGAGCCATTGCGCAGGGCAGTGTGAGTACTGTTCAAGTTCGCGAGGCGAAACTGAGCGAGACTTATATCCTCGTTCGGATTGCCCCAACATGCCGTTCACCGGAATTAGCTCCTGGCAGGAGCCTGCAGCTTTGCAATCACCACACGAATGGCACGGCGTAGCATCGTAAGAATTCATGAGTACGCGCGCCCGGTCTATTCCCGTGGTTTCAAAACTTTCTATCGCTTGTTGGGGGGCTGTTTCGGTCAAGACGGATATGCTTCCATCGACCAAGCCGATCTCGACAACTCGGACCAGTGTCGCAGGAATTCCGCCTCTATATTTTGCTGCCACATATGCGGCAGCCATAGCCCACTGTTCGCCGTCATCGTCCATCTCCTCATGGGCTATGCCTAGGCGAAAGCGTCGGATCTCACGAACACCTTGAGGCGTTTCGTATAGAGGGGCCCACGCCCACATATATTTGCCTTGCGTTCCATACTGCGGTCTCCATGCAAGGAGTCGAAGAGGGCCTATGCCGGACTCTATTAGTTCGTGGGCCTCGAGAACGTTTTCAATTGCATTTTCGATATATGGCCAAAGCAGCCTGTTTATATGGAGCCCTTCTAGACGCCCTTTGAGCCATACACCAAAGGCGAGTGTGGAAGGAAGCTCGGAACGACGATGGGCTTCAAACGCTAGTTCGATAACATCATTGAGCGGGAAAGGACTCCGGCCGGGGGGCCAGGACCTCTCCCACCCCTCAACGCTCCGGATCTTGGTGCGGACCTTAAGCGCCAAGAAACGCCCACAACTGGACTTACTGGCAAAATCCGATGCACTGATCTTGATGAAACGGGGGTCGCCCGTGACATTCGTAAGTGGTTCCCAGGTCAACGGCCTCTCCGCTCGACGGGTTGGCGAAATGCACTCGATATGCCGATCTCAGGGGCCCCGTGCGTAAGTCTATGCTTCCACACCACCTGGGCTGTGGCAGCAGCATCATCCGTCGCATAAGCGCGAGCTAGGTGTGATCTACAGTGCGCATGAGGTGCACGCCGACCACGACCGGCCGAAGAGCCGCAGCGTGGTCGGCGATCACCTGATGCGCGGCGGGTCGCCGAAGGCGGCACGCGCCTTGAAACCGTAGAGAAAAGTCTCATCCGGCTAATCAATCATGCCTCTGAGCTTTGGTTATGCAGTCTGCTGACCTGCTGCTCCGTCGCGGTTGATGCTTGACACCGTTGCCGTGGTTACTTCAGCCGATGTGCGGGCTGCCGCCTTGGAGATAGTGGCTGATCCTCAGTCGCATAGACCGATGCATGCCGTAGTCATCAAGCTCGTCCCGGGGCACCCAGCGCACTTCCCGAGATTCCGTACTCGGAGTCGGCCGGCCGCTGACCGCCTGCGCCGTGAGGACGATGGAAAACTCCTGCCGGACCTCGTCGTTGCTGGTGTAGTGGATGACGTGCCGAGGATCGCTGTAGGTGCCGACGAGTCCGGTGATCTCGCAAGTGATCCCAGTCTCTTCGAGAGTCTCCCGAATGGCCGCCTGGGGGATCGACTCGCCGAGGTCGATAGCTCCGCCGGGCACAGCCCAGTTGTCGTTGTCGGAGCGTCGGATCAGCAGCACCTCGCCGGCGTCGTTAGTAACCACGACGTTCACGGACGGGACGAGGCTGTTAGGGGCAGGCGCGTTCGGATCGTTGAAGTAGTCGATCCGCTGGCTCACGTCCCAGGAGCCTACTCCGCTGGGGGCTTGTCTCTAGGCTCGTCGGCGTCGTTGTTTCTTCACGCCTCGCTGTCGGCGTTGACGAAGCTGCCCAGGTTGGGGACGGTGTAGATCTTGTCTGCGGCTCTGAGGCGTTCCATGGCCTTGCGTATGGTGGGGCGGGAGACTCCGAACTCTTCCATGAGCTTGACCTCGGAGATCTTGAACTTGGGTCCCCATTCACCGGTGTCGATCCGCTCCAGGAGGACTTCGAGGATCTGTTCCCAGCGGGAACGGTCCTCGTCGAACTCCCAGGTGCGCGTGTGCTCGACATATCTGGCCACGGTATGAGAGTAGGAGGGCGTTTCACGGCCCTTCACACCGGATCGTGAAGCTCCATGGAGTTTCACGGAGTAGACAGGGGCTTACAGGATTGCTAGCTTTGAGGTGTGGCGTTGGTGAGCGAAGGTCCAGAGCCCCTCCGGGTGGGGCTCCGCTTGTGCGCTCCGGCTGGCCGCCCCTGTGAGGGCGCACCATGCGGTTCGAGCTGGTTGCTCGCTCACCAACGCCCGTTCATCGACCGTGCTCTTCGGGCATCGCCAGCCCGACATGGGCACTCGTGCGCTATGAGGGACGGTGAGCCTGTGGCTGCGTTCGGCGATTTTCACAGTGTGCATCCCACCTCGCCTCGGCCGGACGCCACATCGGTGGCATGGTCACCCGTCGAGCGGCGTACGGATCGTGTCCGCGTCCGAGCTCACACCTGCGAGTGCCTGCCTCTGGTCTTCGAGCAGTGCAGGGCCGGCGGACTGGGATTCATACGACGGCATGACCGGTCCGCCTCCCCGTGGATCGTCGTCGATAGTCCATGGATGAAGGTCGGTGATGCGGAAGCGCTGTGGCAGCGCATCATGCGCGGCGAAGCGAGGTGACGACACACCGAACCCATAGCTCGCACACTTAGCGTCACGATTCGCAACTGATCTGTGACGGCTGTTTCCGCAGGTCGAAGCCCGACCTGCGGTTTCGCATGCCCGCCGACTGGCAGTTTTTCTGCCAGTGACGCAGGTCCTCCGCCTTATCGTCGAAGCAGGCGACGACGAGAAGGAGGGGCGGCGACGTGGCAACAGAGTACGTGACGCAGGGCCAGCGGATCGCGCGGGCTCGTCACCGCAAGGGATGGGATCAAGCGACCCTCGCCGAGAAGGTCGGCAGGTCCGTCTCCTGGCTGTCCAAGGTGGAGAACGGACGGATGCCGCTGGACCGGATGAGCGTCGTCGGTCAGCTCGCCGAGGTGCTCGGGGTAGAGGTCGCCGAGCTGACCGGTCAGCCGTACCAGCACGAGACGGCGGAACTCGACTCCGGGCACGCCGCGGTTCCCGGGCTGCGGCTCGCGCTTCAGCAAGCCTCCCTGCCCAGCGGGGTGGGGCTGCCGGCCCCGGGGGAACCGCGGACGCTTCAGGAACTGGAGGCTAATGTTCGGCTCGCCGAGCAGCTTCGCCAGGACGCCAAGTTCACCGCCCTGGGCGAGGTGTTGCCCAGGATTCTTACCGACCTGATCGCGATCACGAGCGGCTCGTCGGTCGATCGCGATCGAGCCGAGGCGCTGATGCTGCGGGCCTGCCATATGGCACGGGTGTCGTCCAACCTGCTGGGTCATCATGACCTGGGCTGGACCGCTGTACAGCGGGAACTCGTCGCCGCGCAACGGGTCGGCTCGCCGGATCTGATCGCGGCGGCAAGCTGGGATCTGTGCGGGGTGTGGCTGCACGAAGCGCAGCTCGATCCAGCCAAGGGGGCAGCGCTGTCGGCGCTCGATCAGATCGAACCGCATGTAGGTGCGGACGACACGATCAAGGCGATGTGGGGTGCGCTGCATCTGCGGGCCGCTGTGGCGTACTCCCGGCTGTGGGATCAGAGAGAGGCGGAAAGCCACCTTGAGGAGGCTCGCCGCGTCGCCGAAGTCCTCCCGCGGGACGGCAACGTCTTTCAGACCCAGTTCAACCGGGTCAACACCACCATCCACGCCGTCGAGGTCAGCATGGAGCTGGGCCGGCCTCGCGATGTCATCTCCCGGGCCGAACACGTCGAGATCGCCGAAATCGCCTCGTCGGAGCGGCAGGCGCACTACTGGACGTGCACCGCAGCGGGCTACCACATGAACAGGAAGGAGAACGAAGCGGCGGACGCCCTGCTCCGGGCCGACCGCATAGCACCTCAGCATGTCCGTAACCGTCCGTTGGTCCGCAACATCGTGCGTGACCTTCGTGACAGCGAGCGACTGCATCGGCAGCGCGAGGTGCTCAACCTCGCCAAGGTGATGCGGCTGCTCTGATCCCAACAACGGTGGGCCTATCCGCGCATTGGCTCCCCACCCGTCAGGTAACCCGGGGACGCTTCGGCGTCCTACCTACACGAATGGGGCAGTACTCGTGGGTCTCAGTGAGATCGAACGACAGATCTTGCTACGCGAGCTGGCAGAGATCACGGTTGAGCTGGCCGATCTCCAGCACCGTACGGCGAGGATCACTTCTCGGCTTGATCAGGACGAGTCCGAGCGTCTAGCTCGTCCAGCCTGACCGTCAGCTTCTGCATGTGCTGGCGGATCTCGCCTAGTTGCTCGGAGATGATGCGGAACTCTTCGCTGTGCTCGCCTGGGGCGGGGGCGGCCTCGACGTCGTCAGGGGTGCGGGTGACGAAGCTGCCCGACCCCTGGCGGGTTTCGATCAGTCCTTCGTCCCGAAGCACAGCCAGCGCGTTGCCGATGGTCATCATGGCCACGCCGTACTGTTCGGACAGCTCGCGCGCTACGGGGAGCTGCTCCCCAACGGCATACCGGCCTGATGCGATGTCGCGCCGGATGTCCTCGGCAATCCTCAGGTACGGCCGGCGCCGGTCAGTGGCTGCCATGACTCAACAGTAGCGGTTCTAGATGCCTAGGTCTCTGGGCAACCTGTAAGGAATTTCGAAGCAACTTAGCTATCTCGGTTTACAGCGCTAGATATCTAGGTATCTTTATATCTAGAACGTCACCTCAGAAGGAGACCAGCTCTCATGCGCACAATCCCCATCCCTGTCGACACCAGCAAGCTCGTGATCACCTGCGTGAAGGCGCCTAAGCCGCGCCTGCTCAACAAGGACACCGGCGAGATCAAGACCGACAAGAACGGCAACACCGTCTTCGAGGTCACCGTCTCCGTGGAGGACGAGTTCGGCCGGATCGAACTCGTCAAGATCGGCACCTCAGGAGAGCCTCCGATCAGCGCCGGTCAGCAGATCAACCCCACGGGCCTGATCGGCTACGTGTGGGAGATCTCCGGCCGATGGGGGATCTCCTACCGCGCCGCCGCGCTCCTACCGGCCGCGGGGGAGCCGCTCAGTGTCTGACACTCGCCTCCTACTGCTCGGAGTCCTGGCCGCTGCGGCGGCCGGGCTCTGGGCCTGGCGCCGCTGGCACTACCCGTCGTTCTGGCTCGTGGCCGCCTTCCCGCTGACCGCGATCAGCGTACGGGCGAGCTGGCGCAAGGTCGCCCTCGGCTGCAACCTCACCAAGAAACGGCAGCGCTTCTGGTTCACCACCGTCCCCGGCCTGGTCGCCTCGACCGGCGTCGTCCGTGTCAGGCGCAAGTGGCAGCGCATCGCCGTGGACACCAAGCCGTTCATGTGGCTGCCCAAGCCCACCCGCTACGGCTGGCGCGTCACCCTGCACACCCTGGAGGGCCAGATCCCCGCCGACTATGCCGATGCCGCCGAACGACTTGCCCACTCCTGGGGCGTGCACGCGATACGTGTCTCGTCCCCTCGTCCCGGACGGGTCGTCCTGTCCGCCACCGTCCGCGATCCACTCGTCCGGGTCGAGACCCTGCCCACCTCGCCCGACCTCCTCAAGGTCATCGTGGGCCGTCTGGAGACCGGCGGGCCGTGGATCATCGACTTCAAGACCGTCCCGCACTACATCAACGCCGGAGCGACACAGTCCGGCAAGTCCAACCTCGCCAACGCCCTCGTACAAGGGCTGGCCCCGCAACCGGTCGCCCTGGTCGGCTTCGACCTCAAGGGCGGCGTGGAATTCACCCCGTACAGCCCTCGCCTGTCGGCGTTGAGCACCACACGCGCCGAATGCGTCGCCTTGCTGGATGACCTCGTCACGCTGATGACCAACCGCATGGCCCAGTGCCGAGAGGCCGGCGCTCGCAACATCTGGCAACTGCCGGATGCCCAGCGGCCCGTGCCCGTCGTCGTCTTGGTCGACGAGCTGGCCGAGCTGTACCTGATGGCCGACAAGAGCGAGAAAGACGAGATTGCCAAGACCTCGACAGCGCTCCTGCGGGTCGCCCAGCTTGGACGAGCCTTCGGCATCTACCTGTTCTGCTGCGGCCAACGGATCGGCTCCGACCTCGGCCCCGGAGTCACAGCGCTACGCGCCCAGTGCTCGGGACGGATCTGCCACCGAGTGAACGATCCCGAGACCGCCACCATGACCCTCGGTGATCTCGACCCCGCCGCTCTCGCTTCGGCACGCGCCATCCCCGCCGAGACACCGGGCGTCGCCATCGTCGCCTCCCAGGACGGCCAGTGGTACCGCGCCCGCTCCTTCTACGTCAGTGAACAAGCCGCCGAACTCGCCGCCACCACCTACGCCGACCGCTCACCGGCCTGGGCGGACGTCCTCTCCGGCCACAACGCGCAGATGAGCGACGCCGACTTCGCCGAGTTCCTCGACTCCATCCCGGACCCGAGAAAGGCCTGAACCGATGCGACGCCTGGCCCGCTGGCTGCTCGACACCGGCCCCGTCCTCGTCCTGGCCCTCATCGCCGGAGCTGGGTCCTTCACCCACATCCGCGACACCGCCAGCGACCACGGACAGTCCGGCTGGATGGCCTGGGCCGTCGCCGTCTGCATCGACCTCACCTGCGTCATGGCCGCCCGCGAACGCCAACGCGACAAGAAGACCGGCCGCCAACGGCACGGCCTGATCTCCTGGCCCGTCCTCGTCCTGACCGGCGGCATCGTCCTTTCCCTGGCCGCCAACCTCCAACAAGCCGACCCAACCGTCTGGGGCTGGATCACCGCCGCCACCCCGGCCGCCGCCTTCCTCGTCGCCGTCTCCATGCTCGAACGTCGGGCATCCGGCCTCCGTCCCACCCCGTCCCCGGACGTCTCCGAGACGTCCCCGGCAGACGTCTCACTGTCCCGTCCGCGTCCCGACGAATCCTCTGCCGTCCCGCCAATTGATCGTCCCGCTCTCGTCCCCGCCCAGGACGCCCAGGACGCCCAGGACGCCCAGGACGCCCAGGACGCCCAGGACGGCCAGGACGGCCAGGACGGACAGCCAGGACCGTCCCCGGCGCTGGTCGACTACGCCCGCCGCGTGGCCGACGAACACCACACCAGGCACGGCAAGCCCATCACCCGCGACGTTCTCCGCGCCCGCCTCGGCGTGTCCAACCAGCTCGCCTCCGACTTGCTCCGCACCATGCGGACCGTCCCGGAAAGCACCTGAAAGGCGCACCACCATGAACAACGACCGAGACGCCCTCATCGCCGGACTCATCGCCCTGGCGGGATTCCTCAAAGCCCACGCGCATGTACCGGTTTCGGCGGCGCCCGTGACCGTCCGCGCCTTCCCCGCCAACGGCCCCGACGACCAGATGCGTGCCGAGGTCGACAAGGTCGCCGGCCTGCTCGGCACCGAGATCGACCCCGCTCACCTGCCACACGGCCACTACATGACCGGCATTGACTTCGGACCGGTCCGCTACGAGTTCACCGCCATCCTCGCCGCCGCCCGTGCCCGCCACGCCGCCGAAGACAGTTACCGCGGCTGCATCACACCCGACAACACCTAGGAGGTCCCACCATGCGTATCCGCCTCGAAGGCAACCGCGCCGAACTCACCCTCGGCATGATCCACCTACGCCAGATCTTCACCGTCACCGCGATGT
Organism: Nonomuraea sp. NPDC049141; assembly: GCF_040648415.1. Lineage (NCBI taxonomy): Bacteria > Bacillati > Actinomycetota > Actinomycetes > Streptosporangiales > Streptosporangiaceae > Nonomuraea > Nonomuraea sp. NPDC049141. Next base: position 26,464 of record NZ_JBEZDR010000035.1, read on the forward strand.
CGCAGGCCTTCCCCGACCGGGCCCGACCCCGCAACTACCGGCTCTATGTCACGATCACGCCGCGCAAGGGCCGCTGACCCATGACCTCCGAAGAGTCCTGGGCCGACTGGCCCGCCATCCTCGCCGCCGTCCCGCTTGCTCATTGCCGCTGCTGCACCTGCAACGGCATGGGCCTCGACGCAGACAGCCAGACCTGCCGCGACTGCGACGGCACCGGCATCGACAACCACGGCGCATAGCCGAGATCCCCTCACCTGGCCACACAACCGCCAAGTTCCGCGCCAGGTGAGGGGCCATCCCACCACAGATCACATCCGGATAGGACGGATCCCATCTTGCATCACCCACACGCAATAGCCGGGATGATCGCCCGACTCCACGACCCGAACTACAACCGCTGGGCCTGCCAGATCAAGCGCGCTGGCGGCTGCCGCCAGCCCATCCACCTGCGCGGCAAGGTCGAGCACTACGACCAGGCCACCGGCCAACTTCTCCACCGTTACAGCACAATCAGGGAGCCAGACGGCATCCTGCGCGTGCCATGCAAGACCCGGCGTGCCTCCCGCTGCCCGGCCTGTGCCGAGGTCTACCGCGCCGACACTTACCAGCTCGTCCGCGCTGGACTGGTGGGCGGCAAGGGCGTGCCCGAGACGGTCAGCGCCCATCCGTGTCTGTTCGTCACTCTGACCGCACCCTCGTTTGGAGCTGTACACGTTCGGCGGGAGAAGAACGGCAAGGTCCTGCCCTGCCACGCCCGCCGCGACGCGAAGACGTGCCCGCACGGGCAGGTCGTGTCCTGCACTGACCGGCACAGCGCCGACGATCCACGGCTGGGGGAGCCGCTGTGCCCCGACTGCTACGACTACGAGGGCTCGGTCTTGTTCAACGCCATCAGCCCGGAGCTTTGGCGGCGGTTCACCGAGGCCCTTCGCCGGCGCTTCGCCAAACTCTCCGGCCTCACCCTCAAGGCCCTGCGTGAGCAGGCCACGATCTCCTTCGCCAAGGTCGCCGAGTACCAGCGGCGCGGCGTCGTCCACTTTCACGCCGTGATCCGCCTCGACGGACCGGACGGCCCTACCTCACCGCCTCCTTCCTGGGCGACTGCCGACGCCCTGGCCCAAGCCGTTCACCACGCGGCGGCCGTGGTGACTGCAGAGGTCAAGCCGCTGAGCCGTACCTTTCGGTGGGGCACGCAGCTCGACGTTCGCCGCATCACCATGGACGGTGAGCTGACCGAGCAAGCTGTAGCGGCGTATATCGCTAAGTACGCGACCAAGGCCGCCGAGTGCGTCGGCACCCTAGACCGCCGCATCCAACCTCTCGACGACCTGGCGAGGCTGCCGATTCGTGAACATGCTCGGCGCCTGATCGCCGAGTGCATGCGCCTGGGTGCCCTCGACGCCCTGACCGATCTCCGGCTGATCCAGTGGGCCCACATGCTGGGCTTCCGGGGCCACTTCTCCACCAAGAGCCGTCGCTACTCCACCACCCTCGGCGCCCTGCGCGCCGCCCGCGAAGAACACATGCGCGCAGAGGAGATCACCACCGACCGCTTGCCACTGTTCGACGAGGACACCGTCCTCGTCGTCGCCCACTGGCAGTACGCCGGTCAGGGGCTCTCTATCGGAGAACAGCTCCTCGCGGCGGCGCTCACAGGCACTCGTCTCTCAGGGGCAGGCGGTGATCATCGATGAGCAGGAAAGACGAACTGCTGACCGTTCCGCAGGTCCTCTCCGAACTGGGCGGAGTCTCACGCCGCACCTTTTACCGCTGGCGCGAGCTCGGCCGTGCGCCGGTCTGCGTCCAGTTGCCAAACCTCGAACTCCGCGTCTGGCGGAGCGACTTCATGGCCTGGCTCGACTCGCGACGGGAGGCAGCATGAACACCACCTACTACGTGCAGCTCGGCCAGATCCAACAGCGTTCCAACCGCGGCACGCCCGCCTACATCGCCCGCTGGCGAGTGGCAGGCAAGGACAAGTCCAAGACCTTTCGGACTAAAGGACTGGCCAACTCCTTCATATCCGACCTGCGCCAGGCGACCAAGATGGGGGAGGAGTTCGACATTGCCACTGGCCTGCCGGTGTCGATGCTCGCGCGTGAGTCCTCCGGACCGTCGTTCCTAGAGTTTGCCCAGGCGTACGTGCTCCGGCGTTGGAACACCTCGGCGGCCCGGACCCGCGAAACGGACGCGTACGCGCTCCTGACATTGGTGCCTGCCTTGGTGGCGGACGCCCCCCGCCGTCCCACCACGGAGGACCTGCGCGAGATCCTCAAGATTCACGTTCTTCTTCCAGAGCGTAGGCGTGCCGACCTGACGACGAGCCAAGCTGCGGCGTTGAGCTGGTTGGAGAGGGCGTCCCTTCCGCTTTCGGTACTTGGCGAGGCCCATGTCCTTCGTACGGCTCTTGACGCCATCTCGGTCACCTTCGCCGGTGTTCCGGCGGGCGCGAACACGATACGGCGTAAGCGCGCCGTCCTCCATCACCTGCTGGAGCACGCGGTAGAGCAGAAGGTGTTCAGCAGCAACCCGCTGGACGAGATCAAATGGACGGTGCCAAGGGCTGTCACGGTCGTCGATCCGCGCACGGTGGTCAATCCGGCCCAGGCGCGGCAACTCCTCGACGCCGTGCCCAAGGTGGGTCGCAAGCGCGGTCCCCGGCTCAAGGCGCTGTTCGCCTGCATCTACTACGCCGCGCTCCGGCCGGAGGAGGCGGCGGACCTGCGGCTGAGGAACTGCACCTTGCCTGAGACGGGCTGGGGCCTGATCGTCCTGGAAAAGGCGCGGCCCCAGGCAACGAAGCGCTGGACCAACTCCGGCGAGACCCACGAGTCGCGCAGCCTGAAGCACCGCGCGGACAAAGAGACACGAGAGATCCCGATCCCACCCGTCCTGGTCGCCATGCTCCGCGAGCACATCGCAGAGTTCGGGACGGCCAAGGACGGCAGAATCTTTAGCACAGGCACCGGTGGCAGCTACTCCAGCTCGGCGCACTCCTACGTCTGGCAGGAAGCCCGCAAGCTCGCCCTCACCCCAGCGCAGGTCGTCTCATCGCTGGCTGCTCGACCCTACGACCTCCGCCACGCGGCGGTCTCGCTCTGGCTGAACGTGGGGGTCCCGGCTCCCGAGGTCGCCAAGCGGGCCGGTCACAGCGTTGACGTTCTGTTGCGGGTCTACGCCAAGTGCATCGACGGCCAGCAAGAGCAGGTCAACAGCAAAATCAACAACGCCTTGGACCTATAGCCCACATTTACCCATCTCCGGCCCTGGTTGTTCCGGGGCCGGTTCGTCGTGCATGGCTCTCTTTGCCGAGTCGTTTCCGCTGGACCTAGCCGCGCTGCGGCACGCTGGCAGGCGGGGCAGTGAGTAGGGAGGATCATGCGCGATCACGACCACCCCGCTCCCTCACCCGAAGAGCCCTCGCTCCTTAGGTGGCAGTCAAGGCGGACTTCCTCGCGCGGTTGAACGGCCCGCTGTACTCGCGGGTTCAGCCCGTTCCGTCATCATGGAGGAAGAGCACCTGGCCCGCGTGGTCGGTGTCGACCCCGCTGACCGATTACGGACCGCCCACAACGACGTTGCGCAGCCGAGCAAGCGCGAGTCTGCCGATGCAGTACGGCGTGAACCGGACGGACCGTCAACGCCATCTGCACGCCGAGCAGGACCCCGGACACGAGGCCATGCGCGCCGTTACAGCTCGTATCGGCGGATCAGTCGCAAGGCGTCTTTCTCGGTGACCATTTCGGCGGTGCGGGTGATCTGCAGGCGGAGGTCGTTCAGGATGGCTTCGCCGGCATGTACGACGCGGCCGGTGTGCCGGTCGAGTTCGCCATCGAAGTCCTTGGCCACCGGGCCGGTCCAGATGCGGCCGGAGTGGAAGTCCTTGGCGCGGTTGGTGAGCGCCTGCTGCATGTCGTGGATCAGCGGCTCGATCGTGCGCAGGGTTTGCTGTAGGGCAGGGAGCAGGGGGTTAGGGACCATGTCGTCGGCCATGGCTCAATCTTTCGTGTCGGGGGGAGGGGTGCCTGTGCCCATGATGAGCTTGGGGGCGATCAGTTTCATCAACGCCACTACGTCGGCCTCGTTGTCGCGGCCCTTGACGCCGCGCACGAGTTCTATGCCTAGCCGCACCTTGCCGCGTACCAGCACGGAACCCACTCGGGTCTCCACGTTGGTGTCCTTCACGTAGTAACCGAATCCGTCGGGAACTATCGCGGGCAGCTGTTTTGAGCCGTCCCGGAGTTGTTCGTCGATCTGCCCACGAGATCCGGCAGTATCGAGCATGATCCGAAGGATGGAAGGCTTGTCGCCGCTGTTCTGGAAGATGGAGCAGGCGCCGATGGCAGGTCGATCCTTTGCTGCCAGATTCAGTGAGCCGGTTATCAGCGGATCACGGACGCCGGTCATTTGCTCCACGGCCGCCTTGGGAACGTAGCTGCAGATGAAGGGGGGTGCGTATGCCGTCGAAAGCGGGGATGTGTCGACCTTCTCGGCAGCCTTTCCGGCGCAGGCGCTCATCCCGGTCACCGCGATCACCGTCACCATCGTCCAGAAGAATAAGCTCCTCATGGTCACCCGTATTTCGATATGCCGAGATCGTAGCCCTCATTGAGCCGGCTCTGAACCCCCAGCTCCAGCCACGGGTTGTTCTTCGTCTGCCGGTAAAGCCAGCTCTGATAGGCGTTCAACCGTTTCCCGGTGCCTTCGCTCATCTCATCCGGGGTCATCAGTCGGCCGTCTTCCTTTAGGAAGTTGTTGGGGGCCTTGAGCGGGTCATCTCCGGGTTGGAGGTCGCTGAGCGAGGCCCACGGATGGGTTTTGGCGGGAGGGTCGGATGAGCCGAACATACCGTGGTCGAGCATGGCCTGAGCGCCGAGCTGATGAAGGAGTGATCGAGTTTGCTCCAGGGCGGTGTTGGCCTCGAACACAGCGGTTTTCTCGGCGGTGCCCTTGACGCTGTCCTCGATCATGCCCGTCCACGATCCGAGGATCGTTGATCCGATCGGCCAGGCCGCACGTTGCGGGAAGGCGAGTCCGGTGTTGACGACGGCTAGGAGGGCCTGCACATTGCGCTTCTGTGTCTCGTCCATTTCCTTGGCCAGGTCGATTTTGGCGATGTTGCCCGCGTCCATGATGAGGCCAAAGCCGGCGCCGGCCTCTTGGGCCGCGTTAGTCAGGCTTCCGGTGCCATGCTTGGCCGCCAGCACGCCGACGCCACGGTCGAGCAGCCTGGACGCCCAAGCCGTCTGAGCCGCGGTGACGATCGCGAGGGACTTGCTGTCGGCTTTGAACGCCTCAGTCATGACGAGGCGTAGCTCTTCCTTGGAGAATTGTGCGCCCCACTCCTCCCGGCCGGGCAGGTTGGGATTGTCCTCCATGTACACGCCTGGTTTCTCGATGCCCGGCATCGCTGCGACTCGCGACACGTCGGGAATGTAGGCAGCCAAGATGCGCCCTAAGGAGAAGGGATCCACCAGTGATTTCGCGGGTTGGCCTGCCTTGATGCGCTCGTATTCGTGATGGATGAGATACGAGGCCAGTTTGGCCGACACATATCCCGAGGACGGGCGCGTCTCTGACCCGCTGTGGTCCCGGAACGTGATCGTGGCCGCCTCCAGCGCCTTGCCCACCGCCTTGCCGCCGTCGCCCAGGTCGTGCACGGTCGTGTAGTACTTCAGAGTGTCGCCGCTGCTGAAGAAGTCCTGGGCGGCCGCTGGGTTCTTGCGCAGTGCCTCCATCACGTCCGCCATCGGGTGCGGCCGGTGAGCGCCGGAGTGGATGGAACCCCGTTCAGCGGCGTCCAGTTTCCTGGCCACCTCCAGTAGGAACGTGCTGTTGTAGGTCCCGTGGGTGAGCACCCGGGCGAGTCCCCGATGCGGGCCCAGTTGCTGGTTCGCGCTCAGCCGTTGTCGCCAGTCGGAGCCGAGTTGTGCGCTGGCCGCACCCAGCGCCGTGCCGAGGGCGGCCAGGAGGCGCTGTGCGTCTTTGTCGCCCTCATTGAGCACGGCCGCAGCGGCCACTTCCTTGAACTTCTCCGGCCCCAGCGCGTTCAAGAGCTTGAGGGCGAACTGGGGGTCCTTCGCCTGTTTCTCAAGCTGGGCGAGAGCCTGCTTGTTTACCGGGGAACCTTTCGCTGATTCCCGAAGGTAGATCGCCGCCGCGTACGCATCCGGGTCGTGGGAGACCTTCTTGTGCAACTCCTCGTCGAATCCGATCAGACCGCTCCCGGACGACACCCTCCACGTCTCGTTCATCGCCTTGATCGTGTCGTTGCGCCGCCGCAGCTCAGGCTCCTTGCCGCGGGTCCAGATGTCCGCCTCCCGCATCGCGCTCAGTCCGGAGGCGTCCAGCTCCAGCTTCTCCAGGGCGCGCCGCACCGCAGGCTCGTTCCGCCGCAGCACGTCACCGGCTCGGGAGAACAGAAGCTCGAACCGGTCCATTACGTCCGGGTTGATTCCGGAGTATTGGCTGTCGAACGGCTTGGGTTGGAGCTCAAGGGGCGGCTCGGTCATGAGCGGCCTCCGGCATCTTCCGAGGACATGCGCAGGCTATCTTCCGTCCGGCTCAACCCGGAGGCGTCCTGCCCGACGGATATGGGCGGGGGTTCGATGATATGTACGCACATCGCCCTGAGGGCGGTTCAACCCGATAGTGCTTCCGATTGCGGTCTACCTGTGTGCCCGTTCCACCCCAGGCGGCCGGTCAAGGAGTGACCGTGAGCGTCGCGGCCCTTAGATGGCCTCGTATCTCTGTCTGAACTGAGGAAACGTCTCCAAGATCATCCCGACCATATCCCTGGATCATGGTCCTACGGCTGCACGTGGGTGCCCTCGGCGGCCTAGCAAGGGCCTGGAAAGCAGAAGACCTGCGGCTAAGAAACCGCAGGTCAGAGGGCGAAAAGCCTGGTGGAGAAGAGTGCCCCCGGCAGGATTCGAACCTGCGGCACCCGCTTTAGGAGAGCGGCCCGCACAATGGCCCTATGGCATCTCTGACCTGCAATAAGTTGCCGAGGGTGGAATTTCTGATGCGGAGCGGGGGAGACATTGGGGAACGATCAAGGCTGAACGCCATTCTGGCGCCTTGTCGTCCCTCCTGGGCGCACGGGACGTGGCGCCTGGCGAACGGCCCTCTGAGTGTGTCTGTACACCCCGCCGGCATGAGGCCGCTTGGATCGACCCCTCTGCGTCACGTCTCTACCCGTACTGGCGAGAACCAAGAGGACCGGACCTTCATAGATCACCAAGGACCAGGGACGCGAAAGCTTCGGTACGCGCCTTAATCACATCAGGCGTCCACACGTCGTACTGCACGACTTGTAGGCTTCTTGGGAAGTCGGAGACTCTAGGCTTCAAATAGGTAATTTTCTTGTCTGTAAACTCCTTTCGGCCAGCGGCAGAGTTCTTTGCCTTGCTGAGGAGAACTAGGTTTCCGGCGGCATTTGTAAGGGATTCCCGTTCCGCCTCGGTGAAGCTCTGCACCCATTCACTGCCGTTTGCGGGATTCTGCGGAAGAACATGCTCGATGGAGCGAACATTGAAGTCGCGTACGTGATCGTGCTCGCCAGTCACCATCTCGGCCCGTACAAGCAAATATCTCGCATGCCCTGCACCATAGAAGTTCGTCGCTTTGCATGCGGCCTCGATGGCTGCCGTATCCACAGTTATTTCATCGAGTACCTGAGAAGCCGATGACGCCGTCGCTATGAGCTTCAGGATGTCGGTGTAAATCCCGTAGCGCTCATCTTTCCTTACGCCGCGCACCCAGTGATCTAGGTGAACCTTCTCGATAGTAGTGACTAGGGGGTACAACATATCCTTGCCGAAGCGCATCACGAAATAGAGAAGGCAGGCTTTCCACTCCGAAGCTGGGAAATGCTTCACCATACCCGTCATCAGAGTCTGGTACTTGACGTGAACGAAGCCGCTTTCTGAGTCGTCCAGGATGTCGCGTGCTACAAACAGTGCATCGTACAGATCGACGTAGTTTGCAAGCTCATCCAGGAATCCAACGCCACGGCTAGGCATCCTGGACTTTCCTAGGATTCGTTCGCTGAACTCGGAGTAGAGATCCTTTTGAGGCTTGTCCTTAACGTATATTAGCCGTAGGAGGTGAAAGATATCCTCAAAACTCTTCTCTCCTAGCTGCTCCTCCAGCGCTTCCCAGCGCATGGCATAATGCCCACGAACAGACTCATTCGCTATCGCGGCGGGATCTAGGTTATAAGCCTTGAGAACGTCGATGCGTCGAAGCTGCTTGCCACGGTCATTTACGACAGTGAACAGCCTAAAAGCATCATTGAAGGATGCGGTGGACAGGTAGATCATATGACACTGGACTGTCACAAACTCTGCGAACCTTCTAACCTCCTCCTCGGGCATTTCGCCGATCTTCTCCCAGAACGTCGAACGAGCCTTCTCGTAGCGCTGCTCGGCGGGAGATCCTGATTGCTTCGCGAAGGGTGTGGATGCTCCGCCTATCTTGCCAACGAGGGAATTGAATGCCGCGTTATCTTTGACCGTCACGCGACTAATTTCGGGGATGCCTTCCAGCTTCCTCTTTGGCTGAATTATTTTCTCATGTATCTCTTTAACGAGATCAGAGTCTTGCGAGATCACCGATGAGTCCCTCAGGCAGGCCAGCAAGATGCATAGCGCGGTGAGCCGTTGCTGTCCATCGACGATGTCGTATTGATTCTTAGCGTATTGGTGCAGTACCAGCGTCCCAAGGAAATACGGTTCGTCTCGGTCAGCGCTCGCGAGGTCGTCAACTAGGTCGCTGAAATTATCGGCATCCCAGAGAAACGGCCGCTGGTAGGCGGGCACTCGGAAGAAGAAGTCTTGCGAAAACAGCTTGGCGACGGACACCATGTCGCTATTGAGTTCTTTGGTCATGTTCGCTCACCTTTCCCTTGCCGGATGGAAGGATACTGGACTGAGGCTGGCCAAGGGAGAGAATCAACGTACTTTGTGATGATCAGCTCTTTGCGTGCGCGAAAGGAGCCGCTCAACGGACGAGATACGGTTGATGCTGCGCCCTTGGCGAGACTCATCTTGAGCACAGGGGTCTCCACGCAGGAAGCACGACCTATCCACGTCTGGAGCTACAGGAGGGCGAGACCGGCGGCAGCGCGCTGGTCTACGCGACCAGGGGCGAGCCGTCCAGGGCGTTGACGTCCGCGTCCCCTGCTACCGCCGCACGCCCCTGGTCGCGGAGATCGACATCGCCGCCGGCCCTAAGGGTTTCCTGGGTTATTGAACAATCCTTAGGACAGGTCGGGTGTCGGCGATGCCTAGCAACTGTCGAACGCGGCTGGGCTTCCAAGCTAGCTCGGATGCCAGGCGAGTGATTGTGAGATCGGCGTGTCTTTCTGCCAACTCAAACGCCTTACGCAGCATGGAGGGCTGTTCGCCCGGATAGCTACTTACGGGCTCTGGGGAGAATCCAGGAAGATGCTCCAATGTATTCAGCCGCTGATAGGCCCGGCTGATGGTTGCATCAGAGAATAGACCGAATTCTCTGTAGCGATAGACTAGCGAGCTTACTGAGACGCCCCAGGTCTTCCGCAAGACCACCAATTGCGAGAAGTCGATCCGGGGAGGCAGCAGCGGCTGAAGGCTTGTTCGTGGGGTTAGAAACTCGGCAGCAAACATGTCAGCCTCTCGTTCCTGTCGAGCATCGCCAGTCGCCACTGTATGTAGAACTAGATGACCAAGTTCATGTGCTGCACTGAACCTGTGCCTATATACGTCATCACTGCGATTCGGCGTCAACACGGCAAGGGGCCTCGGCAAGCTACCGCTGGAAAAGGCATCCGTTTTAGCAGCAGACTCGTCGGGTTCTGGTGTCACCACAACGATTCCACGCGCTTCCATCTGGCGAACGAGATGTCTGACTGGGCCTTCTCCCAGATCCCAATATTTGCGTAGCTCACGGGCAGCCTCCAACGGGTCGAGCGAAAGCTCTACTCCAGGATGAACCTCTCCGCCAGCGAAGCCTGGCAGGTCTACCAGGGGGAGTTGGACTCTCTTCTCAAGCGCATAGGTTAGCTCCCACACCTGTTCAGCGAAACCCAGGGACCTGTTTCGCTGCATACCAGAAGTTGAGCGCAGAGTACGGAAATGCGCCATCGAGGAGTCCAGTTTGCCATGTGGCCTTCCAGCCAGAAAAAAGGCAATCGGTACGTCAAGTACTTCTGCCAACCTGGGAATGAGGTCAGCGCGTGGACGAGTGCTTCCAGTTTCATATTGACCGACTGCGGCAGGAGACACGCCTATCTCTGCCGCAACGTCTTTTTTAGTCATCCCGGCAAGGTGTCGAGCTTGTGTAAGGCGGGCAGGATCAAAGCCTTCCCACACCGCCTTAGGCGTGACACGGCCCCCATTAATTCCGGGAAGAGAGAGTTGGTTATCCTTCATCATTCTCGACAGTGTCGGCGTCGGGAGATTCTCGTTCTGCAGATGGCGGAACATCCCGCTTACGGTCAGCTTCTGGCCTGATCGTCATGTCCGCCTCGGGCATGTCTCCAGTGTCGAAGCCGGCGGCCTGCTCCGCCCCTTGCGACGGCTTGGCCTTGCGGACCGGTAGGAGTAGCGATGCTGGCTCTCCAACCCAATCAAGTTCACCACTTTCGGTGAGTAGCGCGGCCTGCCCCCACCATGCTTGCCGGAGACCTGAGAGGTTCATGACGTAAGGGATAAGAACCAACTGGGGCGCTGGCTTCAGCTTCGCTAGCGCTGACCGCAGTTCAATCCTATCGTCGCTTTCCATCCCGTCGAGATTGAGGGCTTCCCACGAAGGTGCAGGGGAGAAGGCGAATAGCTCCTTTACGATCTGCGTCGGTTTCTTGGGCCACTTGCCGCCAGGTTTGACCCTTTCCTTCTTGTCTGCCCGGTAGGGGTACAGCACTACGTTGTGGACGATCACGAGCTTGTACCAGACGCCCAGCCCGTCAATGATCTGCGCGCCCGGAATCTCCAGGTCAGCTATGTATTTCGCCAACTGGTCGAACTGATTCGTCATTCGCGCGCCGCTCGCTGCGAACTGGTGCTTCGACTCGGCTTGGGCATGAGTGTTGAGCATCGCGTTCTCGGTGGCGAGCAGGCTGAGAACAATCGCCTCAAGAATCCGATTAGCGTCCTCCTCGCCGAACAGAGCGGCGGCCCAGGGGGGGACGATCTTCTCCATGCTGACCTGGCCTTCTCTTGATGGACTTCGAGATGATCCAGGACCCTATCATGAGCACTTCAGTTGATCTAGCAAAACTTGCATGTGGGCTATCGGGGGCACCCTTCAGTCCTCAGCGCGATGCGCCTGGCGGTCGGTCAGCCTGGTACGGCTTGATGGGGGTGCCACGGCTTGAGTCGCACCAGACGGGTTCGAGCGCCGGTCGCGGCCTGTGGGTGGGGGGACGCCGAGAAGGTGCGGCTGGCCCGGCGCCAACCCGCCTTGACGAGGTCGCCGGGGAGTGGGGTGAACACCACTCTGGCTTTCGGGGGAAGGGTCGTCGCTAGAGCGTCCCGGTACCGTCAAAGGTGACGCAAAGGTGACCGGGACCGGCGAGGCAGGGGTGAGTCATGACGCCAGGGTGTGGGAACTGCGACTGCTACCTAGAGGATCAAGTCCTAATTAAGCCACCGACCGAGAGCTGACGAAAGAGGCTGGACTAGCAGGTTTTAAGGTTATGGGCCTTTTGCCACCCATGCCGCCGTACCGTACGAAAAGCCCTGGACATCATAGAGATGGCCAGGGCTTTTCGTGTTCCTGCTAGCGATCCAGAACGGTTGGATCAATTGTGATGGGTTCGTCCGGATACTCATACATCCCCGAAAGTGCCGGCGCGAATGCTTCGAGATGTTTTCTCCAACCCTCTCCGAGCGCGTCCCTAGCTGGCCCGTCTGTGAGCGTGAGAAATCGGAAGTGTCGCAGGCCGTGCAGAAGCACATCAATGTACCGGGGGATGGGCTCACCGGTCGGCGGGGTAGGGGCTGGGTTTCCTACCTGCGCGGCGAGGTCCGGCGAAATGGGTGCAGCTTCCGGCCAGACCTTCCGCGCTAGGCCAGGGCTGTCAATTGCGGCAATGTAGGTCAAAATGACATAGCCGCTGTCGGCCCGCCAGCTGGTCGAGTGGATGACCTGAAGCTTATCCCCGATTTCGTGTTCATCTAGGATGTATTGCACTTCGTCGCGCGGTCCGAGATCGTAGGGGACATTTCCGCTACGCCATGCGTCAAGTCCACTGATAAGCCATAGTCCGATTTCGTCGGCTACGACTGGCCAGATTTCTACGCGAACGTTCATGGTCTCAGCCATTCTCGCCTCCTGTGGATTCGCCTTGCGACTTGGCGGCACGGATGATTTGCCCGGCTCTCGTCTTACTGACACTCCATCGCTCAGCTAGAACGCTGAGACTCACTCTTTCCGTGTCGTAAATGCGTTTGGCGATCTGCGATCGCAGAGCCGTTAGGTCCTCGTACAGCTTGCGTACATGCTCGCTCGCAGCGTCAGCCCGCCGGAATGCCCGATCAAGGTCTTGGTCGGTGCCGATCGTACGTTCGGCTCGTTCCGCTGCTGCGGAGAACGCGCTGAGCACTGAGGACAGCCGCTTGTCGTCCTCTTCGTTGGTCATGCCCACAGGGTACGTGCAGGGGCTGTTTCCGTAAAGCGCCCCTTGTCGGAAAGAGCCCCTTGACGATTCGTGCAGGGGCGGTTTACGGTAAGGGCGTGCAGAGGCCCTGCACGACTCGCACAGCCGGAAGACCTGGGAAGGCGGCGCAAGCCGCGCGCCGACGGGCTGGAGCACTCGCCACTTGCCACAAGTCCATAAAGGGCCGCCGCCTCCCACCGAAAAAGGCGGCCTACGCAGGGGAAATGCCCTGCGCGTTGATCTCATCCGCCTCGATGGTCGCAGGCAGGGTTCGACTCCCTGCCGGGGCGCTTTGGCCGACTCCCCGAGAAGGACTCAGGGGTACCACGAAGGGACACCAACCCATGACGACATACAGGACCTACACGCACCCCGACGTGTTCACCGAGGGTGTCAAGGAAGGGTGGGCCGACCCCACCACAGACCCGTCCCTGATCGACTGGTCCACCCGCCAGCTGGCCGCCGCGATCCCGTTCGACGTGATCGACGGTCGCCCCGTCAACCCGTGCGAACAGACGGGCATCCGCTACGGCCGCAACGAACTCGGCCACTGGGCCGAACAGTTGGCGGCCGACGCCATCGTCACCGCCGACACCGGGGCCGGCCGCTGGCTGGTCATGGTGGAGCGCTCGGACGGCCATGGTTGGGCGGTTCCCGGCGGCTACGTGGAGCCCGGCGAGGACCCGGAGGCGGCGGCAGTCCGTGAGCTGGAAGAGGAGACCGGCCTGGACCTGGACAGCGTCTCCCGACGCGTCCTGCCGGCCCGGTACGTACCGGACCCGCGCGCCAGTGACGAGGCGTGGATGGTCACCGTACCCGTCACCTTCAAGCTTTACGGCGTGTTCGCCGTCGATCTGCCCGCCGTGGTCGGCGCCGACGACGCCAAGCGAGCCGCGTGGGTGCGCGCAAACAGCTACGCCGACCTGGTCGCCCAGCTCAAGACCTCTTACGACGGTCAGGTGTTCCGCGGCCATGTGGCGATGCTGCGCGACTTGCTCGGCTGACTTGGCCGCTCTACCGCCCCGATGGTCGCAGGCAGGGTTCGACTCCCTGCCGGGGCGCTCCGGCTCGCTTTGCCGGAAAGGCAAGGCCCGATCGACAAGGAGACCCCCATGGCACGCAGGAAGACCGAATGGACAACCCCGCTCATCCGCGAGATGGAGGGCGTCGCCAAAGAGTACGAGAGGCAGGGCAAGAGCCAGGAAGCGCGCCAGACCAGGCGCGATATCGCCGCCGAAAAGCAGGGCTGCGAAGACTTCTACCAGGCGCGCCTGACCCGGTTCGGACTCAGGAAGTAGAGCCTCGACATCTTGAGGTCGCCTCGATGGTCGCAGGCAGGGTTCGACTCCCTGCCGGGGCGCTCCGGCTGCTCTGCCGGGTCCACCAAGCCAAGGGAGCATCCCATGCAGCCCGTTAAGAGCGTCGGCCGGTTCCTGCCGACGCTGTTTTTGATCTGCGTCGTCATCTACGTCTTCACCGACCCGCACGGCGCGGCCCTGGCATTCAAATGGGCCTTCCAGACGATCACGACCGGCGCCCACCAGTTCGCCGAGTTCATCCGCTCCGTGAGCAAGTGATCACCACATCAGCCGGGGGCGGCCCTCATCCGCCAAGACACGAGCCGCCCCCTCTTTCGACTCCCGAAGGAGTACCCCCATCATGACCTACCGCCCTGCCCACCCCTCCGGCATGTCGCTCGCCGAGCTGGAAGCGGTGTGGCACGTGGACGGCGAGACGCCGCCCCCGGAATGCACCTACGACCCCGAGCTGCACACCGGCCCGCGCTTCACGATCGAGACCAGCGCCGAGCGCGCCGCCCGCGAGGCCGTGGCGCGCGAGGTGTGCGCCACCTGCCCTGCGCGGCTGCTGTGCGACCTGTACGCCGTGAAGGTCCGCCCGACCTCGGGCATCTGGGCTGGGCGTACCCCCGCCGAGATCGACGCCTACGTCCAGATCACTGAGCTGTACGAGGGCATGCGCTCTCGTGCCGCCGAGGTCGAGTGGTCCGCGTGCTCCGGTTCAGAGGTGGCGTAATGGACGCGACCACCTATCCGCACCTGGCCAGGTTCGCCGCCGGCCGCCCGTTCGCCGAGGTTGCGGTGGAGTTCATGCCGTCTCAGCCGACCACCCGCCACGGTCTGACCAGCGTGGCCCTGTACCCCGGCGTGGTTGATGACAACGCCGATGAGTTCTTCGCCTGGGGCTACTGCTGGCTGCTGGCCGCCGCCCTGCACGAAGCGACCGGCTGGACGTTCGGCCTGGTCGAACGCTGGCGCGAAGAGACCCACGCCTGGGAGTGGACGCACGTGGGCGTCATCACCCCCAACGGCCGGTTCCTCGACATCCGAGGCCACCACGACCGCGCTTCACTGGCCGCCGCCCTGGAGATCGCCTACGCGATGCCGACCCGCATCCGCCCCGGCGACTTCGCCGAGCTGCGGCGCGCCATGGGCATGGCCGAGGAAACCGAACCGAACTGGTGGCTTGACCTGCTGGCCACGCCCCTGCTGGCCGACGTCGTCCGTTACTTCGCCGCCCACCTGCTGGGCGCCTGCCTCGACCACGCACCGGAGGTGGCCGCATGAACACCGCATTTCTGCTGCTGTGGCCGTGGCTGGCGTTCCTGGCCGCGATCGCCCTCGGTTCGCTGTGGTGGGGGCGCTGATGTCTCGCATCCGCGCCGCCTTCTGGGACCCGGCCGGCGAACGCTACGGCATCCCTACCTACCCATGGCGGATGGCCCCCGCCCACCTGCTCACCCTGCGCCAACTCACCGCCGAGGGGCTACGGCCCGGCGGGCAGGGCGTACAGGCGCAAGTGCTGTGGCGCTCCAAGCGCCACGGCGCCCCCGGCGTGCGCGCCGCCTACCTGTATGACGTGCGGTTCGCGCTGCCCAAGCGGACCGCGAGCCCGCGGCAGCGCGCCGCGCTGGCCAAGGCGAACGCCGCCCGCCGTACCTGCCCCGAGTGCCTGCGTGATGCCGGGTACGTGCTGCCGCGCCACCTCGGCGTCTGCCTGGACTGCGCCGACGAAGCCGCGCACGCCACGGAGTCCGCACGAGGGGTGGCGGCATGACCACCCTGACCGCGACCGCGCCGGCCCGCCACCGCCGAGGGCTGGCTGTGGTCCCCTCGGCGCCGCGGATGCTGCTGACCGACCCCGCGGGGTTGTTCGCCGAGCTGGCCCGGCTGGCACTGCCCCGCGGCGACTTCGTGGTGTGCGGGTCGGCGGCGCTGTACGTGCGCGGCCTGCGCGCCCGGATGGGTGACCTGGACGTGGTGGCCCGCGGGGCGGCCTGGGACATCGTGCGCACCCTGGCCGCCCCGCAACCGGCCCTGTCCGGCTACGGGCTGGTCGTCAACCACCCCACCGCCGCCATCGAATTCGTGGACCGGTGGACGCCCGGATGGCCGACCGACTACCTGATCGCATCCGCCGACCTGATCGACGGCATCCCGTTCATGCGCCTGGGCGACGTCCTGGCCTGGAAACAGCGCGCTCGCCGCCCCAAGGACCTGCCCGACATCGCCGCCGTTCACCGGCTACGCCGCCTGTGGAACGGCGACCCCGCCCCCGCGCCCGCACACAAGACCGATTGGAGGAAAGCCGCATGAGCACCGCGACACCGACTCCCGATCCGGGACCGGAGGACATCTCCCGCGCCCTGGCCGAGATCGAACGCCACCTGATCGACCCGCCGCCGGCCGACCCGACCGACATGCCGGACGCGCCGATCGCGCCGGTTGACCTGGACGACGGCCAGACCCGGCGCGTACGGCAGTTGCGCGCCGAGGTCGCCGAGGCCCGCGCCCTGGCCGCGCTCCAAGACGATGACACGCCGCTGCTGCTGGACACGGCCAAAGTGCGCAAGCGCCGCAAGAAGGCCCACGAGGCCGCCCGCCTGCACCTGCTGGGACAAGACCCGGCGATGCGCGCCTGGCAGGCGGCACGCATGCGCCGCCTGCTGGTCACCGGCGCCATGCTGGCGCTGACACTGGCACTAGCCTGGTCCACCGCCGGCGTCCAGCACTTCGCCGCCGAGGGCGCCCCCACCTGGTCGCCCGGCTGGATCTTCGCATGGCTGGTCGAACCGTTCATGTCCATCGCCCTGCTGGTCGTCGTGGGTGCCCGCGCCTACCTCGGCACCCAGGGACAGCCGCTCAACGACCCCAAGCTGATCCGGATCGAGTACCTGTTCCTCGGGCTGACCCTCGGCATGAACGCCTGGCCCTACCTGCCCTGGACCGCCGACAAATTCTCCGTCTCCACGCTGGTCCTGCACATCCTGGGACCCATCGTGGCCGTGGCCAGCGTCACCGCCCTGCCCATCATCCTGGCCGCGTTCGCCCACCTCGACTACGGCGACAAAGATCGAGTAACCCCCCTTACTGTCGTGGCGTACAGCGCAAACGCCACCTCCCATCAAGACCATCGCAACCCCTTCGGAGGGGCGCGCCACGGCGTGTCCGAGAGCACACACCGTCAGCGCTTGCACGCTCTGATCACCGCTGAACAGCTTCCCGCCCATCCGTCCGCCCGCGCGATCCAACGCGCCCTCGGCTGTGCCACCGAAACCGCCTCCCGGTTGCGCGACGAACTGGCGGGAGAGGCGTAATGGCCACGCGCTGTGTCGAGCAATGGTGCGAACAGCCGGCCACGACCAGCCGAGACAGACGGCCACAATGTGCGGCCTGCGCCGCCGACCATGACCGGTTCGCCGAACTCCACCCGATCGGCGTGCTGTTCATAAGCCCAGTCCAGACCGCATCCAACCCGCAGGGCGCGGGCCCAATCCGCCAAGACCAGTCCGCGCCCTGCCACCCCGCCCGCTGCAACGCACACGAGGTGATCCCATCATGACGCATGACCCGTTCCACCCCGCCGACCAGCCCGAACCACCGCGCCCCACCTGGACCGACCAGGATGGACGCACGGTGGATGACAACGACATCAACCAGTGGATCGCCGACCAAGTCGCCCCCGCCCCCGCTGAGCACGGACAGGACGGCGGGCAGGGCGGCGGCAAGGGGGCGCAGGTCGTTGATCTGGAGGCCGCCCGCGCTGGCCGCCACCCCTACAGCCCGGCGGACCGCCCCGACGATGAGCCCGACCCGACCGCCCCCGCCCCCGCCGTGGCGGACGGTCCGCCCCCGGAAGGGGAGACCACTTGGGTAGACCAGGGCGGTAAGGAGGATCGCGACTGGCGCGCCGAGCTGGAAGCCAAGATGCGCACCCGCCGCCCGGTCGTGCCGCTGTGGCTGCGCTCGCGCGCCGAGGCGCTGCAAACCCTGGGCTGGGTCGGCCAGCACTACGCCTACGTGGCCGGCTACCAGGCCACCCGCACGCCGCTGTATGCCGGCCGGCTGGCCTTCCGCTCCCCGCGCGGCCTGGCCCGGCTGGTCGGCGGCATGGTGCGCTGGACGTTCGACCTGGAAGGCGAGCCGGTACGGCTGGCCACCGTGCAGAAGGCCGACCCCGAGGCGTACCTGAAACTGTCCCGGCAGCGCGACTCGCGCGTCCGGCTGCGGGTCCCGATCGCCCTGGTGGTGCTGGCCACGCTGCTGATCGCGGCCCTGATGGTGGCCGCCGCGCCGAGCGGCCTTCAGTGGGGCGCACTCGCGGTGGCGCTGGCCGCGCTCGGCATCCTCGGCAAGCCCGCCGACCGTCCGCTGATCGAGCGCGCCGTGCTGGCCTCCACCGTAGAGAAGCTGACCAGCGACATCGTGATCCGCGCCCTGATGGCACTGAGCATCGCCGGCATCACCCAGGCCATGTCCAAGAACCCCAAGGACGCCATCCGGTTCGTCTCCCCGATCACCCGCGACGGCCCCGGCTGGCGTGCCGACATCGACCTGCCGTACGGCGTGACGGTCGGCGACATCATGGACAAGCGCAAGCAGATGTCCGGCGCGCTGCGCCGCCCGCTGGGCTGCATCTGGCCCGAGGGCGATTCCACCATCCACGAAGGCAGGCTGATCCTCTGGGTGGGCGACAAGGACCTATCCAGGACCGTGGTGAAGTCACCGCTGGTCAAGGCCGCCAGCCACGACGTGTTCAAGGGCATCCCGTTCGGGGCCGACCCGCGAGGCCGCCCGATCACCGTCCCGATCATCGAACAGAACATCCTGATCGGCTCGCAGCCCGGCCAGGGCAAGACCGCCTCGGTACGCGTGCTGGCCTCCGGCGCGGCCCTGGACCCCACCACCGAGATGTGGATTCACGAGCTCAAGGGAACCGGCGACCTCGACCCGCACGAGCAAAACTGCCACCGCTACGTCTCCGGCATCGAGGACGCGGCGATCGCGTATGCCGCCGATTCGCTGACCCTGCTGAAGAAGGAGGTGATGCGCCGCGCCGCCGCGCTCAAGACGCTGCCCGCCGACCTGTGCCCGGACAAGAAGGTCACCCGGCAAATCGCCGACAAGCGTTCGCTCGGCCTGCACCCGCTGGTGGCCATCTTCGACGAGTGCCAGAACCTGTTCGCCCATGAGGAGTACGGCGCCAAGGCGGGCGAGGATGCCGAGTTCATCATCAAACTCGGCCGCGCCCTCGGGGTGGTGCTGATCCTGGCCACCCAGCGCCCGGACAAGCGCAGCCTGCCCACCGGCATCTCGGCGAACGTCACCATCCGGTTCTGCCTGCGGGTGGCCGGACAGACCGAGAACGACATGATCCTCGGCACGTCGTCCTACCAGAACGGCATCCGCGCCACCCTGTTCGTGCCCGGCCCCCCGGACAAGGGCGGCGACGCCGGTACCGGCTACCTACTCGGCGCCACCACGATGCCCAAAGTGGTCAAGTCGGCCTACCTCGACACCCCGGCCACCCAGCGCATCGCCGACCGCGCTTACGCCCTGCGCAAGGCCGCTGGAACCCTGTCCGGGCACGCCCTCGGCCAGGTGCCAGAGCAGGTCACCCCCACCTTTGATCTGCTGGCCGACATCCTGGCCGTGGTCCCCGCCAACGAGGCCAAGGTGTGGAACGAGGTCGTCGTGGACCGGCTGGCCGACCTGCGCCCCGACGCCTACGGCGCCTGGGCAACGCTGGAGGGCGGCGCCAAGACCGGCCAACTCACCACCGCACTCAAGCCCTACGGCATCAAGACGATGCAGGTGTGGGGCACCCCCGAGGCCGGCGGCAAGGGCGCCAACCGGATCGGAATCGCCCGCGACGACATCCTCACCGCCGTCACCCAACGTGACAAGAGTCGGAGTTCCGGGGCGGCTTCCTAACCCCTGGATCGCCTCTAGACCTAGAGGCCCACCCCTCTAGGTCTAGAGGCTCCCCTAGACCTCGAAAGCACGCCCTACCAGCTCCCTAGCGTCTAGACGCTGACCTGCGCAAACCTCGGAAACCGGCCTGGAGGCCCTTATGGCTACCGCCATCGCCCTACTAGTCCTATGGCTACCTATCGTCACTCTCTGCTACGTCGGCTGGTGTCTCGTCTCGCCGTGGGGCACCTGCCGCCGCTGCGCCCCCGGCGGCAAGAACCGCACCTGCCGCGCCTGCGAGGGCACCGGCATGCGGCCCCGCCTCGGCTGGCAGCTCTACGTCTACTTCCGCCGCCTCCACCGGGACGGCACGCGATGACCGGCCCCGAGCACTACGCCGAAGCCGAACGGCTCATCGATCGCGCAACCCACGAGGGCGGCCACTGCGACCCTCGACACGGCAACGGCATAATCGCCGCCGCCCAGGTTCACGCCACGCTCGCCCTGGCCGCCGCGACCGCGCTCAACGATGCCGAGATCGGCAACCGGCCCTGCGAATGGCAGGCATGGACCGACACGGCGGGGTGGAGCCCGTCATGAGCGCGCCAACACGCCGCGGGCATACCCTCAACGCCGTCAACCGGATCGAGGTGCTGTGCTACGGCTGCGACATCCGCGGCCCGGCCTACGACCTGCCGTCCTTCGCCAGCGTCGGCGAAGCGCTCGGCTACCTGGCCGCCTGCGGGTGGAGCCGCGCCACCGACGCCGAACCGGCCGACGTGCGCGCCTATGACCAGCAATGGCGCTGCCCGCACTGCACCGCCGAGCACGCCTGCCACGTCAACGGTCACCAACCCGCCACCGTCCCCGCGGTGACGGCTCCCGGCGGCTACCGCTACGGCGCTCACACCGCATGCCAGCGCTGCGGCTCCTGGCTCACTCGCCCGACCATGACCCGCCCCGGTCGCGTCACCGCCACCCGGTGCCGCATCCGCGCACGGCTTGCCGCCCTGGCCCGCGTGCTCGACAACCTGTGCCCCATCCCGCTGTCCGACCCCGAATTTTGAAAGGCAGACCTGCTATGCCCAAGAAGATCTACGGCCTTGACGCCGTCATCCCCGGAAGCCTCTGGGCCGACACGCGCGCCCGAGGCCGGACCGTCCTGATCGACGCCATCGACGGCCAGCACGCCATCTGCACGACCCTGACCAACTCCCACGAGGTGCAGCGCCTCATCGACCTGGCCGACCCGGCCACGCACGGCGACACCCACGACATGCGCGGGACCACCCGGCGCATCCTGCTGGACCGGTTCCGGCCGACCAGCGACGGTTTCACGTTCGTCACCGCGACCGCAGCCCACCTGTCCGCACGCCTCACCGCCCGCTGAAACCCGGAAGGAAACCTGCCATGTCCGGCGAGACGACCATCACCATCATCGGCAACCTGACCGGCGACCCTGAGCCGCACATCACCCAGAGCGGCCTGTCGGTGGCGAGCTTCACTATCGCCTCCAGTGCCCGCACCTACGACAAGAGCGTTGAGCAGTGGCAGGACGGCGAGGTGCTGTTCATGCGCTGTAGCGCGTGGCGCGACCTCGGCGAGCACGTGTGCGAGTCACTCACCCGAGGCACGCGCGTCATCGCCACCGGGCGGCTGCGCCAACGGACCTTCGAAACCAGCGACGGCGACAAGCGGACCGTCATGGAGATGACCGTGGACGAGATCGGCCCGTCGCTGCGCTTCGCCACCGCCAAGCCCGTCAAGGCCACTCGCAGCAACGTCCAGCGCAACGGCAACGGCGGGGGCGCCAGCGCCTCGCCAGCTGGCGAATTCGATGACCCGTGGGCCAGCGCCAGGCCCGCCGGCATCGGCGCCCGCGGTGACCAGTGGAACGGCAACGGCGACGAGCCGCCGTTCTAACCCTCCGTTTCCTCTGCTTCGGGGCGACGTACGGCCCTGACCAGCGCCGCCCCGAAGCGTCACCCGGAAAGGAGCCCCACTCTCATGTCACCAACCACCGCGACCACCGCTGACCAGGCGCACCTGTTTGCCGTCACCGACACGACCGGTGCCAAGGCTGTGGTGTCGGGCGTGCGGTTCATCGCCGCCGACCCGGCCGCCAACGATGCCGCGCTGACCGGCGACGGCTACGACTGGCTGGCCGCCGCGCTTCCCCCGCCCAAGCCGGCCCGCTGCCCGGCCTGCCACCGCCCGGCCGTGCTGCCCGCCGCCGCTCCGGTGCTGTGGACCTGCCCGCACTGCCACGCTACGGAGGCCCGATGACCACCACCTCGACCAGCCCGCCCGCCTGCTACGTGCGCAAGCACGACGGGCACGCCATGACCATCCACACCCCCGCCGGCTTCGACGCTGCCGCGTTCGGCCACTTCGCCGCCGCGGAAGCGATGCTGGGACTGGATGTAGAGACCAGCGCCATCGACGACAAAGGCCCCCGCCAGTTCGACCCCACCTTTACCGTGCGGCTGGTCCAGTTCGCCTCACCTGACCATGCGTGGGTGTTGGACCCGACCGATACAGCGCAGCATGCCGCGATCCGTGCCGTGCTCGCCGACCCCGCGCGCCGGTTCGTCACCCACACCACCTACGACCCGCTGGCCATCTGGGCAACCTTCGGCATTGCGCTCGGTCAGCGCGTCATCGACACGCACCTGATCTCCAAACTCATCGACCCCGACGAACGCGCCGGCCACGGACTCAAAGAACTGACCGGCCGCCACCTGGACGACGGACTCCAACAGGCCGAAGCCGCGCTGCATGCCCGGATGCGCGCGCTGGCCCCGCCCGGCCACCGCGCCGGCAACGCCTGGCTCACCTGGGGCTGGAACCACCTGCCCACCACCGAAGAAACGTACGTGGTCTACGCCGGCCTGGATGCCATCTACGTGCGCCGCCTGCTGCCCGTCCTACTGCGGCACTGCCTCGACTTCACCCACCTAGTCCGGATGGAACAGTGGCTCGCCGCCCGCGCCACCGCCATCACCATCCGCGGCCTGCTGTTGGACCGGCCCTACACCACCGCCCTACTCGACCAGATCCAGCGCGAGCACACCACCGCCGAGGTCCGCATCCGCGACGCGCTCGGCTTCCCCGGCAGCTCGCCCCGATTCGCCGCGTGGCTGGACGGCCACCTCATCGCGGCGGGCATCACCGACTTACCGCGCACCCCGACCGGCCGCCTCCAGATCACCGCTGACACACTCACCACCCTCACCGGCCGGTACGCCGGCGCGCTACCGGCCGAGGTGGCAGAGCTGGCCGCCGCCCGGCTGACCATGGCCCGCACCTCCAACCTGATCGCCAACCTGACCGGGTTCCTGCGCGCCGCCGACCGCAACGGACGGGTACACCCGCAGATCAACACCCTGCGGGCCAAGACCGCCCGCATGTCCATCACCGGACCGGCGTTGCAGACCCTCAAAAAGCACGACCCGCGGCTACGGCACTGCTTCCAAGCCGACCCCGGACACGTGCTGATCTCCTGCGACTTCTCCCAAGTAGAGGTACGAGTGGCCGCCGCCCTGTCCGATGATCCGACGCTGAAACGGGTCATCGCCTCGGGGACCGACATCCACGACGCCACCGCCGCCCTCATGTACGGCGAGCACTTTACCGCCGAACAGCGCACCATCTCCAAACGGTGCACCTTCGGCACCCTGTACGGCGGCGGCGCCGCCGCGCTGGCAGCACAGACCGGCGTCACCCCGGACGTGGCCCGGCAGGTCATCGACCGGTGGCAGTCCACCTACCCCCGCGTGATCGCCTACACCAAACGCCTCGCCCACCAGACCACCGTGACCACGCCGAGCGGCCGGCACATCCCCGCCGATCCCGCACGCGGCTACGCCAACGGCAACTACATGATTCAGTCCACCGCCCGTGACCTGCTGCTGGCCGCCGTCTACAGCTTCGCCACGGCCCACCCCGAGGCCAAGCTGTGGCTGTTCGTGCATGACGAGGTCATCATCCAGGCCCCCGACCGCGATGCCGAGTGCTTGCGCGTCGCCCTCCAGGAGGCCATGACGACCACCTTCCAGGGCGTGCCCATCATGGCCGACGCCGCCGTACTCGGCACCCACTGGGGCCACCTGCCCGCCGCGCAAACCGACCAGGACACGGCACACGCGGCATGACCCGCAGCGCACCGCTCCACATCTGATCCCCGGCCGGCTGTCCCCAACTGGTGGCCCTACCAGCCATCCGACAAGGCCACCAGTTGGGGGACGGCCGGCCCTGCTCAAGCCTTTTCGACCCCATCGCACCGCGGACCCGAAAGGCCCTGCCATGACTGACCTGCACACTGCCGCCCTGAACGCCGCTCGGCGCGGGTGGCCCGTCTTCCCGTCCCCCCGCGCGGCAAGTACCCCGCCCGCAGATTCACCGCCTGGGAGCGCAATGCCACCACCGACCCGGCCACCCTGCACGCCTGATGGCAGCGAGCCGACTGGAATATCGGCATCGCCTGCGGCCCCTCCGAGCTGGTCGTGATCGACCTCGACCTGCCCAAGCCCGGCCAGCACCCGTCTGCGGCGCGGGCCGCTACGCCAGCTGCGGGATATGGGAAGGGTACGCCCGCATCTCCCCGAGGACTTGGCCCGCTGGCAGCAGGGCTGCGATCCTCGCACGTCGCCGTTAGAAATCCACCCCAACCGAGCACCTGGCAAGCCAGGTCCCGGACCCGTATACCTCCACCAGGACGGTCTTGACGCCGTTCTTGTCGGCACGAACCTGGCTCATATCGAAGTCCACGGGTGCTCCGATGGTGCTCACGCCCGAATAGGGGGTCAAGCCCTTGCCTGAAACTTTCCATGCGCAGGAGGCATCAGGGCTTCCCTCCAATACTTCAAGTCGGAGGAACATAGAGCGATTCACGCGGCTATTCTCGCGCGGCATACCCAACTTGATCCATCGCCTATCATTATTGATTGATGTATACCATCGCGGCTCCTGGCTGCTCCAGCCAGATGAGCTACTCACCTTGATAGAATCAAAATAAGGGAAAGTGTATATGGGTGCGTTCTGTGGCGGGCTTTCATCGCCCACATATTGCACGGTAGGCGACCCGATCAAGATGGCCGCCAAGATGGCCGCCACCACGCTTAGGAAAGTTGCCAGTATCTCCTTGGGTGAGTCAGCGATGAACTCAACCATTAGGGGGACAGTAGCAGAAATACGGTGCCACCTGGAGCGTTTACTAGCGCGCAGGTGGATGTCTCGGAGGCCCGCGTCAGTGTCCACAGTAAGGTGATTGTCGACATGAGAAAGGGCGGAACGCGCAATGGATTCTGGACCCAATGCGCCTCTCTCGGGCTGTCCATCGTTCATGGCTACCCGCTTTCTGCAACATCGAGTCGGGACTCTCCCAGGCTTTCCGTGAGCGCCGATCGAGCCTTTGCGAGATGAGTTCGAGCCGTACTCGGAGATATGTTTAGATGCTCGGCGATCTCTGCTAGAGGTAGACCGTCTATCCAATGAAGAATGGCGACTAATCGTTGCTGAGGAGGAAGGTCAAGCATTGCCGTGACCGCTTCATTGGCGAGAACCTCGGTCTCGACATGGACGATTGCGCTAGCGGTTCGCATCCTAAGGAAACTTAGTACCCGCTGATGAATCCTACTTCGGCGATATCTATCCTTTCTCTTGTTCATTATTACTCCTACCAGATACTTCCATCTCTCAGGATTCGGTGTAGCAGCATGATCTTCCCATTTCTGAAACATCGCTAAAAAGGCTTCCTGTACATCTTCTTCGAGATCCCTGCGATCGTCGTAAAGCAGGAAGAATAAACCGACGGCGCGTCTGAAGTGTGTATGGTAAAAGTCGCCGAATTCCTCATCATGCAACACCATTTCGCCACTTCACCGGACCGGCTCTGCGGGAGGCTCCACCGATGGGGCTGGTCTGAGATGATCGAATATCTGGGCGACATCCTGCACATCTCCAGTTATAAAGAAGGATCCATCGGCGCGGTAGTCGATCGTGCAGTTTCCTTTACGAGTGCCTGCAGCGATCATCTCTTTCGTGCGGCGGAGGGCTATCTCGACGATGATCCTTACGGTGCCCTTGGCGATGAGAAGGAGCAACGCGCCTACGATCCAAGACCAGTGCTCCATCAGCATTGATCCTCCGTTCTCCTGCGCAGGCCACTACATAGGTACTCGAGCGACGCCGGCGAAACGTCTATCTAGCAGGGCATGATTTTTGAACGAAGGGCCGACTGGCAGGCCACCGCCCGGCAGCGGTGAGGGGGCGAGGGCGGCGCCACATGCTCGCCATCCCCTACCTCCTGGCCGCTCGACCCCTGGTAGCCCTGGCTAGCTCACCGGTACCCGTCGAGACCGCCATGCGCGCGCACCTGGAAGACCTGTCCTCGCGTCTGGTCCGCGTTTCCTGACCAGCACAGTCCAGACCCGCAGCCTCAGCATGGCCAGGCTCAACGGCTCCCTAGACCGGATGATGACCCTCGCCGGCGAACTCGGCATCACGGGGGAACCTCAGGGGCCTGCCGCGCCGGATCGCCGCGGAAATCGCCGACGGCTGTGTCCAGGATGAGCCCTGCTACAGCCATTAGCCCGGCCGCGACTGGCACGCCACCTTCCGCCCCGAGGCAGACGAGGCTGCGGCCGGCGACGTGGAAGCGCTGATCGCCTACCTTCTCGGCCACTTCTACGAGTCGACGTCGCCGACACGCTCCGGCACGAGGCCGCCCGCAAGCCGCCGTTCTAGCCCCCTCCTCCGGGGGACTCCGCAGCCTCGGCGACAGCCGCCAAGCACACCGCCGAGGCCGCCCGCTCCCTTTCAACCAGCAAAAGGAAGGCAACTTCAGCATGTCAGCCACACGCACCCACCCCCGCCACCGCGCTCACACAGCCGCGCCACCTGCGGCGGCACCGCCCCCGCCCGCCGTCCCCGCCCGCGTCATCGACCTGCGGCCCGGTCACGCCGTGCGCCTTCCCGGCTACGGCACCCTGACTGTCACCCGCGGCGCCGAACAGGTTCCGGCCATCTGGTGGCCCTGCGCCTGGGCTGGGCCGGCCTATCCCTGGTCGTCCACCCCGGCACGCCCGTGGACGCCCTCAGCAACGAAACCGCCCAGGTCTACAACGTCTGGTGGTGCCGCCACTGCGACGGAACCGGCCAGTGGCAACCCGAAAGGCGGGCCTCCCATGGCAGTCGCTAACCAAACCTCACACGCGGCCCGGCCGGCATGGCTGCCCGAGCGCGAGTCGAACGGCCGGCGCGTGCTGGATCTGTTCTGCTGCGCCGGCGGCGCCGGCATGGGCTACTACCTGGCTGGGTTCGAGGTGACCGGCGTGGACATCGCCCCTCAGCCCCACTACCCCTTTACCTTCGTGCGCGGCGATGCCCTCGACTACCTCCACGCGCACGGTGGCGACTTCGACTTCATCCACACCTCCCCGCCCTGTCAGGGGCACTCCCCGCTCAACGCCTACAACCACAAGGATTACCCGGACCTGATCCCGGCCACCCGAACGGCGCTGCGCCAGGTCGGCCGGCCCTACGTCATCGAGAACGTCATTCAGGCCCCACTGATCAACCCCATGATCTTGTGCGGGGCGATGTTCGGGCTCCGCGTCTATCGGCATCGCGCCTTCGAGGCCGGCGGCGGGTTCACCTTCACCGCGCCCCCACACCCCGAGCATGTCGCCCGCTGCGTCCGCAACGGCTACCTACCAGCCGCCGATCAGTTCATGACCATCACCGGCGGCCGACACTCCGAGGCGTGGCGAGCCAAGGCCGCCGAGGTCATGCGCGTGCCCTGGACCCGCACCATCCGCGAAGTCTGCGAAGCCATCCCACCCGCCTACACCCGCCACATCGGCCAGGCCGCCCACACCGCGTGCCCACCCGCCCCCATGGAGGAGGTGGCGGCATGAGCAACCGCCATACCGCCAACCTCGCCCGCAGCGCGCTGGCCGCCGCCGCCCGCGGCTGGCCGGTCTTCCCCCTCGCTGTGGGCGACAAGGCGCCCCCGCGCGGCTTCACCACCTGGGAGGCCCGCGCCACCCTCGACCCCGACCGCATCCGCGCCTGGTGGCAGCGCGCCCCCTACAACGTCGGCATCGCCACCGGACCCGCCGGCCTGATCGTCATCGATCTGGACGTGCCCAAGCCCGGCCAGCGCCCGCCCCAGGAATGGGACCTGCCCGGCGTCTGCGACGGCGCGGACGTGTTCGCCCTGCTCTGCCAGCGCGCCGGCGCCCCACTGGAAATGGAAACCCTCCAGGTCCGCACCCGCCGCGGCGGCCTGCACCTGTACTACACCGCGCCGCCCAGCATCCGGCTGCCCAGCACCAATGGCAGCCTGGGATGGCTGATCGACACCCGTGCCTGGGGCGGATACGTCGTCGCCCCCGGCAGCTTCGTCACCCTGCCAGACGGCGCCGGCCCGTACACCGTGCAGCACACCACCGCGCCCGCCACGCTGCCCCCCGCCCTGTTCAAGCCGCTCCAACCCGCCCCGATACCGGCCAAACGGCCCGTGGACGTCCCCATCCCCGACAGCCACCATTCCGCCTACCTGCGCGCCGCCCTGAACCGCGAGCTCGCGCACCTGGCCGCCGCCCAGGACGGCCAGCGCAACCGCGCCGTATTCGGCGCCGCCGCCGCCCTCGGCGAACTCATCGCCGGCGGCGCACTACCCGAACAGCAGGTCAAAGAGCTACTTGAACAGGGGGGGGTCGCGCTCGGACTATCCCGCGGCGAAGCCGTGCGAACCGTCGCCTCCGGGCTACGGCACGGCGCCCGCCGACCCCGCCGCCTTGCCGCCGCTTAACCCGCCCTCGGGAGGCCCCCGTCATGAACCACCACCCGCCCGGCGCGGCCCTACTCGACCAGCTTCGCGCCGCCCTGACCCGCTACGTCATCCTGCCCAAGGCCGAGGCCGCCGACGCCGTCACGCTCTGGATCGCCACCACCCACGCCCAACCCGCACTCGCGCACGCGCCACGCATGGTCATCCGCGGCCCCGAAAAGCGCTGCGGCAAATCCCGCCTACTCGACATCGTGGAAGCCACCTGCCACGACCCGTTCATCACCGTCAACTCCAGCTCGGCGGCCATCTACCGCTCCATCACCGACGACCCGCCCACCATCCTGGTCGATGAGGCCGACACCATCTTCGGCGCCAAAGCCGACGGCCACGAAGACCTCCGCGGCCTGCTCAACGCCGGCCACCAACGCAACCGGCCGGCCAAACGCTACGACGCCAACGCCAACCGGGTCGAGTCCATCCCCACCTTCGCCATGGCCGCACTCGCCGGCATCGGCGCCATGCCCGACACCATCGAAGACCGCGCCATCGTCATCCGCATGCGCCGCCGCGCCCCCGGCGAGAGCGCCGCCCCCTACCGACACAAACGCGACCGCCTGCCCCTTCGCCGCCTGGCCGCCGACCTGGCCGCCTGGCTCCGCCCCGACCTGACCACCCTGGAGGAAGCCGAACCCGCCATGCCCGTCGAAGACCGCGCCGCCGACACCTGGGAACCCCTGGTCATCATCGCCGACCACGCCGGCGGCCCCTGGCCCGACCGCGCCCGCGCCGCCGCCCTGGCCCTGACCGCCGAGGCCGACGACAACGGCCACACCTCACCCCGCCTGCGACTGCTCACCGACTGCCGCACCGCATTCGGCGACAAGACCGCCCTGCCCACCGCCATCCTGCTGGACCGGCTCAAGGCCGAGCCCGAAAGCGAATGGGCCGACCACGGACCCGCCGGCCTGACCGCGATGAAACTCGGCACCCTGCTACGCGAATACGACATCCGCTCAACCACAATCCGCTTCCCACCCCCGACCGGTCAGGCCAAGGGCTACCAACGCGCCGATTTCGCCGAC
Organism: Nonomuraea sp. NPDC049141; assembly: GCF_040648415.1. NCBI lineage: Bacteria > Bacillati > Actinomycetota > Actinomycetes > Streptosporangiales > Streptosporangiaceae > Nonomuraea > Nonomuraea sp. NPDC049141. The sequence goes on from NZ_JBEZDR010000035.1 coordinate 56,197, forward strand.
GCCTGGGCGCGCTACTGCCCCGCTCTCGACCCCGCCCCGGACGGCGACAGACCGCCCCACGAGCCCGCCCAAGAAGGCGACGTCGTGCACATCTCCAGGGGAAGCCGTACCAGCCGTACCAGCCTCAATTCCGCAGGTCAAAGCGGTACGGCTTGCACCCCTGGTACGGCTTAAGCCGTACCACCAAAAAAGCCGTACCAGCCCTGACCAGGCAAAACGAGGCTGGTACGGCTGGTACGGCTACCCCCCTCAAACCGGCCCCTGCGCACCCTGACACGGCCTCGGCGAAAGCCGCCACCACGACGCCCGAGGCCCCCGTTCCCGCACCGATTCGCACGCCCGGAAGGAACGCGCCAGATGGCTACCGTCACCCGCCTGCACGCCGCAATGCTCACCCTCCCCGAGGTCTGCACCGAACTCCAGGTCTCCCGATCCACCTTCTACGACTGGCGCCAGAAAGGCCGCGCCCCGCGCTGCATCACCCTGCCCAACGGCTCACTCCGCATCCGCCGCGCCGACCTCGACAACTGGCTGAACGCCCGACAGGACGCCGCCTGATGAAGAACACCACCTATGACGTACGAGTCTTCAAGACCGAGGCCCGCAAGAACGCGGCCGGCAAGGTCACCTCCTATCGGGTTGAGTGGCTCACCGCCGATAAGCGCTGTCGTAAGACCTTTCAAAAGAGCGCTCAGGCGGATGCCTATCGAAGCAAGCTGCTTACCGCTGCCCGCGACGGAGAGCCGTTTAGCCTGCTCACTGGTGAACCCGTGAGCTGGAACCGCACTGAACGGCCTGAGATGAGCTGGTACGACTTCGCCGCCAAATTCGTGGATATGAAGTGGAAGGGAGCTGCCGCGAAATACCGCCAAGACATCGCGCGGGCTCTCACAGCAGCTACACCGGCGATGTACATCACGACGCGCGGCAAGCCCGAAGACGGCGTGCTCCGCTCGGTAATGCACCGCTGGGGCTACAACACCAAACAGCGTAGCGAGGCACCCGAGGAGGCCGCCGCCGCCTTGCGCTGGCTTACCGCCAACACCAAGCCCGTTTCCGCGCTTACCGATGACGCCGGACTCGTACGCGACCTTCTCGACTCGGCAACCTCGCTCGTGGACGGCAACCGCGCCGCCGCCAATACCGTACGCAAGCATCGAATGCTGCTCTCCAACGCTCTCGATTACGCCGTAGAGCTGAAACTGCTCCCGGAAAACCCACTCAAGACCCTCAAATGGAAACCGCCCGTCAGCACGTACGAGGTAGACCGGAGAAGTGTCGTCAACCATGCACAGGCCAAAGCGTTGCTCGCCGCTGTGGAAGTACAGAAGCCGAGCGGCAAACGACTCGTTGCCTTCTTCGGGCTTATGTACTACGCGGCTCTACGTCCGGAAGAAGCCATCAACCTGCGCCATGACAACGTCTCACTCCCGCCTCGGGTCAAGAATCCGGAGACCGGCGAGCTTGAAGAACCCGCCGACGCGTGGGGAGAACTGCATTTGCTCAAAGCTGCGCCGTACGCCGGGCGAGCCTGGACCGACAACGGAACGGCGCGCGAGGAACGCGCGCTCAAGCACCGTGCTGAGGGGCACATTCGACCCGTGCCTATCTCACCACCGCTGGTCAGAATCCTCCGTGCCCATCTGGCAGAGTTCAGCGACGGCCCTGGAGAGCGACTGTTCTACGGGGTGCAGGGAGGTGAGTTGCCGTTCATCACCTACCGGCGCGCATGGAAGGCCGCACGGGAAACAGCCCTGACAGAAAAGGAGTTCGCCTCCCCACTGGCCGGACGACCGTACGATCTGCGCCACGCCTGCGTGTCCACCTGGCTCAATGCGGGTGTTCCCGCGCCTCAAGTCGCAGCGTGGGCCGGCCACAGCGTTGACGTGCTGTTGCGGATCTACGCGAAGTGCATCGTCGGTCAGGACCAGGCCGCCAAGCGCCGGATCTCCGATGCCCTTGACGGGTGATCGCGTGGGGAGGCATTGGGGAAGACCAGCCGCAAACGATCGGTGACAGCCGGACACAACCGGATACACAACAAAGCCCCTGACTGGCGTTCCCACTGGTCAGGGGCTCATCTCTGCTGGTCGTGATCGGTGCCCCCGGCAGGATTCGAACCTGCGGCACCCGCTTTAGGAGAGCGGTGCTCTATCCCCTGAGCTACGGAGGCGGACTCCGTAAGCCTAGCGAAACTACGGCAGTGCGTGGGACGTCGGGCGGGGGTGAGTTTGGTGGGGTTGGTCATGGGTGCTCTGAGCTGCAGTAAAGGCATGGCAAGCGATCAGATTGTTGCTCGTCCCGCGTAGATAGCGTCGGGTCCGTGACCAGAAGGCGACGTAGTCAGGTGCGTAGGCGGCCTGTTGTATTGATTGCGGCTGTGTCGGCGCCGGGGATCCTCGCTGGGGGGTTGTTGGCGGGGGAGCTCACCGGGTACGAGCGGGCGGCGGCGCAGCAGGGGATGCCGGTTGACGTCGTGGCTCGGATGGCGTTTGAGCCGGTTTTGGTGCCTGCGCCTGCTCGGCCTGAGCGGTGGTACGAGGGAGTGGTGCCGGCGGTTGTGCGGGTTGTCGCGCCCGCGCCGGAGCCGCCGAAGCAGGAGGAAGTGGAGGTGCCTTCTGCGCCTGTTGTTGTGGAGCGGCGTGCGGCCGAGCCTGTGCATAAGGAGCGGGTGTGTGCGGGGGAGTGGGTGGATACGTGGCTTTGGGAGGTGTGTCGGGAGCATAAGCGGAGGCCCGGGCGGGAGATGGATGAGGGGGAGGAGATGTCCGGGAGGCAGGAGGTAATTGAGGGAGGAGATGCCGGGCCATGGGAGGGGTGGCCTGCTTGATGTGTTCGCTGACGATGGTGCTTGTCAGGCCCGGCTGCCATCTATGAGGCATGTCATGAAGCCGAGCGCGCGTTGATGCGCGCGTGAGTTGTGCGGTAGTTGCTTGCCTGGGACTGTCGCAGCGTCCGTCTGGATGTCGAACGGGTGGCCCACGGTAGATCACGCGTCCCGGCGCCGGCCGTATAGGTTGAATGTCCGTTCAGATGGGTCTGGCGGAAGGGCGTGGTTGTCTGTCTGAGATGTACCCGTCGTACCTGGGATGACAAGCGTATGAAGGCAGGCGGGAGGGGTGGTGGGCGTACAAAGTGGTTCTTACACGTCATAACAGCTCTTCGGAGTTCGGTCCGGGCACTCCAGGGGCTGTAGTAACGTGCGTGCCGGACCCTGGTAACAGAGTTGCAAACGGAGGAGTCGACGGTGCCATCCCCTCGGTCAGCGGGTCTGATCGCGGTTGTCATGGCCATGACTTCCCTGGTCGTGCTACCTGTGGCCACTCCCGCGCACGCTGATCGGCGGGATCCGGCGGGCCTTACCGAGCTCCGTAAGGAGGCCGAGAAGTCGGCCAAGGAGCTTGAGGACGCGACCAAGGCGCTGGAGAAGCGTCGTAACGACATCGCCACCTCTGAGAAGACACTGACGGGCAAGCTGAACGCCCTGCAGGAGGCGGAGAGGAAGCTTGCCGTGATTCGGCAGCCGGTGTCGCAGATGGCCGAGTCGCTGTATGAGCAGCCGGTCGGGGGGGATGGGATCGCGCCGTTTCTGTCTGGTGATGCTGATGCGGGGACGTTGCGGGCCATGGCCAGCACTTCTCATATCGTGGCGAATCGGCAGCAGGTGGTTGAGCAGACCAGCACGCTCTACAAGGAGACCGAGCGGCTGGCCGGCGAGGCGCAGGAGCTGCGGGCATCGAATCTGCTGGCTGAGGCGCAGATGGCGGTGGAGATCGACACGCTCAGGCAGCGGTCCGACAAGATCGTGAAGTCGTTGACCGCGGCACTGGTGAAGCTGGGCATCAAGGTTGACAAGGTGGGGCGGGCGGCGCTGGGGTGCAATCCCTTGCGGGCGGCTACCGCCAACTCGTATCCGAATGGGTTGATCCCGAAGGCGATGTTGTGTCCGTTGCAGCAGAAGGGGATGAGCCTCAGGGCTGATGCGACGATCGCCTTCGTCAGCTTGAATGAGGCTTACCGGCGGCGGTTCGGTAAGCAGATGTGCGTGACTGACGCGTACCGCAGCCTGGCTGAGCAGCAGTCTGTTTACTATCGGCGGCCGGGGTTCGCGGCGGTGCCGGGGCGGAGCAACCACGGTCTCGGGCTGGCCGTTGACCTCTGTGGCGGGGTGGAGCGGTTCAAGTCGGTGGAGTTCGTGTGGATGGAGACCAACTCCAAGAAGTATGGGTGGTTCCATCCGTCGTGGGCGTACAGCAGTCCGTTCGAGCCGTGGCATTGGGAGTACGACCCGAAGATGGACTCGGTTCTTTAGGCGGGGGCGACCTCGGCGCAGCAGTGGGCGCAGCGAGTGGCGGCGCTCGGGATCTCGGATAGGCACTCGGGGCAGTCCCGATGGGTGATCTCCGCTCTGGTGGCGGCGCGGTTTCTGTGGTGGTTGTACGGCTTGACGACCAGGAAGTAGACGACTGCCGCGATCAGCAGGAACGAGATCACGGCATTGATGAATTCGCCGTACATGAAGTTGGCGTGGCCGACGGTGACCTTCAGGGTTGAGAAGTCGGGTAGCCCGCCGAAGGCGGAGATCAGCGGGGTGAGCAGGTGGCTCACGAAGGAACTCACGATGGAGTTGAAGGCCGCGCCGATGACCACTGCTACGGCCAGGTCGATGACGTTCCCCTGCATGAGGAACTTCTTGAATCCACTCATGGTCTGAAAGTGTAGTTGAGCGATTACTAAGAGTGATGGTTGATGGTGATGGACAGCCGGCCCCCTGCCTGGGCGGCGGCCAGTTGGGTTGCTTGGGACGGGGTGGTGGCCAGGACGATCAGGGCGCCGTGGTCGTTGTCGGCCTTGGGGATGGTCACGACGGTGACGTTGTCGGCTATCAGCTGGGCCGGCTGGCCTTCCCAGGCCGCCAGGACACCGATCGTCGAGCCTGGGGCGATCAGCTGGGCGGTGTCGGGGTCGGCGAGGCGTACTGGGGTGGCCACCGTGCCGGGTGGCAGGGGGAGTGAGTGGAGGAGGCGTACGTCGGTGAGGGGCTCGCCTCGGCGCATGGCGCCGGCCAGCACGCGGCCGACTGCGCCCGAACGGACCGCGCCGGATGGGGGTGGGCTGATGGCGGCTGGGCGGAGGTCGCCGGGCTTGAGGACGCCGGGGGAGAGGTCGTGGGTCGCGACCAGTACTGAGGGGGAGTGGGTGGGGCGTAGGGCGAGATATGCGGATAGGACGCCGACGCCTGCGACGACTGCGGCGACCAGCCGACGACGACGCCCGAGTCGCCCGAGCCCCCCAAACGGGCCGAGTCGGCCAGGCTGTCCGGGCCGTCCCGGCGGTTGGCGATGCGCGAGCCGCGTCCACCCGCCCCTGGCGGCAGCGGCGTCCGCGCCGTTCCCGGTCATGGCAGTTCGAACGGAAGCTTGATGCCGTCGAGTGCCGACCCGCACGTGCACGTTCGCTCCCCCGGCAGTGCCTGAACAGCCTCGGCCACCAGAGTCCGCATCCGTGTCACATTCTGCGCGAAGAACTCCATCACCTCCTCGTGCGTCACGCCCTCCCCGGCCTCGACCCCGGCGTCGTGGTCGGTCACCAGGGACAGCGACGTGTAGCAGAGCGCCAGCTCGCGGGCCAGCACGGCCTCCGGGAAGCCGGTCATGCCGACGATCGTCCATCCGTTGTCCGCGAACCATCGTGACTCCGCCCGGGTGGAGAAGCGGGGGCCCTCGATCACCACGAGTGTGCCGCCGTCGACGGTGTCCCAGCCGCCCGCCTGGGCGGCCGTCACGGCCACGGAGCGGCCCGAAGGGCAGTAGGGGTCGGCGAACGACACGTGGACCGCGCCGTCGATGTCGTAGTACGTCTGGACTCGTCCTGACGTACGGTCGACGAGCTGATCGGGGATCACGATCGCCCCCGGTCCGTGCTCAAGCCGGAGCGAGCCCACAGCGCTGGGCGCGAGCACCTGGCGGACGCCGAGTGAGCGCAATGCCCAGAGGTTGGCTCGGTAGGGGATGCGATGGGGCGGGAAGCGGTGATCCCGCCCGTGCCTGGGGATGAACGCCACGGTGCGCGCGCCGATGCGTCCGACCGTGACCGCGTCGCTGGGTGGCCCATAGGGGGTGGCGACCTCTATCTCCTCCGCGTCGTCGAGCAGGGAGTAAAAGCCCGAACCGCCGATGACGCCGATGTCTGCACGAGTGACCATGGCGCAGAGATTAGCGGCATCGATTGAGGGGGAGCAGGGCCTGAATGGCGTTCTGTGGATAACTTGCTTCACTGCGTTAGTACACGTGTGCGAAGAGTAGTATCTTCGCATGCGGCAACGGGGCCTCGGGCTGATCATCGTCGCGCTCATGCTCGGCATGCTGCTGGCGGCGCTCGACCAGACGATCGTGTCCACCGCCCTGCCGCGGATCGTCAGTGACCTCGGCGGCCTGGAGCAGCTTTCGTGGGTGGTGACGGGCTACCTGCTCGCTTCGACGGTCTCCACGCCGCTCTGGGGGAAGCTGGGCGACCAGTTCGGCCGTAAAAGGCTGTTCCTCGCGGCGATCGTCATCTTTCTCATCGGATCGGCGCTCTGCGGCCTGAGCCAGAACATGGGCGAGCTCATCCTGTTCCGCTCGATCCAGGGTCTGGGCGGCGGCGGCCTCATGGTGCTGGCCCAGGCGATCGTCGGCGATGTCGTTTCGCCCCGCGACAGGGGGAAATATCAGGGGTTCTTCGGCGGGGTCTTCGCGCTCGCCAGCATCGTGGGGCCGCTGCTCGGCGGCCTGTTCGTCGACCATCTCAGCTGGCACTGGGTCTTCTACATCAACCTGCCCCTCGGGGCGGTCGCGCTGTTCGTGATCGCCACCGTGCTGCCCGGAGACAGTACGCGGACCAAGCACAAGATCGACTATCTGGGCATCGTGCTGCTCGGCGGTGCCACGTCCTGCCTGGTCCTGATCGCGACCTGGGGCGGCACCACCTATCCGTGGGCCGACCCGGTGATCATCGGGCTCGGGGTGGCGGCCGTCGCCCTGCTCGCCGGGTGGTTGTTCGTCGAACGACGAGCGGTCGAGCCGGTGCTGCCGCTCGGGTTGTTCAGGCTCAGGGCGTTCTCGATGTCGTCGCTCGTCGCGTTCGTGGTGGGGTTCGGGATGTTCGGGGCCCTTATCTATCTTCCGCTGTATTTGCAGGTGGTTCACGGGGTCAGTGCGACACTGTCCGGGGTCTATCTGCTGCCGATGATGGCTGGCATGTTCACGATGTCCATCGTGAGCGGTCAGGTCATCGCCAGGACCGGCAAATACCGCTTCCTGCCCATCGCGGGCACGGGTGTCGCCACGGTCGGGTTGGTCCTGCTCTCCACGCTGACCGAGCACACCACCCTGCTGAGGCTGGGGCTGTTCCTGCTGGTCCTGGGTGTGGGGCTGGGGATGACCATGCAGGTGCTGGTGATCATCGTGCAGAACGCGGTGCGCTTCAAGGATCTCGGCGTGGCCACCTCGGGCGCCACGTTCTTCCGGATGATCGGCGGGTCGTTCGGCGTCGCCACGCTCGGTTCGGTCTTCACCGCGCGGCTCGACTCCGACCTGCGGGCGCTGCTGTCCACGACCCGGTTGCCGGCGGGCTTCGATCCGGCGCGGGTCCAGCAGGATCCCACGACCATCCAGCGGCTGCCGCCAGCGCTCGTGGCTGACTTCCTGCACGTGTACGCCGACGCGATCGCCGCTGTCTTCCGGGCGGCGGCGCCGGTCATGTTCGTCGCGTTCTTGATCAGCTGGCTGATTCCACAGCAACGCCTCAGGGAGACGACCAAGGCGACGGACCTGGGCGAGGTCATGGGGGCCACCTCGGCGGAGCGGTCATCGCTGGCGGAGGTCGAGAGAGGTCTCGTACGACTGGCGGACGCCGACCTGCGCAGGGGCTTCTACGATCGGTTGGGCGACTTGGCCGGATTGACCGACGTGCCGCCGCAAGGCGTCTGGATCGTGGCGCGGCTCGGCGGGGAGGGCTGGGTCAAGGCCGCCGACCTGGCGGCGCGCGCGAACGTCAGCAGAGAGCAGGGCCGCCCCTTCGCTGACCAGCTGATAGCCCGCGGCCTCGTCGAACGGTCGCCGGACGGGGATTCGCTCCGGCTGACGGAGGCGGGGCAGCGGGCCGCGCTGAGGATGTTGCGGTGCTCGTCAGAGGGCTTGAGCAGGCTCGTCGCAGACTGGGGCCCAAACTCTCAACTGGAGCAACTCGTCGAAAGGGTCGCCTCGGCCCTGCTCGGCGCCAACACCGACTGCCCGCGAGAGACAGGGCAGCGCAGAGCTCCACAGGGTAGGGCCTGACGGCGAGTGCTACGTGGTGGCGGATGCGGCCGCGGGGGCGGGAGACGTCGTGGACTTCGACTCCGACGACTTGGCGGACTCGGACGGCTTCGAGTCGGCGGACTTGCTCTCGCTCGACTTCCCGTTGGAGGACGAAGAAGAAGCGGTCGACGAGGCCCGGTTGTCCGTGCGGTAGAAGCCCGAGCCCTTGAACACGATCCCGACGGCGGAGAACACCTTACGCAGGTTCCCCTGGCAGGCCGGGCACACGGTCAGCGCATCGTCGGTAAATTTCTGAACGACCTCGAGCTGGTCACCGCAGTCGTTGCAGGCGTACTGGTAGGTCGGCACGCGCTCCTCCTTCAAGTTCTGGCACTCGAGCGATGCGACTGCTAATGGTAACCGATTGGGTCAAACGTCTATTCCGAACCGCGTTCTCCGTACCACCCAGCGAGCTTGCCCCGGCGGCTGACGGCCCGCATGCGGCGTTCGACCTCGTCGCGGCAGGCTGCCGTGGCGACCACGAGGAGCTGGTCGTCGGCCCTGACCCGGGTGGTGCCCGCGGGGACGAACGATTTGCCGTCGCGGACGATCAGTGTGACGGCGGCACCGGCCGGCAGGCGCAGTTCGAAGATCTCGACGCCGTGCAGCTTGGAGCTGGGCGGCACCTTGATCTGCAGCAGGTCGGCCTTCAACTCTTCCAGCGGTGCCGACTCCACCTCCAGGTCGTGCGCCTCCCCGGGGGTGGCCACGCCGAGGAGTCTGGCCATGAACGGCAGCGTCGGCCCCTGTACCAGCGTGAACACCATCACGATCACGAAGACTTCGTTGAAGATCTCCTTCGAGCCCTCGACGCCGGCCGCCCACGGGATGGTCGCCAGCACGATGGGGACCGCTCCCCGCAGGCCGGCCCAGGACAGGAACGTCTGCTCGCGCCAGTTCGTCCGGCCGAGGCGCAGCAGCCGGGCCGCCTGCGCGCTGATCATCACCGACAGCGGCCTGGCCAGGAGCACCAGGACCGTTCCCGCGATGAGGCCCGGCACGATCGCCGACGGCAGCTCCTTGGGGCTGGCCAGCAGCCCGAGCATCACGAACAGCCCGATCTGCGCCAGCCAGGCGGCCCCTTCCGCGAAGCCCCTGGTCGCCGCCCGGTGCGGCAGCCGCGAATTGCCCAGGATCAGTGCCGTCAGGTAAACGGCCAGGAAGCCCGAGCCGTGCAGCAGCACCGCACCGCCGTACGAGACGAAGGTCAGCGCCAGGACCGCGATCGGGTACAGGCCCGAGGCGGGCAGGGCGACGCGGCGCAGGGCGTACGCGCCGGCGGGCCCGATGGCCAGGCCGACCGCCGCGCCGATGAGCAGCTCCGTCCCGGTCCGCAGCAGGAACGAGCCGATCGTCGGCGACGAGTGCGTGGCGCTGCTCAGCAGCATGACCGCGATCACCGTGGGCGCGTCGTTGAAGCCCGACTCCGCCTCCAGCACGCCGGCCAGGCGTGATGGCAGCGGCAACCGCCGCAGCACCGAGAACACGGCGGCGGCGTCGGTGGAGGCCAGCACCGCGCCGAGGATCAGCGCGGCGTTCTGGTCGAGCCCCAGCAGCCCTTGTACGGCCAGCGCCACCACCACGATGCTGACCGCCACACCCAGGGTGGCCAGGATCAGGGCCAGCGGCACCGAGCGGCGCACATGGCTCCAGTTGGTGGTCAGACCGCCTTCCGCCAGGATCACCGCCAGCGCGCTCAGGCCGATCTGCTGGGCCAGCTCCGGGTTGTTGAACAGGATGCCGACCCCGGAATCGCCCAGGACCAGGCCCAGACCGAGGAACAGCAGGAGGCTGGGCAGGCCGGTGCGATGCGCGATGCGGACGGAGGCGATGGCCGCGATGACGATGGCGGCACCCAGAAGAAGCCAGACATCGAGTGTCATCTGGCCCCCTCCTGTGTGTTTCGTTCACATAAGCCTAGTGAGTTCTCTGGGTGTAACCGCCCAGCGCACCCGTTGATCGTGTGGTTCGGCCGGGACGTCGTCGATCAGCTCGCCGTCGTGGAGGAGAGCGACCGTGGGGACGTTCGGTCCCACCCTGGCCAGGGCGCGGTCGTACGAGCCGCCGCCGCGGCCGAGCCGTACCCCTGACTTTCTGTCCACGGCGAGAGCGGGGATGATCACGAGGGCGGCTGTGCGGATCGCGTCGACGCCGCGCCGGGTGTCGACCGGCTCCATGATCCCGAAGCGGCCCGGCGCCAGTGTGTCGGGACCGTCGTAAACCGCCCAGTCGAGGTCGTTGTCCTCCCGCAGCACGGGCAGGATCACGGTGGCGCCGTGCTTCCAGAGCGCGAACACCAGCCCGTGCGTCTCCGGCTCCGCCCCCGTGGACCAGTAGCAGGCCACCAGGCCGGCCATCTGCACCCACGGCTGATCGAGCAGCGTTTCGCGAACCTTCACGGCGTTTGCCCGCAATTGCTCGGGGGAGAGATTCCCACGTGCCGAGAGCAGCTCGCGGCGCAGTTTCATCTTGTCCACAGATACCTCCACTAGGGTCTACTCATGGCTGACTTCGACCCTGTGACGAAAGCCGTCGTGCCCGCCGCAGGTCTGGGCACCCGATTCCTTCCGGCGACCAAGGCGACACCCAAGGAGATGTTGCCCATCGTCGACAAGCCCGCGATCCAGTATGTCGTCGAGGAGGCGGCCTCCGCCGGGCTCCTCGACCTCCTGATGGTCACCGGCAAGAACAAACGGTCGATCGAGGACCACTTCGACCGTGCCTTCGAGCTGGAGGAGGCGCTGGAGGCGAAGGGCGACGAACATCGGCTGTCCCAGGTCCGCGACCCGGCCTCCCTCGCGACCCTGCATTACGTACGGCAGGGCGAGCCGAAGGGGCTCGGGCACGCGGTGCTCTGCGCCAAGCAGCACGTCGGCGACCACCCGTTCGCCTGCCTGCTCGGCGACGACCTCATCGACTACCGTGACAAGCTGCTCGAACGCATGATCCAGGTGCGCCAAACCTACGGCGGCAGCGTGATCGCGCTGATGGAGGTGCCCAAGGAGCAGGTCTCGCAGTACGGCGTGGCCACGATCGAGCCCACCTCCGAGGCGGACGTCGTACGGGTGACCGACCTCGTCGAGAAGCCGCCGGTGGACGAGGCGCCCTCCAACTGGGCGATCATCGGCCGCTACGTGATCGACCCGGCCGTCTTCGAGGTCCTCGAGAACACCCCGCCGGGCCGCGGCGACGAGATCCAGCTCACCGACGCGCTCCGCACGCTCGCCGCGCGTGGCTCCGAGGAGGGCGGGCCGGTCCATGGCCTGCTGTTCCGCGGCCGCCGCTACGACACCGGCGACAAACTCGACTATCTGCGTACGGTCGTGAAGTTCGCGGCCGACCGGCCTGACCTCGCGCCTGAGTTCGTGCCGTGGTTGCGGGAGTTCCTCGATGAAATCAGTTGACGCGCATCTGGCCCGGATCCTGGCCACCGTGCGTCCACTAGCTCCCCTCGAACTCGACCTGGAACAGGCCCTGGGCACGACGCTGGCCGAGGAGGTCTCCTCGCCGGTGCCGCTGCCGCCGTTCGACAACTCGGCCATGGATGGCTATGCCGTACGGGCGCGTGATGTCGTCGATGTCCCGGTCACGCTGGCGGTGATCGACGACGTGGCCGCCGGATCGAGCGAGCTGCGGGCGGTCGGTCCCGGACATGCCGTACGCATCATGACAGGGGCGCCCCTGCCCGCCGGCGCCGACGCCGTGGTGCCGGTGGAGTGGACGAACGGCGGGACCGTCTCCGTCACGATCGACCGCGCCGCCGTCCTCGGCAACGCCATCCGCCGGGCGGGCGAAGACGTCCAAGCCGGTGAAATCGTCCTCAAACCGGGCACGGTCATCGGGCCCGCGCAGCTCGGCATCATCGCCGGAGTGGGCCGCCGCCGCGTCCTGGTACGTCCGCGTCCGCGCGTCGTGGTGCTCTCGACCGGCGCCGAACTGGTCGAACCCGGCCTGCCCCTCGGACCGGGACAGATCTGGGATTCCAACAGCGTGACCCTGACCGCCGCCGTACGCGAGTCCGGCGCCGAGGGCTTCCGCGCGCCCACCGTCGGCGACGATCCCGCCGCCTTCCTCGACCAGCTCGACGCGCAGCTCGTACGCGCCGACGCGATCGTCACCAGCGGTGGCGTCTCGATGGGCGCCTACGAGCCGGTCAAGGAGGCGCTCACGCCGCTCGGCACGGTCGACTTCGAGAAGGTCGCGATGCAGCCCGGCATGCCGCAGGGCTTCGGCGTCGTGGGCGAGGACCAGGTGCCGATCTTCGCGCTGCCCGGCAATCCGGTCTCGTCGTTCGTCTCGTTCATGCTCTTCGTACGCCCGGCGCTGGCGAAGATGCGCGGCCTGCCCGCGGGACCGCCGGAAACGTTGTCCGCCCAGGTCGCCGCGCCGTTGCGGTCACCGGCTGGGCGGCGGTCGTTCCTGCGTGGCGTGCTGTCGTCCGACGGAACAGTCTCGCCGGTGCGCGGGCAGGGCTCGCACCAGCTGGCCGCGCTGGCCTCGGCCAACGCGTTGATCGTCGTACCGGAGGACGTGACCGAGGTGCCTTCCGGGGCTGTTGTGGAGGTGATCCGGCTTTGAGCGAGTTCACCCATCTTGACGAGACCGGCGCCGCGCGCATGGTCGACGTGTCCGGCAAGGAGGTCGGGGCGCGTTCGGCCACGGCCACCGGGCGGGTGCTGCTGTCGTCCGCGGTGGTGGAGCTGCTGCGGTCGGGCGAGGTGCCCAAGGGCGACGCGCTCGGGGTGGCGAGGATCGCCGGCATCATGGGCGCCAAGCGGACGCCCGACCTGATCCCGCTCTGCCATCCGATCGCGTTGCACGGGGTCAAGGTGTCGCTCGATGTCGAGGATTGGGGGGTCGCCATCACCTGCCGGGTGAAGACGGCCGACCGTACCGGCGTCGAGATGGAGGCGTTGACGGCGGTGTCCGTGGCGGCGCTCGCGTTGATCGACATGGTCAAGGCGGTCGATCCCGCCGCGGTGATCACCGATGTGCGGGTGGAGGAGAAGGTGGGCGGCAAGACCGGGTTGTGGACGCGGTGATCCGCGCGCTCGTGGTGACCGTGTCCAACCGCGCATCAGCCGGGATTTACGCCGATAAATCGGGACCGCTCCTGGTTTCGTTGCTCTCGGCGGCCGGGTGTGCCGTGGAGGGGCCCGTCGTGGTGCCCGATGGGGAGCCGGTCGAGGCCGCGCTCCGTGACGGCGTTTCGGAGGGGTACGCGGTGATTGTGACGACCGGGGGGACCGGGCTGACGCCGACCGATCTGACGCCGGAGATGACGGCCCGGGTGATCACCCGCGAGGTTCCCGGAATCGCGGAGGCCATCCGGCAGGCGAACCGCGACAAAGTCCCCACCTCGATCCTGTCCCGTGGTCTCGCGGGCCAGGCCGGTGACACGTTGATCGTCAATCTGCCCGGATCCTCCGGGGGCGTACGGGATGGCGTGGCCGTACTGGCTCCCGTCCTCCAGCACGCGGTCGACCAGATCCGCGGCGGCGATCACCCGCGCTCTTAGCGTGCGGAGAGTCACCACTATTGATCCGTGGCGACATCGTGCCCGATAGGGGGATGATAAGAGATGTGGATCGACTTCGTGGCTGGCCGGCGGTTCTCAACGAGGGCCCGGTAGGCCTGCGACCGCTGCGGCTGGCCGACGTACGTGTGTGGCGAGAGACGCGGTTGCGCAACGCCGAGTGGCTGCGTCCCTGGGAGCCCAGTAATCCGGAGACTCCCCTGTTCAGAACGGGTCTCGGCCCGTACATCTCCATGGTCGGCACCCTGCGCCGCGAGGCCAGGCAGGGCCTCGCACTGCCCTGGGTCGTCACGTACGGTGGCCGCTTCGCGGGGCAGCTCACCATCGGCGCGATCGTCTGGGGCTCGGCCCGCTCCGCACAGGTGGGCTACTGGATCGACGGCGCGCTGGCCGGCCAGGGCATCACCCCGACCGCACTCGCGATGGCCGTCGACCACTGCTTCTTCACCACCGGCCTGCACCGGCTGGAGGCGAACATCCGCCCCGAGAATCAAGCCAGCCGCAGGGTGGTTGAGAAGCTCGGATTCCGGGAAGAAGGTATTCGGCGTCGTCAACTTCACATCGATGGAGCCTGGCGCGACCACATTTGCTACGCGTTGACCGTCGAGGACGCACCCGGCGGGCTGCTCGTACAGTGGCGTCGCGCGCGTGAGGCAGCTGCTCATGGTGGGTCTCCAGTAGAAGAGGTTTGACGATCTCGCGACACACCGCACCGAATGCTCGTCAATTAGTGACACGCGGTCTTACGGTGCGTGACGTGAGCACATCGAAGACGCCAGCAGCACCCAGGCGTTTTTGTGGTGCCCGGAGGTCGCCGTGAGCATCCTCCTCTACCTGGCCATCGTCGTCATGTGGCTGTGTGTCCTGGTCCCGATGTGGTTGCGCAGGGACAAGACGAACCTCGCCGAGCTGGTCGAGCTCGAGGAGTACTACACCGGCGAACACCAGCTGCCGGACCTCTCGCAGCAGCCCGCCGATCCGGAGGAGCAGACCGACGAGGACGCGCCTGAGTTCGAGCGGGTCGATCCACGGCAGTTCCGGGCCAGGCGCCGCGCGATCATCGTGGCCCGGCGCCGGCGGCTCCTCTTCTTCACCGCCCTGCTCGTGATCGCCTCGGTGGTCACCGCCGCGGTCAAGGTGATCCCGTGGTGGAGCGTCGCGCCCGCCGGAGTCATCATGCTGGCCTACATGACGTTCCTCCGGATCGCGGTGCAGGTCGACCGCGAACGGCGCGATCGCGTGCTCCAGGCCCGCGCGGACCGCGCCCGACGGCTGCGCGAGCAGCGACGGGTGGCGGAGCTGGCCGCCGAACAAGCCCAGGCCGAGATCATCGACCTCGCCGCCCGGCAGGGGGATGTGCTGTTCGATCAGTACGCGGAGCCGCCTCGGCGGGCGGTTGGGGACTGAGCGCGGTGTGAATGGATGGCGCGAGGACTGCCAGGAGTTTGCTAATCTGGTCGAGTCCACGGGGATGTAGCGCAGTCCGGTAGCGCACTTCGTTCGCATCGAAGGGGTCAGGGGTTCGAATCCCCTCATCTCCACCAAGGAGTTGCAGGTCAAAAGGGGTTTCGGAGTTCATCCGGAGCCCCTTTTCCCTTGTCTGGGAGCCAATCGGGGAGCCATCTCACTCGGACTCTCTACCCGTGTCGGCTGTCGCCGAAGATGGTGTTCATCGTGTGGGCACCTTTGGTGATCACCGGCCTGAGCTGGTGCCGGTACACGGCCTCTGTGACGCTGGTGCCCGCGTGCCCCACAAGATCGGCGATGGTCTCGATGGGTACGCCCTGGTCACTCATGATGGAGACGAACGAGTGACGTAGTTCGCGGGGACTCCAGGCGGTTCCGATCCCCGCTTCCTTGGTGATCCTTCGGAATGCCCGTCGCACGTTGGACGCGTCCAGTTGGGTGCCGACGCTCGTGCAGAACACCAGGTTGTGATCTTGCCATGCCTCGCCTGTCTGGAGCTTCTGGGCGGCTTGGCGTACGTGGTGCTGTTGGAGGGCCTGAGCCGCCAGCTTGGGAAGTTCCAGCGTGCGGCGTGACTTGCGGGTCTTGGTGTCACCTCCTTCTCGGTCGGCACGCCATACGTAGATGGCGAACCGCTTGTGCTTGAACCCCATCTCGGTCACCGGTCGCCACTTCTTGAGGTTCGGTATCCAGGCGACGACGTGATCCCAGCACAGCGCGCGGGCTTCCTCGGTGCGAATGCCCGTGGTGAGGCTGATTACCACGTAGGCGTGGAGTTCGGACGACTCGGCGGCCTTGAGCACGGCCTCCGCCTGTTGCTGGGTGAGTGCTTTGCTGGGTCGTCCGTCCGTGCCCTTGGGCGTGGTGACCAGTTCGGCCACGTTCCTGAGCACCATGTCGCGTGCCTGAGCCTGCCGGATGGCCCTCTTCAGTGCGCCGTGAATCTCCCGCAGGGTGGTGGTGGCCAGCTTGCCGGCAAGCTGGTCAAGCCACTCATCCACGTGATCGGCACGTAGCTGCTGGAGTTTGATCTTCCCCAGTGCCGGGATGACGTGCGTCTCGGCGAGGATGCGCAGCTTGGTGACGGTGTTCTCGGACCGGCCCTTGAGACCCTTGGAGAGCCAGTCATTGACGGCATCACGCACGGTGTAGGTCTCCGATGCGGTGATGCCTGCCTCAAGGTCCTTGACGGCCTTGATCAGCTTGTCCTTGACCACGGTCTTGGTCTTGCCCTTGCGCTTGAGGCGCTGACGCTTGCCATCCGGGCCGAACCCGAGGGAGATGGCTCCAGTGAAGCCGTCCCCCTCGGGATAGATGGTCGCTTCGTACTTGCCGATCAGGATTTTGGCCAAGGGATCACCCCTTCTCGTGACGGCGGAGGTACTCCTCGATCGCCTTCCTGATCACCCACGACACATCTCGTTCCTGCGACTCGGCGTACTTGCGGAGACGGTCTTTCAGCTCCGTGTCCACCCGTACGGGAGGCAGGGTTGTTCGGTCGCTCGTCATTGACGGCTTCCTTTCGTGTCATGCAGTTATCAAGAGGCGCTTGCCGGGTTGTGCGGCGATGCCGCACAACCCGTCCCGTAGAACGTTGTAGCACGACGTTCTACGCCTTGTCCATGGATTCCAGCAAGGAAACGAAGTCGGCAAGGTGCCGGTCGGTGATCCGGCGAAGCTTACCGATCTTGATGCTCTTGAGCTGGCCGGTACGGAGAAGGAAGTAGACCTTGTCACGTCCGATGCTCAGCATCTCCGCCACCTGTTCGACCGTGTATGCCTGCATATGCATCCCCCCTCTCGTTCGTCGGGTGTGCGGCTCCCTTCCTTCGCGGGGTTTCCGCGACGATTACGGAATGTGATCGTCCGTCCGTTCGTCCGTCCGCGTCCTGTCAGGCGCTATATACGTGCAGACGCGCGGACGGACGCGAACAACGGACGCGGACGATTACGGATCGTGTATCTCGGGGAGGGCTCGCCAGCGTCCCCGCGCGACCTGTTCGACCTGGCGCGCACGGCTCAGGTCTTGGAGGCGTTGGTAGACCCACGTGCGGCGCATGCCGGTAGCGCGCATGAGATCGCCGATGCTGGCTCCATCACTGGGAGCCTGTCTCAGTGCGGCTGTCAGGGCTTCCTCGGCCTCTCGTGCGGCGTTGTCGCGTGCGTGCCGGGGAGACGGCGCGACGGCGGTCCGAGACGGCGGAGCGGGCATCTCCGCCGCGCGTTCCAGGGCCTGAGCTGACACCTCGTCTAGAGACGGGCGATGCTCGGCGTGCCCTTCGGCGGTGGCCTGTACGCCCTCGTCGTCGAGGAGGTAGGTCCGCGCACGGCGGGGGATATCGTGTTCCGGGGAACTGATCAGGAACTTACCGGGGGCGTCCAGCTTGTGCGGGTGCCATCCGGCCTTGACCATGCCCTGCCCGAGGACGAGGTCCCCGTCACGGGCTTCCCGGACGCGGAAGCACAGCCGTACATCCATCTGGGAGCGGACCGAGCTCTTCCCCATCGCGTCCTTCGACGGGCGTTGCGTGGCGGCGATCAGGTTGACTGCTGGGGCGCGGCCGCGCCGGGCGATCGAGTCGGCGTAGGTGATCGCCCGCGGGGTCTCGCTGACCAGCTCGGCGTACTCATCGATGATGATGATCAGCGCGGGTCGCTCGGGCGACGGCTCCCACACGCGCTCACCGCGCATGGTGAGGTCGTCGGCCCGTCCGTCGAGGATGACCACGGCGTCGGCGAGTAGGGCCTCCGCCTCCTGCGGGGTGGTGGCCAACCGGTCGATACACGACGCCCACGGGAGCAGCTCCATGCCGCGCTTGAGGTCGACTGCCCAGAGGATCACGTCCTGGCAGGCGGTCAGGTCCCCTAGGGCCTGTATGGAGTTGAGATCAGTGGGATCGCCTGCGCTGCGGCTTCCGGTGCTGGTAGGTCATCGTTATGGCGCGTGGAGACCTCACCGATGACGAGTGGTCCTTGATCGAGCCTCACTTGCCGCTGGGTGAGCGGGGTCCGATCCCTGACCTGCGGCAGCAGTTCAACGCGGTGATGTGGCGGTTTCGGACCGGCAGCCCGTGGCGGGATCTTCCCGTGGAGTACGGGCCGTGGTCCACGGTCTACGACAGGTTCCGGTCGTGGGCGACGACCGGCGTCTTCGAGCAGTTGATGCAGACCATGATCGCTGAGGCCGCGGCTCGTGGTCAGGTCGACCTTGATCTGGTCAGCGTGGACTCCACCACGGCCCGTGCGCATCACCACGCCGCGGGGATGGTGGTGGACGGTGAGCTGATGACGGCGCTGGACAAGGCTGCCTACGAGGAAAGGGGGCTGCACCTAAGGGGCAAACCTCCCAGGACGGCGGGCCCGGCGACGGCGACGGCGGGGAGCGTGCCGGACGCCGGCGGTTACGACTGCGGCGCAGGATCCGGCTGACGGCGGCCAAGCTGGGCCGCTCGCGAGGCGGCCTGACCAGCAAGGCGCACGTGTCCGCCGACCGGCACTGCCGTCCACTGTCCTTCGTCCTGACCCCGGGCCAGGCTGGAGACAGTCCGCAGCTTCGCGCTGTGCTGTCTCGCATCAAGGTCCGCCTGCGCGTGGGACGACCGCGTACCCGCCCGGACGTGGTGGCCCCAGATAAGGCGTACTCCTCCCGCGGTAACCGCTCCTACCTGCGCCGACGCCGAATTAAGGCCGTCATCCCGGAGAAGGCAGATCAGGCGGCCAACCGCAGGAAACGCGGCTCTCGCGGCGGCCGCCCGGTCAGTCATGATCCAGATCTCTACAAGCAGCGCAACACGGTCGAACGGTGCATCAACAAGATCAAGGAGTGGCGCGGGCTGGCATTCCGCTTCGACAAGACCCCCGAAAGCTACCTGGCCGGCCTCCATCTACGCGGAGCCATCTTGTGGATCCGGAGCCTGCAACCCATCTGAAGATTCGAACTCCGAACAGGCCCTAGGAGTGTCCTGAAGATCTTGGTGGGCGGGTCGGTATGCGTCGGCCCGTCTGCTGGTTATGGAGTGGCGGGATCGAGGGTCCAGGTGTTGTTG
>NZ_JBEZDR010000036.1:0-65333 GCF_040648415.1 Nonomuraea sp. NPDC049141
TCGGCCCGGCTCCTGCGCAAAGAGTTCGGCCCGCACGTGCGTCACTATCTGTGGGGCGGGCACTTCTGGTCCCCGTCCTACTTCGCCGCCTCCTGAGGCGGCGCCCCACTGTCGATCATCAAGGAGTACATCGAAAACCAGAAACGGCCGGACTGATCCGCTCACCCGAACCAACCGTCACGGCACCGCTCGGGCCTGGAGGCCCTCCCACGCTGTCGTTTCCACCCGGGCGTAAACGCCCGGGATTCCACGCCAGATTCCGCTGAAGATCAATCGCGATGGAGGGCAACATGACGACGATCTCGTCCGGCGAGATCAGCGGTTTCGATGACGACGGTGTCGCGGTCTTCAAGGGCATCCCGTTCGCGAAGAGCCCGTTCGGCGAGCACCGGTTCGCCGCGCCGGTGCCCCCGGACCCGTGGGACGGCACCTTCGAGGCCACCTCGTACGGCCCGCGCCCGCCGCAGCCCGCGATGTTCCCCGGGCAGGCGCCATGGAGCTCGGCCGACGGGCTGGACATCCTCACCGTCAACGTCTGGACGCCCGAACTCGGAGGTTCCGGGCTGCCGGTGATGGTGTGGATCTACGGCGGCGCCTACTGGCTGGGCTCGGCCGACTGGCCGGACTACGACGGGGCGCGGCTGGCCCGAGGCGGCGTGGTGGTCGTCACGTTCAACTACCGGGTCGGCATGGAGGGCTTCGGCCACGTCGACGGCGCCCCGGCGGACCGGGCGCTGCTCGACCAGGTGGCGGCGCTGCGATGGGTGCGGGAGAACATCGCGGCGTTCGGCGGCGACCCGGACAACGTCACGATCTTCGGCGAGTCGGCGGGCGGCGGATCGGTGGCGGCGCTGCTGGCGATGCCGCAGGCCGAGGGGCTGTTCAGGCGGGCGATCGCGCAGAGCGTACCGGGGATGTTCTTCTCCTCCGAGTACGCGGCCCGCGTCACCGAGTCGATCATGCGCAGGCTCGGGGGCGGCTCGCCGTACGACAAGACGCCCGAGGAGCTGACGGCGGCGGCGAGCGCGGTCGCGAACGAGGAGATCCGCGGCAATGCCGAGCTTTGGGGGGCGATGGCGTATTCGGCGATGCCATTCGCGCCGGTGGTCGACGGGGAGGTGCTGCCCGGGACGCCGTGGGAGGTGCTGGCAAGCGGGGCGAGCCGCGACGTCGAACTGATCGTGGGCTTCAACCGGGACGAATACCGGACCTTCCACGCGATGAACGGGGAATGGGATCTGGAAGGCGCGCTGAAGGCGCTCGCCCCCGGCGGGGCCGGCGCCGCCTACCGGGCCGGACTGCCGGGGGTGACGGACGAGGAGCTGTACATCCGGCTGATGTCGGACTGGATCTTCAGGATGCCCAGCGTACTGCTGGCCGACGTTCACTCGGGGCCGACGTACGCCTATGAGCTGACCTGGGCCCCCGACCCGATGCTGGGGGCCTGCCACGGGCTGGACGTGCCGCTCACGTTCGGGACGACGTCGGGGCCGATCGCGGCGATGATGGCCGGAGGCTCGCCGGATCTGGAAGGTCTGTCGGAGCAGTTCCGTACGGCCTGGACGCGCTTCGCCACCACGGGTGATCCGGGCTGGCCGCGCTACGAGGCGGGGATCGGGATCACGCACCTGTTCGACGTGGAGCCGTCGGACGTGGCCGATCCCGAGGCGGTCTCGCACGCGATCTGGTCGGCCCGCGACTTCCAGCCTCATGGCGACGGAAAGGACACCTAGCGGGAGCTATGAGGTCGGCCGCCAGCAGACTCGGCCTCCGCTCTTCGCTCTCCGGCGCTGGCCGTCGCCGTCGCCGTCGCCGGTCGCCGGTGGCCGGTCGCCGGTGGCCGGTCGCCGGTGGCCGGTCGCCGGTCGCCGGTCGCCGGTCGCCGGTCGCCGGTCGCCGGTCGCCGGTCGCCAGCAGACTCGATCTACACTCCCCGCTCTCCGCTCTCCGGCGCTCGCCGTCGCTGGTCGCTGGTCGCTGGTCGCTGGTCGCCAGCAGACTCGATCTACACTCCCCACTCCCCGGCCTCCGCTCTCCGGTGCTCGCCGTCGGCCGTTGCCGGCCTCCGGCAGCCGACAGGCGGTAGCCGCTGGAGAGTGAGCGCTCCGGCCGTCTAACTCAGGCCCCGGTCGGTGCCGACGCCGCGGAGCAGGGTGTCGACCAGGAGCGTCGCCAAGGCGTCGGCGTCGTCGCCCTGGCTCTGCGCGGCCTCATGGATCAGCGCGTAGTAGACGCGCCTGGCCCACGCCACATCCACGTCGGCCCGCAGCAGGCCGGTGGCCTGCGCCTTGCGGAACAGCCGGTCGCACTTCTCCTCGACCGCCGAGTGCACTTGGGCCACCGCGGGATCCGCCGACGCGCGGCTCATGGTGAACCCCCAGTCGATCTTCACCCGCAGCACGCTGGCCGTGACCTGGTAGAGCGCGACCAGCGGCGGCGTGGTCTCGGAGCTCGCGGAATCGACGGCCGCCGCGAACTGCCGGGCGGCCCACGACTCCATCGCGCTGACCAGCGCATCGCGGGACGCGAAACGCCGGTGCACGGTCGTACGGGCGACCCCGGCCGCCTCGGCGATCTGCTCCATGCTGGCCGACGGATTCTTGCTGAGCACGCGCTCGGCCGCCTCGAGGATCGTACGCACGGTCCGTTCGGCGTCCGAACGCAGTGCCCGTCCCTGCTGAATCGCTTCCACAGTGAGACCATACACTCCAGAGTTGCATCACTGATGTTGCAAGTGCTACGTTCTCAGCATCGCTAGCGACGCAACTACAGAAGGGCACACCGCCATGGACATGAGCCTCACCGGCAAGACCGCCGTCGTCACCGGCGCCAGCCGGGGCCTCGGGCTCGCCATCGTCGCCGCGCTGCGGGCGGAGGGGATGCGGGTCGTGGCCGGTTCGCGGACGATCTCGCCCAAGCTGAAGGAGACCGGCGCGACGGCGGTAGCCGTCGACCTGTCCGCCGCCGAAGGCCCGGCCGAGCTGATCGGCACCGCCCTGGCCGAGTTGGGCGAGCTCGACCTGCTGGTCAACAACGTGGGCGGGGGCGACGGCGGCGAGGGACAGCTCGACGGATTCCTGGGCTTCAGCGACGAGCATTGGCACCAGACCCACGAGCTCAACTTCCTCAGCGCGGTCCGCGCCACCAGGGCCGCCCTGCCCAGCCTGCTCCGCCGGGGCGGAGCCGTGGTCAACATCTCCTCCAACGGCGCCCGCATGCCGCACGCCGGTCCGATCACCTACACCACGGCCAAGGCCGCGCTGACCGCGTTCGGCAAGGCGCTGGCCGAGGAGTTCGGACCTCAGGGGGTGCGGGTCAACACCATCTCCCCCGGCCCGTCGCTCACCTCGATGTGGGAGGACCCCAACGGCTACGGCGCGGCTCTCGCGGCCAAGATGGGCCTGGAGCACCACCAACTCCTGGCGGGACTGCCGTCGAGCACGGGGATGACGACGGGTAAGTTCGTCGCACCGGAAGAGATCGCCACCTTGGTGACGTATCTGGCCTCGCCGCATGCCGCGAGCGTCAACGGCGCGGACTACGTCATGGATGGCGGAGCGATCAAGACTGTCTGAATCTATCGCGATATATCGTCCAAATCGGGAACATCGGAGATATCGCGATCAGTTGAGGTTGGTGGACCGACTTTCAGGGGAGTGTGAGCGATGGCGGGAATGCGGACGGCACGACGGATCCTCGTAGGCGGGGCGGCCTTGGCCGCGGCGGGCTGGGCCCTCCGCGACGTACCCGCCGAACTGGGCGTGCGGCCTTTGACCTCGGGACCGGACCGGGTGGCCAGGATGCGGCGTTCGCCGCAGTTCAAGGACGGCACCTTCTACAACCCGATGCCGGAGTCCACCACCCTGATGACCACGCCGCCCGCGGGCCTGCTGCGCGAGCTGGCCAAGGACAGGGACCAGCGCAGACCGGGCGGCCCCATCCCGCTGCGCGTCCCGCCGACCGGCGACCCGTCGCCGACCGGCCTGAGCGCGATCTGGTACGGCCACGCGTCCACGCTGGTCGAGATCGAGGGCCGCCGGGTGCTGTTCGACCCGGTGTGGAGCAGGCGGCCGTCGCCGTCGCAGCTCGTCGGGCCGAAGCGGCACCACCCGCTGCCCGTCCAGCTCAACAAGTTGCCGCCGATCGACGCCATCGCGATCTCGCACGACCACTACGACCACCTTGACATGGCGACCGTGCGCTCGCTCACCGCGACACAGAAGGCGCCGTTCCTGGTGCCCCTGGGCATCGGCGCCCACCTGGAACGATGGGGCGTGCCCGCCTACCGGATCATCGAGCTCGACTGGGACGAGGAGGCGGAGGTCGCCGGGCTGCGCTTCGTCGCGACAGCCGCCCGTCACTTCTCCGGCCGCATGTTCACCCGCAACGACACGCTGTGGGGCTCGTGGGTCGTGGCCGGGGCGAGCAAGCGGGTCTTCTACGCGGGCGACTCCGGCTACTTCGAGGGCTATCAGGGCATCGGGTCGGCCCACGGCCCGTTCGACCTGACGCTGATGCCGATCGGCGCCTACAGCCCGGCCTGGCCCGACATTCACATGAACCCGGAAGAGGCGATCAACGCCCACCTCGACCTGGGCGGCAAGCTGCTGTTGCCGGTGCACTGGGCGACCTTCACGCTCGCGCTGCACCCGTGGGCGGAGCCGGTGCAGCGGCTGTGGCGCGAGGCGAAGGCCCGCGACGTCAAGATCGTGGTGCCACGCCCCGGCGAGGCCGTGGACACCGACGGCGCCCCGGCCGTCGACGGCTGGTGGGAGACCCTGGGCTGACCACCTTCGCACACACCCGGCGGGCCTGCTACGCCGGGTACATCACCCAGGCCATCGTCAACAACCTGGCACCCCTGCTGTTCATCGTCTTCCAGACCCGCTACCAGGTGCCGTACGAGATGCTGGGCCGCCTGGTCCTGCTCAACTTCGCCACTCAGCTCGTCACCGACCTGGTCGCGGTCAAAGTGGTGGACCGGACGGGCTACCGGGTGCCCCTGGTGCTGGCGCACGTGTTCAGCGTGGCCGGGCTGGTGCTGCTCGCGGTGGCTCCGTCGGCGCTGCCGTCCCCTTACTGGGGGCTGGCCGTGGCGGTCGTGGTCTACGGGATCGGCGGCGGGCTGCTGGAAGTCCTGGTCAGCCCGGTGGTGGACGCCCTGCCCGCGCCGAAGGAGCACCGGGCCGCCACGATGAGCCTGCTGCACTCCTTCTACTGCTGGGGTCAGGTCGCCGTCGTGCTGGGCACGACGCTGATCCTGGCCTGGATCGGCGACTCGGCCTGGCAGGTGCTGCCGCTGCTGTGGGCCTTCGTACCGCTGGGGGGCCTCGTGCTCTTCCTGCGGGTCCCGCTGCCCGCGACTGTGCCCGACGAGCACCGGACCGGGCTCGGGGCACTGCTGCGGACCCCGTCGTTCGCGGCGGCGCTGCTGCTGATGCTCTGCGCGGGAGCGGCCGAGCTCACCATGTCGCAGTGGTCCTCGCTCTTCGCGGAGCAGGGGCTGGGCGCGGCCAAGGTGTGGGGAGACCTCGCGGGGCCGTGCCTGTTCGCGGTGCTCATGGGGCTCGGCCGGATCGCCTACGGGCTCTGGGGCAGCCGGATCCCCCTGCTGCCCGCCGTGATCGCCTGCGGCGCGCTGGCGACCGCCTGCTACCTCGCCGCCGCCCTGGCCCGGGACCCGGTGCTCAGCCTGGTCGGGTGCGCGCTGTGCGGGCTGGCGGTCAGCCTGATGTGGCCCGGGACGTTCAGCCTGACGGCCGCGCGCTTCCCGTTGGGCGGGGCCGCGATGTTCGGGGTCCTGGCGATGTTCGGCGACGCGGGCGCGGCGGCGGGACCGTGGCTGGCGGGCGCCGTCGCCGACGGTGACCTGCTCGACGACGGCTCCGGACTCCGTGCCGGGCTACTGGTCGGCACCGTCTTCCCGCTCGCGGTCGTCGTGGTGGGGATCGCGCAGTCGCTCCTGATCCGCCGCCGCACCACTGCCCCCGCCGAGAACTGATCCATGCAGTCGTACAGTCCGCGCCGGGAGCTTGTCCGCGCAGCCGCACCGGCCCTGCCGAGAGCTGGTCCATACAGGTCATACAGTCCGTGCCAAGAGCTTGTCCGCGCAGCCGCACCGGCCCTGCCGAGAGCTGACCTGCGCAGCCATACGGTCCGTGCCGAGAACTCGGCTCCCCGGCCGCACGGTCCCCGCCGGGAGCTGATCCGCGCAGTCGTACAGTCTTAACGTGAGCAACCTGGAACAGGACCCCCGCGAGATCCGCTGCGGCGTCGAGGCCGGTGGCGAGACCAGCGACGGGGAGACCGAGCTGCTCGCCGGGCGTGCGGTGCCGCTGGGCGGTCCGCGAGGCATGTCGGTGAGCCGGACGCTGCCCAACGCGCATCGCCGCATGATCGGCGCGTGGTGCTTCGTGGACGCATACGGCCCCGAGGTGGCGACGATGCGGGTGCCTCCGCACCCGCATACCGGCCTGCAGACCGTGAGCTGGCTGGTCGCGGGTGAGGTGCTGCACCGTGACAGTGTCGGCAGTCTCCAGGAGGTACGGCCCGGCCAGCTGAACCTGATGACCGCCGGACGCGGCATCTCCCACTCCGAGGAGTCACGCGAGACCCTGCTGCACGGCGTGCAACTGTGGGTGGCGCTGCCCGGTGAGCACCGGCGGACCGGGCCCGGGTTCGAGCACCACGCGGCGCTGCCCGCGCTGTCCGGCCCCGGCTTCGCCGCCACGGTGATCATGGGGTCGCTCGGCGGCGTGACCTCGCCGGCGACCACCTTCAGCCCCCTGGTGGGCGCCGAGGTGGCCGTCGAAGGGAGCGCCGAGGTGCCGCTCGATGCGGGATTCGAGCACGGTGTGCTGCTGCTCGCCGGACAGGTCGAGCCGCTGGAGGCGGGACCGCTGCTCTACCTGCCGCCCGGCCGTACCCGGCTGCGGTTGAGCGGGCGCGGACGGGTGCTGCTGATCGGCGGCGAGCCGTTCGGCGAGGAGATCGTGATGTGGTGGAACTTTGTCGGCCGCGACCACGACGAGATCGTCGCCTTCCGCAAGGAATGGATGGAGGGCGAGGGGTTCGGCGCCGTCGAGGGCTTCGACGGCGACCCGCTCCCCGCGCCCGTCCTGCCGGGCACCCGGCTGCGGCCCAGGGGTCGCGTGCGCGAGAGCTAGTTCCGGTGCGTGAAGGTGTAGATCACGTCCATGTTCGAGCCGTTCGTCGGCATCTCGGCCAGCAGGCGCACCGCGGTGCCCGTGAAGTCGACCACCTGCACCTGCTGCTTCTCCGCGCTCGCGTCGGGCCTGACCCAGCAGACCAGGTGGCTGTCGTCGTACCAGGTGGCCAGGCCGGAGCAGGGTGACTCGAAGCGCTTCAGCTCGGCGCCGGTCTGGGTGTCGTAAACGCAGTTGTTGCCGCTGCCCAGGCCGGGGCAGTTGGTGACGAACTGCTTGCCCGACGGCGAGAACAACGAGTCGGCGATGCCCGGGCCCACGTTCGGGATGCGGCGTATCCGGAGTCCGTTCTCGTCGAAGAAGCGCAACGCCTGCTGCTTGGTGTCGTTCGACAGGGCCACCACGCCCGTGTCGGTGTGGTCGAAGCCGTAACGGATGCCGTGCAGCGAGCCCTCTCTGAGGGATGCGACCGTGGCCTGCCTGGTGGCGACGTTCACGATCGCGAACCCGGTCGACTGCCACACGCCCTTCACCGGATTGCCGACGTTGAACAGCAGGCGGCCGCTGTCACGCGACCAGCCCTGCACGTACGCGCTGAGCGGCTGGCGCGAGGTCTTGACCGTGAACGCCTCACCCGTCACCTTGTCGGTGATCTTGACGCTGTCGTAGCCGTCGACGAAGTTCTTGCCACGCTGGGCCAGGTACCTGCCGTCGGGCGACAGCATGCTCTCCCACATGTTCGGATATTTCGTGAACGATCCGGTCAGCGTGTCACGGGCGTAATAGATCCAGTCCCGGGTCTTGGCGTCGCGGACCATGTAGGTGGTGAGCCGGACGGCGTCGCCCGGGTTCTCGTAGATGACCGCGTCGGTGCCGGGGAGCGTCGAGGTGACCAGGTTCGCGGTGGGAATGGCCACCGGGGCCGGAGACGTGCTCTTCGTACTCGGGGAGGGGGTGGGGGTCGGCGGGCCGGGCAGATTGATCAGCGCGACGGCCACCACGGCGATGGTGGCGACGATGGCCACGGCCGCGGCGATCGACGCCACCACGTAGCTCTTCTTGCCGCCCGACCGGGATGGCGGCACCGGCAGGCCGACGTACTGCGGAGACTGCCCCGCCGCGGCCGGGGAGACCCACTGCGGCTGCTGGTGCGCTCCTGACTGTGGTTGCGGCCCCTGGGGTGGCGGACCATACGGGTGCGCCGCCTGCGGACCTTCGGGGTGTCCTCCCGACTGTGGTTGCGGCCTCTGGGGTGGTGGACCATAGGGGGGCGCCGCCTGCGGGGCTTGCGCGTGCGGTCCCGACTGCGCGTACGGCGGCGCTGCCTGCGGTGGTGGCGGTTGCTGGTGCGGTCCCGACTGCGCGTACGGAGGCTGCCCGTATTGGGGTTGCGGGTACTGGGGCTGGAACCCCTGCTGGGGCGGGAATTGGGGCTGCGGCGAAGGCGGGGGTGGGGGCGAGAAGCCGCTGACCACCGCGGCTGCCTGCTCCAGTTCGGCGGTGTTCGAGGTGGGGTGTTCCAGCAGCCGCATGATCACCTGTTCGGCGGTGGGCCGCCGGATGGGGTCCTTCGACAGGCAGGCGGCCACGAGTTCGCGCAGCGGCCCGGTGAGCCGGGACAGATCGGGCTCGTCGTAGAGGACCTGGTTGACGATCAGCGGCACCGACTCCGCCTCGAACGGCCCGGTGCCGGTGGCGGCGAACACCATGGTGCTCCCCCACGCGAACATATCCGCGGGCGGCCCCACCGGGTGCTCCAGAACCTGCTCCGGAGCCATGAACGCGGGCGTCCCCACCGGCGTGGACGTGATCGTCGAGGTGGCGTCGAGCGCCTTCGCGATGCCGAAGTCGATCACCCGCGGACCCTCGCCGGCGAGCAGCACGTTGTTCGGGCTGAAGTCGCGGTGCACGATGCCCGCCTGGTGGATGGCCGCCAGCGCGGTGACCGTCCCGATGGCCAGCCGGTACAGGGAGGCCTCCGCCCGCGGCCCCTCCTCTGCCACCACTTGCTGCAGCGGCGGACCTTCGACGTACTCGCTGACGATGAACGGCCGCTCCTCGTGCACCCCGGTCGCCAGCACCTTCGCCGTGCAGAACGGCGCCACCCGCTGCGCCACGGCCGCCTCCCGCGCGAACCGCTCGGCCGCGACCGCGTCGCCCGCCAGGTGCGGACGTAACCACTTGATGGCGGCCTGGCCGCCCTGCTCGTCGACGCCCAGGTACACGACGCCTTGTCCGCCTTCTCCCAGCCGTCCGCGGATCTCGTAACCTCCGAGACCGGCGGGATCTCCTGCTCTCAGCTCACTCATCGACGGCATGACCAAATTATGGACATGCTTCTTGCGAATGACTTAACTGCGCCTGTGGGTAAAATTACCGCTTCGGACCTACACATCATCAGTTTCCGCGGGTGAACGAAGCGGCGGGGGTCAGCGGGCCCGCTGCCTTGACGGTGTGCAGGACGGGGGCCGTTTCGAGCGCGTGAATGGCATCGAGGCCGCCCAGCCGGTGCGTGAGGTAATCGTGCAGGTCGGCGGGGCTGCGGCAGAGGGCGTTGGCCAGCAGATTGGTCCGGCCGGTGGTGGCGGCCACCAGGGCGAGTTCACGGTGACCGGCCAGGGTGGTCGCGACGCGGTCGAGGTGCCCTGGTTGGACGGTCATCCAGAGCAGGGCTTGGGTGGTGGCTCCGAGGACGGCGGGCGCGATCTCGACGTCGAAGAAAATCGCGCCGTTGGCGCGGAGGTCGGCGAGGCGGCGGGCCACCGTGGCTTGGGATACACCGGTGGCCGCGGCGAGATCGGCGTGCGTGGCCCGGCCGTCTTGGCGCAGAGCGTCGATCAGGTCATGGTCGGCACGCGTCAGCGGCGCTCGGGGAGGCGACGTATCAGTCGCCGGTGGTCGAGGAGGCAGCCCATCGGTCGCCGATGATCGACTGGCCGGCGGGTCGGTGGCGCGGGGCGGTTCGAGCTGCTGTTGTTGCTGGTCGGTGAGGGCCTCGAGGTGTCCTCGCCACGCGGTCGGCCCGCCCAGGTAGGTGTGCAGCAGGCAGTGGGCGGAGACCGCGGTGATGCTCGCTCTGCGAGGGATGTCGTGCAGCAACAGTGTGGGTACGGCCTGCGTGTCGCTTGACGCGTGAATGACGGCGAAGATCTCCGTGCCCCCGGAGGCCAGTTTGACCCACGAGGTATCGGCTCGCCGGGCCAGCGACTGAGAAAGGTCCTGCACGGTGGACGGAGTGGCGGTGAGCCGGATCATCCACTGGGTCTGGCCTGCCCGGTCCGGGTTGGGGAGCCCGACCACACGAAGGGCGGCCTCGGCGCGCAGTCGCCGGTAGCGGCGGGCCACGGTCTGCGTCGACGTACCGAGCACCTCGGCGATGCGGCCGAAGGGTGCTCGCCCGTCAATGTGCAGGGCGTGGATCAGACCTCGGTCCACCTCGTCGAGCATGGGGATTTCCCTCATAAATCCGGCAGTCATGGAAGATACTCTCCAACATTACGTTCCAGATGGAACAACTGGCCCCGGCTTCTCCAGTCTGGGATCCCCGCCGAGCTGTCGGCGGGGGTTCGCGGCACTGGAGAGGAATGCGAATGTCTGAACGTGTGGTGGCGGCCTACCGGTGGCGGTGGGTGGCGCTGGCGGCGTTGCTGCTGGCCGAGGCGATGAATCTGCTGGACTCGACGATCGTGCAGGTCGCCACCCCGGCGATCCGGGCCGACTTGGGTGGGTCGGCGGCGGACATGCAGTGGTTCAGCACGGCGTACACCTTGCCGTTCGCCCTGCTGCTGATCACCGGCGGCCGGCTGGGCGACATCGCCGGCCGGCGGCGGGTCTTTCGGATCGGTGTCACTGGATTCCTGGGCGCTTCGGTGGCCTGCGCCCTGGCGCCATCGGTCGGGATGCTGATCGGCTTCCGCGTCGTGCAGGGCGCTGCGGCCGCGGCGGTCATTCCGCAGACCATCGGACTGATCCGCGCGATGTTCGATGGGGAGGAGTCCGATGGGGAGGAGTCCGATGGGGAGGAGATGTCCAAGGCCCTGGGCAGCATCGGCCCCGTCATGGGTTTGGCCGCTGTCTGCGGGCCCGTTCTCGGGGGCGTGCTGACTCACGCCGATCTGTTCGGCTCGTCATGGCGGGCAGCGTTCCTGGTCAACGTCCCGCTCTCTGCCGCCGTGCTGGCCGTCGCGCCGACCCTGATCGAGGACCACGCGCCGGCGCGACCGAGCCTTGACCCCATCGGCACCGCGCTGGCGATGCTCGGCACCGCCCTGATCGTCTACCCGCTGATCGGTGCCGACACAGCGCACCTGCCGATGGGGACGTGGGGCGCCATCGGCCTCGGGCTGGCCGTGATCGCCGGTTTCGGCCTTCATCAGCGGCGCAGTGCCGGGCTTGGCCGCAGCTCGCTGGTGGAGACCAGCCTGTTCGCGCACCGCGCTTTCCCGGCCGCGCTGGTGACGTCCACCCTGTTCTTCGCGGTGACGACCGGGCTGATGTTCGTCGTGGTCCTGCACCTGCAGCTGGGGTTGGGCACCGATGTACGCACCGCGGGCCTGACCATGGTGCCTTGGTCGGTGGGCTTGGCGGTGTCCTCTTGGGTCGCGGGCGCGTATCTGGTTCCTCGGCACGGACGGCGGGTGATGTTCGCCGGACTCGCCACGCTGGCGATCGGCGTGCTGGCCGCCGTCGCCGTGTACCACGCGGCCGGCTCTACTGGCTATCCCACGCCACTGCTCGGCGCCCTGGGAGTCGCGGGTCTCGGTGTCGGGATGTTCACCCCGTCGTTCTTCACCACCGCGCTGAAGCCGCTCAGACCACAGGAGATCGGCTCGGCCGCCGGCCTGCTCAACGCCGTCCAGCAACTCGGCGCGACGCTCGGCGTCGCCGTCCTGGGTAGTGTTTATTTCGATGGGGCCCGGTCGGACTCGCCGGGTAGCGCGGTCCAAGTGACCTTCTGGGTCGCGGGTGGATTGCTCGTGGCGAGCTTCCTCTCCACCGTGCTGATGACAACGGTCAACCCGCGGTTACAGGATCATCCCTCAGGGAGTAAAGAGGCCCTCCTCGACCTCGACTCATAACGGAGCGTGCTGGAATGATCGCCGTTAGGATTCTCGCCATGACAACCCTCCAAGATCTGGGCGGCCGGGTGGCGCGCCTGGAAGAGCGCACGGACAACCAGCGAGAAGACATCAAGGTCTTCGGCCCAGAACTGTCGAAGATTATGGAGACTCAGAACAAGCACTCGCTGAGACTCGACCAACTGGCGGAGACTCAGAACAACCACACGCTGAGACTCGACCAACTGGCGGAGACTCAGAACAACCACACGCTGAGACTCGACCAACTGGCGGAGACTCAGCACGAGCACACGCTGAGACTCGACCAACTGGCGGAGATTCAGCACGAGCACACGCTGAGACTCGACCAACTGGCGGAGATTCAGCACGAGCACACGCTGAGACTCGACCGAGTGGATGCGAGACTCGACCAAGTCGACGCGAGACTCGATCAAGTGGAGATGAGACTCGATCAAGTCGACGCGAGACTCGACCGAGTCGAGGTGAAGCTCGACGAGCACAGCCGGACACTGGCCGAGCACCGAGAGATCCTGGACACCCACACAGAGATCCTCGATACCCACACGGAGATCCTGGACGGACACACGCACACGCTCGACAAGCACACCCGGATGTTCGAGACGATGTTCACCCACTTCGGCATCCCACTCCCCACCGAAGACCCCCACAACAACTAGAGGCCCCGTCAGGCTGGGTCCAGCAAAAGGAACGGGGACCGTCTCTCGACGATCAGCCAGCGAGTGCGTGAGCACATCCGCCTGATCCCCCAACGGTCCCCGCACAGTAGGGCAGCACCGGCGCGACGTGCTCGCCGCGTCTCGCGAGACACCAGCGATCCGCCGCCGCTGCCGCCTGACCCCCAGACGCCTCTCCGGCGGTCGACTTGGCTCCGCAGGGCCCGGGGCTGAAGTGCCCCGGGCGACCCGATGCCTACTTGTCGGAGAGCAGCCGTCCGCGGAACTGCGGGTGGTCGGTCTCCCAGTATCGCCAGCCTTCGATCCTCGACGGGATGCTCGCGATGCCGGTACCGACTCTGACCTCGCTGCAGTTGTGGAGCCGTGCCCACTGTCCCCAGTGGACGCGGTAGCCGAAGACGCGGTACCACATGTTTCCGTACTTGCCGTCGCTGATCGTCCGCGTGTAGTCGTGGCCCGTGAAGATCATGTGCCTCTTCTCGAGGTGCGGAGTGACCTCGAGGTTCACCGCGCGGACGATTTCGTCGGTGGAGACCACGTTGCCGATCGCGGTGTCGTCTGACCTTCTGACTGAGGCGAACCTGTTCTTGTCGGCCTCCACGAACGCGAGCACCTCGAACTCGTGGTGGACCGAGACGGTCATCTCGCCGCCGGGACCGTCGGTGTAGCGGGTGCGCGGAATGAAGAAGTTGTGCGGCCTAAGGGAATGAACCCTGATGAAGGTTCCCGCCTCGCAGCCTCCCCCGTCTCCGACCAGGACCGGCTTGCGGAGTTTGTGCTCGAGATGGTGGAAGCGGTCGTGCCTGTGGTCCGGCGTCGGACCGTTCGCGAGGGCTGGGTTGGTCGTGGTGCCGGCAAGGGCCACGGACAGGGATCCTGCCACGGCCAGCGTCATCAGTCCTTTTGCCGAGCGCCGCCGCGCCGGCTGGGTCGGTATGGCTGTGGCGTCGCTTTTGGGAGTGTGCGTGAACATAGAGGTACCGTTTCTTTTGGAGCGCGGCCGTGACCGCGGCTAACCCATTGGCCGGAAGACGGCCCATGCCTGCCCGCTGGGCGACCCAGCGTGACTGAAAAAATACTTACAGTAGCCATCGATCTCCTCCCGCCGCCACGCCGAAAAGGACTTCCCCGGACAGGGAAAGCAAAGGTGAAAAAACATCAGTGAATGTCTGACGCGGCCCGTTATCCCGCCGAACCACCAAACGCGACAGCCCCCGGGAAGTCACCTCCCCAGGGGCCGCGCCGGTGTGGCAGCCGTTACGACAGTCGCTGCGCCTTGCTCAGCAGCCGCTGCGCCACCACCACCAGTGCCAGGAACGCCCCGCTGACCACCTGCTGGAAGGCCGACGTCAGGCTCCCCACCTGGTTGATCAGGCTTTGGATCACCCCCAGCAGCAGCACCCCCGCCACCGTCCCGGTGATCCCGCCCGCGCCGCCGGTCAGCAGGGTGCCGCCGATGACGACGGCGGCGATCGCGTCCAGTTCCAGCCCGATGCCAAGGATCGTGACCCCGGACGAGAGCCGGGCCGCGTTCAGCGCGCCCGCGAGGCCCGCCAGCAGGGCCGACATCACGTACACCGCCACTTTGGTACGCGCCACGGGCACGCCCATGAGCGCCGCCGCCTGCTCGTTGCCGCCGATCGCGTAGACGTTCTGCCCGAAACCGGTCCGCTGCAGCAGCACCATCGCGACCAGGGCCAGCACCGCGGTGATGTAGACGGGGTACGTCAGGCCGAGCAACTCCCCCTGCCCCAATGACGCGAAAGCAGCATTTTTCACCAAATAGGTGGTGGCCCCCTCGTCCGAAATGGCGAGCATCAACCCCCGCACGCCCAACAAACCCGCCAATGTCACGATAAAAGGGGCCATGCCGGTGCGAGCTATGACGAGGCCCTGCAACAGACCGACCACCCCGCACGCGCCCAACGGCAACGCCAGCGCCATGAGCAGGCCGTACTGGGACCCGTAGGCCGCCAGTACCCCGCCCAGCACGAACAGCGACCCCACCGACAGGTCGATCCCGCCGCTGATGATCACGAACGTCATCCCGATCGCGATGATCGCCAGGAACGACGACGAGACCACCACACTGGCCGCGTTCCCCGCCGTGGCGAAGGAGTCGAAGGCCAGGCTGCCCACGATCACCAGCATCGCCAGCACCATGAGCGCCCCGTGCTGCTGGAGTACCCGGCTCACCTGCTCACGCCGTACAGAGGCTACGGAGGTCATCGGTTCGCACGCTCCCTGGTGGCGTAGACGGCGGCCAGGATGATGACCGCCTGGACCATCTGGGTCCACGACTGCGGCAGGTTGTGCTTGATCAGTGTCGCCGCGAGCAGTTGCATGAGCACCGCGCCCATGACCGTGCTGAGCACCCTGATCCGCCCGCCGGTGAGCGGCGTGCCGCCGACCACGACCGCGGTGATCGCCGACAGCTCGATGAACAGGCCGAGCGACGTCGGGTCGCTGGCCTGCAGGCGGGCCGTCGCCAGCACCCCGGCCAGCGCGGCGAGCAGCCCGGAGATCACGTACACGATCAGCAGCACCCGTTTGACCGGCAGGCCCGACAGCTCGCTGGCCGAGCGGTTGCCGCCGATCGCGACGACCTGCCGGCCGAACGTCGTGCGCCGCACCACGAACAGCATGATCAACGTCAGCGCCGCCGCGATCAGCACGATGAACGGGATCCCGGCCACCGAGCTGCTGCCCAACGCGATCAGGTCCGGGTTGCGGAACTCGACGAGCTGCGGCACCAGGACGTTCGCGATGCCGCGTACACCGACGAGCAGCGCCAGTGTGGCCACGATCGGCTGGACGCCCACGTAGGCGACCAGGGCCCCGCCCGCCGCGCCGACGATCGCTCCGCCGATCACGGCGACGATCAGCGCGGGCAGGGCGCCGTACCCCAGGTAGAGGGCGACGAGCGCGGCGGCGAGCGCCATGACCGAGCCGACGGACAGGTCGATGCCCTGGGTGCCGATCACCAGCGCCATGCCGAGCGACACGATCACGATGGGCGTGACCTGGACGAACTGGGTGCGGAAGTTCGACGCGTCGAGGAAGTGCGGCGTGAACAGCACGTTGAACAGCAGCAGCGCCAGCACGGCCGCGTACACGCCGTAGTCCTGCACCCAGGCGAAGACCCGCGGTTTGAGGTCGGCCCGCGGCACCGCTTTCGAGGTGAGTTCAGTCATCGGACTGCTCCGCGATCGTCGCCATGATTCTCTCCTCGGTCACCTGGTCACCGGTCAGCTCCCCGACGACCGCGCCCTCGCGCAGCACCAGGATGCGGTCGGCGCCCTCGACCAGTTCCTCCAGGTCGGAGGAGATCAGCAGCACGCCCAGCCCCTCCTCGGCCAGCTCGTCGATCAGCGCCTGCACCTCGGCCTTGGCGCCCACGTCGATGCCGCGGGTGGGCTCGTCGAGCAGCAGCACCTTGGGACGTACCGCCAGCCAGCGGGCCAGCAGCACCTTCTGCTGGTTGCCGCCGGACAGCTCCGACACCAGCTGGTTCGGCGAGGCCGCCTTGATGCGCAGCCGCCGCATGAAGATCTCGACCATCCGGTCGATCTTCGCGTCGGACACCACGCCCGCCCTGGCCAGGGCGGGCAGGGCGGCCAGCGCGATGTTCTCGCGGACGGACAGTGTCGGGACGATGCCCTCGGCCTTGCGGTCCTCGGGCAGCAGGCTGATGCCCGCCCTGATCGCCGCGGTCGTGGAGCCGCCGCGCAGCGGCAGCCCGGCCACGAGCACCTGCCCGCCGTCGAGGGGCATCGCGCCGACGATGGCCTTGGCGGTCTCGGTACGGCCCGCGCCAAGAAGGCCGCCGAGCCCCACGACCTCGCCGGGCCGTACGGACACGTCGATCCCGTCCAGGACGTGCCGCCGGGTGAGGCCGCGCGCCTCGACGGCCGGTGGCTCCTGGCCGTTCGCGGCGCGGTGGCGATCACGGGAGAACCTGGTCAGGCCACCGGCTTTGACCTCGTTCAGGTCGCGGCCCAGCATGAGCGAGATGAGCTTGAGCCGGTCGAGCCCCGCGAGCGGCCCGGTGTGCGCGACGCGGCCGTCGCGTAGCACAGTGACCCGGTCGCACACCTGGTAGAGCTCGTCGAGCCGGTGGCTGACGTACATGACAGCGATGCCCTCGCCGCGCAGCCGCCTGATCACCCCGAACAGCGTCTCGACCTCGCGCGGTTCCAGGGACGAGGTCGGCTCGTCCATGATGACCACGCGGGCGTCGACGGCCACGGCCCTGGCCAGGGCGACCATCTGCTGGGCTCCGATGCCGAGCGTGCGCAGCGGCCGCCGGACGTCGGTCTCGACGCCGTAGCCGGACAGGATCCGGGCGGCTTCGGCGTACATCCTCGTGGCGTCGATCACCCCGAAGCGGCCGCGTGGCTCGCGGCCGAGCAGCAGGTTGCGGGCGACGCTCATCATCGGGACGAGGTTGACCTCCTGGTAGATGGTGGAGATCCCGGCGCGCTGCGCGTCGAGCGGCGTGCCGAAGGCGGCGGGCGCGCCGAGGTGGCGCAGTTCGCCGCCGTCGGGATGGTATACGCCGGTGAAGACCTTGATCAGGGTGGACTTGCCCGCGCCGTTCTCCCCCACGAGGGCGTGCACCTCGCCGGGGAGGAGGGCGAGATGCACACCGTCGAGAGCGAGTACGCCGGGGAAGCGCTTGCTGATCCCCTTCGCCTCAAGAACCGCATCCAACTCAGTACGCCTCACCGAGGGAGTTCTTGGCGTTGGACGTGTCGTAGTCGCGGTCGGAGATGACCACCTTGTCGGGGATGGCCTGGCCGTCGAGGAACTTCTGCGCGGTCTCGAAGGCGAGCGGCCCGAAGCGGGGGTTGGACTCGATGACCGAGTGCAGCCAGCCGTCGGCGATGCCCTGGACGGCGCTGCGGGTGCCGTCGACGGACACGATCTTGATGGTGCCCGCCTCCTTGCCCGCGCCCTTCAGAGCGGTGACCGCGCCGAGCGCCATCTCGTCGTTCTCCGCGTAGATGCCGTTGATGTCGGGGTTGGATTGGATGAGCTGCTCGGTGACCTGCTGGCCCTTCTCACGGGCGAACTCACCGGTCTGCTCGAAGGAGATCTGGATGCCCGGCGCCTTCTCCGCGATCCGCTCCTTGAAGCCGTCGGTCCGCTCGGTGGTGACGTTGTTGCCTGGCGCGCCGAGCAGGATGGCGACCTTCCCCTTGCCCGACAGGGCGTCGATCATCCGGTCGGCGGCCCGCTTGCCCTGCTCGTGGAAGTCGGAGCCGATGAAGGTCAGGTAGTCGCTGCACGCCTTGGCGTTGATCTTCCTGTCGACCGTGATGATCGGCACCTTCTTGGCCGCGGCCTGCTGGAGCACCGGCTCCCAGCCATCGGAGTTCAGTGGCGCGATGACCAGCAGTTGCACGCCCTGGGCGATGAGCTGCTGCACGTCGGTGATCTGCTTGGAGAACTGCGACTGGGCATTGGTGACCTTGAGATTGGCGATGCCCAGCTTGGCCGCCTCATCCTTGATCGACTTGGTCTCGGCGATGCGGAACGGGTTGGCCTCCTTCTCCGACTGGGAGAAGCCGACGGTGGCCGTCTTGAGGTCGAACTTCTTGCCGCCGAACTGGTCGAGCGTGCACGTCGGTCCCGCCGAGCCGCTGGGGCTCTGCACGACCTGCTGCCCGGCCGTGCTGGTGGCGGCGGGCGCGCTCTGCGGCTCCTCCGACTTGGCGCAGGCCGACGCGGTGAGGAGTACGGCCAGCGCCAGGCAGGCTGTCCGGAGATTCATAGGGGTTCCTTCCTATCAGGCGCAAGCCGGGGAGATCTGGTCGGTGAGCGCCTTGTTCGCGTCGTGGACCCGGGCGACGTCGGTCTTGGTGACGGCTCTGTCGTAGGTCATGAGGCCGTTGAGCTCGGTCTCGACGTCGGTGGTCTGGGTGTAGATCGCCGCGCTGAGCTGGTCGCAGGCGTGCAGCTTCTGCAGGGCCTTGGCCATGTCGACGTAGCGGCTGGTGAGGGCCTCGGGGTCGGGTTCGACCGCGTAGCCCCAGCCGCCGCCCGACCAGGTGTGACCGATGAGCGGGAGTCCCAGGCCGCCGTACTCGCCGATCACGACGGCTCTGGTGCCGGTGGGCTTTCCGGGGGTGCCTGGGCCGGGGTAGATGTGGAAGTCCTGGACGTCGCCGTTGCCGCCGTCCTGGGCTCCGCAGCAGTTGACGCCGCTCATGTTGTCGACCAGGCGGGAGGGGTCCCAGCTCTTGACCAGGTCGGCGATGCGGGCCTGGTCGTACTGGCCCCAGCCCTCGTTGAAGGGCACCCACATGATGATCGACGGGCTGCTGCGGTGCTGGTCCACCAGCTCGCGCAGCTCGGTCTCGAACTGCGGCTTGTCGCCGGTCTTGAACATGGCGGGCATGTCCTGCCAGACGAGCAGGCCGAGCTTGTCGGCGTGGTAGTACCAGCGGTCGGACTCGACCTTGGTGTGCTTGCGCACGGTGTTGAAGCCGAGCTTCTTGGTCTGCACGAGGTCGTACTTGAGCGCCTCGTCGGTGGGGGCGGTGTAGATGCCGTCCGGCCAGAAGCCCTGGTCGAGCGGGCCCATCTGGAAGACCGGCCGGCCGTTGAGGAGCATCCGGTTGTTCTCCAGCGTGATGGTGCGCATCCCGAAATAGGACTTGATCTCGTCCTGCTTCACCCGGACCGTGAGGTCGTACAGGAACGGCTTGTCCGGCGACCACAGCTTGGGGTTCGGCACCGGCAGCCGGAGCTCGGTGCCGACGGGCCCGGAGACCGTGCCCACGACCTTGTGACCGTCCTTGGCCACGATCACGGCGGTGCCGGCCGAGCCCTGGACGGTGACGCGCAGCGCCTTGCCCGCGACGTCGGGCACGGTGTCGACGCGGTCGATGTGCTGCTGGGCGACGGGCTCCATCCAGACGGTCTGCCAGATGCCGGAGACGGCGGTGTACCAGATGCCGCTCGGGTCGAGCCGCTGCTTGCCGATGGGCTGCTGCCCGCTGTCGGTCGGGTCGGTGACGCCGACGACGAGCTCCTGGGATCCGCCGCGCTTGAGCGCGTCGGTCACGTCCACGGTGATCCGGCCGTAGCCGCCCTTGTGCGCGCCGACCTGCTTGCCGTTCACGTAGATGGTGGCGTCCCAGTCGATCGCGTCAAGGTGCAGGAGCAGGCGCTCGCCGCTCCACGAGCGGGGCACCTCGAACGTCCTGCGGTACCACATGCGGTCCTCGTGCCGGCCGATGCCGGACAGCTGCGACTCCACCGGGTACGGCACGACGATCCGCTCGGCCAGGTCACGGCCGGTGGGGACGGCCTCGCCCGGCTTGGCGGCGGCGAACTGCCAGGTGCCGTTGAGGCTGCGCCACCTGATCCCTGACCAGTTGGGGGCGCGGGTACTCGGGCAGCGGGTTCGCCGGGTTCACGTCCTTGGACCAGCGGGTCTTGAGGATGTAGGCGGACTCGTTGACGACGAAGGCGTAGGGGAACGCGGCGACGGGAGTGCCGTCGGCGAAGGAGAGACCGGTGCCGTCGTAGGCGGCGCGCAGCGTGCTCCCCGCCTTGGCCGGAACCGGATATTTCAGCTTAAGCACCACCGTGTCCCGATATTTCAGGGCTACGGAGGCTACGGGCCATTTGGTGCCGGCGACGGTGAGGACCAGGTGGTCGGTCAGGTCGGCCGGCAGCGGGGCGAGCGCCTTGGCGAACGTCAGCGTGGCCAGGTCACCCGTCGCACCGACCTTCGCCTCGCTGGGCCCGGGCGGGTCGAACCCGTCCGGCGGCGTGAACGCCTCGGACGGCACGGCCACCTTCGGCTGGCTGGCGCTCTGCCAGCGCAGGTGCAGGTTCGCCCCGCCGAAGTGCTCGAAGTACTCGACCTTGATGTCGTAGTCCTTGCCCGCCTCCAGCGCGATGGGCGTGCCCACCTGCTCCCGGTCCCAGTCGTCCACCCAGTGGTCGATGACGGCCTTGCCGTCCACCCAGAGCCGGAAGCCGTTGTCGCCGATGATCGAGAACGTGTACGTCTCGGAGTGCTCGGGCCGGATCTTGCCGGTCCACCGGACGGTGACGTCGTCATCCCGGCCGGTCAGCAGCTTGAGCGCCGGGTTGAGATCGGCCATTTCCAGGCTCGGGTCCACGACGCCGGCCTTCAGCTCGCCGAAGTCGAACGCGCCGGCCGCCGAGGCGAGGTAGTAGTCGCCGCGCAGCCCATGCCGTTCGGCGGCGGCGCCCGCCGGGGTGGGAGCCTGCCAGAGCACGGCCAGCAGCACGGCGATCATTGCCGCGAGTGACTTTCGCACAGGGTGTCCTTTCACGCTGGGGGATGGAAGGAGGTGTCGTACGCCATGCCGTTCGATCAGGATCGGACAGGTTATGACCCTGTATGGCTCTCAAATAAGCACCCTTGGACCGAGTCGGTCAAGATTTCCGATCAAATTCGTTCTCATATGATCAGAGGTGAGCCGGAGTTGAGCATTCGTCTATGATCGGGATGTGAGCGACACGCAGAGCGACGGCCGCCGGCCGGTGTTCGCCGCGGAACGCCGGCAGCGCATCCTCGAACTGGTGCGCGCCAACGGCGCCGTGTCCTTGCGTGAGCTCGCCCAATCCGTGCACTCCTCCGAGGTGACCGTCCGCCGCGACCTGCGCGCGCTGGAGTCGGAGGGCCTGCTCAACCGCCATCACGGCGGGGCCACCCTGCCCGGCGAGCTGTCGCGCGAGGCGGGCTACGCGCACAAGGTCTCGCTGGAGTCCGCCGAGAAGGCGGCGATCGCCGACCTCGCCGCGGCGCTGGTCGAGGACGGTGACGCCATTGTCGTCGGTCCCGGCACCACCACGCAGGAGTTCGCCCGCCGCCTGACCAGGCACGCGGAGCTCGCCGTGGTGACCAACTCCCTGCTGGTGGCCCAGGTGCTCGCCGGCTCGCCGCGGATCGAGGTGATGCTGACCGGCGGCACACTGCGCGGCTCGATCCTGGCCCTGGTGGGCAGCGCGGCCGAGCACTCTCTGTCCGGGCTGCGGGTGCGCCGGGCGTTCGTCTCCGGCAACGGGCTCACCGCCGAACGCGGCCTGTCCACCCCGAACATGCAGGTGGCGGGCGTCGACCGGGCGCTGGCCGCGGCCGCCGAGGAGGTCGTGGTGCTGGCCGACCACACCAAGATCGGCGTCGACACGATGGTGCAGACCGTCGCCCCCGAGCAGATCGGGCACCTGGTCACCGACGAGGGCGCGCCGGGCGACGTGCTCGACGAGCTGAGCGGCAGGGGCGCCCGGCTACATATCGCCCGTATCTGATCGAATGTGACGTTTCTGTTACTGGATTGTTTCCTTCCGC
Source organism: Nonomuraea sp. NPDC049141 (assembly GCF_040648415.1). NCBI lineage: Bacteria > Bacillati > Actinomycetota > Actinomycetes > Streptosporangiales > Streptosporangiaceae > Nonomuraea > Nonomuraea sp. NPDC049141. The sequence continues at coordinate 22,277 of NZ_JBEZDR010000036.1, forward strand.
GACCACGATCGAGGCGGAGGCAAGCGTGTTGCAGGTGGCCGGTGTTCTCAAGTCGTTCCAGGGCGTGACCGCGCTCGACCATGTCACGCTCTCCGTGCGCCCCGGCGAGGTGCACGCGCTGATCGGCGGCAACGGCGCCGGCAAGTCCACCCTGGTCAAGGTGCTCTCCGGCGTCTACCAGCCGGACGCGGGCCAGCTGCGTTACCTGGACGAGCCCGTCAGGTTCGGCAGCCCGGCCGAGGCCAGGCGGGCCGGCATCGCCACCATCCACCAGGAGACGAACCTGGTCCCGACCATGAGCATCGCCCGCAACCTGCTGCTCGGCAGGGAGCCGCGCGGCCGCCTCGGGCTGATCGACTTCGGGGCCGCCAACGCCCGCGCCCAGCAGGTCCTGGCCGAGTACGGCCTGCGGACCGACGTCCGCAAACCCCTGGGCACGCTGGGCGAGGGGGCCAGGCAGCTCGTGGCGCTGGCCAGGGCGGCCACCGCCGACGCCCGGCTGGTCATCATGGACGAGCCCACCTCCGCGCTGGAGCACGCCGAGCTGGAGACGCTGTTCGGCGCGGTGGCCCGGCTGCGCGACGAGGGCCGCTCAGTCGTCTACGTCACGCATCGGCTGGAGGAGCTGTACGAGGTCTGCGACCACGTCACCGTGCTGCGTGACGGCCGCGTCGTGCACACCGGCCCGCTGACCGGGCTGGATCGCCTCCGGCTGGTGTCGCTCATGCTCGGCCGGCCGTTCCACCCGGTGCAGGAGGCGATCGAGCCCGGCGAGCCGGACGAGCCGGGCGACGAGCCGGTGCTGGAGGCGAAGGGGCTCACCCGCCACCACGTGCTCGACGGCGTGTCCTTGGCGGTGCGCGCGGGCGAGGTCGTCGGCCTCGGCGGCCTGCTCGGCGCCGGGCGCAGCGAGACGGCCAGGGCGATCGCCGGTGTCATGCCGGTGGACGCGGGCCAGGTGACCGTGGCCGGCGCGGCGGCCCGCAAGTGGTCGATCAGGAGCGCCATCCGCGCCGGCGTCGGCCTCGTCCCCGAGAACAGGAAGACCGAGGGCATCGTCCCCACGCTGTCGGTACGCGACAACATCGCGCTGGCCGCGCTCCCCCGGCTGTCCCGGGCCGGGATCGTCTCCGACGCGCAGATCGACGGCATCGTCGAGACGTTCATGAAGCGGCTCGGCATCAAGGCCGTCTCGCCGCGCCAGCCCGCGGGCGAGCTGTCGGGCGGCAACCAGCAGAAGGTGCTGCTGGCCCGCTGGCTGGCCATGCACCCCAAGGTGCTGCTGCTCGACGAGCCGACCCGCGGCGTCGACGTGGCCACCAAGCTGGAGATGCAGGCGCTGCTCGACGAGCTGGCCGTGGACGGGCTGGCCATCCTGCTGATCTCCTCGGACGTGGCCGAACTGGCGGGCAACTGCGACAGCGTGGTGGTGCTGCGCGACGGCGCGATCAGCGCGCAGCTCAACGGCGCCGAGGTGACCGAGGACCGCCTCCTCGCGGCCCTGGCGAAGGGCTAGCTGAGAATGATCGGGTTGCTGAGCGCCGCCATGTGTCCTGCGGCGTGGCGTACTTCGATGCGGACGAACGCCGATTCCGCCGCGCTGGTGCGCCACTCCACGGTGCCCGATCCGGGCACCGATTCGCGGTGCGCCTTGCCGCGATCGGTGTGAAAGGTGATGGTCCCGGACGGCACCCCGCGTACGTCCACCCGTACCAGCGCCGGCTCGTCGCCGGTCTTCAGCCGCTCACCTATCCCGGCGCTGCGATCACCGGCGGAGACCGTGAGCGACAGTTCGATGGCGGCCGACTCGGCGATCCAGCTGCGGCCGGCCCGGATGCCGGCGAGGACCGCGTCCGTAGTCAGTTCCTCGGCCAGCACGACGGTGTGCGGTGTGCCGATCTGGCCCTCCAGATGGGTGTCGCTGTTTCCCATCGCGGGCCGCCATCGCCCGCCGTGGATGTCGGCGGCCAGGCCGCGGCCCCACTCGGCCAGCGCTGCCTCGTTGTCGGCGTTCCAGGGCAGGTCCGAGGCCCACAGCCCGTTCCACACCTCGACCACGTCGACCTTCTGGAACGGATACATGAACACGCCGGAGGGGTACGGCGCGTGCGGGTGGGCCGCCACGCACAGCCCACCGGCTTGACGTACCTGGTCCAGTTGCCGGTCGACCACGTCGTCGCGTAAGCCGTATCGCCAGTCGACCACCTGCCCCGGGTCGATGCCGAGCGCCAGCCAGTGCCCGGTCTGTGTGGTCACCTCCTGGCCCAGGACCACCAGCAGACCGGCGGCGTGCGAACCCCAGGCGGCGTGCGCGGCGGGTGTGTTGTGCTCGGTGGTCGCGATGAAGTCCAGCCCGGCCTCACGGGCACCGGCCGAGAGCTGCTCCGGCGTCAGCTCTCCGCCGTTCGAATACGTCGAGTGCACGTGGCAGTCACCTCGGTACCAGCCACGCCCCCGACCCGCCACCCACCTCGGCGGCAATTCCGCCCGTTCGTCAGCCTTGGCCATCCCGGCAGCCTACGTGCTCGCGTAGTGCTCGGCGATGTCATCGCTCGTCGTCAGCCACACACCGGGGTGGCCGGCGACGTACTCAAGGGCCTGTCCGAGGTATTTCACGCGGAACGCCTGGCCGATCACGAACGGGTGCAGCGCCAACGCCATGACCCGCCCGCTGTCGGCGGACTCGGCATAGAGCTGGTCGAACTGGTCCTTGACCAGTCGCACGAAGTCGTCGCCGCTCATGCCGTGCATCGTGAAAATGCCCAGGTCGTTGAGTTCGAGCGAGTACGGCACGCTCAGCATCCCCGGGACGTTCAGCCGGTACGGCTGATCGTCGTTGGTCCAGTCCAGTACGTAGCTCAGACCCAGCTCGGCGAGCAGGGACGGCGTCTGGAACGTCTCGCTGAGCGCGGGACCGAGCCAGCCGCGCGGCCGCTGCCCGGTGGCCTTCTGGATGGTCTCCACCACCTCGCTCAGGTAGGCGCGCTCGTCGTTGACGTCGGCCTGGAGCGTGGAGTTGTTCTTGCCGTGGGCGAGCCAGGCCCAGCCGCGGGCGTTGCCCGCCTCGATGATCTGGGGGTAGCGCTCGCACACGTCGGCGTTGAGCAAAGTGCTCGCCCGGAGCCCGTACCGGTCGAGGATCTCCATCACGCGCCAGATCGCCACCCTCGGCCCGTAGTCGCGCCAGCCGTAGTTCAGCGGATCCGGCACCAGCGCCGCGGTCGCTTCGTTGATGCTGGTGGAGGGGCGGTCGATCGTGAAGTGCTCAACGTTCAGGCCCACGTAGAAGGCGACGCGGGCACCGCCCGGCCAGCGGATCGGATCGCGTCCGACGATCGGGCTGTAGTCGAACAGCGTGTTCTCCATCGCGTTTCCTCTCGGATCGGTTCACCTGCCTGACCCTGAAGGTAGGATTCCGCGCTCTCCGTCAGGAGGGCTGAAGGCGCCACCAGGTGGGCCGAAGGCGCCAATCCGATATGTCACGCTAAAAGGGTCATCGCCGCCCCGGGAGAACAGGCCGTTGATGGTGAACGACACGATGCGAGACGGCGCGGTGGCAGACACCGTGAAAGGCACCGTCTCCCCCCATCTGACCCGCTTACTGGTCCGCGCGGGCCTCGCCGCGGGCCTGGATCGGTCGCGCCTCGCCGGCGTGCCCGGCCTCGCCGTACTGGACGAGAACGGGATCCGCATCCCCACCGCGACCTGCCTGCGGGTCTGGGAAGTGATCTCCAGCCCGGCCTGGGAGGCGGGCGGCAGCAAGCGGGTCATGGAGCTGTGGCGGCCGGGCTCGCTGGGTGTGTGGGACTACCTGTTCTCCGTCTCCGGCAGCCTCGGCGACGCGCTCCGCGTCTCCAGCCGCCACTTCACGGCCATCGCCGACCCCGCCGACCGGCTCCTCGTGACCCGCGACGACGGCGGCGGAACGACAGCCGGCTGGCAAGGCCCCTACCGCGACCACCCGGAATACCCGATGATCGCGGAGTTCGTGCCGTACATGCTGCTCACGCTGACGAGCCTGGCAGCCGGGCGACAGCTCACACCGGTGCGCGTACGGCTGCCGCACCGCCCGCCCGCCGACGTCAGGCGTCTCGTCGAGCTGTACGGCACCAGCGACATCGAGTTCGAGGCCGACCATCCATCGATCACGTTCGCCGAGGCGGACATGGACGCTCCCCTGCCGCGCGCCGACCCCGCGCTCGCCGCGATCCTGGACGACCACGCGCGGCTGTCCACCGCGGCCGCCCGCCCGGTGCTGGGCTGGCTCGACCGCTTCCACGCCGTTCTGGAGTCCGCGGTCGCGAGCGGCCCGCCGGGCCTTGACCAGGTGGCCGGACGGCTGGCCATGAGCCCGCGGACCCTCCAGCGCCGCCTGCGCGAAGAGGGCACCACCTGGCGCGAAGAGCTGGAAAGGCTTCGGCAACGCCGGGTGGACCGCCTGCTGCGGGAGACCTCGCTCAGCGTGGAGTCCATCGCCGCGCGGGTCGGCTTCACCGACTCCCGGGCGCTGCGGCGAGCCATCCACCGCTGGTACGGCCACGGCCCGGCCGCGATCCGCGCGAGCGGCCCGGCCTAGTCCACCGGCTACCCGAGGGACATGGCGTCGGGATGATCACCCGTGAGCGGGGCCGCCGGCGCGGCAGGTCCCGCGCCGCTTCACCCGCGGCGACCCGGAGCACCCCACCTACCAGGTGATCGAGGAGATGGGCCGGGCGGTGCGTACATGGTTCGTCTGCGACTAGCTCGCCGACGCCGAGTTGCGGCAGGAGATCCACGAGGGCTCGCAGGTCGTGGAGAACTGGAACAGCGCGAACAAGGACCTCTTCTCCCTGTTAACTGCACTTCTATCCCACCCTTCACAGGGGTACCAGGAGAGGAGAGCAGTTCATGGACGACGTTCGTACGGCTCTGTTGGAAGGGCGCATGGACCTTCCTCGAGTCGGCGAGGTTCGTGCCGGGGGCCGGTCATCGCTGCCCTATCTCGTCGTCGATGCCCGGGAGGCCGAGGTCGAGCCCATCAGCAAGTACCTGCGGGATCTCGCGCTCAGTGATGCGAGCCCGTTGACGTGCCGGTCCTACGCCCACGATCTGCTGCGCTGGTGGCGGCTGCTCGATGTCCTGGGCGTCGGCTGGGCACAGGCCACGAGCGCGGAGGTGACCGTGCTGGTGGGCTGGCTGCGTACGGCGCGCAATCCGCAGCGTCGGCGCACCTCGAAGCTGCGGCCCGGGACGGTCAACCTGCGTACGGGCAAGGCGGCGCTGCCAGGAGGGTACGCGGCATCGACGATCAACCACACGCTGTCGGTACTGTCGGGCTTCTACGCCTTTCACGCTCACTATGGACGCGGTCCTGCGAGCAATCCGGTGCCGGATCAGCAAGGGCGGCGGGCGTTGCTCGCGCACCGCAACCCGCTGGAGCCCCACCGGCTCGCGCCCCGGGCGAGGCTGCGGCAGAAGGTCGTCGAGCAGGCGCCGCGATCCATCCCCGACCCCTTGTGGGCCGAGTTGTTCGAGGCGATGACCTGTGACCGCGACCGGGCGCTGCTGGCCTTCTACGTCTCTGGCGGAGCCAGAGCCAGCGAGTTGCTGGAGCTGCGGTTAGATCACGTGGACTGGGCGGGCATGCGGATCTGGGTCACCTCGAAGGGGTCGCATGTGCTGCAGGAGATCCCCGCGTCCCCGGAGGCCTTCGGCTACCTGGCCCTCTACCTCGACGAGCATGGGCTGCCGGAGCGGGATCAGCCAGTCTGGCGGGCTCTGCACGGCACGCCGCGACCGTTGACCTACTCGGCGATGCGAACGCCGACGGCCGTGCGATGAGCGAGGAAACGCACGCCTCCTGCTCCGGTAACGGCGCCTGCTTCCCTTCCAAGACCCGCGCCACCTTCTACTGCACATGCCCAGAAAGCCACGACTACGTGCCGCCGAAGTCTGCCGAGAAGCCCAAGGTGCCGGTCAAACTCGTCCGCGAAGGCAACATCGCCTGGGGCACCAGCGGCGAACTGCGTCAGGAGTGGCTCAAGCAGCGCCTGGCCTCCCGCACCGACCCTGGACAGGTCGTGCTGCGCGCGGTCACCCGGCTGCTGGCCGTGGAGATGCCTGAGCCGCTGAGCGACCTGTTCGGCGCAATTCACCGCAAGCAGTTTTACAAAGACCTGGTCGGCGCACCCAAGGTCGAACAGGTCACCTCCGCGTCCACGGCGCGGCTCGGCTGGATGCTGCTGGCCCGCGTCGCCGCGGCGATCGAGTACTGGCTGACTCAGAACAGCTGGTCGAACTACCTGTGGCGATCCGATCGCAGCAGCCCTGACAGGTTTCAAATCGTCGCCGTCTGGCTGGCCCTGTGTGAGCAACTCGGCCACACCCTGGCGCCGATCGAGATAGCGCTGAAGAACGGCGTCGAATACCGCGGTGATCTCCCGGCCGACATCGGCACGACTCCCTCTTCTCACAACACCGACCACGTTGACGACCACCCCGAGGGCTTCGAGCCGGAGGATTACGCCGACGGGGACCTTGACGAAGAGGACGTCGACTCCGTCGACGGCGGCCACGATGCCGCGGTCACCCACCTCGACGAACAAACGCCCGACGCCGACGTACAGACACCCGACGTCTGACCTACCACCCACCACCGCTTCAGGCAACGACCCCCGCCGCCACCGGTGCACCCTGCCCGAAGAAGGGCGGCGCATGCCGACGGTGACCCCGATGCTCGCCGGAGTCCGCAACCGCGCTGGACTCTTCCACCTACGCCACCTCCCCGACGCTGTCCGCGCTACGGCCGGACGGCGGCCGGACGCCGAGTGATACGCCACATCGAAGCCGCCGCATGGCGACGCAGATCGCCGTCGAACTGGCCCGCCGGGCCCGCTGATCTCCCCAGGCGCGGCCGCGCGCCGTTCTTGTGCCCACGACCACCATCACACGTGCGCGCCCGAGCCACGCCCACGAACTTCACCCGCCGAAAGGACGAACTCCTCTGACCGTCGCAGAAGCCCTGAACACCCTCAAACTGCTCAAGCCCGGCGAGGTCGCCGCCATGTTCCGCGTCCGCGTCCCGACAGTCACTCGCTGGGCGAACGCCGGGAAGCTGACCGCCATCCGCACCGTCGGCGGGCAGCGCCGCTACCGCGAGATCGAAGTGCAAGAACTGCTGACCGGCGGCCCCACCGCCTAACTCGCCAGGCCGACGTGCCCGGCTGCGCTTCCCCCGGCCGTGCACGGGCGTGCCACACCTGAACAGGCATGCCGGCCAAGGGACTGTCCGACAGGGAGCCACACCTTTCGTGACACGCACAACCTCATGTCTCACAGCTCCGCTGGTCCACCCCCAGCCGCGAACCACCGACCGCCGGCACGAGGCGCGCCGATGACCCAGCCATCGCCTACGGACACGCCGCTCGCAGAGCTCAGCAAAGACGGCATCGCCTGGGTGGACGTGCTGCGCAGCGTCGACCTCAAACAGCAGGAGATCCACAAAGCGCAGGCCGACCTGAACAAGCGGAAAGCCGACCTCCTCGCCCAGGCCGGGTTCACCGCGCTGGAGGAGGAACTGAAGCAGAAGCAGGCCAACCTCGACGGGATCCTCGAGAAGGCCGAGGCGATCTTCAAAGTCGAGATCGGCGCCAACGGCGTCGGTGCCATCGACGGCACCCCGGTCGTGAAGGGCAAACTGACGCGCGAGCAGGGCTACACGGGCCGCGTCGTGGTCCTCCACAACGACGTCGGGCGCACCCCCTCGGGGGAGCCGCTCGAATGGCACAACGTCGAAGCGCTCGCCCGCGAGCACGCCGAACAGTACGGGTTCGACTTTTACGTCCGCGCCCGCGAGTTAGGCGGGCTATGGGACCAGCTCGTCAACGAGCGCCGCAACTGGCCGTCCAGTTCAGCGCGCTGGTGCTCAGTTAACTGCACTTCCTTCACCTGGTTGATCATGGCTCTCTACGTCGTGATCAAGGAGTGTGGAGTGGACCTTCGTCGCCAGTTGATGGAAGGCCGTGTGCAGGTCCCGAGCGTCGGCTCCGTCGCCACGGTGGCGCGGATACATCCGCCGTTCGTCGTTCTCGACCGGGCCACCGAGCAAATCCGCCCGGTCACCGAGTACCTGGAGGACCTCGCCTTGAGCGACTCAAGCCCCCTGACCTGCCGCAGCTATGCGTACGGCCTGCTGCGATGGTTCCGGCTCCTGTGGCTGCTGGAAGTGGATTGGGAGCGCGCCACCGAGGCCGATGTCGCGGCCATGGTCGGATGGCTGCGCAGCGCACCCAACCCCCAGCGGCGCCGCCGCGTACCGGGTGCGCCGGAACCCGGGTCGGTGAACCTGCGCACGGGGAAGCCGACGCTGGCGCGGGGGTACGCGAAGCGGACGATCAACCACGCGTTGTCCGTGGTGAGCGGCTTCTACGAGTTCCACGGTCATCGCGGTCACGGACCGGTCATCAATCCGGTGCCCTCCTCGCCCCAGCGCCGACGGGCCCTGTCCCACTTGAGCCCGCTGGAGCCCAAGCCGGTGGTCGGCCGGGCCCGGCTCCGCCAGAAGGTTCCTGACCGGCCGCCGCGGGCGATCCCCGACCGGCTGTGGGATGAGTTGTTCGAGGCGATGGGCTGCGAGCGCGATCGGGCTTTGCTGGAGTTCTCCGTCTCCAGCGGGGCCCGGGCCGCCGAGCTGCTGGGCGTAACCCCGGAGGACATCGATTGGGCCGGTCGGCAGATCTTTGTCATCTCAAAGGGGACGCGGCTGCGGCAGCCGGTGCCCGCGTCGCCGCAGGCATTCGTGCGGCTGGCGCTCTATCTCGACGAGGTCGGGACGCTCAAGCCCGGCGAGTCGATCTGGCGCGTGCGACGTGGCGACGACCGCCCGCTGAGCTATTGGGCGCTACGGCGCATCATGCAGCGCGGCGAACCATCTGCTGGGCACCAACTGGACCTGGCATGACCTACGGCACACCGCGGCGATCCGAATGGCCAACAGCGGCCAACTCACCCTTCCCGAGGTGCAGGCCATCTTGCGGCACGCCAACATCCAGACGACCAGCCGCTACCTGACGGTCGGTGTCGAGGAGCTGTTCGACAAGCTCACCGAGCATTACGCTCGCCCCCTCCCCGAGCCGCGCTACTCCTCCGGCTACGCCGCTGCCGACATCGAGGCGGTGTTCGGTGGCTAAGCCCGAAGCCCGTCCGACCACCGGAGTGAGCCGACGCTACGGGCCGCTCGTCGAGGGGCTCGGCTTCTCCAGCCGGTACGTCTCGGCCACAAAGATCAAGCCCGAGCCCGCCACCCCGACCGTTCTTCCCCGCCCCTTCGGAGACCTGGCGACGGCCTCCATCAGTCACCTGGCGCAACTGGCCACCGACACCTGGGAAGGCACCCGAACGACGCGCCGCCAGCGCGGCAACGCTGTCTGGGAAATCTTGAGCTACCTGACGAAGTTCCCCGGCACGGCCTGGCAGGAGCGCTGGGACAACAGCCCGCTGAGCACCGGCGATGTACGAGCCGCCGACCTCGGAAACAGCCGCAGCAACGGCATCTCCACCCCTACCGGGCTGCGGTCCCTGCTCTGCCTGCGCGTGATCCAGCCCTCGCTACTGGCCTTCCGCAGCAACACCTTCAACAACTACCCCCCGTTCTTCATCACCGCCCAGTCCGACCCGCTGCTGGACAAGTTCGCCGAGCAGGCCGCCACCTACGACGTCGAGGGCCATCACCGCCGAGACGCGGTGCGAGACGTGTGCGGGCTGCTGACCGTTCAAGGCATCGCCCTGGCCGACCTGACACCCGCGGCACTGCTGCACCACGGCCACGAGAACCGCCAGGTCATGGCGAAACGCCTTCCCGGCACCAAGATCACAAATCGATTCGCCGGCCCGTCAGCCTGGAACATCATGCACGCCATGGGGCACTTCCCGCCCGGCACACCATCCACGATGCGTGAGGCCCTGATGCGCGGCCAGCTCACCGTCGAGGAACTCGTCGACCGCTACACCATCCGCAACCAGTCGGTCCGCCAGCTCTTCGTCGACTACTTCGTCCGCCGCTCGGCCGACAGCGACTATGCCAGCTTGTCCAACCTGGTGCTCGAACTCGCCCACCACTTCTGGGAGAAGATCGAGCGGATCAACCCCGACCAGGCAGACCTGAGGATCACGCCGGAGGTCTACCAGGCCTGGCGGCACATGATCAGCACCCGCGAGGACGGCAAGCCCCGCGCCGGCGTGGACGGCATCGTCATCATCGTCCGCAGCTTCTACTACGACCTGCACACCTGGGCGGCCGACCAGCCCGAGATCTGGGGGCCCTGGGTTGCGCCCTGCCCGGTCCCTCCAAGCGAGCTCCGCGGCCTGGGCAAGCGCCGCCGCAGGATCAACGAACGCAGCGCCGACCGCACACGCCAGCGCCAACCGCTTCTGCCGGTGCTGGTCCAGCACATCGAGGACCGATACGAACACGCCCGCGCGCTCCTGGAGCGGGCCAGCACCGCCGCCGAGGGCGACGGCTTCGTCCTGAACGGGCGCACCTACCGGCGTGTCACCACCGCTCACGACCGGCACCGCCAACGCAGCCGCGGCTATCTGCCCGCCCGAGTCGTCGAGGAGGACACCGGGCGGATCATCCAAACCGAGGCCCACGAAGAGCAGGCGTTCTGGGAGTGGGCCTGCATCGAAACCCTGCGCCACTCCGGCGTCCGTATCGAGGAACTGTGCGAGCTCACCCACCTGAGCGTCCGCCAATACCAGCGAGCCAACGGCGAGGTCATTGCCCTACTGGTCATCGCCCCCTCCAAGACCGACCGCGAACGCGTGATCCCCATGAGCGCCGAGCTGTTCCACGTCATCGCCTCGATCATCCGGCGGCACACGCGCAGCGGCCGGACGATCGAGCTGATCAAACGCTTCGACTACCACGACAAGGTCTGGAGCGCGCCCCTGCCGTTCCTGTTCCAGCGCCAGCACGGCTCCACCCGGCGAGTCATCTCGCCCGCCACCGTGCTGCAGCAACTCAGGCGGCGCTGCGAGGAACTCGCCGAGCACCACCCGCAGTTCCGGACCGTACGCTTCACTCCGCACGACTTCCGCCGGATCTTCGCCACCGAACTCGTCAACAGCGGCCTGCCCATTCACATCGGCGCCGCTCTGCTGGGACACCTCAACATCCGAACCACCCGCGGCTACGTCGCCGTCTTCGACGAGGACGTCGTCCGCCACTACACCGCTTACCTCGCCAACCGCCGTACTTTGCGTCCCGGCGACGAGTACCGCCAGGCCAGCCCCAAGGAATGGCAAGAGTTCGAGGAACACTTCGACAAGCGCAAGGTCGAATTGGGCTCCTGCGGCCGGCCTTACGGCACACCATGCCAGCACGAGCACGCCTGCATCCGCTGCCCGATGCTGAACGTCAACCCGAAGATGCTCGATCGGCTCAACGAGATCGAAACCGATCTCCTCGCCCGTCGCGAACGCGCTGACGCAGAGGGCTGGATCGGTGAGATCGAAGGCATCGACCTGACTCTCACCTTCCTTCGCACGAAACGCGATGAGGCCGAACGCCAGACAAGACGGTCGGTCGTCAGCCTCGGTATCCCTTCCTTGCCGCCCAGCAGGAGACAGGAGCCCAAGCAGTGATCATCCAGGTTGCCAAGATCGGTCAAGTCCAGATAGCACCTCCGACCACAGCAGGTACCCAGGGCGACGTTGGTGGCTACGCAGGTCGTCGCCGAGCTCGGCTTGTCCGCCGGGCCCGCTCGCGTGCTCTACTGCCGACGTGTGAGAGCTGGCGAATCGATCGGCCGGGCTGGCAAGTCACCGAAGTCCGTCAACACCCGCCGCTCGTCCGGCTACCACAAGCCGCACGCCGGCGCAGGTCACAAGCTGGTGCGCTGCCTCAGAGTGCCCGTGTACTGTCCGACGTCCAGCCCTTTCCCGGCGGCCCACCCGTCGTCGTGACAGGTCGCCAGATGTCGATCGTCCGCGTCGCCGATCAGCGACACCACCGTGCCAGTCTCGCCCCTGGCCCACATGCGCTCCACCAGCTCCAGCGCCGCCCACAACGCGGTGCCCGACGAGGCGCCAACCGGCAGCCCGGTCACCTCGCGGATGTGCCGGGCCGCCGCCACACTGGCCGCGTCGGGCACGGGGACGACCAGGTCCACAAGGTCGGGCCGGAAGCCGGGCTCGACGCGCGGCCGTCCGATGCCCTCGATCCGCGAGGGCATCCCGGTGCCGTAGTCGGGCACGTCCAGGGTCCATCCCGGGAAGTAGGCCGAATTCTCGGGATCCGCCACCGCGACCCGGCAGTCCTCACCGTGGGCCCGGATCCACTGGCCGAGGGCGGCCGAGGTCACGCCGGTGCTCGCGCCCGTCACCACCCAGTCCGGCCGCACCTGCCCGAACAGCTCCTCCGCCAGGTCGTGCGGCGCGGCCCGCCCGAACTGGTCCAGGAAGTGCCCGTCGATCTCCCGTGCGGCGTTGTAGATCGCCAGCGGCGGCGTCACGAATCGGCACTCCCCGCCCAGTTCCTCCACTGGCCGCGCCCGCGCCTGGCTGCGCTCGCCCGGCATGACCACGATGTACGGCAGCCCGAGCCGCCGCGCGAACCAGGCCTGCGCCACGGCTGCGTTGCCGCCGGTCGCCTCCACCACGGTCACCCCCTCGGTGACCGACCCGTCGAGCACGGCCCGGCGGAACAGTGCCCTGGCGTGCCGGTGCCGCAGGCTCCCCGTCGGTTGCGCAGACTCATCCTTCAGCAGCAGTCTGATCCCGGGCGCCGATACCGGGAAGTCGATCAGCAGGGTGGGCTTACCCACCGCCAGCACTTCGAGCGCTCGCGTGTTCCAATTCACCGTCCCACCATGTCAGGCGCGGCCCAAAAGGCCGCGCCCGTTCGCCACGAGCGAGCCAGCCAGGGAGTCCGCGCGCGCTCCCCTGAAATGACCATCGCGGTTGCCGGATCAGCCCAGGTGCAGATAAGCACAAGTGATCAGAAAACGTCCCAAGGGATGAAGTTCGTCACCGAACTCGTCACCGAACTGCGCGAGCAGCTCGGCATCACCGACCGCCCCGTCCAGGTGCTGTACGCGCTCGGCATCCGGGGAGAGGAGTCCGATCGGCGCGCGGGCATGGACGTCCTGGTCGTGGACCACTCGCACTCCAGCGGCAACCGCACCATCCACCGCTGGCACCTGATCCGCGACTGGACGATCAATCAGGTGTGGGATCAGATCAAGGAGGCAGGGCTGCGCCCGCACGCCGCCTACTCGTGGGGGATGACCCGCCTGTCCTGCTCGTTCTGCGTGCTCGCCTCCACTGAGGACCTGCTCATCGCCACCTCCCGCCGCCCTGAACTGCACGCCGAACTGATGCAGGCCGAGCAGCAGATCGGCCATTCCTTCAAGCAAGACCTGTCCCTGGCCGAGATGCGCGCCGCGCTCGACGCTGTCGAACTCGAAGCGCACGCCCCGGCCGACGCCGAGCAGGCCCGCCAGAGGGTCTACCAGCTCGCCTACACCCGCATCGAGACCATCCAGCGGCGCCGCCACGAAAAGAGCCTCACCAAGCAGGACAAGAAGCCCGTCCCGATGTGGTCGCCCGCGCGGATCGCCGCCAAGGCCACCGCCGAGACCACCCGCACCATGGCCGCCGCGCGCCGCGCCCTGCTGGCCCTGGCCGCCTGAACTCTCGAGGAGTAACCCGTGATCGAAAGGCCCGGCCCTGGCCAGCCTGCCACCGCCATCACCTTCGCCCGCAAGACGATCGAGGACTGGGCAGGGCGTGACCTCACCGACGCCGAGATGACCCAACTCCACGCGGCTAGCGCCAACTCCGGCATCCCCGACACGATCGCCGCCCTCGTAGACGCCTTCCGGCCCCGCCCTGACGCCGCCATGGTCGCCGAGGCCCTGGCCAACATGACCACCCGGATCAGCGACGACCTCGACAGGTTCCTCCACCCTGTCGCCGAAGGCAACGTCCTCACCATCAAGGCCACCCCCGCCCACGACAGCGAGGCCGAACCGGAGGAGGACTTCGACTTCTGCGCCGTCGTCTCCGAGGTATCGCCCCGACCGGCTGGAGGAGGGCCCGCTCGACGTACTCCGCGCGGACGACGGCCGAGTCCTCATCAACCCCGAGTCCCCCTGCTCGACCTCTCGGCGCACCAGGCGTTCCAGGTGGCCGCCCAGATCAGCACCGCTGCCGCCCTCAGCCTCCGCCCCAGCCGCTGACCCACCCGGCCGCCTCGCCCCACCGCGAGGCGACCCCACACTCCGGAGAAACCCCGTGTTCGACACCCGCCCCATCGCCCGCACGGACGCCCAACGGGCCCTGTCCTCGCCGGCACCGCATGGGTCAAGGACTTCACCGTCGAGGACTTCAACAGCGTTCACGACTTCTCATCCGCGAGCTCGCGGCGGACGCCCTTACCCCACAGATACCCCCTGGTCACGTGTCGCCGTCACGACAGGAGTGCTTTACCGCCAGGCACCTTTCGCAGTACCGGCCACAGGCTCGCACGTGATGAATACACCGCAATTTGCGCGCGACCTGTCCACGATGCGGCGCGCTACAGCGCTTCGACAGTACGGGGTGAGAGACCTGCCAGGTAACCGGCCAGACCCGAGCCCTCGGCCTTACCGTGAAGGCATCGTCGTCCATGTGCCGCGAGGCTTCCGCCGGGCGCATGGCCGCATCCCGCTGGCAGGCCCTGCCGGACGCTCCCTCGCAGTCAGGCTGACGGGCGCGATCCCACCGCGTTCCGCGCTCGCGTACCAACCATCTCACCCAAGGAGTTCGCCCTGGGCGTCCGCTCCCACATAGCCACCGCCGACCGGGTCGCCTTCGAGGTCGTACCCGCCGACCAGCTGGATTACCTCCTCGAAGACGACGAACAGCCACCCAATGAGCAGGCCCTCGTGATCGCCGACGTCGGCAACGACGAAGAGTTCGTCATCTTCGGCACCCTGGGCGAGCTGACCACGCTCAGCCACGAAATGTCGGAGCACTGCTGGGCGGCCGAGCAGCGCACCATCACGTCCGCCTGAGCGACATCCACCACGCGCCGCCCGGACGCCGCGCCATCACCCGGAAAGGAGCCGCAGTTGGAGCGTTGGATGCTCCAGACTCCGCTCCTGGCCCTTGTCCCCATCGCGATCCACGAAATGCGCACCATGAGCTTCGCCGAACGCCAGGCGATCGCCACCGCATGCTCGCACACCATCGCCGAACGCGCCGACCGGCTCATGTTCCCCACCCCCGGCAGCAAACCCTCCGGTGTGCTGACCGCCCTCGCGCGAGGGTTCGCCGCTGCCGCCTACCAGCCCGGGGGTATCACCGCGCTGGGCATCCACGCCTGTGTCTTCGCCCATCCCGGGGTGCCCCGCCCTTGATGCGCAGCAGCGGCCGCCCTGCTGCACGTGCGCCTCTGGCGCATGCTCCCCCATGGCGGCGGCCGCCTGCGAGCGGTGCACCTGGTGCGCTAACGGGTGTTCAACTGACGGCACCTGCTGCCCGCCGCGATCAACCTTCGGACGTGTGGTGCTCGACGACACGCCCTGAACGCTAACCCTCGCTTCCTCCCCCAGCCCCTGGCCACCCGCCCAAGGATCACGGCGTGCCCGAACGCGGGCGGCCCAGGGCCGGGAAACCCTCGCACAGAAAGAACCCTTTGGGAGCCACCCCCTTCACCACCGGGCCACAGCAGGGCGCAACAGCCGAGGGGGCGTTCGACGCCGCAGTCGAACAAGCCAGATACGACTACGGCCGCCGCGGATACACCGGCACCATCGCTGAGAAGGACGACTTCGTCATCGTCGCCAGCGAGCCCATGACCGAAACCGAAGCGACAGCACTCGCCGACCAGCTCCTCAGGACGGACGACCCGCGGATCGTCGATAAGTGGGGCCAGCCGGAGCGATCCCCATCAAGGGAGAGAACAGCAGCCCAGGCGGCTGGCTCTTCGTGGGCTGGGCCTCCAGCTGAAGCATCCTCCGCCTCTTCGCCGCAGCGCTGCGCGGTAGCCGCACCCCATCTGACTCCCGGAACCCGCTGGCTGGCGCTCGACGGCATGCCGGGTCCGGACGCTCTTCGCGACGAATGCATCACTTCGCAGGCGTCCGAGCCCGCCATCCCTCTCGGTCGCCTTGTTCAGCACAACACGCACTGACGCGGCTGCGTTGCCTCGCCAACCCCCGTCTATGGGAGGACCCCGATACATGAAGCGCTCCGGCTTCGTTGGAGGCTCGTTCCCTTGAGAGGATCGAGTCATGGCAGCCAAGTCCCCCTATCCGCCCGAGTTGCGTAAGCGCGCGGTGCGGATGGTCGCTGAGGTCCGTCCGGACTACCCGACTGAGTGGGCCGCGATCAACGCGGTTGCCGCCAAGTTGGGCATCGGCACCGCCGAGACACTGCGCAAGTGGGTCCGCCAGGCCCAGATCGACGAAGGACAGCGGCCGGGCACCACCACCGATGAGGCCGAGGAGTTGAAGCGGTTGCGGCGGGAGAACGCCGAGCTGCGCCGGGCCAACGAGATCCTGAAGGCCGCCTCCTTGAATCTAAGTCGGCTTTCTTCGCGGCCGAGCTCGACCGGCCACACACGCACTCGTGATCTTCATCGACGAACACCGCGAGATGTTCGGTGTCGAGCCGATCTGCCACGTGCTGACCGAGCACGGCCTTGCCATCTCGCCCAGCACCTACTACGCCGCCAAGAACAGGCCGCCATCGGCCCGGCAGGTCCGCGACGCCGAGCTGGACGAGCACATCAGGCGCATCCACACCACCAACTACGGCGTCTACGGCACCCGCAAAGTCTGGCGGCAACTGCTGCGCGAGGGCCACCAGGTCGCCCGATGCACGGTCGAGCGGCGGATGCGTGCGCTGGGCCTGCAAGGAGCCCGCCGCGGCAAGAAGATCCGCACCACTGTGGTCGATCCCAGCCATCAGCGGGCGGCCGACCTGGTCAAGCGGGACTTCACCACGCCCCGGCCGAACACGGTCTGGGTCGCCGACTTCACCTACGTTCACGCCTGGTGCGGGATCGTCTACGTCGCCTTCGTCGTGGATGTGTACTCCCGGGCGATCGTCGGCTGGGCGGCCTCGCTGTCCAAGCGCGCCGGCCTGGTGCTGGACGCCCTGGACATGGCGTTGTGGCGGCGCGACCGCGCCGGACGACCCGCCGGGCCGGGCCTGGTTCATCATTCGGACGCCGGCAGCCAATACACCTGTTTCCGCTTCACCGCTCACCTGATAACCGCGGGCATCGATGCCTCCATCGGCACGGTCGGGGACGCGTTGGACAACGCGCTGATGGAATCGCAGATCGGCCTTTACAAGACCGAGCTGATCAAACCCCGAGGGCCCTGGCGCAGCCTGGCCGAGGTGGAACTGGCCACCGCCGAATGGGTCGAGTGGTTCAACACGACCCGCCTGCACTCCTCGATCGACAACATCCCGCCGCAGGAGTACGAAGCCCTCTACTACGCTCAACACCAGCCCAACGAGACCGTTGGAATCAACCCCTGAGCTCTCCATCGAAGCCGGGGCGGTTCACGGGCAGCATGCTCAGCTTCTTCCAGATGGCGCTCGTCATCGAAGAGCTCGCCCGTGACGGTATTCGCCTGCACGGATTCGGCCTTCTCTTACCCAACCAACATCTGTCGTGATCGCAGCTTCCAGCAGAGTAGTGGATGACGATCAAGTTGTCAGCCGCGGCTGTCGCGCCAGGAGGTCGTCGAGAGGTCCATCAGCCGCGTGAAAAGACCCCGCCGGACGTGGGTGCCGGACGGGGTCTTGATGTGCGGGTTGGCGGCTTGGTGCGCGTCTTGTGGCTGGAGGTGTGTCGCGGTCGAATGCGGTCAGTCGCTGCTGAGCACGCTGGTGTTCTGGCAGGCGGTCAGGCGCCACTGCCCGTCCTCCTTTGCCATGACGAACAGTGGCGTGCCCACCTCCTCCGTCCCGTCGGGGTTCCGATAGACCTGGCGCACCTTCACGGCTGCGACGTCGGGACGGACGAACAGCACGTGTTCGACCTCGAACGTGACCGTGGTGTCCTGCATCCCTCCGGGAAGCACCTGGTGCGTGAACGTCGAGATCGCATCACGGCCGATGAGGCGCTTGCCGTGGCCTGTTGTCCAGATCGCGTCGGCTCGGAACAGAGCAACGAACTCGTCAGGGAGTTCATTGTTCTGGGAGTGCTCAACCGCGGCCACCACCTGCTTGATCGCTTCGATGTCGGTCTGGCTCGTCTGGTCGGCAATGTTCGTTGTGCTCATGACGATGGACGATAGAACCTTAAGTTTGCTTGAGGTCAAGAGCGTCAATCGTGCCGGGCGGGGTCTTGATGTGCAGTGATGCCCTCAGGCTAGGAGGCCCAGGGTTTCGGGCGTTTCCCAGGCGGTCAGCTGCCGCTCGGGGTCGGTTTCCTCCTGCGTGCACTGGTTGATCAGGCCGGCGAGGGCTTGCCGGTCCTGCTCGGGCAGGTCGGCATCCGGCGCGTTCAGCTGATCCATGGCAGCTACCATCCATCTCGTATGGTGATACGCGATTCCTGCATTGTGGACAATGCTGCCGCGTGGACATGCCTGACCGCCACAGGCTTTCGGTAGATGAGACGCTGGGGCGGTAAGCCCGCATGAAGATCGGCCACGTACGGAAGGCAGGGCTAGCAGATCCATGTCTCGTGGCGCAGGACGGCGCGCCAGCCGTCGGGGGTCCGACCGTAGGCCGTCGACGCGTACCAGGACTGCGTTTCCTCGCCCATGGTGCTCATCACCTTGTAGGTGATCACGGCTGCCGCGTCGCCGAGTCGCTTGAGGACGACATCGTGTGCCTGGCTGCGGTGTTCCGGCCACACCACCTGGAAGCTGACTCCACGTGACGCAGATCACATCCTAGAACGCGAACTCGCGCCAGCCGTACGGGCGAAAGCTGACAACCAGTGCGTACGGACAGGAGCACCATGTGATCGCCGAAGAATTCGGCAGAACCGACGACGCCGAGCTGATACGGCGCTCGGAGCGCGTTCCGGAGGACTTCGCCGACCTCTTCGACCGCCATGCGGAGGTATGTCGCCAGGCGGCTGGGCCCCTCCCTGGCCGACGACATCGTCTCCGACACCTTCCTGGCCGCTTTCCGGCGCCGCCACCGCTACGACCCGAGCCATCCCGACGCAGCGGCCCTGGCTGTACGGCATCGCCGCCCGGCTCATCAGCCGGCGTCGGCGTCCGCGGGGAACGCGTTCGGCTTGTCTGCCTGCTCCGGCTTGCCCCAGTAGCGGATGCGGTTCTGGAGCGCGACGCGCGATACGCCGAGCATCCGGGCGATGGGGCCGACTTCGATCGGCTGCTCGGCGGCCGCGTCGGCCACCTTGCGCCGCTGCGACGGGCGCAGTTCGACGCCCTGCGCCTTGATGTCGCCCGACACCATGGTCAGGTCGAGCTTGTACTCGGCGCCGATTTCGGCGATCTCCCACTGCCTGCCGTCCAGGTGGCCCTGGTAGAGGGCGGCGATGTCCTGCCGCCGGATCTCCCGGACCGCGTCAGCGAGTGCGCGCTTGGCTTTGAGCTCCTTCGCGGCCTCGTCGCGCTTGGCAAGCGCGGTGTTCACGTCCCAGTCGGGGAGCTGCTCGGCGATCTCCTCGTCGGACTGCGTGACAGGCCCGCCGGTCGGGAACAGGGAGGAGGCACCAACGCCGGTGTTCTTGGACGCCTTCTGCTTGTTCCACCCCTTGGCCTTGTGCCGGTAGTGGAGCGTCCAAACGGCCTTCCCGAGGAGGTCACGGGCGTCCTTCGCGGCGGCGTTCGCGTTCGCGGCGAGGCCGGCCGCGCACGAAGCCGAGTTGGCGCGCCTGCGTGCCGAGCTGGACGCCGTGAACGAGGCGCTGCCGCAAGGCGGGCATCGACTACCCGCAGGGCGCGCGTGGGATCCGCGACCTCTACAACGCGTTCCAGGGTGCGCTCGAAGGTCGGCGGGAAGCGGTGGAGGAGCTCCGCACCCTCAAACGGTGACAGAGCGTGCAAAGGGTGCTGAAACCCGCGTCGGAAGAGACGAACGGCCGCTACCTCATCTACAAGTGGAACAACGCCGACGGCGTGAACGTGGTGCGCTACGGCGTCACGAAGGGCCGCGGCCACAGCACCATCCCAGAGGAGATGCGGCTGCTCTGGAACTGGTATGAGCTTTGGAAGAAGGCTCCTGACGGGAGTAGCACCTACGTAGGGCGGTAGGAGTCGGCCTGCACCGTCCAGGTGCCAACGTGGCGGCGGCTCCCTCGACGACCCGGCCGTGGCCGGGCACCAACCAGCTGAACATCACAACGAGCCAGCCTGCCAACCGCGATCCCTGAGGACGCACAGACCTCACGCGCGAGCGATCCACAAGTGACAACCACGACCGTCGCCGCCAAGCACGCCGTCATAACCGGAGCGAGCTCAGGCATTGGCCTCGCTGTGGCACATCGGTTGCTCAACGAGGGCTGGCATGTCACCGGAGTATCTCGACGCCCGTCACCGAGCACCATCCACCCGCCCGCCCAAACCGGCGGATCCGCCAGCTCCAGACTGTCCTGGCTGTGCGTGGACCTCAGCGACGTGGAAGCCGTCGGTCAGGCCCTCGCGACGGTGACCGGCGACATCGACGCCATCATCCACTCCGCAGGACTTCAGCGCACCGCAAAGCTTGGTGCGCTGAACATGGCAGATGGCGCAGCGATGTGGCAGGTGAACGTCGCCGCGGCTAGCTACGTCGTCAACGCGTTAAGCGGACAGCTCGTGGCTGGCGGCCGAATTGTTCTGCTCGGCAGCCGGACAATGCAGGGAACCGCCGGCAAGAGCCACTACGCCGCCACAAAGGCCGCCCTGCTTGGGCTATGCCGGTCGTGGGCCATCGAATTGCTACCCCACGCGATCACCGTGAACGTCGTTGCGCCAGGCCCGACCGATACCCCCATGCTGAAAGACCCGGCCCGGTCCGATATACCGCCCAAGACGCCTCCGCTGGGCCGGCTCATCCGCCCGGATGAGGTAGCCGGCCTAGTCTCGTTCCTCCTCGGCCCCGACGCCGGCGCGATCACAGGCCAACACCTCATGATGTGTGGCGGGGCCTCGCTGGCCCTGCCCTAGGGACCATGTCCGAGCGGTTCCCGTGCTCGCTGTTGTTCGCTTGTCGAAGTAGGAGCTCCAATGTGCCCTGCGGCAGGTGAGCGGTGCGGTGCTGGCATAGCAGGTGGCACAGCGTATCTGCCGGTCACGCTTGATCCTGCTACCCAGCCCTGTAGGGCAGGAACTGCGCGAACTGCGTCTCGATCGGCTGGTGAAGACTGGCGCAAACCGATCGGGCGAGGTCATCGGCCATGATCTCCACCGCACCGTTCTCCCTCCGGGCTTGGGGAACATCATGTTCGCCCGTCAACGCTGGGACGAGCTTGCCGATGTTGCTGTGCTTCCCGGGAACGAGGTCACGGACCCGGTAGGCGATGGGCGACCCGTCGTCCCCCACCGGCACGCGTACGGCATGACGAGCCGCCTGTCCGTCAGCCGTAGCCGGGTACCGGGAGCGTGCCCGCCGTGCAGGCGGCTCGGCGGGGCTGCCGCGTGGTGCTGCGGCGTGTCAGCGGGACTCCTGTGCGCCGAGCAGAGTGAGGGCGTTGCGGATGCCCTCTTCGAGGAGTTCGTCGGAGAGTCGCCGGTCGGCCAGGGCGCGGGAGAGCTGCAGCGTCCCGACCATCATGGCGTAGACGCTGAGGGTCTTCGTGCGCACCGAGCGCGGATCGGCAGGCGCCAGGCGAGCGGCGATACCGTCGATGACGGCGAGCACGCCGTCGGTGTACGCCTGCTTGGTCTCGTCCGCGCAGCGCCCTATCTCATCGAGGAGTGCGGCGGAGGGGCAGCCGTCGTCGGGACTGTCGCGGTGCTGGGGCGACAGATACCACCGTACGATCTGCTCGAGTCCGGCGATCCCGGGGGCCGCCTGCTCGATGACGTTCGCGTACTGCGCGCGCAACTGGTCCGCGACCGCGGCGGCCACGAGATCGTCCTTGGTTTCGAAGTGGCCGTAGAAGGCGCCGTTGGTCAGTCCGGCGTCCGCCATCAGCGTCGAGATGCCCGAGCCGTCGATACCGTCCTTCTTGAACCGGCGGCCGGCGGTTTCGATGATCCGCTGCCGGGTCGTCTGCTTGTGCTCTTTCCCGTAACGCACCACGCGCTCGCTCCTTTGTACGCCGGAAGGGACGCCTGCCCTCCGCCAGCTTCGCCATCATATTGGATTACGAACGAACTCCAATGGTATGCGAACGGCGTCTGGAGCACCGCCACGTCTTCTCTGCGGCCAGCCCGATTCAGTCGTTGCCGGGCGCCATCGAGATCACGACCTTCCCGGCCGTGGTACGCCCCTGCTCGACGTACGCCATCGCCTCGAGCGTCTGGTCGAAGGGGAAAGTTCGGTCGATGACCGGGCGGAGCCGTCCGTTGTCGTACAGGGCGCCGAGTTCACGGAGCTGGGAGCCGCTGGCCTGCATGAAGAAGAACTGATAGCGCACGCCCAGGGCCTTGGCCTGCTTGCGCACCTTGCGGCTGAGCGCGTTCATGGCCACGCCCATGAACGAGGGGGCGCCGAGTTGTCTGGCGAAACCGGCGTCCGGCGGGCCGGCGACACCGATGGCCAGGCCGTCCGGTTTCAGTACGGTCAGCGACTTCTCGAGGTTCGCCCCGCCCAGGGAGTCCAGCACCAGGTCGTAGCCGCACAGCACCTTCGAGAAGTCCTCCTTGGTGTAGTCGACGACGATGTCGGCGCCGAGGCTCCTGACCAATTCCTTGGTGCGGGTGTTCGTCGTCGTCGCCACCGTGGCACCGAGGTGCTTGGCGAGCTGGATGGCCGTCGATCCGAGGCCACCGGCACCGGCGTGGATGAGCACCTTCTGGCCCGGCTTCACATGGGCACGGTCGACGAGGATCTGCCAGGAGGCCAAGGCCACCAGCGGAACCGCGGCCGCCTCGCGGAGGGTGAGTGACTCCGGCTTGGGCGAGACGTCGTCCTGGTCGATCGCAATGAACTCGGCGAAGCCTCCGATCCGAAGGTCGCGGGGACGTGCGTAGACCTCGTCGCCGACGGCCACGTCGCGCACGGCGGACCCGACCTTCGTCACGACGCCAGCGACGTCGTGGCCGAGCACGAAGGGCAGCTTGTACCTCAGGAGTCGTTTGAACTCCCCGTTGCGGACCATTTTGTCCAGCGGGTTGATGCTGGTGGCACTCACTCGGACCAGGACGTCGCCGTCCCCGACAGTGGGCTCTGGAACGTCTGCGGCGCGTACGCCGTCCTTGCCGTACTTCTCGACGACGAATGCCTTCATGTCAGCCATCCCTTTGCGTGGTCTTCTCGGTTGTCTTTCGGCGGACGATGCGCATGTCCGGGCGGCTTGCGCATCAGCTGCCGAGGTGCCGGCGGAGCCACTGACCCATCTGCTCGATCGCCCGGTCCACCTCGGGCACGCGCCCCGCGCCCAGGATGAACGAGTGCTGGCCCTCGGGCAGCGGGCGGACCTCGGAGAGGATCTTGAAGTCGGCGAGTCGGCGGCCGAAGTCGGCGCCCTCGCCGGCAAGCGTCTCGTGCTCGCCGTAGTGGAGGGCCGTGGGCGGCAGGCCGGTCAGGTCGGCGTTCAGGATGCTGATGTCGGGGTCGGTGAAGTCCACGCCGGGGTCCTGCAGCCAAGCTGCTCGGAACTGCTCGAGGATGTCCCGGCTGAGCATCTTGTCGTGTTCCTCGTTCTCGTCCACCTTCGGGTTGCTGATGGTGAGGTCGGTCCACGGTGAGATGCTGATGATCGCCCCGGGGGTCGCCTCGCCCTTGGCGAGCAGGCGCAGTGGCAGCATGACCGCGAGGGTGCCTCCGATGGAGTGGCCGGTGCTGCCGATGTTCCGCGGCTCGTAGCCCTGCGTGAGCAGCCAGCGGTAGGCGGTCTCGGCGTCGTCGATCTGCGCCGGGTGGGGGTGCTCGGGCGCCAGGCGGAAGCCCACGACGAGTGAGCGGGCTCCGGCCGCCTTGGCGATGTGGCCGGCGGCCTTGCGGTCCGATGCGATGGAGGCGGCGACCGATCCGCCGAAGTGGAAGTGGAGCAGGGCCTTGTCGGGGTCGGCGCCCTCGGGGATGGCCCACAGGGCGGGGACGCCGTCGGCGTCCACGTCGGCGTAGGTGACGCCTTCCGGCTCGGTCGATGCCGAAGCATGTGTGTCGACGATGTCGCGGACGACGGCCAGATCGAGGCCCGGTGTCGACGCCTTCGCGCGCACGCTCTCGAGGAACTGCGCGAACTGCTGTGCTTGCGTACTGATTCCCATGGTGATGCTCCTGTTCAGGTCGGAGGTGAGTGCACTTCTCGCGCGCAGTGCGGGCCGATGGGCCGGGTGCGATGTCAGCCGGGCATGCGGTTGAATCTGCGGATCTGCTTGTCGAAGATCCCGGCGGGGACCAGGCGTCGCGCGGTGGTGATGCGTGAGGCGAGCGGTCCAGCGGTGTAGCGCAGCTTCGGCTTCGGGGCGGTGGCCGCCGTGACGATCTCCTTGGCGACGACGGCGGGGTCGTCGCCGGTCTTCATCGCCTCAGCGACCACTTCGTCGAAGACACGCCGCCGCTCCGCATACAGCGGCAGCGGGGTGTCGGGCTGCGCGGCATTGGCGTCGAAGGCGGTCCGGGTGTAGCCGGGCTCGACGAGCAGGACGCGGACGCCGTGCTCGCGGACTTCGTGGTCCAGTGACTCGGAGTAGCCCTCGATGGCGTGCTTCGCGGCGACGTAGAGGGCCATGTAGGGCTGCGGGATGACGCCGAGGACGGACGAGAGGTTGACGATGCGTCCACGGCCCTGGGCGCGCATGTGCGGCAGGACGGCCTTCGTCATGCGGACGAGACCGAAGAAGTTGAGGTCGAAGAGCCTCTGTGCCTGGGCGACGGAGTTCTCCTCGGCGGCGCCGGCCGAGCCCAGACCGGCGTTGTTGACGAGGACGTCGATCCGTCCGAACCGTTCGATCACTTCCTGGACGGCGGCGGTGACGGATTCGTCACTGGTCACGTCGAGGTCGAGGAAGGTCACACCGGCGGGCGGGGTGAGTCCCGAGGTGTTCCGTCCGGTTCCGATCACCTCGAACCCGGCTGTGGCGAAGGCGCGAGCGGTTGTGTTACCGATCCCCGATGACGCCCCCGTCACGAGTGCTACCGGCCGATGTGTCGCCATCACAGACTCCCTGCATCATTAAATTTCGATCGTTTAGCTTACGGTCGTAATATTATTAGAGGACCGGGCGGATGGCAAGGAGCGACTCCGGCGATCGCCGGGAACCTGCGGCTTGGTGCGGGAGGGGAAAGAGGGCGCCGAAGGCGGCAGGCCACCGATACAAGCCAGCAGCGGCGCCCGCCGACAGCCGTCCCCCCGCGAGGTGTTCCTCGGCAGTCACCTCTACTGGCAGAACCACGACCTGCTGTGGGAGCCGGTCTCCCGCAGCGACCTCGGCGAGGAGAACTGGCTGCACCTGGCGTATGCCGACAAGACCCTGGTGACCCAGATCGACGGACTGGGCGCCGCCGCTGCCACCACGCAGTAGACGGGCTGGCCCACATCCTTGGCCACCCTGCCGTCACTGGTGGTGCGCATGCTGGAGCTCCCCGGAGGCCGCGTGTTGGAGATCGGCGCCCTTCTTACTCTTCGGCTTGGCGGCCGGTTTGGCAGGCTAGATGCCTTTACGTGCGGGTGCCGTACGTGATCCGAACAAGTCAGTCCGGATCACGCCGACTGCGGCAATGACGAAGAACCACAGCACCGCCAGGAATGCGAGCCGGATCAGCAGCAGCGTGAGCTCGGACATGGACCGTTTGTCCGCCCCTAATCGCGCCGGAACACCAGAGTCGTACGTCCAAGCGTCACTCGCGTGCCGTTTTGGAGCTCGACCCTGCGTACCGGCTGGCCGTGGACGAACGTGCCGTTCGTCGATCCGAGATCGACGAGAGCGACGTTTTGACCCTCGACGCGCAACTCCGCGTGGTGACGTGACACGCCGGGGTCGACAAGACGAAGGTCGCAGTCGGTGCCCCTGCCCAGCAAGGTCACCGGAGTGGTGAGCTCGTAGGAGCGGTCGCCCTGCGGGTCGTCCTGAGTGGACACGAGCAGCCTGGGCCGCCCGTTGAAGGCATTGGACCTCGATGGTGGCAGATCGCTCGCCGGCTTCGTCGGCCTCGCCCTGGCCATCACGAGATATCTGACGCGCGCGCAGGACTGATCTCATGGCCGCTCTCACCTGTTCCCGTCCTGCCAGACGGTCCACCCGCTGCCGGGGAGCCGCGATGACCCCGCTGACGTTCGCCTGCCAGCACGTGCCCGGCGTCACCGTGATCTCGATGGCCGGAGACCTGAACGCCGCCAACGTCGACCAGCTGGACGCCTTCGTCAGCCGGGCGCGGCGGCAGCCAGGCGATCACGTGGTGCTCGATCTGAGCGAGGTACCGCATGTAGGCCGTTCAGGCCTGCGTGTGCTGCTCAATGTCCGGGCCCTGCTCCGCCGGCACGGAGGCGACCTGCACCTGGCGTCCCTTCAGCAGGCACCCGCCCGGCTGCTGAACGACACCGGAGCCAGACTCATCCTGACCGTGCATCACAACGTGGAACAGGCCATCCTCGCAGCGCTGCGGGCACACTGAACCACTCCAGGCCGGGGCTCCGCTCCCGAAGGTGTCCCCAGCCGCCAGGTATGGATCGTTACTCACGCAGGAACAGCCGTTGGCGATGAGACGGACAGCACTGCCTGGACATGGACACCCGCCTCGACCTCGCAGCCGCCTAACCACGCGGGTCGGGGGGCGCTACGCCCTCTACGATGCTTCCCACTCAGTAGCCCGCCGTCAGTTCGGCGGCGCTCGCGGTGGGCAGGTTGCCGTTGCGGCGGCTTTCCAGGTCGTCGAGGATCGCCGCGGTGGCTGTGGCTCCGAAGCGGGTGGCGCCGAGCTGGTGCAGGTGCAGGAGCGCGTCCAGGGTGCGAACGCCTCCGGCGGCTTTGACCTGCACGTTCGAGGACACGGTACGGCGCATCAGGGCGATGTCGGCGGCCGTCGCACCGCCGCGGGCGAACCCGGTGCTGGTCTTGATGAAGGCTGCGCCCGCGGTCTCGGCGGCCTTGTACCCGGCGGTCTTGTCCTGGTCGGTCAGATAAGCGTTCTCGAAGATCACTTTGACGGACAGGCCCTCGGCGGCCTGGACGACGGCGGCGATCTCGTTCTGGACGAACGCGACGTCGCCGCCGCGCAGGCGGCCGATGTTGATCACCATGTCAATCTCTTCCGCCCCCAGGGAGATCAGTTCGGTGCTCTCGAAGACCTTCGCCTGCGTGGTGCTGCTGCCGTGCGGAAAGCCGACGACCGTGCCGACGCGAACCTGGCTACCGCGCAGCGCGGCGGCCGCAGCCGCCACGTCGGCGGGCCGCACGCACACCGACGCCGTGCGGTACTTCAGGGCAATTGCCAGGCCGTCCTCGACCTCGGCCGGAGTCAGTTCGGGCCGCAGCAGCGAGTGGTCGATCATCTTCGCCACCTGCTCGCGTGAGGGCAGGTGGCCGTCCCAGCGCGGGACGTCGATCGAGGCCACGGACATGATGCTCTCCTTCGGGTCGCCCGAGATAAGCTGTATATACAGCCTATACAGATCTGAGTGACGGTGTCGACTGGCGTCACACTGGGAGCCGACACCATCCGACTGAGGAGGAGCACACCCGCCATGGCCGCGTCGCAACCGCTGTACGAGCGCATCGAGAAGCAGCTGCGCCGGCGCCTCGAAGGCGCCGGCGACGGCGATCCGTTCCCCTCCGAATCGCGGCTGGCGCAGGAGTTCGGTGTCTCCCGGATGACGGCGCGCGCCGCTCTGGTCCGACTGGAGCGCGACGGCCTGCTGGAGCGGGTCCCCGGGCGAGGCAGCTTCGTGCGGCAGGCCGCCGCCGCCCGGCCGGTCGGCACCCTGCTGAGCTTCCATGACCAGGCCCTCGCCCTTGGCAAGACACCGCGTTCCCGGGTCCTGGAGGCCGCCGTGCGCCCTGCCTCCCACCAGGAGATGGCCGCCCTCTACCCGGCCCTCACCACGCAGCCCGCGTCCGTGGTCGCCATCAGCCGCGTCCGGCTCTTCAACGACCTGCCCGTGGCCATCGAACACGCCACGTTCCCCGCCACCCTCGACGCGCTGCTCACCGCAGACCTGGAGACCGGATCACTGCACCAGACCCTCCGCCGCACAGGACTGCACCCGACCCTCGGCTCCTCCGTCCTCACTGCGCGCACAGCCGACGACGATGCACCGGAACTCGACGTTGACCCCACCACGCCGATGCTCGTCGAGACGCGCTCCATCATCGACCAGGATGGGAACCCTCTCGAATACACGATCAGCTCCTACGTGGCGCACCGCTACGCGCTCAAGGTCGACTTCTTCGTCTCCGCGCCCGGCCACCCCTCGCACCGGGCCGACACACGTTAGGCGCCTGAGGTGTCTGACGTGACTAACAGGCCTTCAAGCGTCTGACCAGCAGGTTCGCTTGACAGCCCCAGATAACCATCGCGCCCTCAACTCAAGAACTGTTGCTTACCCTGCTCGGCCGCCTGGCGCGGGCAGCCCAGCCGCGCCGCCCCTGGCTGCGGGTGACCGTCTCGCCCTGGTGGGCTCGGGTCCTCCTCGCCGCCGGCACGCCTGGCGCCCGTCTGCACGCTGACCGCCAGCTTTCCCTCCGTGCCTACGATCGGCCCGGGCCAGGACCTGCGCGGCGCGAACCTGTGACGTGCCACGGTTTATGTCGCTGTTTCGGCCACGCTCTTGTCGTGATTCAGAACTGTCGAGCGGGACACCGCGGCCGAGGCCAGCAACTGCCCGGGTTCCGCCACCGCGTGGATAAGTATCTCGGGGACACGGGCTGACTGGGCCTGGCAAGCTCTGTGGTCGCGCACCGGCGGGCGTGGCGGTTGGCCCAATCAGATTGCCAGGAATCGGCTCTTCTGTAGGGTCCATGCGCTGAGATTGAATGCCGCTGTGCAGATAGACATGTGGTTCGACCCGAAATGCCCTTGGGCGTGGAACGCCTCTCGCTGGCTGCTCGAGGTGGAGCAGGTTCGCGACGTTCAGGCCCGGTTCCATGTGATGAGCTTGGCCATTCTGAACGAGCGTCGCGATGATCTGGAGGACTGGTATCGGGAGTGGCTGGGTGACACCCGCGCTCCTGTGCGGGTTGCGATCGCAGCTGAGCAGGCCTTTGGCAACGGCGTGCTCCGTGACCTCTACACGGCACTCGGCAACTTGATGCATCACGCCAAGATGCCTATCGGCCGGGAGCTCTTCACGAAGGCGCTGGTCGCGGTGGGACTGCCCGAACGGCTGGCGGATGCCGCCGACTCCGCAGAGTACGACGAGGCGCTCCTCGCCAGTCACCGCGCGGGCCTGGACCCTGTCGGGGAGAACCTCGGCACACCTGTGATCCACGTCCCCACCCCAGACGGGTCGGTGAACGCCTTCTTCGGGCCGGTGGTAACCCCGGCGCCCCGCGGCGAGGCGGCGGGACGGCTGTGGGACGGAATCCTCCTTACTGCGGCGACCGACGGGTTCTTCGAGCTCAAGCGCGGTCGTACCCGTTCACCACAAGTGGACTGATGAGCCTCCGAGCGCACGCTCGGGCTCGCCGAGTTGAGCAGTTCCATCGGCGACGGCACGTTCTTCGCGACGTCGGCCCTGTACTTCACCGTGATCGTCGGCATGTCGGTGCCGCGGGTCGATTGTTGTGCACCAGGTTCCACGGGCCTGGGGAGTGTCCCCGTCTGATCCTCGAGGCGAGGGCCGGTAGGCAGGTAAGGCGCTGGCAGGCGAGGACGAACGCCTGGGCGCCCAAGGCCAGGTGCGCTCAATCCGCAGCTTCCGATGCCGGGCGTCGGAACCAGAAGCCACGGTCAACACCCCCGACCGGATCCTTAAGCGGGATCGCCGTCCTCATAGGTTCTCCGGAGGCACGGCTCCGCCGGCGGCGACGCGTATCGCCAACCCGCTGGGAAGCAGCAGCTGCTGCTGGGCTGAGCACGAAACCTAGGAGTGATGATGAGCCTGGCCAGCCTCGGGCTGACCACAGAGCAGGAACGCCTCTACCGCTACCTGCTGCGCAAACCGCATGCCAACCTGGATGCGGCCGGCGTGGAGCTCGGCATGGCCGACGGGCGCGGCGTGGCCGCCGAGCTGCGCGCGCTGAGACTGGTGGACGAGGCGCTGACCGTGGTGACCCCGACCGCCGCCGTGGACCTGCTGGTGCGGCGGCGGGTGGAGCAGACCCAGCGGCAGCTCACCGAGCTGACCGTCGCCTGGGACGTGCTCAAGGAACTGACCGAGGAGCATCGCAGCGGCCGGCATGTGCAGATGGTCGAGCACCTGACGGACGGGCCGACCGTGACCCGGCGCATGTATGCGATGCTGGGCGACGATCCGGGTGAGTTCGTGCACATGAAGGAACGGGCACTGTACCGCGGGACCGAGTACGCCGCCGCTCCGTTCAAAGGCTTCCTGGCCGCCGGTCTTCGCAGCCGCACCCTGTTCTCAGCGCAGGCCCTGGAGGACCCCGAGCAGGAGCCGTACGCGCGGTTCTGGCACACGCTGGGGGACCTGCACCGGGTCACCACCGAGCCGTTCCGGCACCTGGCCGTCGTCAACCGGTCGGTCGCGTTCGTCCAGGCCGATCCCGCTGACCCGAAGGCAGGCGCGCTGCAGATCCGCCAACCTGGCGCGGTGGCGATGCTGGCGG
The DNA here is from genome assembly GCF_040648415.1 of Nonomuraea sp. NPDC049141. Taxonomy (NCBI): domain Bacteria; kingdom Bacillati; phylum Actinomycetota; class Actinomycetes; order Streptosporangiales; family Streptosporangiaceae; genus Nonomuraea; species Nonomuraea sp. NPDC049141. Next base: position 53,059 of record NZ_JBEZDR010000036.1, read on the forward strand.
AGGTCTTCGAGGGCATGTGGGCACGCGCCCGTGACCTGGACGACCTGCCGCTGTCCCCTGTCGAACAGCGGGTCCTGCATGCGCTGACCAGCCATGACACCGACGAGGCCGCAGCCCGCTCGATCAACGTCTCGGTCCGCAAGTTCCGTGCCCACGTCGCCGATCTGATGGCCCGCCTCGGTGCGAGCACCCGCTTCCAGGCCGCTCTGCTGGCCAGGGACCGCGGCTGGTTGTGACGCCCCTGGCGGGCACGCAGAATCATGCTCTTCGTCTGCTGTCCCCGGTACACGCGGTGTGCACCGAACCGACCGTGACCACCTGCGAGCGGTGACCGCTGACGCGGTCCAGCTACTGCCCGACGACGAGAACATCCGTCCGTACACCGACCGAGCCCGGCTGCGTCGAACCAGGCGGAAGCGCCAATCCGAGCCCAGTGCCCGGAACTCGGCACGGTGTGGGGGAGCCCGAGAGGACGATCATGCCCTGATCTGCCCGCTCAGCCGGCAGCTCAAGGGTCCGTCCGCGCGGTGAAGGCAGCTCGGTGGGCGATGGCCCACTGCTGGAAGGTCCGTGGTGGCGTTCCGGTCACCTGCTCCACCGTCGGATAGATCTGGGATTCGTCGAGCGTGCCGTCGCTGTAGAAGCTGAAGAACGCTTGGATGTACTCTTCGGGGATCTTTCCGGCCATGTCGGCCCGGGCTTCCGCGTCCGACAGCGCGTGGAAGCGCAGATCACGGTCGAGAACCTCGGCCAGGACGGCCAGCCGCTGGGCGGGCAGGAGCCGTTCCGGCCCGCTGAGCGGGTACACCCGTCCCTCGTGGTTGGGATCCAGCAGGGCGCGGACGGCCACGGCCGCGATGTCGTATGGGTCGACCGAGGCGATCGGCACCTCGCCGAACGCATCCCTGATGACATCCCCGGCCTGCAACTGCGGCAGCCAGCGCAGCGCGTTGGACATGAACGCATTGGGCCGCAGGACCGTCCAGGCCAGCCCGGATTCGCGCACGGCCGTCTCCGAACGGATCATGTACTGCGAGACGGCGTTGCGCGTGTCGGTGGCGACGCTGGCCAGGCTGGACAGCAGCACGACCCGTTCCACTCCGGCCTGCCGTATCCGGGCGAGCAGGCCCGTCATGTTCCGGTAGCCGGGCAGCAGGAACACGCTGCGCACCCCGTCGAGCGCGGCGCCGATCGAGCTCGGCTCGTTCAGGTCGCCGACGGCCTGCTCCACCGGCAGGTCGGCGGGTTCGCGTACCAGCACGCGCGCGGGTTCTCCGGCGTGCACCAGAGCCTGGACGACCTCGCCGCCGACGTTGCCGGTGGCTCCGCTGACGAGGATCATCGCAGCGTCCTGCCGAAGTGGGCGACGACGGCGTCGACCGACACGGTCACCTGTGGCTCCTGGTCGTAGAAGTCGAACTGGGTGCCCTGGGTCCAGTGGATGTCCTTGGGCCCGGCCAGCCCGGCGTGGAAACGCCGTGCCCCATCGGGGATGGCGGCGTCCTCGCTGTGCACGAGCAGGGTGGGCTGGGTGATCTGCGGCGCGAGGACGATGGAGTCGTAGGTGAGCCAGTCCGGCCAGGACATCACCGCGAAGCGGTTGGGCCAGGCGGGGATGCCGCCGCGCTCGGGGTTGAGGTAGAAGTCGATGTCGTACGGCATGGCCGCGCGCGGGTCGGTGGCGCTGACGACCGGCACGTAGTCGATCTCGCCGGTCTCGTCGTACCGGGACCGGGCCTCCCGCCCGATCTTGATCTTCTCGGCGATCGCCTCGGCGCCGCCGTACGCCTGCTCGCAGATGGCGGCGTCGTGCAGCCACGGCGCCACCAGGGCCAGGGACGTGACGAGGGGGTCGTGGGCGGCGTTGCCGGCCATGTACATCGCGGCCGCGCAGATGCCCAGCGCGCCCAGCCGGTCGGCGTCGACGGCCGGGTGGGTGGCCAGAAAGGCGACCGCGTGGTGGATGTCGAGGACCTTGCGGGCCGGCTCCTCCACGTCGCGCGGCTCGCCGCCCGACTCGCCGAAGCCGGTGAAGTCGAAGGAGAGCGCCGCGTAGCCGCGTTCGGCCAGGCGCTGGGCATAGCGGTCGGCCATCAGCTCCTTGACGCTGGTCCAGGTGCCCGCGACCACCACGCCCGGGGCCCGCTCCACGCCCTGGGGCAGGTACAAATTGCCGGTCAGGGTGACGCCGTCGCTGTCGAAGGTGACCTTGTTCACGCATACTCCAAAGTGGCCTTGGTGATCAAACCGTTGGTGATGTCGAAGTGGTAGTTGGCGCGGAAGCCGCCCGCTCCGCCGGGCTTGAAGCGGACCAGCATGGTGACCCCGCCGGTGCGCGGGGTGTGGTTCAGCAGCGTGTAGACGCCGCCGATGACCTCGTCGGCGGCCCACCGCCGGATGGCGTCCCGGCCGCGGATCTCGCGCCCGACGTCGATGACGAGGCCGTCGGGCGCGAAGGCGGCGGCCAGAACGTCGGCGTCCTTGGCCGCCACGGCGTCCAGGTAGCGCTGCGCCGCCGGGTCCAGCGGCCCGCGGGAGGCGGTCGGCGAGGGCAGCGGCTGGACGGCGTCGGTGGCGACCGCGCGCAGGAAATCGCTGCCGGTCACGGCCACCACCCCGCCGACGACCAGCACGGCCGCCGCCACACCCACGATGGTGGGTATCCTCATCGGGTGCCGTCGCTCCAGGCTGCGGTCATCAGCACTTCGGTGATTCGCCAGCCGTCGCCGGTGCGTGTCAGGTCGAAGCGGTAGGTGCCGCCCAGCGTCCACAGGGTGTCGTCGGTCTTGCGGTGGGTGGCCTGGAAGGAGGCGGTGCACACCGCGGTGTCGCCGTTGATGGTGGCCAGGTGGTTGCCGATCAGGTGCTGCGTGGCCACGTAGGCGCCGAGCGCGCCCTGCCAGCCCTCGATGATCTGCGCCGGGGTGAGGGTGATGGGTTCGCCTCCGTTGAGGCTGGTGTAGTCCAGCCTCACCTTGTCGGCGAACACCTCAGCGAGCCTGCTCCACTCCCGCTGATCGGCGTACCAGGCCATCCGGGTGCAGGTGTCGAGGATGTCGAATCGATCCATGCGGCCCAGCATGGCGGTCGTCGCTGCGGGCGCGGGAGACGGAGAAGTTGCAGGCAGGGCTGCAGGAAACTGCGACGTTGGGCGCGGAACTTGCGCACGGAAACGTCGAGCGAGCGTGCTGTCTCCGGGGGCGCGGGCTGGACCGGCGGGCGATCGTCCAGTTCGAATCGAGGTGTCCGTGACGTGTGAACGCTTTCCTCAGCCTGGGCCATGGCCCTTTCGTCCTTCTTCGGTGAGGTGATGCCTGCACGGTGAGGGCGTTGAGTCACGGTGGCCGGGGATGATTGCGGCGATCGACTGGTCCACGTCCGTCTCGGCCGTGTAATCGTTCGACGCTGAGATCCGCATCAGCCGCCGCCCTCGCCAGGTCGTGCCCGCCCAGCAGGTGCCGTCCGCCTGCACCGCCGTCACCACCTGGTCGGTGCGCGTGTCGTCGCCGAAGCTGGCCAGCACCTGGTTGAGTACGACCTCGTTCACCACCTCGAACCCAGCCGCGGTCAGACCATCGGCGAACCGGCGGGCCAGTGCGCAACAACGATCGACCAGGGCCGCGACCCCCGTCGCGCCCCAGCTCCCGCAGCCCGGCCCACACGGCGAACCCGCGGGCCCGGCGCGAGGACTCGGCGGTGAGGTCCGCGCCTGCCGGAACCGACCAGGTACGCGGCGGTGTAGGACATCACCGCCGCGTGCACGTCGGGGCGGGCGCAGAACGCGAAGCCTGAGTCATAAGGTAGGTTCAGCCATTTGTGACTATCACAGGCCCACGAGTCCGCCAGCTCCAGCCCGTCCACCAGATGCCAGGTCGCGGGGTTCGCCGCCGCCCACAATCCGAACGCTCCGTCCACGTGCGCCCATCCGCCGTGCCGGTGGACCAGCTCGCATGCCTGCCGCAGCCGGTCGCAGGCGCCGGTGCTCAGGTTGCTGGCCTGGAGGCAGATGATGGTGGGGGCGGGGAGCCGGCCCGGAGCACCGCCTGCAGTGCTTCGAGGTCGATGGCCGTTCGGTCCGGCCGGCACCGGCTCCACCACGTCCGTCCCGAGGCCGAGCAGGCCCAGTGCCGGAACGAGGTGCGCTGGTAGCCCTCGCGCCGCTCGGTGGCCACCGGCAGCATGGCGACCGCGTCGGCCAGCAGCGGTCCCTCCGCGCGCTGTGCCGCCGTCTTGAGCGTGTTCTGGACAGGGCTCGCGGCAGCGAGATCGGGGGTGGCGGCCATCAGGGTCATGCTGGCCAGTAGGGCCGTGCTGGTGAGGGCGGTACTGATCAGGGAGTGGCGCCGTGGGGGGGGTGGGACATGCCGGTCCTCTCACAGGGAACTACAAAGAGCGAATTTCCAACTACTCAATGTAGCGATCTTTGTGAGGGTGACTCTCTACCGGTGTGGTGACCGTTCGGTTTCCCTGGGTTCTCCGGACCACGAACCCGAGTGGAGGGCCTGGAACGGCCCCGGTCCGCATGGATGGACCGGGGCCGTTCGTCGTGACCGGGCTTGGTCTGCCTCTCCTTGGGAGGTTGCGGGTCACAGGCTGCGGGCGGTGATGTCGCCGTTGGAGGTGGTGGCGTGGATGTCGAGTTCGGTGGTGCCGTTGTTCTTGAGGGCGTTGGTGATGCGGCCGTAGCTGGTGCCGGCGTCCAGGGCGGCCGAGACCCCGGTGGCGGCGGCGATCGCGATGTCGCCGGATTGGGTGCGGAGCACGACCTTGCCGCCGGTGGCCTCGGCGATGCGGATGTCACCCCGTGCGGTGCTGATCTCCGCGGGGCCGGCCAGGCGGCCGACCTCGACGTCGCCGTCGGTCGCGGTCAGGCGCAGGCTTGCGGTCTCGTCGAGCTTGATCTGGCGGTACGCGCCTTCGAAGGCGATGTCGCCGAGGCGGCCGACGGTCCGGAGTTCGGCGCTGGCCGTCTTGGCCTCGATGTGGGAGCCGGCGGGCAGCTTGACGGTCACGTCGATGGATCCGGACGGGCCGAGGTACTGGTTCTTCACCGAGGTCTCGATCCGCAGGACGCCGTCGGCGTAGGCGACCGTGGTCTCCTCGGCCGCCTTCACATCACGGCTCTTGGAGGTGTTCGTGGGCTGGACCTCGACCGTGGTGTCGGCCTGGTCGGCGGCGATGAACTGGACGCGTCCCGCGGGGATGTGCAGGACGGCGGCGATCGGGGCGGGGGTGTCGAACTTCTGCATCGTGTGCTCCTTGTGCGGCGTTCTTTCGATGCCCCTACGATCGCCGACCGCTCTGATACCGAGCCGTCGCCGCCCTGACGCCGCCGCTGACATACGGGCGGAGGTGGCCAGCCGGGCCCGGCCGGGGGTCCAGCCCGGTCGGGCCTCTTGCGTTCAGGGCAAGGTCGGCGCCTGGCCCTCGCCAGTGGTGTCGGGGTGGCCGACCATCACCGGCACCACGTACCGACCCCACGCCGTCTTCTTCTTCGCCATGCCGCGATGATGCTGGGGAGCTCCTGGGGCAGGTCCGGATGCTTCGGCATGGCGAGGGCCTCCCGTGCGCGTCCAGCACGGGAGGCCTCGGAAGAATGGGATCGTCAGTGTGAGGCGCCCCGCGGCGGCGGGCGGATCATCGTTCTCCAGCGCCCCGACAGCCACGGGCGGGGAATGACGCCTCAACCGGGGTTGAGGAACCGAGGCAGCCGTTAGCGGTGAGAATGATCTTGGGTGAAGTGTGACGTCCGGCTTTGGCGTGTGATCGCTCTATCTGGAGGTTTCTGGCCTGTGGATGATGCGGTGGATGGTGGAGCGTCCGACGCTGTACTCGGTGGCCAGGTCGGCCAGGGATACCTCGCCTTCGGCGTAGCGGCGGCGGATGGAGCGCCGGGCGGGTTCGGGCAGTTTGGGTTGCTTGCCCTTGAGCTTGCCGTTCTTCTTTGCCAGGGCCATGCCCTCGCGGGTGCGCATGTGCCCGAGGTTGGCCTCGAACTCGGCGACCATGGCGAGGGTCTGCAGAAACAGCCGGCCGAACGGGTCGTTCCAGTCGTAGACGGATGCGCCGAGGCCGAACAGGACACCGCGTCCGGACAGGTCGGTGAGGATCTGGTTGGCCTCGGCCATGTTGCGGGCGAACCTGTCGAACTTGGTCACGGTGAAAACGCTGCCGTCCCACACGGCGGCGAGGGCCTGGTCGAGGCCGTTCCGGTTGCGGCGGGTGGTGCCGGAGAAGCCGCGGTCGATGTAGATCCGCTCCTCGGGGACGCCGAGGGCCAGGAGCTGCTCGGTCTGGATGATCACGTCTTGCTCGTCGGTCGAGCAACGGGCGTAGCCGACACGGATTCCGTTCACGCGCTCGAGTGTTCCGGATAGGGGGTCTTCACCGGAACAGTTCGCGGAACACCTATACGGAACACAGTGACCTGGGGCGCTGTCTCGGCTGGCGGGTGTTCCGGTTGAGGATCCCCTTACGGGACACCAGCACAGACTTCCGACCACCGACCCGCGAACCGTCAAGATCAACTATTAGGCGCCGGTGTCCCGGCTCTTACCAACCCCTGAGCCCCGCGCCACAACAAGACACCTTTGACCGCGTGCGCCGAGGCGATCGTAAGATTCACCCGTCGAGGGCCGCCTGCAGGAGGCGGCCGACGCGTTTACGGGTCTGGATGACCGGGGTCGTCTCCACATGGGTGATGGCGGGCAGGGCCGCGACGCGTTCGGTGAGGTACCGGTACACGTCGTGCGCGTCGGTGCAGATCACCGTGGCGACCAGGTTGGTGGGCCCGGTGGTGGCGGCGGCGAAGACTATTTCGGGATGAGAGGCCAGGGCCTCCCCGGCGGCGGCCAGCTCGGCGGGCGGGGCCGAGGCCCACAGCCGCGTGCCCGCGCGGTAGCCGAGGTAGGTGAGATCGAACTCGGCGTAGAAGTGGAGCGCGCCGCCGGCTCGGAGCTCGTCCATCCGCCGCCGCACGGTCGACTGCGACCAGCCGGTGGCGGCCGCAAGATGGGCCAGTCCCGTACGGGCGTCGCGGGCGAGGACGTTCAGCAGGCGTAGGTCATCGGCATCGCAGTGCGGCAGGTCGGCGCCCGTCACCGCGTCGGGCCCCGGGCCGAGTCGGCCTGCCTCCTCCGGCGTGAGGGCGTTGAGCAGCCGAACGCGTCCGGGTGAGCCATAGAAGGTGTGCAGCAGCGAGTAGGCGGTGATGTCCACCACCCGCCCATGGCGGGGCAGACGTTCCAGAAGAAGCTGCTCGCTCTCACCGGGAACCCGGGCGCGGATGATGCACTGCACCTCGGTGCCCCCTGAGATCAATTGCACCCACGCCGTATCGGGACGGCGGGCCAGCGCGGAGGCGATCGCGTCGGCCGCCCCCGGGACACAGCGCAGCCGCAGCATCCAGCGCCCGTGCCCGTAGAAGTTGGCGGGCGGCACCGCCACGACCCGCAGCAGATCGGCCGAACGCAACCGCCGGTAGCGACGCGCGACCGTCTGGTCCGAGACGCCCAGAACCTCAGCGATGCGGCTGAACGAAGCGCGCGCGTCGAGCTGGAGCGCGTGGATCAGCCGTCGGTCAAGCTCGTCCGCCATGTCGGTTTCCACTGTCACAGACTATTCAGTGTCGAATTCGGCTCGTCCGGCCGCTTCTGAGTCGCCATAAGGCCCACCAGATCGCACGATCGTCGGAAAATGAGACCTCCGAAAGGGATGAGGCAATGATTCTGGTGATCGGGGCCACGGGAAACGTGGGGCGACATGTGCTCTCCCAACTCCACGCGACGGGCACGGCCGATGTCCGCGCCCTGGTGCTTCCGAGCGAGGCCACAGCCACCCGAGTGCCCCACGGCATCAGCGTCGCGACCGGAAGCCTCGACGCCCCAGAAGGACTGACCGAGGCACTGACCGGGATCAAGACGGTCTTCCTGGTGTGGCCGTTCCTCACCACCCAAGGCGCGCCCGCTGTGCTTGAAGCGATCGCCCGGCACGCCCAGCGCCTGGTTTACCTGTCGTCGATCGGCGTGGACGGCCGCCCCGAGGAACGCGGCGACCCCATCTTCAAACTGCACGCCGGCATGGAACGCCTGATTGAGGGGTCTGGCCTGCCACGGACCATACTGCGTGGGGACACCATCGCCAGCAACACCCTGAGCTGGGCCGAGCAGATCCGAACCACCGGGGTCGTGCGTGGCCCGCTGACCGCGGCGACGGCGGTCATCGACCCGCGTGACATCGCGGCCGTCGCCGCCCGCACGCTCACCGACGACACTCACCTGGGCGCGACCTACCGGCTGACCGGGCCCCAGACGATCAGCCGCCCCGAACAGGTCCAGGCGATCGGTGCGGCGATCGGCCGCGAGCTCCGCTTCGAAGAAGTCCCCGTCCAGGACGCGCGGGCGCAAATGCTGGCCGACGGCCGTCCGCCCGCCCTCGTGGACGCACTACTGTCGGCGGCCGAGAACCGCTCGGCCTCGACCCTGGTCACCTCGACCGTCGCGGACCTCACCGGGAAACCACCGCGCAGCTTCCAGCAGTGGGCACGCGACCACCGCGAGACCTTCCGCTGAATGAGCGCCCCAAGCCGAACCGGACAGACACACCTCCTGCCGTCCCTTTCGTGCGAAGCAACACCCGTGGTCATCGAACATGCCGAACTAGTGATCGCCCTCGGCCGGGAGGCCGAGTTCGAAGAGGCTTTCGCCCGTGGTCACCAAGCTGTCGCGCAGGCTGCTGGCTACCGCTGGGCCCGTCTCATCCGCCAGATCGAAAATCCTCGCAACTATCCCCTGCTGGTTGGCTGGGAGACCGTGGAGGCACACACTGTTGACTTCCGCCAGTCCGAACTCTTCCAGCTGTGGCGCGAAGCGGTCGGCGAGTTCTTCGCCACCCCACCTGTCATCGTGCACTACGCGCAAGACTCTTGAGGCGCGGACAGTTCCCGTCACGGGAGCAACTAACAGCGACAGGCGATTCTCAAACACCCCGCGGTTGGGGCGGTCAGAGATCGTTCTCGCCTACGAACGGAGGTCTGGAGCTGGCCGGCGCGTTGTCGACGGCCGATTGGGAAGCCCATCGTCCCGCCCGGTGTTCAATGGCGGGCCTACCGCATTCGCCGTGTCCCAAGGGGGTCTACGCCCCCCTCCTCCCACGCCGCCGCCGTCGGGGAGGTCGGGGACCTCGCCGAGCTGGCGCAGGCCTTCGGCTGGTGCTGAGGAGGAGATAGAGTAGCGGCCCAGAACGTTGAGGTGGGCGTGGCCGAGCGGGGACAGCCGGGCGGCGTCTTCGTCCCTGACCGGGATGCTTTGGGCGCGCAGCTGGTCGACCGCGGCCGACAGTGTGACTTGGATCGTTCGACGTCCTCATTGCCCTCCACCTGACCGATGGTGTGCCTCGCCCACGCAAGGTCCGTGTCCGGCAACAAGATGAGGAACCACCTCTGGCAGAGGCCGCGCTTCGCGAACGGCTGCGAAGCCAAGATCGCCTCTAGGTGGTCACTTGGAGTCTGCTTGCACCGTCCGGGGCAGCTACCCCTCAACCAATCGCTGACCTGCGCGTTCTATCGGCGATCTAGCTCCCGCGGCCCGTTTCCGGCGTATTCCGGAACCACCCCATGAAGTCGGTCGAGCGGACCGCCTATCGGGTGTTCCCGCGCTTGATGATGACGCGCGAGCTGTACCTCTTCTACTCGCCCTCGGCCGAGGAGATGGCGTGGGCACGGGAGAAGACCGACACCGATGAGCACCTGCTGGCGTTGACGCTTGCGCTGAAGTGTCTTCAGCGGCTGGGTCGCTTCGCCAAGGCCCGCGAGGTGCCGCCGGTGGTGGTGGAGCACATGCGGCGGTGCCTGGAACTGGGCGAGGACGTCGCGCCGGTGTATGCCTTGCCGCGTACGGCGGAGTCGCATCGGGTGCTGGTGCGGCGCCGGGGGCCCATCCAGGCCATCCAGAGCAAGCACGGCGAGGACTTTCGCACCGTGGAGGAGTCGCCGGCCTCGGTCTGACCGACTCCGCGCAAGCGCCCCGGCGTCCCGGCTGGATCCGCTACAAGCGGCTGATCGATCAGATGCTCCGGGTGGATCTGGACGCGCCGCCCAAGCAGCGGCACACCGCCAAGCGCATCTTCGACCGGCTGCTGTAGGAACACGGCACGGTGGAGGGCTGATGAGCAGGGGACCTACTCCTCCGCCATCCCGACCCTAGACGTGCAAACGAGCAGCTCCGCGATCGAGGCTCTGAGCGGGCTGGGCCTTCGCGGGTGCCGATGACGATGCGTTCAGGCGCTGGCCTCGGCCTCGCGAGGACGGGCATCCTCGGCGGTGCGCAGGTGGCGTACGGGCGACAGCAGCACCCACACGGGTGCCAGCGCGAGACCGATGCCTCCTGCCAGCAGCGCCGGGCGCAGGCCGATCAGGTCGCCGAGCAGGCCGCCGGCCAAGGCTCCCAGCGGGAGCACGCCGAACGACAGCGTGCGGTAGGCGGCGTTGGCCCGCCCGACCACGGCGGCGGGCACGGCGACCTGCCGCAGTGTCACCGCCTGCGAGCCCGACACCGCGATGCCGAACCCCTCCACGAAGTACGCGATGGCCAGTACGGTCGGGCTGGCCGGGCCGGTCACCAGGGGGATGGCGATGAGCGGCGTGGAAGCGATCACCATGGTCGCGATGAGTGCGGGGCCGAAGCCGAGCCTGCGCACCAGCGGCTCTGCGGCGAGCGCGCCCAGCACGGCGCCCACCGCTGCCGCCGAGGCGATGGCGCCGATGACCCCGGCGGACAACCCCAGATCGTGCACGGCGTACAGGACGTAGAGGGCGGCGATGAACTGGCCGAAGAAGTTGAACGTGGCCGCCTCCAGGGCGACGGGCCGGACGTGGCGGTTGCCGAAGGTCGCGCGCAGCCCTTCGGCGATCTCCTGCCGGATCCGCCGGCGCCAGCCGGCCTCCGGGGGCTGCTCGCGATGCCGGATGCGGACCAGGAACAGCGCCGAGAGCAGGAAGGACAGCGCGTCGAAGGCGAGCGCGACGGGCGCGCTGAGCGCCTGGATCAGCAGACCGCCCAGCCCCGGCCCGGCCAGTTGGGCGAGCGAGGCGCTGAACTGCAGGCGGCTGTTGGCCCGAACCAGGCTCTGGCCTGGCACGAGCGCGGGAACGTAGGCGTGGTAGGCGGTGTCGAACAGCACAGTCAGTGCCCCGCTCACCAGGACGATCACGTACAGACCCTCGATGCCCAGCGCCCCGGCCAGGGCGGTGACCGGGATCAGGCCGATCGCGACGGCTCGTCCCAGGTCGGCTCCCAGGAGCAGCGATCGGCGGCGGCTGCGGTCGATCCACACGCCGGCGAGCAGGGTGAGCAGGAGCGCGGGTAGATAGCCGGCGGCGTTCAGCAGGCCCATCTGGGCAGGGCCGGCGTCGAACAGCGCCACGGCGGTCAGCGGCAGCGCCACGGTGGTGATCTGAGATCCCACCTGGGAGATGGACTGCGCGGCCCACAGCGATCCGAAGTCGCGGTTTTCTACCCTCTTGAGAAGCATCACAGGGTTAGAACTAGAGCCTTCTAACCCCTTGTGTCAACTCTTATAGTTAGAGCATGCCGTTCATGTTCGTCGGGGGTTCGCTCCCGCTCGACTTCGCCAACACGGTCAGCTGGCACACCGGGCCGGAGCCGTACGACCATCTGCAGACCCCTGCCGACCTCGCGGACTGGGCGGAGCAGGCGGGAATCCCGGTGCCCGCCGGCACGCAGGCCACACTGGCCGCGGCCCGGGAACTACGCGAGGTGCTGTTCCGCTCCTTCCTGGCCGCCATGAATGAGCACTCCCCCGACCCCGGGGACCTGGACACGGTGAACGCGCACCTGCGGATAGCGATGGGTCACAGGCGGCTGACCCCTGACCTGGCATGGGGCTGGGACGACGAGGGCTCTCCCGACCTGGTGGTGTGGACGATCGCCCGGCAGGGCACCGAACTGCTCGCCTCGCCCGATCTGCGGTCGGTGTCCATCTGTCAGGCCGACAACTGCGGCTGGCTCTTCCTCGACCGTCGCCATCTGCGCCGCTGGTGCACGAAGGAGGGCTGCGGCAACCGGGCCAAGGCGGCCAGGCACTACCAGCGGGTCAAGGCACGGAGGATTTCACCGTGACAGAGGTAATGACCTCTCGTCTCTTGCCGTAGGCGTGAGCGAGGGTCGCGTCCTCGGAGCGGTGTAAAAGGCTCAACGAGGTAGGTGCCGCGGGTTGATCTTAGGCGGCGGCCGTTTCGGGTGTCGAGTCGGACGCCG